>NZ_SCTC01000086.1 GCF_004299445.1 Phenylobacterium sp. | reverse complement strand
GTGGCCTGAGTCACCGTAGTGGATGGTGTAGTGCTGCTCGGTCAGTTCAGGCTCGGCTGGTGCGGACGGCGCTTCCGGCAGTGGCGCTGCCACCGGTTGCGACGTCGCATTTGTGGTTGCCGCCGCACCAGCTGGCGCCGGCGTCGCTGGAGCGGGCACGGCAGGCGCTGCCGGTACCAGAGGCGGCACCGGCGCACCGCCGTGGATGCTGCGGCGGCTCGGTTCCAGCGTCGCCGTAGCGTTGCGCGACTCAGGGCAGAACACCTCCACCTCTTGGCCGGCGGTGTTGAAGTAGGAGAGGTTGATGCGCGCGTACTCGTCGTCCGTCTTGCGCTTGTTCATCTGCTCCTTCACGCGGCGGCGGCATTCCACGGCGTAGGCAACGTACTCTTCGAACTCCTCGTCCGTCGGAGCGCCGTTGGGGTGCAGGATCTTGATGAAGGCGCAAACCGTCTTCTTGATGCCCTTCTCGTCGCGGCCTTCCACCGCCTTGCCCAGCTTGATGCGCTTGCTGACCTCCTCATAGCGATTTGTCTGCTTCAGCTGGTGGTGGAAGGCCTCGGCCAGGTAGTCGGTGATGAAGCCGTAGCGGCCGGTCAAGAACTCGCTGCTGTTCTTGGGCATCTCCCAGCCCGGCAAGTAGCACGCAAAGCGGTCTTGAACCGCCAGGTCGAACTCCTTGGGCAGCGGCTGGAACAGGTCGTACACCTCAGAGTGGACGATCTGGTCCACCGACAAGTCCAGGTTGCCGACGAAGGCCATCGACGCGTCGGCAATCACCTCCACGCCGCGCGAGAAGCGGCCGTTGGCCATGAAGTCCTTCATGATCTGGATCGTGTCCGGATCCTTTACCTTCAGGCCGCCCACCTCGTCGAAGGCCACGGTGTCCCAGAAACCCACCAGGCCGATCTTGTGGCGCTGGCTGTTGTAGAACAGCGTGGCCTTGGTGGCTTGGCCGCCGCTGATCAGCGTGGAGTACGGCGAGAACTCGCTGAAGAAGTACGACTTGCCGGTGCCACGCGGGCCCAGTTCAATGAAGTTGTAGTTGGCCTCAATCAGCGGTGCCAGGCGGGCGATGAAGTGGAACTTCACCCGCTTGCTCAGCTTGCTGGGCTCCAGGCCCACCGAGCGCAGGATGACGTCCATCCACTCGTCGCGGCTGAAGCCGGCGCGGCCTTCGCAGTAGCGGTCAAAGTCGAATCGGCTCAGCTGAATGGGCCGCAGGTCTTCCACGTAGAAGGTGTACTTGTCGTCTTCCACCTCGTTGAAGGCCACGGTCACTTCCGCCCACAGGCCGCCTTGCAACAGCCGGTCGTTGTCGCGGTAGTACTTTTCGCTGATGGCCACACGGCGGGAGTCGAAGTTCTCCAGCGCAGCCCAGTGCCGCCGGTCCTTCTCAACGTAGTTGACGTGCACCTTGTCAATGAAGCGGTGCTTGCCCTTTGTGGCCACGCGTGACTGCGCCGCGTTGGCATCGTTGGGCCGCACGTAGTTCTCGTTCAGGGTGTCCAGCACGGCTTCCATGCCGGCCTGGATCTCGGCCGCGTCGTCGCTGGCGCAATAGCGGGCCAGCAGGAACTCCAGCACGAAGGTGGGCACGTTGGTGCCCTTCTTGATGCGGTGCAGCAGGTCCTTGCGGACCACCTTGCCGTCGAAGGCGGCAGTCAGCTTGCGGTCCAAATCGTCGGGGCTGTATTCCATGGCTTACACCGTGTAGTCGGTTGACAGGTCCAGCTGGCAGTGGATCTGGCTGGTCTTGGGGTCGAGTGCCTTCACCTTGAACTTGCCCTCGAACTCCAGCTGCATCTTCAACGCCACCTGCACCTTGTCGCCCGCATGCAGCGTCAGCGTGCCGGTGGCCGCGTTCACAGCGCCACCCGCACGGGCCTCGCCCACCACGTTGCCCTTGGCGTCTTGGGCTTCCAGCAGGATCTCAAATGCGCTGTCGGCCGAGAACATGTCGGCTGCATCCACCGCCACCTCAATCACCGGCACGCGGGTGGTTACCTTGGTGGCGCCGTTCTTGTAGCTCAGCTTGACCAGCGCCTGGGTCACTTCCGGCTGGCCCTTTGCCTTCAGCTGAACTGTCAGCACCGGCACCACGCACTCTTGCAACGAGGCGCCGCCATGGAAGTACTGAAGGCCCGTGCGGTAAGCCGCCAGCGTCAGCGGCCCGGCCACCTTGGCCACATCACCGCGAACACCGGCTTTGTCGGCAGGCAACACGTAGTGGGTGTTGCCCACCGCGCCATCACCCAGCGCGCAGCGGTCGTGCTCCACCAGCCAGTTGCCCTCGGGCTTGGCGCACACATCGCCCGCCCCAGCGTGGGTGTTGATGAAGAAGCCGTGGTCGGTGGCGATGACCACTTCCTGGAAACCGGCCTCCGCCAGGCGGTGCAGCGCCATGCGGATGCGGCGCAGCGCGTTGGTGATCTCCGCCGGCGCCGTGTCCGGGTGGTTCTCGAAGTGGCTGTCGATCTCCACCGCGCGCAATACCAGCAGGTCTGCATCCGCAGGCACGTCCAAGCGGCTGCGCACATAGTCCTCCAGCCGGCCCTCGGCAAAGCGTTGACCGTAACGCTTGCGCAGCACGTCCATACGTTGCGCCACGTTGGTCACCGGTTGTTCGCCCAGCAGGGGCACCAGGGCCGCACCGTCACGGCGCAAGCTCAGTTGCTGACCTGCGCCGGGCAACAGTGCAGCCATGCCCACTAGGGTGATGGTGGGCAACGGTGCCAGCGCGGCCTGCAAGGCCACGGCACCGTCTTCCACCAGTTGCTTCTCCAGCGCCACGCCCAGCTCGTAGCGCAGCGCGTCGATCATCAGGTAGGCCACCTTGTGGCCATGCTGCTGGAGCTTGGGTGCCACAAAGCGGTCAAACACATCCGCGTTGGCCAGTTGCCCGGCCAGCGGCCAGCCGCCAGCTTGCAGGTGGCGGGTGAAGGCCAGTTGCGCCTTCTCAGCCAGGCGGCCGTAGGCCTTGCGCGCCTGCTGGCGCACGGGCTTCATGGCGTCTTGGGTGTCTTGCCATTCAAAGTCGCCCAGGGCCTGCTCAAACTCGCGGTGCAGGCGGTCGGCCTCGCGCAGGCTGCCTGTGTAGAACGCCAGCAGCTTGCCCATGTCTTGGGTATGCTGGGGCAGCTGGCTGTCCAGCTCCTCGCAGCGCAAGCTCAGCTCCAGCGCGGCGCGCAGCAGGTCCCACTTCAAGCGGCTTTCGCCGTGAGCCGCCCAGACTGATCGGCGCTGGCGGTCCAGGGTCTGGCGCACAGCGTCCACGTCGTCGCGCAGAAAAGCGTCAATGCCGCGCTCCAGCGCGCTGCGCTCTTCAAACGGGAAGGTCTCGCGGGGCCCCAGGTCTTTCAGCGCCGCACAGTGCTGGGCCAGGGCCAGTTCCTGCTCCAGCTTCTGCGCCCGGTCGATGTACACGGGTTGCCTGCGGTGGTCATTGCGCAGGTCATCACACAGCGAAAGCACCACCGTCTGGCTACCCTCAGGCGCGCGGGGCAGGTCTTGCAGGGCTGCAGGCAAGGGGCTAGGCAGGTCAAACGCAAACTCGCTGAACAGCACGTAGCGCCAAAGCTCTTCCGCGATGGTGGACCACGCCCGGCCACGCGTGCGCAGCGTGAGCGCAAGGCTGGCCTTTAGCAGCTCACGCGCCTCATTCACCCAGGTGTCGCCAGTCTTCAGCGCATGTTCTTGTGCGCTGTTGGGCACCATCAGGGCCAGCAGGATGTCGCGGCCCGTCTCCACGTTCAACAGTGCACGCAGGTTGGGCCAGCCCACGCCGCCGCCCAGCGCGTCGATCACGGCAAAGCTGGGGTTGGGGTCAGCATCGAAGATGCGGCGCAGTTCCAGCACCTGGTCGGGCTTGGCGCTCTCGCACAGGCTTTCAAAGCGGTCACCGTCGCCATCGGGGAACACGCGCCCGCAGGCGGCGTAGGGGCTGAACGGGTCTTGCTGGCGGGCCTCGTCGGTCAGCGGCGCAGCGGTGGGCACGTAGACCAACAGGTGCCCAATGCGGCCCTGGCCCAGTTCAAGCAGAGCTTGCGCAGCCTCCTCCCGGCTGAGGATGCTGCTACCGCTGGCATCCACCACGCGGCAGCGCTCGTCGGCCATGCTGGTGCAGGTGCCGTGGTAGCGGCGTTCGGGGTCGTACACCACCAGCACGCCTTTATCGGCCATGCGGAGTGTCAGGATCTCCTGCTGGATGAAGGTTTCAATGCGCATTCAACGTGCTCTCAGAAATTCAGGTGCTTACCGCAGTGCCCTACCACCAGCATCTTCTCTGCCGGCAGCCACTCGAAGTGGATGCGCAGGGTCTCGGCCTTGCTGTCTTTCACCCCGTGCTTGAGGTGCTTCTCCATCACAAAGTCTTGCCCACGGTAGCTGAAGGTGCGAAGGCGCCTGCCCTCATTGCTCAGCGAATCGGATTCGTTGGCGGCGTAGGCGTCTTTCCCGAACACGCCCTTGGCATGTTGGTCACCCTTGCCGTCGTTCAGCGCGCCCCAATAGCCCGTGGCCAGCGTGTGCAGCAACTCACATGCCTTTTCGGCCAGCTTCGAGCCACTTCGGTCGGCCTCCTTGGCTGACGCCATGGCAGTGTCCAAAAACACCAAGCGGTCAGGGAACAGAGTGCCCATTAAGTCCACCACCTTTTGCAGTGTCAGCTTGGACTTGACAGCGTCCAGCAGCTGCTCGCGGACGGGGGCCAACACCTCCATGGCAGCGCCTTGCCCGTCGTCGGCCTGGAGGCTGCTCAGGGTCTGACTGAGGTTGAAGATCTCTTGCTTGAGATCTCGAACCTCTTCCTCTTTGGCCTCGAAGTCCGCCCGGGACTGCTTGAGCTCAGCCTCCTTGCGCAGAACGTCTTGGTCTGCGGCTTGCAGCAACTCGACATATTCAGCCAGCTCGTCCGCGTGCTGGCTGCCCTTGGTCTTGTCCAGCAGCGCGGCCACCCGGCCATGCAAGATGGCCTGGTCGACTTTCACCGGTGAAACATGGCGCCAAGAGAACGGCAAGTTGGTGCGGTGGGTGATGATGCCCAGCACCTCGGATTCCAGCACCTTGCCGTCGTGCTGCAAGTCTTCAATGGCTTCGGCACGCAGAAGCACCGTGTCGCAGAACGGCTCACGGACGCCACGCCGAACCGGGAACACGATGTTCACGCCTCCAGCAAAAGCCATGTAGCGCCGGCCCACCACATCCTCAATCGCAAACGTGTCCACCCCATCGGGCACGGCCACCACATCCGCCAGGCCGGCCAACACCGACCGAAGACGCTCAGGGTCCACCGCGTACTGGCCATTGCGCGGGCAACTGATCAACACCAAGGGGTAGCCGCGCTCCCCGCGCTCCACCTCGTGCAAGAAGGCCTTGGCGCTGTGCTCGTCCAGCTTCTTGACCACCAGGCCAGGCGTTTCCGTCGCAGGCTTGCAAGTCTTGAGCAGTTGCTCTACCAGCTTGGGCCGTGTCACCTGAATCGGCGCCGTGACCCTAGCGCTAACCTCGTCGGTCTTCAGCAGCAGGGAGCACTCCACAGGGCGGCCTGCCGCCTCCTGCCGAATCCCCACCTCGGTGATCCATTTGCGGCCTGAGACCGCCTCGTCTCGGTGGCTCAACTGCGCGCTGAACAGGTAGGGATAGACCGGCTCGTCGTCCAGGGCGCCCGTGGTTTTGGAGCCCAGCGTGCTGCCGTCCTTGAGCTTCAGCTCGCGGATGCCTGCAGCCAGGCGTGCTTCGTCCACAAAGCCCCGCGTACGCTGGCCAACCCATTTGGCCACCTGACGAATGACGTCGCCTGGGCCTCCGGCCGGCTCGAGGTACAAGGTGTTGGCGTAGATCAGCATGTCTCATTCCTCCCGTTTCGGCTTTGTTTGAGCTTCTGGCTGTTTGGCTGCTTGGTCAGTTGGCGCCTCTCAGTGCATTCCATTCAGAAGGACTCAGCGAGGCGGCATCGAAGCGCTGGCTTGGGTCATTCGGACTCTGCGGCCTTCCTCCGGCCACGGGTCTTCTTGGGGTCCGCCTCGGACTCCTCGTACAGCTCCTCAAGGTCGTGGGCGATGGCCAGCGACTTGTCGGTCTTGCACTTCTCTCGCACACGGTCAGGCCAGTAAGCCATCGCTAGGCGAGCCCAGTCGAAGTCGCCCTTTTCCAGCTTTGCCCTGGTGTCTTTCAAAACCTTCTGCCAGGGCTTGTGACGAAACAGCGGCCAGAGCGGCGCAGCAGTGATCTGCACGCCATCGTCGTGATTCGGCTTGTAGCCGGGGGCGATCTCTTGCAGCCTGTCACGCAGATCCAGCAGTTCAATCTCCAAGCTCTGGAGCGCCTCAAATTGTTTCTCGTCGTCTCGAGTGCGGGCGCTGCCTTTGTTACGCAGCACGGCTGCGTCATCTCCCACATGCTTGAGCTTGGGTTCGACGAAATCGTTGATGGCGGTGTACAGCGTCTGGCTGGTCAAGCTGGGGTAATAGACCCACAGCGTATAACTGCCGGACGTCGTGCTAATCGGCCAGTAGATGGGCGCCTTACGGCGGCTCTTGGAGTAGCGCTGCAGATGGAAGGCGAAGAAGTCACGCTGCAACCAGCGGCGAACATCTTCTGGAACAGGCGCCTCGACACGGGCGAGTACCTCTTCGACCAGACGCGCGATGTCGTGCAGATGACCTTGGTCGTCCACCAGAATGCCTTCGTGCGCATGGAAGGGCGAGGCCCCGTCCGGCAGCATGCCTGGACTCTTGGCGGGCAGCGGCTCGAAGGGATCCGGCTCAGCGGGTGCGGCGCGCTCGCCAGTCGCAAGGCGCCAGTCGAAACGACCGAATGCCACACCGACTGCCCAGCTCAACAAGCCGACCGTCTGGTCGACGGGTGCAGCGCTGTCATCCTCATCGCCCTCGTCGTCATTACTGGTTTCGGTATCGCCCTGATTCACCGCACTCTGCTCCCCTTGAACGGCGGCACGGTCGGCCTCACTAAAGCCATAGAGGTCGAAAGCGATGTCATCGATCTCGGCCTGGATGCGCGAAAGCTCCGCTTCGATGGCGGGCGGGTCGTATGCGCTCAGACTAGCACGCAGCGCAGCGGGCAGCGTAAACGCGTGAGCGGTCTCCTCTATGGTGTCCAGCGTGCGCTTGAGCGACCAGGATGTTCTCGCTAATCTTACTGTGTCATAAGAGAAGCCTTGCGCTTGCTCTTCCGCAGCAGGGGCACTGCCTTAGACGAGCGATCAGGTGGTAGCTCAGCCGATGGCGCAAGCTCGTGATCGAGGTCGTCACGTGGCGCTGCGCGCGCAGAACTGCCGCGGGGGACGTAATCCTCGGGAAGGGCAGGCACTTGGCGTTCGACGAAGTTTTTTTTGCCGCCGACAGGTTTGTCGGCGATGAGGCGTTCGGCCATCAAGAATCCATAGGCCGCGATGCTTAACGCGGCATGGTGGTGGAAGCCTCGCCAACCTCGGCCCTCGTAGTGACCCAGGCCGAAGTCCTGCTTGAGATCCTGGTAGTCGCGCTCGATGCGCCAGCGATGGTGAGCAACGCGCACGAGTTCGTCCAGGGGGGTGCCTTCGGGGAGGGTAGACAGGACGTACTTGCTCGGCTCTTCGTCGCAGGCCGGCCACTCGATGAGCAGCCACTGTTCAGGGCGCAGGCGCGCTTTGCCAGCATTCCCGCCGGCATGACGCACCCGTACGGCCGCGAAGCGGCCGCTCAGCGCTGCGTTGCTGCCCTCGCGCCAGGTGATGTTCCGAAACGCCTGCGGGGGCAAGGACATCGCCAACGCCTTGACGCTCAGAGGCTGCAAAGCGGCCGTGCGCTGGGGCACGACGGGTGGGCGTCCCACGCCGCTGTAGGGCTTGGGAGGTAGCGGCTGGACCCCGGGCGGCCAAACGACGACGGCCGAGGTGACCCCAACCGCATAGGGCAAGCCCATGTCGCTAAGCGCCTGACGAAAGGCAGTGTCCACGCCGTATCCGGCGTCGGCCAGCACGCAGTAACGCGGAGCGCCCTCATCCAGCAGTGCGCGCAACTGCTCCAAAGCGATCTGCGTCTTGGTGGCAAAGCGTACCTCCTCGGGAACCCCCGCCTTGGTGCGACGTGCGGCATCGGCGGCCCAATCCTCAGGCAGGTACAGCTGCCAGGCCACGGGCAGGCTGCCCTGATCGCTGGCCAGCGAAAGGCTCACAGCCACCTGGCAGTTGTCCTGCTTGCCCAGCATCCCGCAGTATTGGCGCGTGACGCCCACCGAATGGCGGCCCTTCTTGGGAAACCCCGTGTCGTCAATGATCCACCAGCCGCCCGAACGGAAGTCCATCTTCGGGATCACCCACTGGGCCACCCGGCGCAGCATCTCGGTGTGGGACCACTCGGCCTTGGCCACGAAATGATGCAGCGCCTGATGCCGGGCGCTGGCGTGCATCGGGTCCACCCGTGCGGCCATCGGCTCCACGCTCTTGCGCGACAGCGGCAGCATCAGGCCCGTGCAATAGCCCCTCAGTCCGGCGTGTCGATCCGCGTGGCCCAGTCCCGCACTCAGGTGCTCAAGATAGCGATCAAAGCGCTCGGATGCGTGCATCGATCCTCCAACATGGAGTCGAGAGGATCGCATTATCCAGTTTGTGACACAGTAAGACTA
>NZ_SCTC01000016.1 GCF_004299445.1 Phenylobacterium sp. | reverse complement strand
GGTTCTCGAAGATCGTCTCACGGATCACGCTCTCGCCGTCGGCGAGCGTCATCAACGCCATGAACTGCGCCTGCAGGTCGGTCGCGAAGCCTGGATACGGATCGGTCGTCAGTTCGACGGCCTTCAATCGGCCCCCGTTGCGTTTCACCGTCAGGCCGTCGTTGTGCGATGTGACCTCGACCCCGGCTTCCACCATTTTATCGATCAGGGCCTGGATGAAATCGGAGCGCGTGCGCGTCAGCCGCACCTCGCCGCCCGCCATCGCCGCGGCCAGAGCATAGGTGCCCGTTTCGATGCGATCGGGCAGGACCGCGTGGCTCGCGCCGCTGAGCCGGCTGACACCCTCGATCGTGATCGTGGGCGTCCCTGCTCCGGTCACCTTCGCGCCCATCTTGTTGAGGCAGTCGGCCAGGTCGGTGATCTCCGGCTCGCAAGCCGCATTTCTCATCACCGTGACACCCTGGGCCAGAACCGCCGCCAGCAGCGTATGCTCGGTGGCGCCGACCGATACGAACGGAAAGTCCACCTCGCCGCCTGTCAGGCCACGCGGCGCCTGAGCGTAGACGTATCCCTCGTGCAGATCGATCTTGGCGCCCAGCGCTTCCAGCGCCTTGAGGTGCAGGTCCACCGGCCGGGCGCCAATGGTGCAGCCGCCGGGCAGCGACACCTTGGCCTGCCCGTTCCGGGCCAGCAAAGGGCCCAACACGTTGAATGAGGCCCGCATCTGTCGGACCAGATCGTAGGGGGCGAACCCGCTGACGATTTCACGGGTCGTCAGCAACGTCTCAGCGCCGTCGATCCCATCCGATTCGATTACCTCTGCGCCCAGGCGCTGGAGCAACCGACCCAGGAATCGCGTGTCCGCGAGCCGCGGCATGTTCGTCAGGCGCAGCGGCTCTTCGGTGAGCAGGCTGGCCGCCATCAGCTTGATGGCCGAGTTCTTGGCGCCGCTGATGGGGATCTCCCCCTCCAGCCGCGCGCCGCCGGTGATGGCGATGCGATCCAATAGCGATCCTTACGAGACACGTAACGGCCGCCTTTCATTGGCGGCCACAGGCGACGTATCTAGCGCGCGCGCCGCTGACGCGCCAAGCGGTCAATCTGTGGAGGTTTCTTGCGTCTTTGGCGCAGCCGGCGCGGGAACGCCTTTTCGACGCCGCAGGTTTGCCCGCAGCGCCTGGGCCAGCTTTGCTTCCCGCGAATCCAGGGGGCTTTTCGAGGGCTTGTCCTTGTCGGCCATCCCTTGCAGGTGCGGCGAGGCGTCTCGCGCGTCAAGCGCCCCCTGGTGGATTTGGGGGCTTCACGCCGCGCCCGGCTACCGCTATAGCGCCCGCCTTCGCCGCCGTAGCTCAGTGGTAGAGCGCATCCTTGGTAAGGCTGAGGTCGGCAGTTCAATCCTGCCCGGCGGCACCATCTCAAAGGGGTCTGGATATCCGTCCAGGCCCCTTTGTCCCTCATGAAACCGATTCATTTGACCCGCGCGCGTGCCGCGGGCTCCGCTTCGATCGTGTTCAAACTCGCCCTCACCTCATTGATCATGGCCTTGGCCGTCGCGCCGGCCAGGGTCACGCAATCCCCTGAACGGCCGCGTTCCGAGGACGGCTATTTTCAGGAGACGATCCGGGTCGCACCGGGCGTATGGACGTTCGCCGAGCCGCGGTTCCACGTGCAGCCCATCGGTAACGTGACATTGATCGAACAGGCAGACGGTCTGGTGCTGGTCGACTCGGGCGGGTCGCCCGGATCAGCCCGGCGCCTGATCGCCAAGATTCGCCGCCTCAGCTCCAAGCCGGTGAAGGCGGTCATCATCACGCACTGGCATGGCGACCATACCCAGGGCCTCGCCGAGATCCTCAAGGCCTGGCCCGCTGCCCGCACGATTGCGACGAAGGCCACCCAGGCGCACCTCCGTGACCGTAAGACAATGAACACGCCGGCGGTCTTCGAGCCGTCTGCGGACGACGCCTTCTACAAGCAGAACCAGGGCTTCCTCGCATACACCCAGACCATGGTCGAAAAGGCCCCCGATCCCGCCAGCAAGGCCGGCTGGTCAGCGGCTTCGCGGCTTTTCGCACAATACGCTGAGGACATGCGCGGCGCGGTCACGATCACGACCACCGAGGCCTTCGACGACCGCCTCGATATCCCCGATCGGCGGACGCCGATCGAGGTTCGCTACCTGGGACGCGCCAACACTGATGGCGATGCTGTGGTGTGGCTGCCGAAGCAGAGAGTGCTCGTAGTCGGCGACATCGTGGTCGCGCCCGTCCCGTTCGGCTTCGGCAGCTACCCGAGCGAGTGGATGCAAACTCTGGAGACGCTCCGGACCTATGACTTCAAGGTGCTCGTTCCCGGGCACGGCGCGCCTCAGCAAGACGGCGTCTATCTGGCGCGCATCGCCGCAGCGATTGGCGAGGTTCGCTCAAAGATCGCGCCTCTCGTTCGCCAGGGCGTCAGCCTGGACGATGCGAGGAAGCAGCTGGACTTCTCCAACCAGGCGCAGGGCTTCGTCGGCGCGGATCCCTGGCTGCGGCGCTGGTTCAAGGAGTATTGGATCGGACCCTTCCTGACGTCAGCCTACAAGGAAGCCCGCGGCGAACCGATCGTCCAGAGTCTCACGGGTGAATAATTTTACCCGGGCCTTATTGATTCCAGCGACGTCCGGGCGCATGCACGCCTGAATGGACGATCAGACGACATTCACGGCGTTTCAGGGACACCGACGACTGGCCCACGGCGGGCTTGCCGCCGTCG
>NZ_SCTC01000015.1 GCF_004299445.1 Phenylobacterium sp. | reverse complement strand
CCAGCCCTTCACCACCTGGGCCCGCTGGAGGTAGCCGGCGCGCGGGTCGCGCACCGCCCAGACCAGGAACTGCGGGGCCTTCCCCCGTGCGGCCAGCAGGTCGCCGCCCATGGGCACGCCGCGGGCGTAGGCCTGGCGCACCGTGTCGGGCCGGGTCATCAGGTCGGCCGGGAAGTCGTAGCTGGCGAAGAACCGCACCTTGATCCGCGGCCCCGACGTCGCGAACGTCTCCTTGCGCCGCAGCGCCGCATAGATCGCATCGCGGCTGTTCTCCTCGGCCCAGACACCCGTAAGACCCGAGCCCCCGCGCGCCGAGTACTGGATCGGTCCGCGCGCCGGCCAGTCGGCCGCGCCCTTGGGCAGCACCGAGCCGCGCTGCTCGGGCGCGCCATCGCGAAGCCCGGACGCGCCGACGTAGTCGACCTCTTCGACCAGCCCTGGCGTGGCGTTGTGCGTGTCGGTCGCCCCCACGAAGCCGAGCTTGAAGGGGTTCACGCCGAGCTTTTCGCGTTGGAGGATTCCGTCCTGCAGGGCCCGGCGGACGTAGCTGCCCGCGAACCTGGTGACCATCTTGTTCTGTGCGATGTAGCGCTCCCAGATCTCGAAGTTGGCCCACTCGTCGTTGGGCGACAGCGAGGGATGGGTCTCGGATGTGCCTTTCGTCTGGGTGATCTCGACGAGCGGCTCGTTGCGCATCCGCATCTCGGCGTAGGCCTTGTCGATCGGCTGGCCGTTCAGGCGCACGCTGTCGAACATGATGCCGTCCGAGCCGTTCGAATTGTGCGGGATGGCCAGCGCCTCGATGCCCTTGGCCCGCCAGCCGTCCATGGCCTGCCACAGCAGTTCTGGATCGTAGACGCTGGTGGCCGAGAACGGGGCGCCGGGTACGCGCGCGGTCTTGAAGATCACGTTGCGATGCAGGTTCTTGCCTTCGAGCGAGGCGGTGAATTCGTAGCCCACGAAGCTGGTGAAGCGGCCGGGCCGGTTATGGCGAGCCGCGGCGTCCTGCACCTCGCGCCAGCCTTCGGCGACGATCGCGGGATCGTCGTACTCCTTGGGCATCGTGCCCTGGAGCTTGGCGCTGGTGAAGGCCTCGAACCCCCTCTGGGCCTGGACCGGATCGGTGGCGATCAGGTTCTGGCTGAACGGCAGCTTGCCCAGCGGATGCCCGGGCCGGGCCGCGGCGCTGACCACCGCGAGGTACTCCGAGTGATCCGTGACGGCGGTGAAGTCCAACGGCCCGCCCTGCAGGCGCACCGCGAAGCCCGAGGGGTGCCCGATCGCCTCGCCCTGCGCGAACCGGTAGGCGTCGTCCGGCGTGCGCCGCGCGTTGGAAATGTACGCATCGTTCGACAGGTAGGTGTGGACGTGCAGGTCGCCGAAATAGGCGTTGCGCTCGGCGCTGTACCCCGGCAGCCGGCCGGCCTGAGCCGCGGGCGGCACGGCCTCAGTCGCCTTCGCCGGCTTGGCCGGGCGTTCGGTCGAGGCGCCGACGGCCACGCCGGTCGCCACCAGTCCCGCGACGGTCGCCGCGACCAGCGATGGACCCCACAACGCGCGACCGCTCACGAGACCGCTCCGGCCCGCGCGGGCCCCTCGCCGCCTGTCGGCACATTGGGAAACCGCATGACGCTCTCCTCATACTCGCGCTGGATTCGGGCCACCGGTCGGCGGACCCAGATGTTGGTGGTGTAGATGTTCCAGAGCTCCTTCGGATCGTTCTCCAGATCGAACACCCACGGGCTGGGGAGCTCCTCGAGATAGGACGTCGTGGCCACCTGACCCGACGCCACGACGGCGCCGCGCGGCGGTTCACGCACGGCGAAGTGCATCTTGAAGTTCTTCCACTTCACGGCCAGCAGGCGGTTGTTGTGAAAGATCATCAGGTGCTCGCGGTTCGACGTGGCCTTACCTCCGAACAGGAAGTCGCCCTGATCGATCGAGTCGACGGCGCGGTCGGTGGGCACGCGGGCCGCCGCGCCGGCGATCCCGGCGAAGGTGCGGTAGAAGTCCTGGATCGAGACCATGCCGTTGCTGACCCGGCCGGGCGCAGCGCGCCCCGGCCAGCGGATGATGCAGGGCGTGCGGATCGCCCCTTCCCAGCCGCTGGGGAACTCGCCGCGGAACGGCCCCGAGTCGGCGCGGCCGCCGAAGTCGACGCCGACGCCCTGAAAGCTCTGCGGCCCGTTCTCGCTGCAGAACACGACGATGGTGTTGTCCCTGATCCCGGCCTTGTCGACCGCATCGATCAGGCGCCCGGCGTTGTGGTCGATCTCGACCAGGGCGTTCTGGTAGTTCGAACGGCCCGGCTTGACGAAATCGGGATGCGCCAGCGGCGGCTCGTGCGGAAGGGTGAAGGGCACGTACAGGAAGAACGGCTTCTCCCCCCTGGCCTGGCGGCGGATGTAGGCCTCGGCGCGATCGGTGATCTGGCGGTCCATCAGCGCACGGGCGGCGCGGTCGTAGACGCCGCGGGGACGGCTGGGCTCGCCCCTGCGACCCTCCATCATCGACTGGGGCGTATACTCCTTGGGATCGAAGCCCGGCTGGATTGGCCAGTTCACCTCGCCGCTGCTGCGCGGGATGCCGAACCACTCATCGAAACCCTGGCGGGTGGGGGCCCGTTCGTCGGCCGACCCCAGGTGCCATTTTCCGTAACAGGCGGTCGCATAGCCGGCGTCCGAGAGCAGTTCTGCCAGGGTGTACTCCCAGGGCGCGATGCCGTCCTTGAGCCCGCGCGATTCCACAATCGAGGTGCCCGAGCGGATCGGCATGCGGCCGGTCAGCAGCGCGGAGCGGCTGGGGGTGCATTCGGGCTCGGCGTTGAAGTTGGTCAGGCGGACGCCCTCGGCGGCCAGCGCGTCGATCCTGGGAGTCGGCGCCCCGCGCAGCTCCCCGCCGCCGTAGCAGCCCAGGTCTCCGTAGCCGAAGTTGTCGACCATCATGAAGACGATGTTGGGCGGAGGCGCGGCCGTCGGACGCCGGGGGGTCTGGGCGGCGGCGTCCGCTGCGGCCAGCAGGCCGGCCGACCCGGCGAGCAGCGCCCGGCGCGTAGGCTGGACCGGTGACGAAGACGGACGGCGTGCGGACATTCCAAACTCCGAACTGGCCGATCCGGAGCCGGATCGGCGGCGGCTTCAGGCCAGCGCCACGGCGAAACTCTGCTCGAACGCCTCGAGCACCGTGGGCACGTCCTCCATCGAGAGACACAGCGGCGGGACCATGCGCAGGATGCTGCGGTGTGGGCCGGATTTGGAAACCACGATCCCCTGCCGCCGCGTCTCCTCGAAGATGGCCGCCGTCTCCTCGGTGGCCGGCGCCTTGGTCTTGCGATCCTTGACCAGCTCGACCGCCATCATCAGGCCCAGACCCCGCACATCGCCGATGATCGGATGGCGCGCCTGGAGTTCGAGGAGGCCGCTCTTCAGCGCCGCGCCCACGGCCTTGGCGTTGGCCTGCAAACCCTCTTCGCGGATCACCTGCAGAACCGCGCGGCCGGCCGCGCAGGCGACGGGGTTGGCGCCGTAGGTGTGGAACAGGAACTTGTCGGCCATGCACTCGGCGATGCGGCGGTGGGTCACGACCGCGCCCAGCGGGATGCCGTTGCCGATGCCCTTGGCCATCACGACGATATCGGGAACGACGCCGCTGGCCTCGAAGGCCCAGAAGTTGTCGCCCGTGCGCGCGAAACCGGACTGGACCTCGTCGATGATCATCAGGCCGCCTGCGGCCCGCACCCGCTCCGCGGCGCCGGCGATGTAGGCCGGGGGCATCTCGACGATGCCCCCGTAGCCCTGGACGGTCTCGAGGATCATGCCCGCGAGCCGGCCGGAGGTGGACGTCTCGATCGCCCGCTCCACCTCGTCGAGGTAGGGCTGGAGCTCCTGGCCGAAGAGGCCCCGGTAGGCGTTCGGCTCGGGCAGGAAGGCGACGCCGCCCAGCTGCGGCACATTGTGGCGGAAGCCCGCGATGCCGGTCAGCGCCTGCGCGCCGAAGGTGGCGCCATGGTAGCTGGTCCGCAGCGACAGCATGTCGATGGCGCCCGTGTAGGACCGCGCCATCAGCAGCGCCAGGTCGATGGCCTCGGCGCCGCTGTTGGTGAAGTGGACCACCCATTCGTGGCCCGCCGGCATGGTCTGGGTGAGTTCCTCCGCCAAGTGGGCCGGCGTGGGGTGGTAGAACATGGTGGTGCAGTGGGTGAGCTGGGCGACCTGCGCCTGCACGGCCGCCACGACCGTCGGGTGCGCGTGGCCCACCGAGATACACAGGTTCATGCCCAGAAGGTCTGTGTACCTGCGGTCGTTCTCGTCCCACAGGTGCTGCATGTGCCCGCGCCGGAAGATCAGCGGGGTCGTGTACGGGACGAACCGGCGCTGCGAAGCAGCGTAGTAGCGGTCGCGACGCGCGACGATGCCCTCGGTCGACCAGTCGGTCTCAAGCGGGGGCAGGGACTGGCCGAAATCCACCGCGCGTCTCCCTGTCAGTAGGTGGCGGCCAGGTCGCTCTTGGCCTGGGTCGCGCGCACCTCGGCGATGCTGGCCGACATGTCGGCCAGCCAGGCCTCGCGGACCGGCGCGTGCTGCATGGCCAGCATCGTGTGCATTCCGCGCGGTTCGCTGGTGAGCCCCGGGATCCAGCCGCGCGTCTTCATCCGCTCGGCCACGGCGTAGATGTCGACCACCGTCGAGCCGAAATTGAGGATGGTGACGTCCGGCCGGGCCCACAGGGTCAGTTCGGGGATCGCATCGATGCCGGCCACGTAGGCGTCGGTCATGGCGGCGAGGTCACGTGCGGCGCGCTCGTAGCCCGACGTCCCCAGATGGTTGAGGACCGCCCAGGCGCCCGCGACCGCCCCGGCCGGCCGCGACCCTGACATCGTGGCGGTCGTGTAGAGCCCGCTCGGCCAGTAGCCGAGGCGGAACGTGGAGCGGTCCAGGTCTTCCCCGTCGCGAAAGAACACCGTGGACGAGGGCTTCGGCGCAAAGCCGAACTTGTGCAGGTCGGCGGAGATCGACCGCACCGCATCGTGGCGAAAGTCGAACACCGGGGTCCCGCGGCCGATGCGTTCGAAGAACGGGGCCACCCAGCCGCCGACGCAGGCGTCGACGTGCAGCCAGGTGTCGCTCTCCGCGGCCAGCGCGGCGATCTCGCCGATCGGGTCGATGACGCCGTGCGGGAAGCACGGCGCGGAGCCGACGATCAGGAAGGTGTTCTCATCGATCAGGGTGCGCATGGCCGCGACGTCGCAGCGGCGGTCCTCGCGCAGCGGCGCGCGACGCACCTCGACATCCATGAGGATCGCGGCCTTGTCGAACGCCGGGTGACCGGTAACGGGCATCACGAGGTTCAGTGGCGCGCCGGCCCGCCCACGGCCCAGCGCGCGGTGGCGCTCGCGGGCCGCCTTGACGCCCAAGAGGATGCTTTCCGTCCCGCCGGTCGTGAACACGCCCCGTCCGCCGTCGGGGGCGTGCAACAGGTCGAGGCCGTAGTCGATGATGTCGCGCTCCATGCTCCCGATGCCGGGATAGGCCCGCGCCGCGCCCAGGGCGTTCTCCGAGAAGTGCTCCATGTAGGCGCGCTTGCCCACCTGGTAGGCCTCGTCGTCGGCCAGGAAGAAGAAGATCGCTGTCCGACCGCCGCGCCAGTCGGCGTCGCGGGCGGTGCGGTCGGCCATCTCCGCCTGGAGGTCGGGCCAGGCCTTGCCTCCGGGCGGGAATGACGCGCGGGCGGAATGGGTCATCGGTCGTCTCCCCGCTTTCGGGTCAGAACTTGGCCTTCAGTTCGACCGTCACCTGGCGGGGTTCGTTCAGCGTGCAGCGCAGCGCTGTGGCCCCCGTGACCGTGTTGTTGAGTCCGAATGCAGCGTTGTTCGGCTGATTGAAGATGCCGGTGCAGAAGGTCTCGTTGGTCAGGTTGACCGCGGCGACGGCGAGCTCCCAGCGCTCCTCCGGCCCGCGGATGGCCACCCGTCCGCCGAAGGTCGTGTAGCCGGACTGGCGGGCGTCGGGATTGTTGTCGCCGGCCGAGGCCAGCAGCTGGCTCGACGTGAAGCTCATGTCGGCGCGGACCATCCAGGTCATGTCGCCCATGAGCTGGCCGATGTACTGCGCCGAGGCCGCCCCCTGGAACTTCGGCGAGTAGGGCAGTCGCTCGCCGGTCAGGTCCTGGGCACCGCCGAAGCCCGGCAACCCGGGCGCGCCGCGGAAATCCAGGTACTCGGAGTCCAGATAGGTCCCGCCGAGAGTCAGGGTCAGCGGCGGGATCGGACGCGCCATGGCGTCGAACTCCAGGCCCTGCTGGCGCGCCTCGCCATTGTTGCGCGTCCGGAACTGCAGGCCGTCGAACGTTCTGAACTGCAGATCCGAGATGTCGGACCGGAACATCGTGGCGTTCAGCACCAGCCGGCGCTCAAACAGCTCGGACTTCACGCCCAGTTCCCAGTTGTCCACCGTCTCGGCCTTGAAGGTCCGCGTCGCGGCGCCGACCGGGCCGGTCGTGCCGGGCGCCGAGTCGAAGCCGCCCGACTTGAAGCCCGTCGAGAAGCTCGCGAACAGCATGATGTCGTCGTTAGGCCGATAGGTGCCGTTCAGGCGGTAGGTCACCTGATCTTCCGACAACCGCATGTTGGGCGTGAACTCCGGCGACTGGGCCGCCGCGGGGTTCGCCGTGAAGGCCTTGAAGATCGCCTTCTTCTTGTCCTTCGAGTAGCGGATGCCGCCGGTCACGGCGACCTGCTCGGTCACCTTGTAGGTGGCCTGGGTATAGGCGGCCACCGACTCGGTGTCCTGGCTGAAGAGCCAGACCGACGCCTTATTCAGGGGGTTGGCGCGGCACTGTGCGAGACGCGCGGCGGTGCTCGTGTTGCGGATGAACACCTCGCAGTAGTCGCGCGTGAGGTCGATGTTCTGGCCCAGGTCATAGGCCTCGTCGAAGTAGAACAGGCCGGCCACGTAGCTCAGCTTTCCGTCCAGCAGCGTGTCGGGCGACAGGAGCTGCAGTTCCTCGGAGTGGTTCTGGCTGTCGGCGTTGGTGGTCCGGCGCTGCAGCTCGAGCGGGATATTCCCGTTCGACGCCTGGTACTGGACGTTGTTCCAGTCGCGGTACCCGCTGATCAGCTTGAGCTGGTAGCCGTTGGCGAGGTTCCACGTGATGTCGCTAGCGATGCCCGACTGGTAGTCGATCAGGTCGCCATCGGTGCTCTGGCGGACGTGCCGCGAGTACGTGTCGGCAGTGTAGGGCAGCAGGCCGACGCCCGGGCCCGCGCCGTCGGGATCGAGGCGCGCGAGCCACGTGGCGAGGCTGGCCGGTGTGACGGAGCGGGAGACGATGGTGACCGTGTTGTAGCCGTCGCCGCTGACGTTCTGATAGTCGCCCTTCACCGTCCAGGTGAGTTCGGGCGCGAGCTCCCATTTGAAGCCGATCCTGGCCGCGAAACCGTCGTTGCGGCCGATCCGCTTGCCGGTCAGGTCGTTGCGGTCGAAGCCGTCGCCCTCGTAGGCGAGCGCCGAGACGCGGGTGTGGAAGTTTTCGGTGATCGGGAGATCCACCAGGGCCGAGACGCGCTTGCGGCCATAATTGCCCATCGCAGCGCTGACCTCGGCGCTGTACGTCTCACCCGGGTCGCGGGTGCGGATCAGCAGGGCGCCCATCGACGCGTTGCGGCCGAACAGGGTGCCCTGCGGCCCACGCAGCACTTCCACCGAGCCGATATCGTTGAGGCCGGTCAGCAGCGAGCCGATGCGCGGCACATAGACGCCGTCGACGAAGGCCGCGACGCTGGGCTCAACCGCCGTGTTCCCGCTGGTGCCGATGCCGCGCATCATGATGCGGGTGTTGCTGGTGTTCGACGAGGTCGCGAGATAGAGGCTTGGCGTCAGCCGGCGCAGGTCGCGCACGTCCTGAATGCCGGCGGCCTTCAGCGTCTCGCCGTTGAACGCGGTTACGGAGATGGGAACGTCCTGAACGTTCTCGGCGCGCTTCTGGGCGGTGACGACCACCTCCTCGACGCCCACGCTCTGCTCTTCAGCAAACCCTGCCGCGGGCGCGCAGAGCGCCGCGATCGCCACAGAAAGAAACAGTCCGCCACGAGCCATGGTGTTCCCCCTTGCAGTTCGGCGCACGCCGTTGATCGCGCTTGTTCCGACCGGGTAACGATGCGCTCGCATTGCCCGCCTGTCAAACTATGCTACGACTTGGTTTCATATAGCGTCGCCGGCGTCCGAGGGCGGGTAGCTGCGACGTGGCAAGGGGCGAGGAACGAGTGGCGAAGCCAGCTGCCGGGCAAGCCGAGCGGCCCCGAACGGGACGGGGATCGAAGCCTCGCGTCAATGTTCCGGAGCGGCGCGAAGCCTTCCTTATCGCGGCATGCCGGGTCTTCCTCGAGCGCGGCGTCGGCACGGCCACCATGCAGGATGTGGCGGACGCGGCCGGCGTTCCGAAGATCCTGATCTACCGGATCTTTCGCTCCAAGCAGGCGCTGCTGGATGCACTCCGCGACAAGGTGGTCGCCAAGATCCACGAGGTCTGGGCCCTGCCCGGCCATGAGTACGGCGCGCGCCTGCGCGGCATGGCGATGGCGGCCCGCGAGCAGCCCGAGCCCTACCTTCTCGTCTTCCGCTACAGCCAGAGCGGCGTGGAAGGGCTCGACTGGCGCATGGCGCTCGAGGACGCCATGTCGGCCTACACTCGCGAACGCTGGTTCCAGGTCGGGCCCGACGCCCCGCCCGGCGCCGAGGCCCGCGCCGAGTACGCTTCGCGCCTGAACGTGGGCCAGTTCATCGAGATGATGATCCGCTGGATCGAGGGCACGGACGGGCTGGACGATGAGACCCGCTACCTCTGGTGCGCCCGGATCCAGCGCGAGTTCCACCTTGCGACGCGGGCCGCGTTCAAGCTCGGCACGGTGGAGATGAAGTACCGGCTGCCCGGCGAACCCGATCCGGCCTGACCGGCATGTCGCCCAACGACGCCTCGCGGACGCCTCGAGCCATGGGCCTCGCCACCCTCGCCGCGGTGGGCGTCAACAGCATCATCGGCGCCGGATTCTATCTCCTGCCCGCCCAGTACTTCGCGACGGCCGGCGCCTGGGCGCCCATCGTGCTCCTGGCCATGGGCGTCCTGATGTTCGCGATCGCCCTGTGCTTCGCCGAGGTCGGCAGCCGGTTCCGCGAGAACGGGGGCGCCTACCTGTATGTGCGAAGCGCCTTTGGCCCCCTGGTCGGATTCGAGATCGGGTGGGTGCTCTATCTGTCCCGGGTGATCTCGACGGCCTCGATGTTCGCGGCGCTGATCCTGCTGCTGGAAGTCACCACTGGACGCCAGTTCGACCTCGCGGCGACGACGGTCGTCGTCATCGCGCTGACGATCCTGGTGGCAGCGTTCTCGGTCATGGGCGGCCGCACCAACGCGGGACTGCTGACCACGCTTGCGGTCGTGAAGATCACCCCGGTGGTCATCCTGATCGGGCTGGCGATCCCCCACCTCGACGTCGCGGCCCTGCGACCCTCGGCTTCGCTCACCTGGCAGGCGGGCGTAGCCGCCGCGGCGATGGGGATGTTCTCGTACGCCGGGTTCGAGAACCTCGCGATCCCCGCGGGCGAGGCGCGCGATCCGCAGCGCGATGTGCCGCGCGCGCTCGTCACGTCGCTGGCGGCCGGCGTCGTCCTCCTGGTGGGCGCCAACGCCATTGCGATCGGCCTCGTTCCCGACCTGGCGTCGAGCACCCTGGCGCTCGCCGACGCCGCCCGCGCGGTGCTTGGACCAACCGGCTGGTGGGTGATGGCCGCCACCGCGATGCTGGCCGTGGTCGGCAGCAACGCCGGCGCGCTTCTGGCCAACTCCCGCCTGCTGCAGAGCCTGTCCGACCAGGGTGATATCTCCGCATGGTTCGGCCGCCGATCCGCGCGCTTCGGCACGCCGGTGGTCGCGATCGCGCTCAGTTCGATCCTGGTGCTGGCGTTGGCCCTGACCGGGACCTTCCAGAGCCTCGTCGTCCTCGCCGTCGGAACGCGCGTGCTGGTCTATATGGGCGTCGCGCTGGCCGCGATCCGGCTGCGACGCGCAGACCGGGAGGGGACCGCGCCGCCCGCGGGCTACCGCATGCCCGCCGCCCCCCTGGTCCTGGCCATCGTCATGCTGGGATGCGGGATCATCCTGCTCCAGATGACGACGCCGCAGGCCGTCGCCATCGCCCTGGGCTTGGCCGCCGGGCTGATGCTCTTCGTGGTCCGCAGGGCGGCGTCCGGCCGCACTCCATAACCTTTCGGCATGAGCGTCCGCGCGGCGCGCCAAGTACCTCTCTCGTCGACCGATGTTCGGTCCCGTCGCAGCGGCGACGGCGCAGGGAGGACGCCCATTGCCAAGACCAAGACGAAACCTGTCGGCCCTCGCCGTTGCGACGCTCCTCGCCATCGGCGGCGTCTCGGCGACACCGGCGCTGGCTGTCGCCGCGCCGGAGGTCTATTTGCCGCCGTTCACCAAGGTCGCCCTGTCGGGCTATGACCCCGTCAGCTACTTCGCGGCCGGCGGCCCCACCAAGGGCGACGCCCGCTACGCCACCACGCTGAAGGGCGTGGAGTACCGCTTCGCCAGTGCGGAGAACCTGGCTCGCTTCCGGGCCAACCCGAACGCCTACCTCCCGCAATACGGCGGCTACTGCGCCTGGGCCGTGGCCGGCGGGTACACGGCCAAGGGCGACCCGCTGGCCTGGAAGATCGTCGGGGGCAAGCTCTACCTGAACTACGACCAGAACGTTCAGAAGCGCTGGGCCAAGGACATCCCCGGAAACATCGCCAAGGGCGATCGCAACTGGCCGCAGGTGCTGAAATGAGCATTCGCGACCGCCTCATTGGCCTGATCCCGCACGGAATGGCCCTCTTCATGTCGGCCGTCTTCCTGGACAGCCTGCGCTTCAAGTTCACCAACCATCCGAAGACCCAGGTGATCTTCGGCCGCCTCGACGGCTGGGCCAGCGAGCTGGGCGCGCCGGGCCTCTTCGCCGCGACCGGTCTGTTCTCGCAGTATGTGATCGGGTCGATCGAGCTGCTGGCCGCGAGCCTGCTGATGCTCGGCATCCTGCCCCGCTTCCGCCACCTACAGGCCAGCGGCGCGCTGGCGGGCTTCCTGGTGATGTCCGGCGCGGTGAGCTTCCACCTGTTCACGCCCCTGGGCGTCGACCCCAACAACGACGGCGGCGGCCTGTTCGTCGCCGCCTGCATCAACCTCGCGGCGGCGTTCCTGCTCCTGACCATCTTCCGGCGACGCGAGTTCGGCGTGCTGGTGAGCCGGGTGCTGGCGATCTTCGCGCCGCTCAAGCCTGCGACGGTGCGCTCATGAGCGACACCCTGTGGACCTCCGACTTCTCGGTGCGCGGCCGCACGGTGCGCGTGAAGAAGACCGGCGCCGTGATCCCCTTGGACAAGGCCCTGGCGTCCGAGGCGGCCAACTGGTTCAGCCTTTACCTGGCGATCCGGGCCAAGACGGCGCTGAACCGCCTGCTGCCCCGTGGGCCCGCGGTGTGGTTCGCGCCGGACAGGCCGCGACCCTGGTACCTGATCTGGGCCGCCGCCTCGTGGAACGGGGTGCGGATCGCCCGGTCGCCGGACGAGGCTGACGCCAGCTTCTTCTTCGAGGACGCCACCCAGGCCCGCCCGCCTGTCCCGCCGCACGCGCGCGCCTTCAACTACGCCTGCACCGACATCTCCAAGAGCCGCGTGGCCGAGGTGTTCGAGGCGTGCTTCGGCTACCCGCTGATGCTTGACCCCGAGCAGGGGGTCGGCCTGGCGGTCGAGAAGGGCGAGGCCAACGGCGTCCATGACGGCCGACTGGTCTGGCTGCCGACCCGCCGGCGCCCGGGCCGCACCTATCAGCGCCTCATCGACAATGTCGAGGATGGCATGGCCGTGGACCTGCGGACGCCCTTCGTGGGCGGCAAGCCGGTGGTTGTGTTCATCAAGCGGCGGCCGGTCCAGGACCGCTTCGCCAACCACAACGCCGACGTGGCCATGGCCGAACCGCGCGAGGTCTTCTCAGAGGACGAGATCGCGCGGCTGGGCGTGTTCTGCCGGGTCATGGGCCTGGACTGGGGCGGCCTCGACATCCTCCGCGATCGCCCCACCGGCCGGCTCTACGTGGTCGACGTGAACAAGACCGACATGGGACCGCCCATCGCCCTCCCCTTCCCCGCCAAGCTCAAAGCCGTCGCCCGCATGGGCCGCGCGCTCAGGGCCCTCATCACGGAGCAAACGCCATGACCCCGCCGGTCGGCATCCCGTATGTGCGTGAGTTCGCGTTCAACTACGGCCGTTGCGACCGGGTGAGCCCGCTGATCCGCCGCGTCGTGGCCGAGAACCCTGGCCCCTTCACGTTCACCGGCACCGGCGCCCATATCGTGGGCCACGGCGAGGTGGCGGTCGTCGATCCCGGCCCGGACGATCCGCGCCAGATCGAGGCGATCCTGAAGGCCACGCGGGGTGAGAAGATCACCCACATCTTTGTCACCCACAGCCACCTGGACCACTCACCGGCCTCTCGCCCCTTGGCCGAGGCCACCGGAGCGGTGATCTATGCTGGCGGAACGCCTTGCCGACCGTCCGGCGGCGGCGATCGTCTGGAGGCGGGCGACGACCTGACCTTCCGGCCGGACGTGGCGCTGGCCGATGGCCAGATGTTCCGCGGGCCGGGCTGGACGATCGAGGCGGTGGCGACCCCCGGGCACACGTCGAACCACTACGCCTACGCCCTGGTGGAGGAGAACGCGCTTTTCCCCGGCGACTGCGTCATGGGCTGGTCCACCAGCGTCGTCAGCCCGCCCGATGGCGACATGGGCCTCTACATGCGTAGCCTCGAGCGCATCCGCGCCCGCCGCTACGACGCGCTTTTCCCCGCCCACGGCCCGCCGATCCGCCGTGTGGACAGCTTCCTGGCCGCCTACATCGTCCACCGCCGCCACCGCGAGAAGCAGATCCTGATCGCGCTGGAAACGAACGGCGCGGCGACGGTGCGCCAGCTGGTGAGCCGGCTCTACGCCGATCACGACAAACGCCTGCACCCCGCGGCCTGCCACTCGGTGCTGGCCCACCTGCTCGATCTCTATCGGCGCGGCGTCGTCGACGTGGCCGGCGACATCGGCATCGGCGGGGTCTGGCGGCCGACGTTCATGCGCCACGCCGCCTGAGACCATGCGCTCCCGGCATTTCAGTCCGGCCCCCGCTTCCGCGACCCTGGATCCGAACAAGGACCACTCTCCATGACCATGACCGCGCTCCAGAACGCCACCACCGCGCCCCGCCCCCTGCAGAACCGGGTGGCCATCGTGACCGGTTCCACCAGCGGCATCGGCCTTGGCATCGCCGAGGTGCTGGCCGGCCAGGGCGCCAACATCGTCCTGAACGGCTTCGGTGATCCGAACGAGATCGAACAGACGCGCGAGACGCTGGCCTCCCTGCATGGGGTCGAGGTGATCTACTCGCCGGCCGATCTGTCGGATCCCGGCAAGATCCAGGACATGGTCGCCTTCGCCCGCGACGTGCTGGGCCCAATCGACATCCTGGTGAACAACGCCGGCATCCAGCACGTGGCCCCCGTGTCGGAGTTCCCGACCGCCAAATGGGACGCGATCCTGGCTGTCAACCTGTCATCGGCCTTCCACGCCATCAAGGCGTCCCTGCCCGAGATGGTCGAGCGCGGCTATGGCCGGATCATCAACATCGCCTCGGCCCACGGCCTGGTCGCCTCGCCCTACAAGTCGGCCTACGTGGCCGCAAAGCACGGGGTCGTCGGCCTGACCAAGACGGTGGCGCTGGAGGCCGCGCGCACGGGCGTCACGTGCAACGCCATCTGCCCCGGCTATGTCTGGACGCCGCTGGTCGAGAAGCAGATCGCCGACCAGGCGCGCGCCCACCGGATGACGCACGAACAGGTCATCACCGACGTGCTGCTGACCGCCCAGCCCAATCGCAAGTTCGCCTCGGTGGAGGAGATCGGCGCCCTCGCCGCGTTCCTCTGCAGCGAAAACGGCGCCTCCATCACCGGCACGGCGCTGAGCGTCGACGGCGGCTGGACGGCCCACTAGCCATGACCATGAGCGCACGGAGCGGTGCGAACCGTGTGGTGATCGTGGGCGCCGGCTTCGGCGGCCTGGCCGCCGCTTCGGCCCTGGCGAAGACCGGCGCCGACATCACCCTGATCGACCGGCGCAACCACCACCTCTTCCAGCCCCTGCTCTATCAGGTGGCCACCGCCGGCCTCGCCCCGACCCAGATCGCCAGCCCGATCCGGATGATCCTGCGCCGCCAGTCGAACATCCACATCGAGCTGGACGAGGTGACCGGCGTCGACCTGGCCCGCCGGCAGGTCGAACTTGGGGAACGGACCATCCCCTATGATCAGCTGGTGCTGGCGACCGGAGCCACCCATGCCTACTTCGGCCGCAGCGAGTGGGCCCAGCATGCGCCTGGCCTGAAGTCGCTCGAGGACGCGCTGGCGCTGCGCCGGCGGGTGCTGCTGACCCTGGAGACTGCCGAGCTCGACATGAGCCGCGACGACCGGGACAAGCTGCTGACCTTCGTGGTGGTCGGCGGCGGGCCCACGGGGGTGGAACTGGCCGGCGCGATCGCCGAGTTGACCCGACGCGCACTGGCCTGTGACTTCCGCCGTATCCGCGGCCTGCGGGCCCGGATCGTCCTGGTCGATTCCGGCCAGCGCGTGCTCTCCACCTTCTGCCCGGGCCTGTCAGAGTACGCCCGCGGCGCCCTCGAGAAGCTGGGCGTCGAGGTCCGGTTGGGCGCCCCGGTCAGCCATTGCGATGCGAGTGGCGTCGAGGTCGGCGGCGCGAAGATCGCCGCGGCCAACGTCTTCTGGGCCGCAGGCGTGCAGGCCTCGCCCGCCGGCAAATGGCTCGCCGCCGAGACCGACCGCGCCGGCCGCGTGTTTGTCGAGGCGGACCTCACGCTACCCCGCCATCCCGAGGTGTTCGTGATCGGCGACAGCGCGCACATCCGCGACGGCGAGAAGGCGGTGCCGGGCGTGGCGCCCGCCGCCAAGCAGGCCGGCGCCTATGTGGCGGGGGTGATCGCGGCGCGTCTGGCCGCCCGTCCCCCGCCGCCGCCGTTCCGCTACTCCAACCTGGGCAGCCTGGCCACCATCGGTCGGAAGGCGGCCGTCGCCGACCTGGGGGCGATCAAGCTCACCGGCTTCCTGGCCTGGGTCTTCTGGTGCGCCGCCCACGTCTGGTTCCTGATCGGTTTTCGCAATCGCGTGCAGGTCGTGCTGGACTGGATCTGGTCGTATCTGACGTTCGAACGCGGAGCCCGCCTCGTCTTCGATGCGGTGACCCGTGGGCGCGAAACGCCGATGCGTGTAGCTTCAGCGCAGGCCGAGGTGCGTATCGCCTCTTAGAGCCTGCAGCCTGGCAGGAACGTGACGGCCGACAGTGTGTCCGGTTCCGACGGCCCGTCACGATCCAATTCTAGAAGGACACGGCCTGGCCCACGGGCAGGCCTTTGAGGGACGTCCGCCATGGAAATGCAGCAGGTCCGCTATTTCCTCGCCCTCGCGAGGACGCTCAACTTCACGCGCGCCGCCGAGCAGTCGAACGTCAGTCAGCCGGCTCTGACCCGCGCCATCCAGCAGCTCGAGCACGAGCTGGGCGGCCCCCTGTTCCACCGCGAGCGCGCCAACACCCACCTCTCCGAGCTGGGCCGCATGATGCTGCCCTATCTGGAGCAAATCCACGCCCAGACCGAGGCCGCCAAGCAGCAGGCCAAGGCGATCAAGAAGCTGGACAACGTCACCCTGCGGATCGGCGCGATGTGCACGATCGGCCCGGCGCTCATCTCGGATCTGATCGTGAAGTTCCAGATCGCCCATCCCAACGTGGACCTGGAAGTGGTCGAGGAAGGGTCGGTCGAGCTGATGGACATGCTGACGAAGGGCGATCTCAACCTCGCCCTCTTCGGCCTGCCCGAGCCGCTGGACGTGCGATTCCACGGGTTGTCGCTGTTCCAGGAGCGGTTCGTCATCGCGCTTCCGCCCGATCATCCGCTGGCCGCGCACAACGTGGTCCGTTGTTCCGACACGCACGAACAGCCCTACGTCAGCCGGGCCAACTGCGAGATCTTCGACCATGCCCGCCGCCAGCTGCGGGCCCACGGCGTCCAATGGAAGAAGGTGTTCTCGTCCGAGCGCGACGACTGGGTCCAGGGCATGATCAAGGCGGGGCTCGGCTTCGGGTTCTTCCCGGAGCTGTCGGTCACTGATCCTGGCCTGGTGACCCGCCGCCTCATCGACCCCGAATTCGTGCGCACCATCATGCTGGTGACCGTGCGGGGACGACCGCATTCCCCCGCGGTGGGCGCGTTCGTCCAGCAGGCGCGGGCCTTCAAGTGGCCGAGCGGCGCGCTGGACCCCATGCCGCGGGATCCTGAGGACTGCGACCTGGAGCCGACCGGATAATCCTGACGCGCCGGGAACGATTGCGCCGTGGGGATGTTTGCCGTTCGAAATCGAACGAGGGCTTCATGGCCGACCAGGATGACTATCGGGCCAGGGCCGAGGCGCTGCTGCGCCTGGCCAGCGCCACCGACAATATGAAGCAGCGCGGCGAGCTCATCGACCAGGCCATGCACTGGCACAACCTGGCCATGCACGCGCAGGACGACCCTCATCTCTTCCTGAACGACAACCAGGACGACGAACCCGCGGAGGCCTGGGGGTAGCCGCCTAGGCCTCGCGCGTCAGGAGTGGCGTGCGACGGCCCGCGGTCGCCGGACGCAGACTGGCCGCCAGCGCCGCCGCCGCCACCAGAGAGCCCCCGACCACCGTGACGGCCGACGGCCAGCCGACCTGGTCGTACACCTGGCCCACGACCGCGGCGCCGGCCAATCCGCCCAGGTAGTAGCTGGCGAGGTAGAGCCCGCTGGCCGCCGCGCGATCGGTCTGGGCGGCGCGGCCCACGAAGCCGGTGGCGGTCGCCTGCGCGAAGAACGTTCCGACGCCCACCATGGTCAATCCCGCGACGACCGGCCCGACCGCCGGCGCCAGCAGCAGGGGCAAGCCCGCGACGGCCAGCCCCAGAGAGACGAAGAACGTGGGCCGCGGCCCGAAGCGGTTGGCGACGCTGCCGGCCAGCGGCGTCGTCACCATCGAGGGCAAGAAGACGAAGTAGATCAGTCCCAGCGCCATCGGCGACAGCCGGATCGGCGCGTCGGCCAGGACGAAATTCACGTAGGTGAAGACCCCCAGAAAGGCGAAGAGCACGCAGAAGCCGATGCCGAAGCTGGCCACCAGGCAGCGGTTGCGCAGGTGAACGGCAAGGCGCGCGAACGCCGAGCGCCTCACCTCGCCGGCGGGCACGGCCATGGCCGGGGCCTTGGCCAGGGTCAGGTAAACCAGCGCCGCGCCGGCCAGGTTCAGCGCCGCGAAGGCGTAGAAGTTGATGGCCACGCCGGCAGTGGCGGCGACGGCCGAGGACACCAGCCGCCCAACGAGGTTCGAAGCCACGTTGCCCGTGATGTAGGCGGCCAGCGCGCTGGCCGTGGCCGCGCCGGTGTTCTGCTCCGACAGGTAGGCCATGGTCAGCGTGAAGGCGGCCGACATGAAGACGCCCTGCGCGATGCGCAGGGCCGTGAAGGTGGCCAGGTCGGGCGCATGGGCCAACAGCAGCGTCGGGATCGACAGCAGCGCGAGGCTTACCCAGATCCCGCCCCGGCGGGGCAGGCGGTGACTGACCAGGGCTACGACGAGGCCCGCAGCGGCCATGCCGATGGTCGAGGCGTTGACGGCCACGCCCATGGCGGACGGCTTCACGCCATACATGCGGGCCAGCGTGGGCAGGATCGCCTGTGCGGCGAAGAGGTCGACCAGGGTCAGAAAGCCGATCAGGCCGATGAGGGCGCGGCGCAACAGAGCGTTCGGGGCGGCGGTCATGAGGTTCTCCGGGATACGAAAAAGGCGTGCGACGCCCGGGATCGGACGCCGCACGCCTCCGTTGCCGAGGGCCTGCGGGAGTTGGGGAAGACAGGCCTCGGAGCCGCGGCGCGCCGGGCGGGTTGGCGTGCGCCGCGGCGGGGCTCACATGTGGTCGGCGGCCGGCGTGGCGTCGGCGTCGTTCTTGATGTCCGCGGCGATCAGCACCGCGGGAACCTTGCCGTTGTTCTTCCACCAGTGGCTGACGCCCTTCTTCTCCTGGGCGACGTCGCCGGCCTTGTGCTCGATCCCCACGGCGCAGGTCGAGTTGTACTCGGTGATCTGACCCGAGACCGTCATGATCAGGGCGGGGCGGTCGGTATGGCTGTGCCACGGCACGACGCCGCCCGGCTGGACCACCAGCCGGCGCAGGCGCAGGCGGCGGTTGTCGAGGCCGTTGATCTCGCCGCCGAGGGCGATGAACGACAGCTCGGTGTCGGTCACTTTGGCGGGCATCGTCTCGCCCGAGGTGCGGGCGTCGGCGCGCATCTGGTCGGCCGGGCAGGTCCCGGCCGAGGCCGAGGTTGCAGCGGCCGCGAGGCTGAGCGCGAGGCCGAGGATCAGGGGGGTCTTCATGGATGTCTCACTAGGTGTTGTTCGATGACGAGACCCTAGAAGCGCGGCCGGTAGGACTGAATTCGCTTTAAGTTATCGCGGCGATGCGGGGAGCGTTCCGCCACGGATTACTTTGAAGTCTTCGCCCGCGCGCGAGGCGTGACTTCCGATGCAGCCAGCGCATCGCGCCATTAGCCATCCGACATTTCCGGTCATCAGCACGGGCTGACACAAGGGCGGCATGAAAGCCGCCGCAAAGACTTCGACCACTATCGACAAGGCCCGGCTGGGCCAGATCGTCCTCGTCTTCCAGGGCGGCGGGGCGCTGGGCGCCTACCAGGCCGGGGTCTACCAAGCCCTGCAGGAGGCCGGCGTCGAGCCGGACTGGGTGATCGGCACCTCGATCGGAGCCATCAACGCCGCCCTGATCGCCGGCAATGCGCCCGAGCAACGGCTGGAACGCCTGCGTGAGTTCTGGGCCCGCATGACCCATTCGCGGGCCGCGCAGTTCGCCGGAATGTTGCCGGGCGTCGGCGCGCTCGCCGCGAACGCCATGACGGTCGCGAACGGACTCGAAGCCTTCTTCCGTCCAAACCCGTGGGCCTTCCTGGGCATGCAGATGCCGCTGGGCTCCGAGCTGGCCGGCTACTACTCGACAGATCCGCTCGAGAAGACGCTGGGCGAGCTCATCGACCCCGGACTGATGAACGCGGGACGTCCCCGACTCACGGTGGGCGCCGCCAACGTCCAGACGGGCCAGATGCGCTACTTCGACAGTCGGGAAGACGCCCTGACGGTACGCCATGTCATGGCCTCGGGCGCCCTGCCCCCCGCATTCCCCGCGGTCCGTATCGACGGCGAGCTCTACTGGGACGGCGGCATCCTCTCGAACACCCCGGTCGAGGCTGTGTTCGACGACAAGCCGCGCCGGTCGGGCGTGGTTTTCGCCGTCCACATGTGGGCCCCCAACGGCCCGGAGCCCGACAGCATCTGGAGCGTGCTGTCGCGCCAGAAGGACCTGCAGTACTCCAGCCGGGCCATCACCCACATCGCCCGGCAGAAGCAGATCCACAAGCTGCGCCACATCATCGCGATGCTGGCCGAAAAGCTGCCCCCGGACGTGCGCGCGACCAACGAGGCGCGCGAGCTGGCCGCCTACGGCTGTCCGACGCAGATGCACGTGATCCGACTGCTGTCGCCGCCGCTCGCCGGCGAGGACCATTCAAAGGACATCGATTTCTCACCGCTCGGCATCCGCTCGCGCTGGGAGGCCGGCTACGCCCACACCGCCCGCGTGCTCGCCCAGGCCCCCTGGATGGCCCCCGTCGACCCGATGGAGGGGATCATCCTCCACGAGGCCGAGGCGGGCCGGATGACCCACGACCCCTGCCCCGCAAACGACCAAGGACCCTCGAAATGACCCGCTTCCACCGCTCTCTGCGTGCGATCGCCCTGGGCGTCGGCCTCTCGCTGACCGCCGCCGCCGTGGCCGCTGTCGCCGAACCCGCCGCCGCAGCCGAAAAGGCCGAGGGCGTCGTGCGCGTCCAGAGCGCCTACGGCTTCGACGACACCGTGACCCGCATCAAGGCCGACATCGCCGGCAAGGGCATCCGCTTCTTCACTGAGATCGACCAGGCCGGGCTCGCGAAGGGCGCCGATATCGAGCTCAAGCCCTCGAAGCTGCTGATCTTCGGCAACCCGCCGCTAGGCGCCCAGTTCCTGACCTCGAACCCGTACGCGGGCCTCGACTGGCCGGTGCGGATCCTGGTGACGCAGGACGCCGACGGCCGCGTCTGGGTCGCCTACACCGACTTCGCCTACATCGCCGACCGCTACGACATCCGCGACCGTCCGGCTCAGATCAAGATGGCCTCCGAGGTGGCCGGCTCGATCGCAGGGAGCGTGACGGCGCGGTAGACGCCCCAGGCGCCCGCAAGCGTCCGTCAGGCCGCCTTCGCGATCGCGGCCGCGAGGGGCGCAACCTCGGCGTCCGACACCGTACGCAGTTCCAGCAGGACGACGTCGCGCTCGATGCGCCCCAGCACCTGGGTTTCGCCCGTGCGCAGCCGGCGGGCGAGTTCGTCCGGGCTGAACCGGTGGCTGCGCAGCGCCAGCGCCCGGCCCGGCAGGGCCAGCATGGGCATGGCGCCGCCGCCCGCGTAGCCCTGTGTGTCCTGCAGGCCCACGTCCAGCGCGGGCAAACGGGCGACCTGAGCCATCAGCGCGTCCGCCCGCGCCGCGATCGTCGAGAGCGGCTCGGTCAGCATCCGCAGCACCGGAATGCGCTGGGTCGGATCGGCCGGCGGCCGGTAGAGGCGAAGCGTGGCGGCCAGCGCCGCGACCGAAAGCTTGTCCAGGCGAAGCGCCCGGGCCAGCGGATGCGCCGCCAGCCGGTCGACCAGGTCGCGGCGTCCGGCGGCGATCCCGGCCTGGGGTCCGCCCAGCAGCTTGTCGCCGCTGAAGAGGACGAGGTCGACACCGGCGCGGAGGCTGGCCTGGACCATCGGCTCGCTCGGGATGCCGTGGGGCCCGAGGTCGACGAGCGCGCCGCCGCCCAGGTCCTCGACCAGCTGCAGCCCATGGGCGTGGGCGAAGTGGGCCAGCGAATCCAGGGCCGGCGCACTGGTGAAGCCGGTCATGCGGAAGTTGCTGGGATGGGTGCGCAGGATGACCCGCGCGTCCGGGTGATCGCTCAGGGCCTTTTCATAGTCGCGCAGGTGGGTGCGGTTGGTCGCACCCACCTCGATCAGTCGCGAGCCGCTCTGGGCCACCACATCCGGCACCCGGAAGCCGCCGCCGATCTCCACAAGTTCGCCGCGGGATACGATCACGGGAGCGCCGTCCGCCACGGCGGCGAGCGCCAACAGCACCGCGCCGGCGCAGTTGTTCACCGCCACCCCGGCCTCGGCGCCGGTCACGTCTGCGATGAGGGCGTCGAGGTGGTCCTGGCGCGAGGCCCGCCGCCCGGTCTCCAGGTTCATCTCGAGATTGCTGTAGCCGGCGACGGCCTGCATCGCCGCGAAGGCCTCGGGTGCGAGCGGCGCCCGCCCGAGATTGGTGTGGATCACGACGCCGGTGGCGTTGATCACCGGAAACAGCGTCTCTCGAGCGCCCGCCTCCAGGATCCGCTGCCCCGCCGCGAGCAGCTCGGCGATCGTAGGGGCCGCGCCCGGTTCGCCCTGGAGCCGGGCCCGGGCCTCGCCCAGCGCGGTGCGCAGCGCGGCGACCACCGCCACGGGCCCGAACCGCTCGTTCAGGGGACGGGCCGCGGGATCGGCGCAGATCGCGCCCACGGCCGGCAGCCGGCGGCGCGGGTCGGAGGCCTCGACGTCTGGGGGCGCGGTCATGCGGCGACTGTATCGAGCCGGGGAGATGACGGGCAAGCGGATGGGCGCGGATGACGGCCGCCGCGGTTCGACGTAGGGACGTCGCATGGGTGCTGAAGCGGCGGGACCGCCCCTGAGCGTCGCGGTGATCGGCCATGTCAATCATGGCAAGACCGCGCTCGTCCGCGCCCTGACCGGTATCGAGACCGACCGGCTGGCGGAGGAGAAGGCGCGTGGACTGTCGATCACGCTGGGCTTCGCCTGGCGCGACTACCCCTCGGGGACAGTCGATTTCCTGGACGCTCCCGGGCACGAGGATTTCATCCGGGCCATGGTGATGGGGACCACCGGCGCGCGCGCGGCGCTGCTGGTCGTCTCGGCCACGGAAGGCTTCGGCCCGCAGACGCGCGAGCATCTTCGCGTGGCCCAATTGCTGGGCCTGCAGGCGGGAATCGTAGCGGTGACCAAGGCCGACCTCCTGGCCGAGGACGCCGAGGCCGCAATCGGCGCGCACATTGCAGCCGAACTCGACGGGTCCTTCCTGGCCGGCGAGCCTGTCGTCTTCTGCTCGGCGCTGACCGGCGTCGGGATGGACGGCTTGAACGACGCCGTCGAAGCCCTGATCAAGCGGTCTCCGGCTCCCGCCCATGCCCCCGGCCCCATCCTGCCGGTCGACCGGACGTTCACGGTCGCCGGCTCCGGGACGGTCGTCACCGGAACGTTGCAGGGCGGGCCCCTTCCGGCCGATGGCGCAGCGGTGCTCATGCCCTCGGGCAAGTCGGTCACTCTGCGCCAGCTGCAGGTGCATGGGCAAACCGTCGAGGCCGCCGCTCCGGGAGGTCGGTTGGCGGTCGCGCTGAGGGGCGTGTCGGTCGATGAAGCTGCGCCCGGCGAGGTGCTGTGCGCGCCGGAGTCGCTCGCGCCCAGCCTGCTGGTGGACATCGAGCTGACCCTGTCGCCCGACAGCGCGCGGCCGCTGAAGTCTGGCGACGAGCTGCGGGTGATGTGGGGGGCGCGGCAGGACATGGCCAAGGTGCGCGTCCTGGACGACGGCCCGCTCGCGCCCGGCGGTCGGGGGCTGGCGCAGCTTCGCATCGCCACGCCGGTGGCCGTCTTCGCAGGCCAGCGCGCCATCCTGCGCCGCCCGTCCCCCGCCGAGACGATCGGCGGCGCCCTGGTTCTGGACCCGGTCGCGCCCAGGCTGAGGGGGCCGGTCGGCGCGCGGCGGGACCTGCTGGCGGCCGCGGCGGCCGGAGACCTCGCGCGGATCGCCGATCAGCTGGCGGCTCGCGACGGCGGCGTGCTTTCGATGCGCGAGGCGGCGCGGCTGTGGCGGGCGACAGCGGACGAGGCCCGCCTGGCGCTGGTCGGCTTCGAGATGCTGGGCCCCGACCTGGCGGCCGCGCCCGGCGCCGTCACGGCGACACGCCAAGCTTACCTCACGAGGCTGGCCGAGGCGCATCTGAACATGCCCACGCGCGCCTGGGCGCAGATCCGCGCGATCCGCGAAACCTTCAAGCGCACCACGTCGGTCGACCTTCTGGATGGCGTGGAGCGCCGCCTTGTCGCAGAAGGCGAGATCCGGATGAGCGGCGGCCAGGTGCGGCTGGCCTCGCACGATCCGCTCGCCGCCCTGTCGCCCGATGCCCTGGCCCGGCTGCGCGAACTTGAAGCTCAGGTCCGCCAGGGCGGGGCCGCGCCGCCTGATATCGGCGCTCTGGCCAGGCCCGGGAGCGAGGACGCGGCGCTGGTCGAACTGCTGGTTGACCTGGGCGCTTTGATCGTCCTGCGGAACCACGCCCTGCGCCAGACCCTCGTCTTTCACATCACGGCGCTGGACGACGCATTGACGAACCTGCGCGCGACCTTCCCGCCGCCCACGGAATTCGCCACCGGGGCGGCGCGGGCAGCTTTGAGCACTTCGCGCAAGTTCATCGTGCCGATCCTGGAGTTCCTTGACGCCCGCGGTGACACGGTGCGCGACGGCGATGTGCGCCGGATCGTGTGAAACCGCTTCGGGACGCCACGGAAGGCGGCCTAGTGTCGATCCGCTGGAGGTGACTGGAGTCTGGTGGCTTCCCCGGTCTTCAAAACCGGCGACACGTCGACAAGGCGTGTGGTGGGTTCGATTCCCATCCACCTCCGCCAGCCAAGGCCGCTGCAAAGGCGGCGAAAGACGAGGACGGTGACATGACGGCGAACGCCCCGCCCTTCGCACTGCAGGACATGGCCGGCGAGACGCGGCGGTTTCCGACCGGGCGGCCCAGCCTGATCGCCTTCGTCAAGGAGGACTGCAACACCTGCAATCTCGTCTCGCCGCTGCTCGAGGCGTTCCACCAGGCCTGGAGCGAGACCGCCGACATCTGGATGCTGGGCCAGTCGTCGGACGGCAACGCGATCCTGAAGGACCGCCACGGCCTGACGCTGCCGATCCTGGACGAGAGCGCGCTCAAGACCTCGCTGGCCTGGGACTTCGACATCGTGCCGGCCGTCTACTGGATCGGCGCCGACGGGGAGCGGCGCGCGCAGGTCGAAGGCTTCGTGCGCGCGGAATGGGAGCAGCTGGCCGAGCAGGCGGCCCGCGAGCTCGGAGCGCCGGCCGCGCCGGTGACATGGTCCGACTATCCCGAGTGGCGCCCAGGGTGCGGCTCCAAGCACCTGGACCCCGACATCCACGACCGGCTGGTGGCCGACGCCGAGGACAGTCCGATCCGGGCCCGGCGCATCGAGATCGCCAGCAGCGACGACATCGAAGAGTTCATGTTCGACCAGGGCTTCAGCGACGGCCTGCCGCTGGTGCCGCCGACGCCCGAGCGAGTGCTGCGCATGCTGTCCGGAACGGCGCGGCATCCGCAGGACATCGTGGCCGTGGTGCCCCCCAACATGGCGCCGGCGACTGTCGAGAAGGTCGCGATCAACGCGGTCATGGCAGGCTGCCGACCGGAATATCTGCCCGTGGTGATCGCCGCGCTCGAGGCGGTCTGCACCGACGAGTTCAACATGCACGGGGTGACGGCCACGACGATGGGCGCCGCGCCGGTGCTGGTGGTCAATGGCCCGATCCGCAACCGCATCGGGATGAACATGAAGCTGGCGGCGCTGGGCAACGGCAACCGCGCCAACGCCACCATCGGCCGCGCGCTGCGTCTGGTGGTCCGCAACGTGGGCGGCGCCCGGCCCGGCGGCGTGGACCGCTCGACACTCTCCAGCCCGATGAAGTTCACGATGTGCTTCGCCGAGTGGGAGGAAGGCTCGCCCTGGGATCCGCTTCACGTCGAGCGCGGCTTCCAGCGCGAGGACTCGGTGGTCACCGCCTTCGCCATGACCAGCGGCCCCGTGCAGATCGTGGACCAGGATTCGCGCAAGCCCGACCAGATCGCCGGCACGCTGGGGCTGGGCCTTGAGGGCGTCTTCCTGCCCAAGATCCACCGGATGCCGGTGGACGCGCTGCTGGTGGTCTGTCCCGAGCACATCAAGACACTCACCTGCGAGGGCGAGTACTCCAAGGCGCGGCTGCGCGAGCGTATCCAGGCGGTGACCGCGCGGCCCCTGCGCGAGATGGTGGCGAACGAGATTTCTGGCGCCGGGATCCCGATCGCCTCCGCCGCCAAGATGAGCGAAGCGGTGCTGGCGACGCCGACGCCGAAGTTCGCCGATGGCAAGTTCATCCACATCGTGGTCGCGGGATCGGAGGCCGGGAAGTTCTCGGCGGCCTTCCATGGCTGGGTGACGGGCGCGGCCGGATCGGCCGTCGTTTCCAAGAAAATCGAAGACTGATAGCGTCACGGACAGAATTTGGAGGACGTCGATGACGACAATCCTGGACCCCACTGACGAGAGGGTGCCCGTCGCGCGGCAGATCACCCCACGAACCGGCGATGTCTCGGGGGTGATCGGCCTTCTGGACATCTCCAAGCCGCGGGGCAACGTCCTTTTGGACGAGTTGGAGCGCCTGCTGGCGGCGCGCTATCCCGACGCCGAGGTGCGGCGCTACGCCAAGCCCACCTTCGCCAAGCCCTGCCCGTCCGACCTGCGGCTCAAGATCAAGGCCGAGTGCGACGTGCTGGTGGAAGCCCTCGCCGATTGAGGATCATGCACGACGTGCAGTCTGCACGACACTGTGTGGTTCGAGATCCAGGGCCTTCCCGCCGTCTCCATCGCGTCCAGCGAGTTCGCCGAAGCCGCCGAGGTCCAGCGTAAGGCGCTGGGCATGGATGGTGCGCGCTACGTGCTGGTGGACCATCCGATCCAGGACGCCACCGACGACGAAATGCGCGGCAAGGCGAACGCCGTGCTGGAACAGGTGATCGAGGCCCTGACCGTCTAGCGGCCAGGGTCGATGGGATGCGGCGTAGCCGCATCCCATGACGCCAGACAAGTTCGAAAACAGATCCGGTCGAGGCTCGCCGACGCGCCCGGCTACAGCCCGAGCACCATCTTCGCCATGATGTTGTGCTGGATCTCGTTCGAGCCCGCGTAGATCGAGGTCTTGCGGTAGTTGAAGTAGTGCGGGGCCACCGTCGCGGCGTAGTCCGGGCCGGCCCGGAAGGTGTTGCCGCCGGGGCGGAGCATCTCCCAGGTGTCCTGCACGAAGGGCTGGGCGTAGATGCCCGCGGCCTCGAGCGCGAGCTCGGTGACCGCCTGCTGCATCTGGCTGCCTTCCAGCTTGAGCATCGACGAGACGGCGCCCATGGCGTCGCCGTTGGCGCGGCCCGCGAAGATGCGCAGCTCGGTGGCGTTCAGCGCCTCGACCTTGATCTCGACCTCGGAGAGCTTCTTCCGGAAATCGGGGTCGCTCATCATCGAGCCGCCGCCGTCGGCGCGCTCCAGGTTGGCGATCTTGCGCACCTTCTTCATCTGGGCCGAGAGGCCGGGCGCATAGGCGTTGCCGCGCTCGAACTGCAGCAGGTACTTGGCGTAGGTCCAGCCCTCGCCTTCCTTGCCGATGCGGTTGGAGACCGGCACGCGGACGTTGTCGAAGAACGTCTCGTTGATCTCCTGCTCGCCCTCGGGCGGGCCGTCCAGCGTGGGGATCGGCCGGATGGTGATGCCCGGCGTCTTCATATCAATCAGCAGGAACGAGATGCCCTTCTGGCGGATCTCCTCGTTGGAGGTGCGCACGAGGCAGAACATCCAGTCGGCCCATTGGGCCAGCGTCGTCCACGTCTTGCTGCCATTCAGCACGTAGTGGTCGCCGTCACGCTCGGCCTTCAGAGCGAGGGAGGCCAGGTCAGAGCCCGAGCCGGGTTCGGAATAGCCCTGGCACCACCACACGTCGGTGGTGAGGATCTTGGGGAGGTGCTGGGCCTTCTGCTCCGGCGTACCGAACGCCATCACCACAGGCGCGCACATGCGCAGGCCCATGTTCGACGTAGAGGGGGCGCCGGCAAGCGCCATCTCCATGTCGAAGACGTACTTCTTGCCCAGGCTCCAGCCCGTGCCGCCGTACTCGACCGGCCAGTCCGGCGCGATCCAGCCCTTTTCCCCCAGCCGCTTCAGCCAGCGGACCTGGGCTTCCTTGTCGAGGTGATTGTTCTTCGACTGGGCCAGCTTGGCCCGCATGTCGTCGTCGAACGCCTCGGCGATGAAGGCGCGGACCTCGTCGCGGAAGGCGAGATCCTCGGGGGCGAAGTCCAGGTCCATGGCCGTCTCCTCAGCCGATTCCGTCGAGCAGCTCGACATCGGGGCGGCCGGCCAGGACGCCGGCGAACTTCGGGCCCGCGGCCTTGAAGTAGTCGGTCTGGCCGTGGACGGTGACCGCTTCCTGGTCCTTGTAGAGTTCCAGGACCTTGTACTCCTGAGGATCCTTGCGGCTCTTGGTGAGCTGGTAGGCGATGTTCCCCGGCTCGTTGGCGCGCACCTGCTTGGCGAGCTCGGTGAAGAAGGCTTCGAACTCGGCGTTCTTGCCCTCCTGGATCTTCATGGTGGCCACGATGCCGATCGTCATACCGTTCTCCCAACGATTGTTTGAACGGACGGTAGAGGCCTGTGGGCGCAGCGGCAAGGCTGACGTGGCGTCCTTTCGCGGAAGGCCGAGGCGCCGCATTCTCCATGCGACCAGACACACAGGGAGCCTCGCCGCCGATGGAAACCCGAGTCCATGAGATCGCCGACGGCGTCTATCGCCTCTCGACCTTCGTTCCCGACGTCAGTCCCGAGGGCTTCACCTTCAACCAGTTCCTGATCGATGCGGACGAGCCGATGCTTTTCCACTGCGGACAGCGGATGCTGTTTCCCGCGGTGTCGGCGGCGGTGGGCAAGGTGATGCCGGTCGAGCGGCTGCGCTGGATCGGCTTCGGCCACGTGGAGGCCGACGAGTCCGGATCCATGAACCAGTGGCTGGCCGCCGCGCCCAAAGCCACGGTCGTGCACGGCGTGCTGGCCTGCGACGTGTCGCTGAACGACCTTGCCGACCGTCCGCCCCGCCCCCTGGCCGACGGCGAGGTGCTGGACCTTGGCGGGAAGCGCATGCGATGGCTGGACACACCGCACGTCCCCCACGGCTGGGAAGCGGGCTGCTTCTACGAGGAGACGGCCGGCACGTTCTTCTGCGGCGACCTGCTCACCCACGTGGGCGACCCTTCTCCGCTCACGTCCGACGACGTCTTGGGCGCGGCCGTGGCGGCGGATGAAATGTTCGGGGCGATGAGCCTGGCTCCGGGATCCGGCGCAATGCTGAGGCGGCTCGCGGAACTTGCGCCGCGGACGCTGGCGCTGATGCACGGCTCGTCGTTCGCGGGCGACGGCGCCGGAGCGCTCAGGGGGCTGGCGGACTACTGCGACAGTCGGCGGCTGGCCTAGCGGAGGATGGCCTAGCGCCGCTCGTTCCAGCCGTAGGCCACCCAGTGGTGGCCGCCCAGGTGGCGGGCTTCGATGATGTCGCTGTCGCGCCGACGGGCGCGGACCGTGCGGCGGGCGCGCATCGCGAGACCGGCAAAGGCCAGGAGCGCGGATCCCATGATCGCGATCACAGCCACTGTGGCCGCGGCGAAGACGGCAAGGACGGCGCCCACGATCACCGCACAGGCGGTGGCGATCGTGGCCGCGACGGCAGCCAGGCTGCGAAGGGCGGAACCCGAGTTCGCGGCGAAGTCCTTGACCATTTCAGCTCCTCGACGGCGGGCGTGACCCGATCCGTGAAAGGTACATGTCAGCACAGTGGTTCGGATCGTCAACCGCGCATGTGTCGGAAAGACGACCGCATAGCGTCTAAGCCGCGCCCAGCGACAGCGAGCGGCGCTCGAGCTGAACCTGGTCGTAGGCCGCATTGATCGCCGCCGCCTTGGCCTCGGCCACCTCGATGAATTCCGCAGGCAGCCCGCGCGCGCGGGCGCGATCAGGATGGGATTCGGACAGCTGGGCGCGCCACGCGGCGCGCACCACCTCGTCCGGCGCGTCGGGCGCGACGCCCAGGATCACGTAGGGGTCGTCGTTGGCCGCGCCCAAGTGGGTGGCCTTCAATCTCCGGAACGTCAGCGGCGACAGGCCGAACAGTTCGCAGACCCGTTCGAGGTAGCTGAGCTCGTCCGACGTGACCACGCCGTCGGCGGCGGCGATGTAAAACAGGCCGTCCAGGACGTCCTCGAGGATCTGAGGGCAGCCGCCATAGCGCTTCTTCAGCCTTCGGGCGTACCCCTCGAAGCCGCGGGTGGTCTGGCGCGCCAGCTGGTACAGGCGACGGATCGCGCCCTCGCTGCCGGGCTCAGCCTGGAAGATGGCGTGGAAGGTGTCGTACTCGTCGGCATGGGCCTCGCCGTCGGCCTTGGCCAGCTTGGCGCCCAGCGCGGTCACAGCGGTGGTGAACGCCGGATCCTCTCCGGGGAGGCCGGGCGGGCAGACATCGCATTCCGCCTCATCGACCCCTCGAACTGCGAGGCCGGCTATTTTGCGCCAGAAGCTCATTTCGCTATGGCATGCCTTAAGACCCGGGCGATCCGGTGACAATCGTGCGGAGGGGTTAAGTTTTGGACAGGCGTTGCGCCTTCTGGATCGATCGGGGTGGCACGTTCACCGATGTGATCGGGCGCTGGAGCGACGGCGAAGAGGTTTCGCTGAAGCTTTTGTCCGCTTCGCCCAGCTATCCGGACGCCGCCGTGGAGGCCATGCGGCGCATCCTGGGAGCCGCTCCGGGCGCGCCCTTTCCGGCGCCCCTCGTCGAGGCCATCAAGATGGGCACGACGGTGGCGACCAACGCGCTGCTGGAACGGCGCGGCGCCAAGACCCTGTTCGTCGCCACCGAGGGATTCGCCGATGCCTTGGCCATCGGCGATCAGGCGCGGCCCGACCTGTTCGCGCTCAACATCGACAAGCCCGCGCCCTTGTACGCCGGCGTCGTCGAGGCCGCCGAGCGGCTGGCGGCCGACGGATCGGTCGTGTCGGCGCTGGACGAGGACGCGCTGCGGGCAAAGCTGGCGCAAGCGGTGGCCGACGGCTTTACATCAGCGGCCATCGCCTTCCTCCACGCTGACCTGAACCCAGCGCAGGAACAGCGGGCGGGCGAGATCGCGAAGGCGGCCGGGTTCGAGTTCGTGGCGCTGTCGTCCGAGATCTCGCCCCTGCCCCGCTTCGTGCCGCGCGCCGAGACGACGGTGGCGGACGCCTACCTGACGCCGGTGCTGCAGGCCTATGTGCGCCGGGTGGCCGAAGCGGTGGCGGGCGCGCCGCTCTATTTCATGACGTCAGCCGGCGGGCTGGTGGCGGCCGAGGCGTTCCGGGGCCGTGACGCCGTGGTCTCCGGCCCGGCGGGCGGCGTCGTGGGCGTGGCGCGGACTGCGGCGCAGGCCGGCGCGGACGCCGTCCTGGGCTTCGACATGGGCGGCACCTCCACCGACGTCTGCCGGTTCGCCGGGGCCCTGGAGCGGCGGGACACGGCCAAGGTCGCCGGCGTGAAGCTGCGGAGCCCGATGCTGGACGTGGAGACGGTGGCGGCGGGCGGCGGCTCGATCCTGACCTTCGACGGCATGCGGGCGCGGGCGGGGCCGGCCAGCGCCGGCGCCGACCCGGGCCCCGCCTGCTACGGCCGGGGCGGCCCCGCGGCGGTGACCGACGCGAACCTGGTGCTCGGGCGACTGGACCCGCGCTTCTTCCCGCCGGTGTTCGGCCCGCGCGGCGACGCGCCTCTGGACCCGGCGGCGAGTCGGGCGCGGCTTGAGGCGCTGGCCCAGGAGATGGACCTCACGGTCGAGGCGGCGGCCGAGGGCTTCGTCGCGGTGGCCGTCGAGCAGATGGCCCAGGCGGTGCGGCGCATCTCCACCGAGCGCGGATTCGACCCGCGCGACCACGCGCTGGTGGCGTTCGGGGGCGCGGCGGGCCAGGTGGCCTGCCAGACCGCCGAGGCCCTGGGCGTGGATCAGGTGCTGTGCCCGAAGTACGGCAGCGTGCTGTCGGCCTGGGGGATCGGCCAGGCCCGGATGTCGGCGCTGCGGCAGGCTGGCGTTGACAGGCCCTTGGCGGACGGGCTGAGCGCGGCAGAGGCGGCGCTGGCGGGGCTGGAAGCTCTCGTTCGGGCCGACATGGCGGCCCAGGGCGCCGAGACGGGCGACATCCGCCGCACGTTGCGGCTGCGGTACGATGGCGCCGACGCCGAGCTGCCTGTGGCGCTCGGCGATGCCGCGACGGCGAAGGCGGCGTTCGAGGCTGCCCACCAGCGCCTGTTCGGGTTCGTGGAGCCCGACCGGACGATCCTGATCGCCGCAGTGGAGGCGGAGGCCATCGCGCTCCCCTCCCCCTTGCGGGGAGGGGTCGGGGGTGGGGGTGCGCCGCTGGGCGCCTCGGAGCTGGCACCCCCAACCCCTGCCCCCTCCCCGCAAGGGGGAGGGGTGAAGATGTTCGCCCTCGGCGCCTGGCATGACGCGCCGGTCGTCAGCGCCGACGCGTTGACCCAAGTCGACGGTCCGGCGCTCGTCGTGCGCGCCGACACCCAGATCGCCCTCCTACCCGGCTGGCGGGCCATCGCCGAGCCTGATGGCCTCATTCGCCTCACCCGCACCGCGGCGGCCGCCCGCCAGACCATCGCGCTGGACAAGCCCGACCCGGTCACGCTGGAGCTCTTCAATCGCCGGTTCATGGGCGTGGCCGAGGCCATGGGCGCGGCGCTGGAGCGCACGGCGCACTCGGTGAACATCAAGGAGCGGCTCGACTTCAGCTGCGCGCTGTTCGACGCCGACGGCGGGCTGGTGGCGAACGCGCCGCACATGCCGGTGCACCTGGGCTCGATGGGGGCCAGCGTGCGGGCCGTGCGCGACCGTCACCCCGAGCTGAAGGCCGGTCAGGCCTTCGCGCTGAACAACCCCTACGCCGGCGGCACCCACCTGCCCGACATCACGGTCGTCATGCCCGTGTTCATGGCCGACACCGATGCAGAGGCCAGCTTCTACGTCGCCGCGCGCGGCCACCATGCCGATGTGGGCGGCATCCAGCCCGGCTCCATGCCACCGTTCTCCAGGTCGATCGACGAGGAGGGTGTCATGCTGGACGCCCTGCCGATCATGGCCGACGGCCGCTTCCTGGAGGCCGAGACCCGCGCGGCGTTGGGGTCGGGCCGCTGGCCCGCCCGTGCGCCCGACCGCAACATCGCCGACCTGAAGGCCCAGGTCGCGTCCTGCCAGGCCGGCGCGGCGGCGGTGTCGGACATGATCCGCAGCTATGGTGCGGAAGCCGTGGCCCGCTACATGGGGTTCGTCCAGCAGAACGCCGCCGAGGCGGTGCGGCGCGCGATCGGCAGCCTGAGCGACGGCGAAGGCCACGCCCCGATGGATGGCGGCGGCGGCATCTCGGTGACAACCAGGGTCGACGCCACCGCTCGCGAGGCGGTGCTGGACTTCACCGGCTCGGCCGACCAGGTCGACAGCAACTTCAACGCCCCCTCGGCCATCGTCGACGCCGCGGCGCTCTACGTGTTCCGCACCCTGGTCGACGACGATATTCCGCTGAATGCGGGCTGCCTGGAGCCGCTGAAGATCCTCACGCGCCCCGGCTCGATGCTGGCCCCGCGCCCGCCGGCCGCCGTGGTCGCGGGCAACGTCGAAACCAGCCAGCACGTGGTGGACGCGCTCTACACGGCGCTGGGCGTGATGGCGAACAGCCAGGGCTCGATGAACAACTTCACGTTCGGCGACGAGGTCCGGCAGTACTACGAGACGATCTGCGGCGGGGCGGGCGCCACGGCCACGCGAGACGGGGCCAGCGCCGTCCACAGCCATATGACCAACTCGCGCCTGACCGATCCCGAGATTCTGGAGCGTCGCTTCCCGGTGCGGGTGGAGCACTTCGGCGTGCGCCACGGATCGGGCGGCGAAGGTCTGCATCGCGGCGGCGACGGAGTGCGACGGCGCATCCGGTTCCTAGCGCCGATGGAGGCGGCTCTGCTCTCCTCACGGCGCGAGCATGCGCCCCAGGGGCTGGCCGGCGGCGGCCCCGGATCGCCCGGCCGGCAGTGTTTGATCGCCGCGTCGGGCGCGGTTAGTGAACTTCCCGGCTGCTTCTCCGTTACGGTGGAGCTAGGCGACGCGATCGAGATCGAAACCCCGGGGGGTGGCGGGTTCGGTGGGTCGCCCGGTTCGGCGCGAAGCTGACAAAATCTCCGTACACAAGGTTCCGAATGACGCCCTTCGCCATCGCCCTCGCCCTGTTCGCCCAAGACCCCGCCCCCGCCGCGGAAGCGCCGCCGCCAGCTGCGGCCGTAGCGGAAGACCGCCTGCCCACGGGCGCGCCGCGCGACGACTATCAGTTCGTCGGCTGGTGCTACGGCGCGCTGCGCGGCTACCTCGACCTGCACGACGAGGTGATGCCCGAGGTCACCCGGATCGAGAGCCAGTTCCGCAAGCCCGGCACCAGCCTGGCCGACGACCTGAAGGTCTACGCCGACATGCAGAAGCAGGGGCGCGCCCAGCTGAAGACCTTCCAGGCCGCCCTGACGGCGGCCGAGAAGGCCTCGGTGCGCCCGATCAACACCATCGGCGCCGGCGCCGTGCGCCAGGGCCGCCAAGTCTGGAACGTGGGTCCCGAGGTCACCAAGGCCCGCAAGGCGCAGGAGTGGATGAGCTGGACGCTGCCCGCCCGCTGCGAAACCGTCGCCGCGTCGCTGGAGCAGAAGGCCAAGCTGATGGGCGCGACGTTCCGGGTGAACGAAGCGCCGCTCCCGGCGCCGACGTCGGCGGAAGCGCCAGCATCGCCAGCGCCGGAAAGCCCGCCGGCCGAGGCGACCCCCGCGCCGACCCGCTGAGCCGGCCCCGCGTGCCCGAATTGGCCGCGCTCTACCTCATGATGATCAACGCCGCGACGGTCACCGCCTTCGCGCTGGACAAGCGTGCGGCGGCGCGCGGGGGTTGGCGCGTGCCCGAGCGAAGGCTGCTGGCCCTGGCGGCGCTGGGCGGCTCGCCGGGCGCGCTGGCGGCCCGCGCGCTGCTGCGCCACAAGACGCGCAAGACCGGGTTCAGCGCCTGGCTGTGGGGCATCGCCGCCGTGCAGGCTTTGCTGGCGGCCTGGCTCGCCTATCGGGCCTTCAGGTAACTCGCGAAGCGCTCCAGGCCGGCGGCGTTCTTCTCGGACCGTGCGGCGAAGCACCAGCGCAGCCAGCCCTCGCCTTCGGGTCCGAACGCCGAGCCCGGCGCGAGCCCCAGCCCCGCCTCCGCGATCAGCGACTTGCAGAGCGCCACGGAGTCCGTGCAGCCCTCGACACGGAAGAAGGCGTAGAGCCCGCCGTCCGGCGACGGCGCCTCGACGCCGGGCAACGTGCGCAACACGCCCAGCACCTGGTCGCGCGCGGCGGTGAGCTCGGCCTTGAGCGCGGTGACCACCGGCTCGCCATGGTCCAGCGCCGCCTTGGCCCCCGACTGTACGAAGTCGGGCGCGCACGAGGTGTTGTACTCGATGAGCACCCCCAGGCCGTCCATCATCGCCGGCGGGACGACCATCCACCCCAACCGCCAGCCGGTCATGCGCCAGGCTTTCGAGAAGCTGTTCGTGCCGATGACCCGGTCTTCGGGCGTCACCAGGGGCAGGAAGGACGGCGCGGTGGGCGCATCGAACGCCAGGCGCTCGTAGACATCGTCGCAGATCAGCCAGATGCCCAGCCTGCGGCAGCGCTCCAGCACGGCGGCGCGGTCCTCGGCGGGCAGCATCCAGCCCGTCGGATTGTTGGGCGAGTTGAGGACCAGCGCCTTGGTGTCGGGGGTCAGGGCGTCCAGCAGCCGGTCCATGTCCATGCGCCAGCGGCCCTGCGCCGGCTCCAGCGGCACGACCTCGACCTGGCCGGACAGAATCTTGGGGATCTCGGGCACGTTGGGCCAGATCGGCCCGCCCACCACCACCCGGTCGCCCGGCGAGACCACCAGTTGGGCCGCCAGCATCAGGGCGCTGACCCCCGCGCTGGTGATCGCCAGCCGGTTCTCCGCGATCGGCGCGCCGTGCAGGTTGCTCAGGTAGCGCGAGAGCGAGGCGCGGACGTCGGCGCGGCCCAGGTTGTGAGTGTAGAAGGTGCGCCCCGCCAGCAGGTCGTCGGCCGCGGCGCGGCGGATGAACTCCGGGGTCGGCTGGTCCGACTCGCCGAACCAGAACGCCAGGATGTCGTCGCGCCCCATCCCGGCGTTCGCCACCTCGCGAATACGGGACATGCGGAGGTCCTGGACCTCTTGGCGGGGGAGCGTGTCGTGCATGGGCCAGAGATAGAGGACGCAGACTTCCCGAGCCAGCGCGCGCCGCAGGCGCCTTCGGTTCGACCCACGGATTTCACGGATTGCACGGATGGGCGCCGTGCCGAGGGCAGGCGCTGCATTTTGGACCACGAACCACACGAACCACACGAACGGGGCGGGTCTCTGCTGGCCGCGAAGCGGCGACTGTCGTGAGTGCGG
>NZ_SCTC01000014.1 GCF_004299445.1 Phenylobacterium sp. | reverse complement strand
AGGCGCCGCAAGGCGCCAAGCTCAAGCATCAGGCTCGGGGGGGCCGCTCCAGCCGCGACGGACGCGTCACCTGCGCCCACTGGTCATCCAGCACAGGCCAACCCGCTCGAACCACGGGAACGAGAACCGGCGTGGCGGTGGGCGCAGGCATGGCGAAGGCGTGGGCCGCGCAGTGGCCCGTACAAACCATTGTGAAGAAGTTTTGCTTGGGCGCTTCTTGCCTCGAAGGCAGGTCGGCGATTTTCAACGCCTGCGCAGTAGCTGGCGCCGAGCCGAGCTCGACGGCCTCGTGTGCAGTGGAGCCAGAAACAATTGCCGCCAAACTTATGAACAGCGCAAGCACCCAGGCCAGCGCAACTCGCGTCCACAATTTCGGTGAAGTAGACCGTCGGCGAAAAGTCGGGCGGCGCGCCTGTCGTCGGACGACGCGCGGCGCATCCCTCGCCAAAAGGCGAGGAGCGGGTGCGTCTGCCCAGAAGGCTTCGCAGCGGATCGCCGTCCCGATCATCACCGCCTCTATACTGTCCCGGCGGCTGAAGGGGAATGCGTTATAGTATCACTCCCGACCGTCGGCCCTTGGGAGCGGATTTCCAGGCGCGCGTGCGCGGTGATCTGCCAAGCCGAGTACACGCAGCCTGACGACGCGGCTGCGACCTGACACGAGGCGTCGGAACAACTGGACATGGACCCAGGATGCATCTTCAAGTGGCTAGAGGATCAAGCGCCTTTTTTCGAGAGTTCATATGCCGCCCCATTCCATCGGAGAACTCGCCAGCCTGGCCGACGTGAAACCGCCGACCATCCGTTTCTACGAGCAGATCGGGCTGATGCCGGCGCCGCGCCGCACGGCGAGTGATCGGAGAGTCTATGAGCCTGAGGCCGTCGCCCGGCTGGCCTTTATCAAGCACGCCCGGCAACTTGGCTTCCCGGTCGAAGCCATCCGCACCTTGTTGGACCTGGCGGATCATCCCGAACGGTCCTGCGGCGACGCCAACCGTCTGGCGCAACAGCAGTTGGCGGCCGTCGAGCAAAAGCTCAGCCTGTTGGCCTCGCTGCGGACGGAATTGAGCCGCATGGTGTCTGCCGGATGCGACGGTCCCGCTGGCGAATGCCGGGTGATCGAAAGCCTCAGCGACCACGGCCATTGCCTCGGCGACCACGGCCCGGCCGATTCCACGATCAGATCATGACCCCGCTCGCGCCATCGCGCCCTGGCGAGACCAGCCTCGAGGCTTTGCGGCCTACATCGCCGCGAGCCGCGTTGGTGCGCGCGGAGGCGAGGTGCCTGGCGGCGGGTGAACGCTGGACCGAGCCACGGCGCCGAACCTTCGAATTGCTCGTGGAGGCCGGCAGGCCCGTGAAAGCCTATGATCTCGTCGCCTGCTACGGCCCGGGTCGTCGACCGACCAAACCGCCGACGGTCTATCGGGCCCTCGACTTCCTCATCGACCTTGGCCTTGTGCACAAGGTCGAGACGGACAACGCCTTCATCGCCTGTCCGCGGCCTGACGCGGCTCGGCACTCCGCGAACTTCCTGATCTGCGAGGTCTGCGGTCGCGCGGATGAACTGGACCTCGGCATGGAAGAGTCCCTCGAGGCGATCGCGGCACGGCTCGCCTTTCGCCTTGATCGCGTCGTGATCGAAGCGAGGGGCGTCTGCGCGGCTTGCCGGTTCAAGGCAGGCCGCCGCCTGGTCAACGACCAAGGTCTCTGACGGACCCTCAGCTTGAATTCGAATTGCCCCAACGCTTTCGGGGCAGGGCTATGCGTCGTTGCTCGGCCCTGGCGCATGGCGTTATGGCTGTCTGCCAGACGATGAACGCCGATCGGAAGTTCTGATGAGGCGAAGAACTCAAGGAACGTGAACACGCAAAGCCGGCGTCGGCCTGATCCTGGTTATCATGCTTTAATGGTATAATAGATACGGGGATTTCGGCTCGGTAATGGCTAAGCTTGAGAGCGTTCATTAGCGTCTGGCGCGAATGTTTGCCCCGTTTCGGTCATAATGTCTCTGGAAAACAAGTCTCGTGCTGACCCGGAACGATCCGGCGCCGGACTTCGCCCATCATCCTAAGCTTGACAATGGGCGTTTTTTCATAAAATCGCACATGACGGACGTTTATCGACGCAAACGCACTTGACCCGCGCATTTTTGCGACTCAATCCTGGGTAGCCCGAGATGTTCCGGGCTACGCGTCAGGAAAGCGCTCAAGGATGGCCTTCACCCCATTCACCGCGGCCGCGGGCCGCCGCAATCTACGGACGGCGGTCACGGTCGCCGGTATCGCGCTGCTGGTCGCCGGTCCGGCCTGGGCCGCGGGCGGCGGCACCGCCATGCCCTGGGAGACGCCGCTCGAGACGATCATGCAGTCTCTGTCCGGGCCGGTGGCCAAGGCGGTCGGCATCATCGCCATCGTGCTGACCGGGCTGGGCTTCGCCTTTTCGGAAGGCGGCTCGGTGTTGCGTCGGGGCATCGGGATCGTCTTCGGCCTGGCCATCGCCTTCACCGCCACGACCTTCATCACGTCATTCTTCAACATGACGGCGGGAGCGGCGTTCTGATGAGCTCGCTCGTGGACGGCTTCGAGATCGGCTTCCATAGCTCGCTGGCCGAGCCGGTGACCATCGCCGGCGTGCCGCGAATGATCGCGGTCCTTAACGGCACGCTCACCGCCGTTCTCGCGCTCGGCCTCCAGGTTCCGCTGATCGGCGTTCCCCTCGGCCTCGCGATCCACGCCGTCTGTTACTGGCTCAACAAGCGCGACCCCTACTTCTTCGACGCCCTTGGACGGCACATCCGACAGCGACCGTACCTGGACGCCTGATGGCTCACCGTTCCTCACCACTTCCGTTCCTACGTCTGGACTCGCCGCCTCGGCGATCGGCGCAGGTCTGCTGACCGCCAGGTCTCGAGGCCCCGATGTTGTACCTGCGCGAATACCGGCCCAAGGCCGACCGGCTCTTCGATCACCTGCCGTGGGTGGCGCTCATCGGGCCGGGCCTGCTGCTCAACAAGGATGGCAGCTTCCAAAAGACGCTTGCCTTCCGCGGCCCCGACCTCGCCAGCTCCACCGAGGCAGGGCTGGTGGCGGTTCGCGCCCAACTGAACAACGCGCTGCGCCGGCTCGGATCACGCTGGTGCCTGCACATCGAGGCGCTCCGCGCCGCCTCCCAGGATTATCCGTCCAGCAGCTTTCCCGACCCGGTCTCGGACCTCGTCGACAACGAGTGGCGCGACGCCTTCGAGGGCCAGGAGCGCCATTTCGAGAGCCGCTACTTCCTGACCTTCACCTATTTGCCGCCGGAAGAGGCGGTGAGCACGGCCGAGAGCCTGTTGCTCGAAAACGCTCCTTCCGGGCGCGGCGCGGCGGGCATGTATCGCGCTGCGCTGAACGACTTCCAGGGCACGGTCCGTCAGATCGCCGATATCCTGACGGCCATCATGCCGGAGGTTCGCGAGCTCAGCGACGACGAAACCCTGACCTATCTGCACGGCTGCATCTCGACGAAGCGCCATTATGTGCGGGCGCCCGAGACGCCGGCCTATCTCGACGCCTTCCTGACCGACGACGACTTCCAGGGCGGGCTCTTCCCCAGGCTCGGCAAGCGCTACATCCGGACGATCTCGGTGCGGGCCTACCCCACCACGTCGTCTCCCGGCCTGTTGGATCGCCTGAACGAGCTCGGCATCAGCTATCGCTGGGTCTGCCGTTACCTCCCGCTCGACAAGGAAGACGCGCGGCGGGCGGTGACCACGGTGCGCAAGCGCTGGTTCGCCAAGCGCAAGGGCGTGCTGGCCCTGCTGAAGGAGGCGATCACCCGAGAGCCCTCTCTGCTGGAGGACCCCGAAGCAGCGGCCAAATCGGCCGACGCCGACGCCGCCTTGGCCATCCTCGGCGGCGACTTCGCCTCGATCGGCTATTTCACGCCCACGGTCACGCTGATGGACGAGGACGCCGATCGCCTCGCCGACCGCGTTCGCGAAGTCGAAGGGGCGATCAACCGCGCGGGCTTCGTCTGCAAGGTCGAAGACGTCAACGCCGTGGAGGCCTGGATCGGCAGCCTCCCGGGCCAGGCTTACGCCGACCTGCGCCGCCCGCTCGTCTCGTCCCTCAATCTTTGCGACATGATGCCGATGTCGGCGATCTGGCCGGGACCGACCCGCAACGCCCACTTGACGGAAGAGTGCCTCAAGCGGGGTCACAAGGGCGCGCAGCCGCCCCTGATGTTCGCCCGGACGGCCGGCACGACACCCTTCCGTTTCGATCTCCACCAGGGCGACGTCGGGCATACGATGGTGGTCGGTCCGACCGGGTCCGGGAAGTCGGTCCTGCTGAATACGATCGCCATGCAATGGCTGCGCTATCCCGAGGCGCAGGTGTTCTTCTTTGACAAGGGCGCCAGCTCGCGAGCCGCGACGCTGCTTGCCGGCGGCCAATTCTTCTTCCTCGGCGGCGATGCCAGCGAGCTCGCCTTCCAGCCGCTGGCCGACATCGACAGCCCGGAGGACCGCGCCTGGGCCCAGGAATGGGTTGAGGACCTCGTCGCCGCCGAAGGCGTGCCGATCATCCCGCAGGTCAAGGAGGAGATCTGGAGCGGGCTACGCAACCTCGCCGCGGGCCCGCGCGAGCAACGCACCCTCACCCTCCTGGCCGCCACTGTTCAGGACCAGGCCGTGAAGGCCGCCCTGGCGCCCTACACCCTCAGCGGCCCGCACGGCCACCTGCTCGACGCCCACCAGAACAGCCTGCAGGCGGCGGTCTGGCAGACCTTTGAAATGGCCGAGCTGATGACCAACCGGGCCGCCCTGGCGCCGGTGCTCACCTACATCTTCCGCACCCTGGAACGCCGGTTCGACGGTCGGCCGACACTGCTGGTGCTCGACGAGGCCTGGCTGTTCCTCGACCAGGGGGCCTTCGCGGCGAAGATCCGCGAATGGCTGAAGACCCTGCGAAAATATAATGTCGCCGTCGTCTTTGCGACGCAGAGCCTCGCCGATGTGGCGCGATCCTCGATCGCCCCGGCCCTGATCGAAAGCTGTCCGACCCGGATCTTCCTACCGAACCCGGATGCGCCCACGCCGCAGATCGCCGATCTCTACGCCGGCTTCGGCCTCAACGCCCAGCAGATCCGCATCATCGCCAGCGCCACGCCGAAGCGCGAATACTACTACCAGTCGACGGCCGGCAACCGGCTCTTCGAACTCGGTCTGGGCCCCATCGCCCTGGCCGCGGTCGGGGCCTCATCGCCTGGCGATCAGCAGACGGTCACCGCGGCGCTCCAGGGCGCCCGAGAAGGTTTCGCGGCGCGGTTCTACGCCGCCCGGGGTCTGACCGAAGTCGCGACCTATCTCGATGAAGCGGCGTCTCCGCCGGCGGCGAGGGTCGCATGATGGAGGACGCGACCCCGGATGACGCTCTGACCCTGATCGCAGCTCGTCCCCTCAGCGCGCGAGAGCTTGCCCGCTTGACCGCTGTCACAAGTCGACTCCCGTCGGCTTGGCTGCTGACGGTGCGACGTCGTCGGTTGCTGTTCCTGGGCCTTGCGGCGCCCGGCTTCCTCGCGGTCTTCACGACCACGCTTCACCACAACTTCTTCGTGCTGGTCGCCGGCTTCGTCCTGTTCGGGGCGGCTGTTCTCTTCCGCGCGGTGTCCGAACCGCTCTTCGTCCGCGCCAAGGCGGCCGACATCTGGCCGCCCGAATCCTTTCCGTCCTCGCGTAAACGGGAGTTTCCACATGCGTAGGCTTCTCACCACGGCTGCGGCCGTCGCCCTTCTCGCGCTTCCCGCTTCGGTGGTCGCGCCGCCGAGGGCGCAAGCGCAGATCTTCCCGGGTGTGGTCGTCAACGACCCGGCCGCGATCGCCCAGATGGTCTCCCAGGTCAGCAACAGCCTGCGGCAGATCGAGCAGTTGCAGGCGCAGCTGACCAACCAGGTGGCCATGCTTCAGAAGCTCGGGACCGACGTCACCCAGCCACTGGCGCAGATCAGCCAGCAGGCCACCCAGCTCCTCCAGCAGGCTCAGGCGATCGGCTACAATGGCCAGAATATCGGCCAGCAATTCCAGCAGCTCTATCCGTCGAGCCTGTCTGGCAACAGCCTGCAGCAGATCCTGCAGCGCTACGGCAGTTGGCAGGACAACAGTCGCCTGACCTTGCAGGATTCGATGGCGGTCCAGAACCAGTTGGTCCGTTCCCAGCCGACGACCGCCAACGCCGTGACAAGCGCCGTCGCGGCGTCTCAGAGCGCCGCCGGCCAGACGGCGGCCATCCAGGCCACTAACCAGCTACTCGCGGCCCTGAGCGGCCAACTCCAAGGCTTGCAGACCATCCTCATCGCCCAGGCCAGGACCCAGGAAACCATACTTGCGCAACAGCAGGCCGGCTCAGTTGCCGCTCGCGCAGAGTCACAGCGCCACAACGCTTACACTCCCGTCCGAGGATCCTTTTCCGGCGATAAGGGCCTCTGAAGTTGCGCCCCCATCTTCTTCTCCTGTTTGCAATGGCCGCGCTGACGGCCTCTTGCGGACGCCCGGCTGAGGTTTCCGAGAAACCGACCAAGCCGGCGGTTGCGGACAAGAAGTGTCCGGACCCCAGTATTCACGAGTCTACCAACCCCTGCTCCCCGAACTATTACAAGCCCGTTCGAGGAGGCTTCAAGGGAGAGAAGGGGATTTAGTCAAATCCACGAGTACCTACCATGGCAACCGCGAGTCCAGCCGCGTTGGACGAATTCATTCGTCGCTTCACGGGTCAAATTGATAGTGGCTTTGGCCTCATCGCTGGCGATGTCCAGGCGATCTTGGCGACGCTGGTTGTCATCAGCATCACACTGACGGCGATCCTCTGGGCCATCGATGAAACCCAAAACATCATGGCGAGCTTCGTCCGAAAGATACTGCTCGTGGGCTTTTTCGCGTGGCTCGTGAGTTCCTGGCAGACGCTAAGCGCCACAGTCGTGAATGGCTTCGCTATGCTCGGCCTCAGGGCCGGCGGCGGACCTTCGACGTTTAGCGACTTCAAAAACGCGCCGACTACAGCGGTCGACGCGGGCATGCAGGTCGTAGTCAAACTAGTCGACTATATCGGACAACTCGCCTCGCAAAATGCTGGCTTCGGCGCGCTCCAGCACATTGACGCCATACTGATAGCCGCCGTGGCGGCAATCGGCATTTTGCTTGCGTTCATTGTGCTGGCGATCGAGATCGCGGTCACGATCATAGAGTTCCACCTCGTCACTCTCATTGCGTTTGTGACGGTGCCGTTTGGGGTGCTCACCCAGACATCCTTTATGGCCGAGCGGGCCATCGGATACGTCGTATCTGTTGGCCTTAAGATGATGGCGCTCGGCGTTATCTTGGGCGTTGGCATCAATATCTATAAGACCTTCACACTCTCTCCTGAGCCTACGATCGGCGAAGAATGCGGACTGCTGCTGTCCGCGATTTTCCTGATGATGCTCGCGCTCAAAGTGCCCGCGATTGCGGGGGCGCTGGTTTCTGGAGGCCCGCAACTCAGCGCGGGCAGCGGCTTAATGGGCGCCGCTGGCGTTGCGGCCGGGGTCGCCGGGGTCGCTCTCGCTGGTCGGACCATTGGCGGCGCTGTGGCAGGTGGCTGGGCCGCCGGCGGACAAAAGGTGGCGGCCGCTCAAGCCGCCGCGGGCGCGATCCCGCCCGGCGGCGGGTCCCCGAGTGGTGGCGGCGGCGGCCCTAGCGGCGGCGGTGGCGGAGGTCTCGGCGGAGCCGCCGCTGACTTCGCGCGAGCTCCAGTGTCGAGCGCCGTGGCCTCTGCTCGCCGGTTCGCCAATCGCTCCGGAGGAGAGGCCGACGGCAGCGGCGAAGGCTCGCCGCCCCCTCCCCCAGCCCCTTCGGCGGCCGACACGGTGGCGCGAACGCGCGAACGTCGCAGCGGCGTGCGGGCCGCGGCCGAGGGGAGCTTCGCGGCGGCCACCAGCACCGCCAACGACATCACGCCGGGGATGCCCGCAACGCCGACGCGGCGGGGTGACGATCATTCCGAGCGCGAAGCCTGAACCGGATTGGACCGATGAACCCCTTCAAGCGCCCCAACGACCGCTATGGCAGCTCCGCTCCGGTCGAGAGCCCCTATCTCCGCGCCTCCCGCGAATGGGACATGCGTGTCGGGTCAGCGACCGTACAGGCCAAGAACTGGCGGCTCGCCGCCTTCATCTGCATGGGCATCACCGCCTTGTCGGTAGGCGGTCTGATCTGGCAGTCTAGCAACACAAACATCGCCACCTACGTCGTGCCGATCGACAAGTACGGCCGCCCTGGCCGCATCGAACTGGCGGGCCGGACCTATCAGCCGGCCACCGCCGAGATCGGCTACTTCCTCGCCGATTGGGTCCGCCGGACACGTTCCAAGAGCATCGACCCGATCGTCATCCGGGACAACTGGACCGGCGCCTACCACTTCGTCGCCGGCGGGGCGATCGGCCAGCTCAATGACTACGCCAAGGCCAACGACCCGTTCGCCAATGCGGGTACGCAGGCCGTCAATGTCGAGATCGTCTCGGTGCTTCCCCGCAGTCCGAACACCTACCAGGTGCAGTGGCGCGAGACGACGTTCAACGCTGGCGCCAGCGGCCTCACCGAGAACTGGACCGGGCTTTTCACCACCAAGGTCAATCCGCCCAAGAACGAGGCGGAGCTGCGGGCCAATCCCCTGGGAATCTACATCACCGCTTTTCAGTGGAGTCGCGAGCTATGACCCTCCCTCACCTGCAATCTCGCGTCGCCCTCGCGGCCTTCGCCGTTTTGGCGTTCTCGCCTCTGCCCGGTTCGGCGCTGGCGCAGGTCCAGCGTCAGGAGGCTGCGTCCGTTGCGGCCGCGCCAAAGCCGGCGTCCCCGCGCGCCAAGCCTCGGCCGGCCCCAGGCTATCGCACGGCCTATTCTGCCAATGCTCAGAGCCGCGACCTCCCCAACAGCGGCGCCTATGTCAACGCTGCGCTCTACTATGCCTTCGAGCCAGGCCGACTCTATACGGTCAACACCAGCCCGCGATTCCTGACGGTGATCGCCTTGCGCCCTGGCGAAAGGCTCATCTCCAAGGCCGCCGGCGACACCGTGCGCTGGGTGCTCGGCGAGACCGTGCAGGGCTCAGGACCCTCCGAGCAGGTCCTGGTGATGCTGAAGCCGACCCGCGGGGGGCTACGCACCAATGTCATCCTAACGACCGACCAGCGCACCTACCTGCTCGAGGCGGTCAGCCGCGAGGGCGAGGCCTACACCAGCGTGGTCAACTGGACCTATGCGCTGGATGAGGCCCGCGAGGCCCAGGCGGCCAAGGCCGCCGACGCCCGCGGCGTGGTGGCCTCGGGCCTCGCCATCGATCAGCTTCACTTCGACTACGACATCCGCCCGATCAAATCCAAACCGCCCAATTGGCAACCGCTGCGGGTCTTCGATGACGGGCTTAAGACCTACATCCAGTTTCCGACCAACCTCGGGGCCAGCGAGGCGCCGCCGCTGTTCGTCATCGGCGCGGACAGGCAGGCCCAACTCGTCAACTACCGCTACCTGAACGGCTACTACGTCGTCGACCGGCTGATCGACGTCGCCGAGCTGCGGCTGGGTGAGAAGCGCCAGACCGTGGTGCGGATCACCCGCACCGGCAAGCGGAGCTGACGCCATGTCGCATCTTCCGCCCGATCCGCCCCTCGAGCCGCAGGCCCCGCCGCGCGTGGAGCCGAAGGCGCCTTCGGAAAGCGTACTCGCCGCGCCGCGCGCGCCGGTCACCCGATGGAACCGCCGCTACCTGCTGGCTGGCGCCGCTGTCCTCGCCGGCCTGGTCGGTCTCGGCTTCTATGTCGGTTTCGGCGGCGCCCATCGCCCACAGACCCGGCCGGTGGACGAGCAGGCCAATGTCGACACCAATACGCCGCAGACCCCGGCGATCGCGGGACGCTACGCGGCCGGCTATGGCGATCCGACCGTCCAGGCCGGGCCCGGCCAGCCGGGCTTCGCCAGGCTGCCGCCGCCCGCGCTCGCCCCCGGGTCGGTAGATCCTGCAACGGGTGCGGCGGTTGCGGCCGCCGCGCCTCCTCCCCCGCCCGTCGATCCGCGGGTGCAGGCCGCCCAGGAGCAAGCGATCGCCGCTCGCGCCTCAGGGCCCTTCTTCGGCGGGGCGCCGCCGCAAACGCAGGCCTCAGCCCCCGGGCTCACGCTTGCCGCGACCGCCCCCGGCGCCGGAGCCGGTGGGGCCGCCGCGCCGAGCGAGGTTCAGCCCGGCAACGGCCAGGCCGCCAAGGTGCAGTTCGCGCAGGGGTCGCGCGCCGAGGACTATCTTCTCAATCCCCTTCGGCCGGCGGCCAGCCCTTGGGAGGTGAAGGCCGGCACCATCATCCCGGCGGCGCTGATCACGGCCTTGAACTCCGACCTGCCGGGCGAGGTCATCGCCCAGGTCACCGAGCCGGTCTACGATCACCGGACCGGGCGCACCGTCCTGATCCCGCAGGGATCTCGGCTGATCGGCCAGTACGACAGCCAGATCGCCTACGGCCAGAACCGGCTGGTGGTGGCCTGGAACCGGATCATCATGCCCGACGGCCGCTCGATCAACATCGGGTCGATGACCGGTGCGGACTTGAGCGGGGCGGCCGGCCTGCAGGACCGCCGCGACGGCCACTTCGGCCAGCTCGCGCGGGGCATCCTGCTGTCGACCCTGTTCAGCGTCGGCGCGGCCGCCGCCCAGGACGCCGGCACCCGAAGCTCGGGCGGCCTGGTGATCAACAGCGCCGGCAGCGGCGTGGCCAACTCCGCCCAGATGGTCGGCCAGCAGATCACCGGCCGCGACCTCAATCGTCAGCCAACGCTGATGGTCCGCGCCGGCTGGCCGCTGCGCGTGCTGGTCAGCAAGGACATGATCCTTGCGCCCTACCCTTGAGATCACCGATGTGCGCCGCCGCCCACGAACGCCGTCATCGGGCCTTGCGGGCGCCGCGCCACCAGGTCGCTGAGGCCGAGCGATCGACCGCGTTCACTCAAACCTAGAAGGAGCCTGGAGATGGCCAAGACCCGCACGGCGACGCCGCTCGCTCTGCCGAAGATCGAGCTCGAGGAGAAGTCGCTTGAGGTCAAATTCCGGCTGAAGGGGCGCGCCGCCATCGACCTCCTGGATTACAGGCGCGCCCATCAGGCGCTCAACGACCAGGAGGTTGATATCGGAGTCCTGGTGCAATCGATGCTCGCCAAGTTCATCGAAACCGACAAGGGCTTCCAGGCGTGGCGTAAGGCGAACCCAGAAACGGCATGACGCCAGCCGCGGCCCCCATGGGCCCGCCGCCCAGGTTCGTCTCCCGGTCTCGCCTCCTGGTCCTGCGAGGTACGTTGCGCTCTCGATCTTGACTCGGGCAGATCATGGATCCGAATCGGCGGCTCACTTGCGGTCTTGAGCGCCTCCGGGGCCTCAGTTTCGAAAGTGTCGGGGTCGCCCGAGGCTCACGTTGCCTGATTCGGCGGGGCCGCCCGCGATTCTGATCTTTCGACAATCCCAACAATACCGATTCGGTCGTCCTTTTTCGGACGATTCACGCCCTTCGGTCTCTAGGGGCGGCGCCCAGACTCATCGGACCTTCAACGAGTTCGCCCGAGGCGCCCTCCTGCGTCGGCCGAGCGCCGGAGATCACCGATGACCTAGCGACGAGACCCTGAAACGGCGAGAGCCCCCCGTTGGCGCGGGAGGCTCTCGGAGATCGCAGATGCCGTTGTGGAAGGCGGCGAATTGACTGGTCCAAGGTATGGGGCGTCGTAAGGCGCGTCAAGGACCAGACGGGGAAGCTTTGCCCCGCGTTCGGCGATCTTGGCCCGGTCCAGCGGCTTCGTCCCAATGAAGGGACCACCATGCAGACCGCCCATTCCAACGAATGGCGGCCAGGCTTCGCCAAACGCGCAGACAACTTCGATCAGGTCTGCGCCCAGGCCGAAGCCTGGCGCTGGCGCCCGGGCGAGAGCATCGCCCGCGTCGCCGCCGCCGTGCTGAAAGGCACGCCTCAGCTCAGCGCGCCGCAGCGCCTGACCCTGCTGCTCTATGTCGAGCACCTCAACCAGGATCGCCTGGAGCAGGACATCGCCTGCGTCTGGCCGTCGACCAGCCTGGTGGCCGAATATCTGGGCTGCAGCGAGAGCCAGGCCCGGGCCAACCGGCGCGCCCTGGAGGCCGGCGGCTTCATGGTGCGCGATTATACCCGCGCCAACCGGCCAGCCGGGCTCGAGGCCTATGACCTGCGCCCGCTGATGGCCCGTCTGGATGAGCTGGAGGCGGTGGACGGCGCGATCCGCGACGCCGCGGCCGCCCGCAGGGCGATGTATTCGGAGGCGGTCGCCTTCCCGATGAAAGATAGCGCCCGGGCGCCGGAATCCCGGCGCCAAGAACAGTCCCATGAGAACTTTAGTTTCTCTGTACGAGGAAAGGACGCGGCTCCGCCGCGACATGCTTCACCAGGTCGGCCCGCTACGCGGCCCGAGATCGGCGAGGCCAGAGACGAGTCGAACACACGCCGGCGCACCGGAACGACCAGCGCCATTGGCTCTCCGGGGGGAGCCAGCGGTTTCGTCAGCGGAAAACCGGACCCGTCGGGGTACGCGGAAATGGTCCGCGCCGAGCTTCGGACGGCCGCCCTGGTCTGCCCGTCCTTGGCCCCGCTGGTCACCCCTGCCCTGCTCGCCAACCCGGCCGGCGCCACGCCAGAGGACGCCGTACGCGTGGCGGCCGCCGCGGCCGAACTGCTCCCGCAGCCGGAGCGGAACAATGACCAGACCGCCATGTGGGGCTGGCGCAAGCATGGGATCCGCGTGCTGGTGATGCTGGCCATCGCCGTCGAGGACCCGGAGGTCCGCTCGCCCTGCGGCTATTTCGGCAAGCTGACCGGTCAGGATCGCGGCGCGGCCGACCTTCGGCTGAACCTGGCGCGGATCCTCAAGGCCAAGGGCGAGTTGCAACCGCCGGACGCCGCCCCCGCGCCAGCTGTCGAGGAGCCGCCGCCGCTGATCTTCAGCCCCGGGGTCGAGGACCATCCTTGGCCGGACATCGCCGGCCACCTTCGGGCGATCGTGCGCGAGGGCGCCTGGGGCAGCTGGTTCGGCCAGATCGGTTTCCACGGCGTGGTCGACGGCGTCCTGACCCTGTCGTGCCGCACCGAGATCGCCGCCGACCGGATCAAGCGCGACTTCATCCCCGCGATCCTGCAGGCGGCCGAGGCCGCCGAGGTGTTCGTCGACCGGGTCGTTCTGACGGTTCGAAAGCGGTGAGGCGGGCCTATATCTGCGCGGCGGGTGGCCTGGCGCGGCGGGGGACGCAGGGGGTGTGACGATGGAATGTTTCCGGATCGACGAGAGCGGCTACACCGGCTTTGACCTGCTGAATCCTGAGCAGCGGTTCCAGGGCGCGGCGGCGATCGCCATCGGCGACGAGGAGGCCGCGCGGCTGATCAAGGCGCATTTCCCGCGCCTTCAGGCCCCGGAGCTGAAATACCGCGCGCTGTCGCGCCGGCCTGGCAGTCGGCCGCATCTGCTGGCGCTGCTGCGCGACCTGCTGCAGGGCTACAAGTGCGTCACCCACGTCATGGACAAGCGCTTCATGCTGGTCCTGAAGTTCTGCGACTACGCCGTGGAGCCCTGGTATTACGAGCGCGGCGGCGACTTCTACGCCGACGGCCAGAACTACGCGATGGGATCGCTGCTCACGATCCTCGGTCCGACAATGCTAGGGGCCGCGCCGTTCGAGGCCATGCTGGCTGCGTTCCAGCAGGCGATGAGAGCCAAGACGCCTGAGAGCCTCGACGCCCTCGTCGCGGCGGCCCGCCGCACCAACTGGCAGGCGATCCCCGAGGCCATAGGGCCCCTGGCCAGGGATGCGTGCCCCGATTGCTTGGCGGCGATCGCCACGCCCGGCGTCACGACCGACCTTGCCATGGTGACGATCCAGGCGCTGATCAGCCGGATGGAAGTCATGGCTGACGGCCCCTATCGCGTGGAGCACGACGAGTCGAAGAACCTCGCCACCTACCATGACCTCCTGCAGGCGTTCATCGACCACACGGGGGAGGTCGAGCTTCGACAATCGGCGATCGCCAGCTTCAAGTTCCCGCTGAAACTGACCGAGCTGACCCAGGTCGATTCCAAGACCAGCCCCGCCATCCAGCTCGCAGACGTGATGATCGGCGCGGCGCTCGAGGCCGGCAACATCATGACCGGGCATCGCACGGAGGGCCTCGACCCGGAGGCCCTCCTGCCGCTGTTCAGGGACGATCAGCTGATCCACATGCTCCCGAGCCTGGACTTCGAGGCGCAGAAGGCGTTCCGCAAGGGCGCCCAGGCGTCGCAGGTGATCGACTATTTCGCCGCCAACTTCGGCGGCAAGGGTCTTTGACGAGTTTGACAGACCTGATGAACTTGACGAGTTTGACGCGAAGGCGCATCTTCGAGGCTAGGAGACCCCATGGCCCAGCCACGTGAACAGGATCGTCAGGCGACCGCGAAGCGGTCCCGCAGCGCCAAGCCGGGGGCGGCGCGCTCGGCCTCGAGCGGCCAGTTCCTGCGGGTCCACGCCGACGACGACGTCACCGAAGTTCTGGTCTCGAAGGTGCGCTACGGCCGGATCGTCAACAAGTCCCGCGTGCTGGGCAAGGTGATCGCCGGCTACGCCGACGCCGCCGCCAAAGCCAAGCGGACGGGCAAGGCCTATGTGATCACCTATGTGGTGACCCCGGACGGCAGGGCGCAGGCCATGGCTGAGGCCCCGGCCGAGAGGCCGCCGGAAGGCTCGCTCGACGCCGCCGTCGCCCGGGCCAGGGCCCGCGGCGCGACCAAGGTCGCCGAGATCCTGAAGGGTCCGGACATGCTGACCGCGCGCGACTTCGGGCCGCTGATCGGCGCCTCGCACGAGACCGTCAACACCAAGCGCAAGCGCCACGAGATCCTGGGCCTGGAGGGCGCGACGCGCGGCGTGAAATACCCGCGCTGGCAGGTGACCGACACCGGCCTGCCGCTGCCGGGCCTGCCCAAGCTGTTCGAGATCCTGGGCGAGCAGCCCTGGACCGTCTTCCGCTTCCTGAAGACGCCGCACGCCGAGTTGGGCGGCAAGACCGCCCTCGACGTGCTGAAGACCGGGCGCGTCGACACGGTCGTGGCCGTCGCCGAGAACCAGGCCGCCGGCGCCTTCAGCTAGATGGCGGCCGTGCCCGCAATGCCGGGCCCGGCGTTCGCGGGACGCGCGCTGGTCTTGAAGACCGTTCCCGCCGGCGAGGTCTGGCGGCGGATGTACGAGACCCGTTTCCCCGACCCTTTGGGCTGGGGCCCGGGCCTCAACCGCTTCAGTGATCCGACCGGCCACGCCTATGGCGTGGTCTATCTCGGCTCCAGCGCCAAGGTCGCCTTCGTCGAGACGATCCTGCGCGACGCGGCTGACGGCCGAGGCGCCGATTTCATTGTCGATATGGCGGAGATCGAGACGCGGTCCCTCGCCAGCCTGCGGGTGATCCAAGATCTCCGCCTAATCGATCTGACGGACGACGGCTGCCTGCGGATGGGCGTCCCCTCCGACGTGGTCGGCGCCAAGGACCAGACGTTGGCGCGCACCTGGTCGGCCGCGATCTATACGCACCCGGACCAACCGGACGGGGTCTATTTCGCCTCGCGGCTCAACGGTCAGGGCTGCATCGCGCTCTACGACCGGGCGCTTGCGAAACTGGAGGCCGTCTCCACGCCCCGTCTCCTCGATTGCGGCGTCGAGCTGGCCCAGATCCTCGACGACCTGGACATCGCCATCACTTAGAGCGCGACAATGGGTTGTCGGGACCGCCGTTCACCGCGGCCGATCGTCGGGAACCGGAACAGCGCTAGCATCCTGCCCACACAGCCCTGCCCAGCCGTCACGGGCCCTCGAGCGGGGCCGTCAGCTCCGTGATCAGGGTCACCGGGCCATAATAGCCGAAGTCCTCGCGGACACAGGCGAGCGCCAGGTCGACGTCGCGGTAGGTCTTGGGCTTGTCGGACTTGAACATATTGACCCGGTGCTCGCCGGGCCGACTGCTCAGGCGCACGAAGATCGTCCAACGCCGGTCTTCGCCCTGCACCAGGCGGACATCCTTCAGGCCGCCGCCGTTCTGCAGATAGGCCGTGAGACTGCGCACGCGGATGGCGTGTTCGGGATTGTGGGCGGCGATCCACACCTCGTCGTCACGGCCCGCCGGCGTCGCCCGCTTGTCGTCCTTCTTCGGCAATGGATATGGCCCCGTTAAGCATCGCGAATCCCGTGAATCCGTATCAGGAAACGCGCCGGCGCGCCGTACAGATATGTTTGCGCCCCGGCGCTTTTATTGCAGAGCTTACAGTGGATAATCGGATAAGTAGAATATTAGTCAGACAGCACTTCTTACGCGAGTAAGTAAGAGTGGTGTTCGCCGAACCAAAAACAGATCCGGCGAAAAGACTAGAGCCTACTGCTCTTCAACGTGGCGTCAGGTCACGGTCTCACGTTTGAACGGGCACAGTAGCGGGGCGCCTGACGGTTGGGCAATCCACTTTTGTTGGGGGAGCGCCCTCCCCCTGCGCCGCAGCCCCGGGGGTCTGCGTCGACCCCCACCAGCGGGGAGGGCCCCGCAACGCCCCCTAAGGAAGGCGGCGCCGGCCGCGACCGGACCGGCGCCACGACCCGTCAGGACCGGGTCCAGATCAGGTTGAAGCGATCGCCGCCGGCGTCTTCGACCAGGGTCGCGAACAGCGGGGCGGCGAAGGCCGGATCGTCGATCTTCACCGACAGGTAGTCCCGCTGCTGGGCGCTGGTCTTGCGCCAGGCGGCGCCGAGCTCGGCGTCCGTCTCCTCCGGTCCCCGGCCCGTGCCGGTGGCGAAGATGCGGTAGTCCGGCGCGTTGTCGCTGGCCTTGTCCGCCTTGCGGATATCCAGCTCCACGTCGAGGCTGAGGGTGCGGATCGCCCCGTGGAAGGTGTCGCCGCGGCGGGTGAAGGTTCCGATGGTGGCCATGGTCTTGCTCCTGTCTGATCGCGACCGCGCCGATCGCGGTCTCGATGGCGCTCAGGAGGCCGGCGCGGAGCGGCGCCGCACCCGCCAGGGCGTCAGACGCCGGCGGCGGCTTTGTTGCCGCGCGAGGAGGCGCATCGCGCCGGGGAAGAAAGCCTGGCCGCCGCGCGTTGCGGCGCCGGACGAGGCTGCAAGCCGTCGCCGGCCAGAACGCCAAACCGAGAGACCGCCTGTCGGACGGGCTTCAGACTGGGGCGTCCCCAGGGCCGTCGCGGCCATCGCCAGCCGGCATTTTCAGGGGGTGCGACAGGTGACTTCCTGGCTAAAAAGGGCCATGACTTATCCGGTGCTGCGGCACGCCTGACGAGGGGTCGCCGCTCCCGGCCTGCCCGAACGCCGGTCCTCGTGTGGACCGGACGCTCCAGGAGGCACGATGGACGGCCCGACGTCGACGACCCGCCGCGCCCGGTTCGGGCGCATCTGGCGACGTGCCCGCGAGCTGTTGCTGGCCGTGCCGATCCTGATGGTCGGCGTGACCGTCGTCGACATCCTGGGCCGATCCCGAGCGGCCAGGCCCTCTGACCTGGTGGGCGTTGGGCGCGGCCGGCGCCGCGATCGCGCTCTACCTGGCCTTCCCATCCAGGGACTAGGCGCGGAATCTAGAGCACTGGCCGAAAGGTTGGGGAAGGGCGGCGGGGGGCGAACAGAGGAGCGTCGCAGACGCCGAGGAGCCGAGACCATGCCGAGATCTGCGCAACCCCCGCGGCCGGAGCGCCGGCCATGTCCTTGAGGGCGATCGTCGAGGTGCTGGGCGGCGACCTCTACGACGGCGGCCGGCGCGCCAACATCCCGGCGCCCGGCCACAGCCGCGCCGACCGTTCCGTGTCGCTGCTGCTGAAGGACGATCGGGTCATCGTCCACACCTTCGGCGACGGCGACTGGCAGGCCGTGCTCGACGACCTGCGCGCCAAGCGCCTGATCGACGCCCACAATGCGCCGCGTTCGGTGTCGTTCGGCCCGGGTGTCGACCATGCGGGCGCGCCTGAGCCGGACGTCCGGCGGCTCGACGCCGCCCGGCGCCTGTGGGAGGCCGGCCGGCCGGTCGCCGGCGCGCTGGCCGAGCGGCATTGCCGCCTGCGCCACATCCAGCGCGCCTTGCCGGGGCCGCAGGTCCTGCGTCACGGCGGCGAGACCCCGGTATCCGCCTATGCCGAGAGCCGCTATCGCCGCCCGGCCCTGCTGGTGGCGATCAGCGCCGCCGACGGATCCTTCAGCGCCGTGGAGGTCACCTATCTCGCCGCCAACGGTCAGCGGGCCCTCGACCTGCGGCTGCCGCGCAAGACCGTGGGCCTGGTCCCGCCCGGCAGCGCCGTGCGGCTCGACCCCGCCGCGCCGGAGATGCTGGTCGCCGAAGGGGTGTTCACCACCTTGTCGGCGACCGAACGCTTCGGCCTGCCCGGCTGGGCCCTGCAGTCGACGCGCAACCTGAAGCGCTGGTCCGCGCCGCAGGGCGTGCGATCCGTGTTGATCGCCGCGGACCGGGGCAAGGACGGCGAGGCGTCGGCCGAGATCCTGGCCGCGCGGCTGCGCCGCGACGGCGTGACGCCGACCATCGCCCTGCCGCCGGAGCCGCATGGAGACTGGAACGAGGCGGCGCGGCCCGCCTGAGGGGCCGGCGCGTGACCCCGCCGTCAAAGGCCGAAGGAAGGGCTGGGGTGGGCGCGCCCAGGGGCAGGATGACCCTCGCCCAGGCGCTGGAGCCTGACCCTCATGACCGACATCCAGACCGCTTCCGTCACCCCGATGGACGAGATCACCGTCCGCCTCGGCGACCTCGGCCTCGCGCCGGAGAACCTCCGCTTCCAGGAACCGGCCGACGACGGCGTGCCGCAGCTCGCCGAAACCGTGCTCGCCGCCGGCGTCCTGATCCCGCCGATCGTGCGGGCCGGTCGCAAGGGCGAGCAGCCCTTCATGGCCCTCGACGGCCGCCGCCGCCGCTTCGCCCTGCTGGCCCTGCGCGATCGCGGCGACCTCGACGACGACTATCCCGTGGTCTGCAAGCTGGCGGTGAGCAAGGCCCAGCAGGCCGCCGCCATCGTCCTGCCCAACGCCGAGGTGGCGCCGGTCCATATCGCCGACATCATCGGCGCCATCGGCAAGCTGCGCAAAGCCAAGATGGACACCGCCGGCATCGCCCGCGCGCTGGGCTACGCCGAACTGGAGATCAAGCGGCTGGAGGCCCTGGCGGCCGTCCATCCCAGCGTGCTGAAGGCCCTGCGCAACGGCAAGCTGACCCTCAAGCAGGTGCGGCTGTTCGCGCGTCTGCCGGACAAGAAGCAGCAGGCCGAAATCGCCCAGACCGCGCTCGACGGGCATTTCCACGACTACCAGCTGCGCACCGTGGTGGAGGGCGACCGCGCCACGGTCCAGGACGACCGCTTCGTCCTGGTCGGCATGGACCGCTACGTCGCGGCCGGCGGCCGGGTGTCGACCGACCTGTTCGGCGAGCTTCCCGACAGCCTGCTCGATCCGGAGGTCCTGCAGACGGCCTGGCGGGCGCGCATCGAACCGATCGTGGCGCACCTGAAGGCGGCCGGCCTGGCCGTCTATGTCGGCCCGGATGGCGGCTACCGCGCGCCGGACGGCTTCTTCAACCTGCCCTATGTCTACGGCCGCGACCTGACCGAGGCCCAGGCGGCGGCGCTGGCGGCGGCCCGGGCGGAGGTGGCCCGCGTCGCCGGCGAGCTGCAGGATGTCGAGGCGCTCTCGGAGGAGGCGCCGGCGGCGCTGTGCCCGCTGTTCAGCGCCCAGATGGCGGTCGCGGCGGCGCCGCTCGCCCGCAGCCGGATCGGGGCGGTGCTGCTGACGCCGGCCGACGGCTATGGGCTGTCGGCGACCTTCTATTCGGTCCCGGTTCCGGCCGAGGAGCTCCCGGACGAGATCGACGGCGAGGAAGACGAGGACGAGGATGGCGCGCCGTCGGGCGGCTATGGCCGCGCCTCGAACGACGTCGAGGTCCCGCGCGCCGATGTCGAGGTCGAAGGCTCCAGCCACGTCTTCCATGAGACGCGGACCGACGTGGCCACCCGCGGCCTGATCCGCGACCTGGCCGACGATCCGGGGGCGGCCTTGACCGTGCTGGTGGCGCAGCTGTTCAAGAACCTGGCGCTGCACAGCTCGGGCAGCATCGAGGAGTCGGCGGCGGCGATCAACGCCACCGGCTATCGCCGCGGCTCGACGCCGGCGATCCCGGCGTTGGACGGCGAGGTCCGCGCCCGGCTGGACGCCCGCCGCGCCGCCTACAAGGCCAGCGGGCTGCGGCCGATCCCCTGGGTCGAGACCCTCGCCCACGGGGACAAGATGGCGCTGATGGCCGAGCTGACGGCCATCTCGCTCAATGTCCGGGAGGGCCGCACCACGTCCCTGCGGCACGCGGCCCGGGCCGAAGCCGCCGAGATCGCCGCCCTCTGCGGCGCCGACATCTCGGCGCACTGGACCCCGGACGAGGCCTATCTCGCCGTCCACTCCAAGAAGCAGCTCCTGGGCCTGCTCGAGGAGATGGAGGTCGAGGACGATCGGGCCAAGACCCTGAAGAAGGACGAGCTCGTCACCTTCGTCGCCGAGGCGGCGGCCGAGCGCCAGTGGGCCCCGCCGGCCTTGGCCTGGGATCGGTTGCCCGACGCACCGGAAGACGGCGATGAGGGCGAGGAGGCGGCCGGCGACGACGCGGGCGGCGTTGTGGCGGCCGCCGATCCGGCCGCCGATCAAATCGCCGCCTGACCGAGCGGAGCCCTCGCCTTCGGGCGGGGGCTCTTGCTCTGCCCCCGGTGAGCGCTACGGATAGCCTTGCCATTGGAGGACGCCATGGACGAAGAGACCAAGATCGCGCTGGCGCGCCTCGTTGCGCTGGCCAGCGAGGACACCAGCGGCAGCCGGGTCGCGGCCAACTTCCTGCTCGCCTGGTGGAACGCCGCCGAGCTGGGCGGCTTCGACCCAACCGAGATGTGGCTGCTGGACGAGCTCGCCGTGCGCGACCTGTTGCAGGTCGCCAGCTTCATCGGCCGCAACAACGTCTATCCCGACGCTCTGATCGGACGCGAGGCGATCCTGGGACTGATCGCACGCTGGCGCGGCCGCGTGACCGCCGACTGAATACCGCTCGCGTCAATCAAAGATGTGAGTTATATGTATAACTCGTCAAACTGGGAGGCGAGCATGCGCATCTCGACCGCGGACTTCATCAAGAACTTCGGTTCGCTCGCGGACCAGGCCCTGGCCGAGCCGGTCCGCATCACCAAGCATGGACGCGACCGGTTGGTAATGATCTCGGCGGCGGAATACGACCGGCTGAAGCGTCGTGATCGGCAGGTCTTCCGGTCGGAGGATCTGCCGGATGAGGTGCTGGAGCTGATCGCCACGGCCGAGTACCCCGCCGAGTTCGCCCACCTCGATGATGAGCTCAAAGACTGGAAGCCATGAGCTGGCCGACCCCGCGGGCCGGCCTTGTCATCCGCTATTCCTACCTTTGGCGCAGTGAGGCCGCCGCTGGGCGCGAGGAGGGCGTCAAGGATCGGCCCTGCGCCGTGGTCCTCGCCGTCGAGACTGATGGCGGGGACAAGGTCGTCTACGTCCTGCCCGTCACCCATAGCCCGCCCAAGGACCCCGACGACGCCATCGAGCTGCCCCAGGCCACGAAAATCCGCCTGGGTCTCGACAGCGAGCGGTCCTGGATCGTCGTCAGCGAGGGCAACAGCTTTGTCTGGCCCGGCCCTGATCTTCGTCGGGTGGGCGACAGGGGTCCCGAAAGCGCAGCCTACGGCTTTCTGCCGCCGGCTCTGTTCAACGCTGTCCGCGCGCGGTTCATGACGCGCGTCCGAGATCGTCGCGCCGGCGTGGTCGCGCGGACGGAGTAGACGCCGACCCCTAAAGGCCTTCGCTCAAAGCGGCGCCGCAAACCTTCTTCGATCTCGAGACGCATTAGCGCGTCGCGTCTCGCCTCACCGGGACACGACGGTCTTCCGATGACGCGCAAACGCCGCCGTCAGCCTGTCCGTCGGCGCCGGAGGCTGATCCAGCGCCCCGAAGAAGGCCGCGTGGTCGACGGGCCGCAGCGCCGTGCGTTCGGCGCTGGGTTCGTCGATCGCCTTGATGGGGTCCTGGCCAGCCGGCATGGGCGCTGCTCCTCCCCGACACCTGTACGTCCCATGGACGTGCTGGTCCAGAATCGGCGGCGCTGATTGAGGTGCGTCAGCACCCGCAGGCCAAAGGGAAAAGACAGGGGGCGGACGGGCGAGCCCGTCGGGACTGGAGGGAGGCGCCCTCCGCTGCGGGTGATCCGGACCCGCTCCATGAACGCCATGCTTCCCCTGTTCGCCGCGTCGACCGACGGCGCCGACCACAAGGCCGCCAACATCCTGGCCGCCGCCCGGGCGCTTTGCCCGCAGCTCAACCGCTCGCGGGCCCTGGACCGCCGCCTCGTCGCCAGCGTGATGACCACGACCTTCGGGGGATCGGACACCGAGGGGGCCTGGATCTGGCGCGACGCCTATGACGCCGTCGAGGCGGCGCTAGTGCTGCAGATCCGGCGTCTCGGCCCGCAGATCGGCCGGCTCGAGGACGCGCCCGCGGAGATCGCGGCTCTGCTCGCCAACCTGGCGGACCTCGGCCTCACCCACACGCGCCGCAGCGAAGAGCAGGTGGCGCTCGATCAGTTCTCCACCCCGCCGCAGCTGGGCGCCCTGGCGGTGCTGGCCGCCCAGGTCCGGCCCGGCGACCAGGTGCTGGAGCCCTCGGCCGGCACCGGCATGCTCGCGGTCCTGGCCGAGGCCTGCGGCGCGGCCCTGACCCTCAACGAGCTGGCCGCCGGCCGCGCGGGCCTTCTCGAGGGGCTGTTCCCGACCGCCGCGCGATCTGCGCACGACGCCCAGCACCTGCGCGACATCCTGCCGGGCTCGGGCGGGTTCCACGCCGTCGTCGCCAACCCGCCGTTCCAGCACCTGGAGGCGCACCTGCACGCCGCCCTCGACTGCCTGGCCGAGGGTGGGCGTCTGGCGGCGGTCGTCCCGGCCCGCCTGTTCGAGGACGCGCCGGCTCTGCGCCGCCTCGCCGAGCGCGGGCAGGTCGTCCAGCGGCTCGCCTTCCCAACCCGGGCCTACGCCAAGCACGGAACCTCTGTCGAGACCGGCCTGCTGGTCATCGACCGCGGCGTTGCGGACGCGGCGTTGGCGCCGGTGATCGCGGCGGAGACCCTGGCCGATGCGGCCCGCGCAGCCGCCGGCGTCGTCGCCCGGCCGACGGCCCAGCCGCGCCAGTTCCGGGCGCTGTCGCAGGTCGCCGTGCTCGCGCCGCGGGCCCGATCCCTGGCCTCGCCGTCGACGCGGCTGGCCTTCCTCAACACCGCCGCCCCGCTCGCCTATGAGACCAAGCCCTGGTCGGGCGAGGGCCACGACGTCGGCCTATACCAGGCCTATGCGCTCGGCCGCATCGCGTTCCCGCAGGTGCAGCCCCACCCCTCGCCGCTCGTGGAATCCGGCCCCATGGCTTCGGTCTCGCCGCCAGCGCCGACCTACCGGCCGCAGCTGCCGACGAAGGTCGCCGCCGAGGGCTTGGTGTCGGACGCGCAGATGGAGACGGTGATCTACGCCGGCGAAGCGCACGCCCAAGTCCTGCCTGGCGCCTGGATCCTCGGCGAGGCGCCGCACCAGGTGGTGCTGGTCAGGGACGACCATCCTGGCGCCGTATCGTTCCGCAAGGGCTTCTTCCTCGGCGACGGCACGGGCTGCGGCAAGGGCCGGGAGATCGCCGGGGTGATCGCCGACAACATCGCGCAGGGCCGGCAGCGGGCCGTCTGGTTGTCCAAGAACGACGCCCTCCTGGAGGACGCCCGGCGCGACTGGGGCGCGATCGGCGGCGCCGCCTCCGACATCACCCCGCAGTCGTCGTGGAAACAGGCCGACGCCATCCGGCTCGACCGGGGCATCCTCTACACCACCTACGCCACGCTGCGGCAGCCGGCCCGCGGCGACCGCCCCTCGCGGCTGGACCAGATCGTCAGCTGGCTCGGCGCCGACTTCGACGGCGTCGTCGTCTTCGACGAGGCGCACGCCATGGCCAACGCCGCCGGCGGGGGCAAGGGCGGCCGAGGCCCGAAGAAGGCCTCGCAACAGGGCATGGCGGGGCTCGCCCTGCAGAACCGCCTGCCCAACGCGCGCATCCTCTATGTCTCGGCAACGGGCGCCACGACACCGGAGAACCTGGCCTACGCCGCCCGGCTCGGCCTGTGGGGCGGGCCCGAAGCCCCCTTCCCTACCCGGGAAGCCTTCATGGACGCCGTCGAAACCGGCGGCGTGGCGGTGATGGAGCTGATCGCCCGGGAGCTGAAGGCGATGGGCCTCTACATCGCCCGCTCGCTGTCGTTCGACGGCGTCGAATACGACGCCCTGCGCCATCCGCTCACCGAGGACGACATCGCCATCTGGGACGCCTGGGCGGACGCCTACCAGCTGATCCACCAGAACCTGCGCGCCGCCCTGGAGGCGGTCGGCATCAGCGAGGACGGCAAGCCCAAGTCCGGCCAGGCCGCTTCCGCCGTCATGTCGGCGTTCGAGGGCTCCAAGCTGCGCTTCTTCGGTCACCTGTTGGCCGGTCTGAAGTCCCCCTCCCTCGTGGCCTCGATCCGAGGTGATCTCGGCGAGGGGCGCAGCGCCGTGGTGCAGGTCGTCTCGACCAATGAGGCGGTGATGGAGCGCCGCCTGGCGGAGATCCCGGCCGAGGAGTGGAACAACCTCGCCGTCGACCTGACGCCCAAGGACCAGGTGCTCGACTACCTGATGGGCGCCTTCCCGATCATGGCCATGGACGCCGTGGAGGACGAGGACGGCAATGTCACCATGGTCCCGGTGATGGTCGACGGCGCCCCCGTGGTCAGCCAGGAGGCGCTGCGGCTGCGTGAGGAACTGGTCACCCACCTGGCCTGCCTGCCCGCCGTCCCGGGCGTTCTGGACGCGGTCCTCGATGCCCTCGGGACCGAGATGGTGGCGGAGATCACCGGCCGCAGCCGTCGGGTGGTCCGGCGCGACGGCCGCCGCGTCGTCGAGCGGCGCAGCGCCTCGGCCGCAAAGGCCGAGACCGACGCCTTCATGGCGGCCAAGAAGCGGGTGCTGGTGTTCTCCGACGCCGGCGGCACGGGCCGCAGCTACCACGCCGACCTCAGCGTCCAGAACCAGCAGCGCCGGGTCCACTACCTGGTGGAGCCCGGCTGGCGGGCCGACGCCGCCATCCAGGGGCTGGGCCGCTCGCATCGCACCAACCAGGCCTGCGCGCCGCTGTTCCGGCCGGTGACTACCGACATCCACGGCGAGAAGCGGTTCACCTCGACCATCGCCCGGCGGCTCGACAGCCTGGGCGCCCTGACCCGGGGCGAGCGTCGCACGGCCGGCAACGGCCTCTTCCGCGCCGAGGACAACCTGGAGAGCCCGTGGGCGCACCGGGCGCTGCAGGCCTTCTACGTCGCTCTGCACTTCGGCAACGTCGAGGCCATGGACCGCGAGACTTTCGAGGCCAAGACCGGCCTGCGGCTGCTCGACCATGTCGGCGGCCTGAAGAAGTCCGACGACCTGCCGCCGATGAACACCTTCCTCAACCGGCTGCTGGCGCTGCGGATCGCCGATCAGAACGCCCTGTTCGCCGCCTTCGACGAGATCCTCTCCAGCATCCTGGAGCGGGCCGCGGCCGCCGGCGCCCTGGACCGCGGCATGGAGGACATCGAGGCCGACGACCTGGTGATCAAGGGCGAGGAGGTGATCCGCACCGACGCGGTCACCGGCGCTGAGACCAAGCTGCTCAGCTTCCAGGTCCGCACGCGCCGGTCCCTGCTCGCCGCCGACGACGCCCTGGCCGGCCTCGATCCGGAGGCGACGGTGTTCGCCGTCAACGCCAAGTCCGGGCGCGCGGCGCTGGTTATCCAGGGCCTGACCACCACCAACGACGACGACCGACTGATCCCGGCCGTCCGCCTGATCCGCCCGGAGAAGCGCACCATCGCCTCGCTGAAGGGCTTCGAGGAATCGGCTTGGGAGGCCTGCGAGGAGGCGATCTGGCGCGCCGCTTGGGACGCCGAGATCGCCCAGGCCGATCCCTGGGTCACCCGCGAGCTGGTGCTGGTCACCGGCCTATTGCTGCCGATCTGGGCGAGCCTGCCGCACAAGGGGACTTCGGTGCGCCGGCTCAAGGCGCCGGACGGGCGACGCTGGCTCGGGCGGGTGCTTGACCCCGCCCAGGTCGTTCCGCTCAAGATCGCCTTGGGGCTGACGGATACGGCCAGCGCGGTCGGTGATGGCGACGCCGCCAGTCGCCTGGTGCTCGGCGAAGGCGCCTCGGTCGCCCTGGCCGGTGGCCTCTGGCTGCGGCGCGCCAAGGTGATGGATCGCCAGCGCCTCGAGATCGTCGGCGCAGCCTCGCAGCGCTCGGTGTTCACGGCGCTGGGCTGCTTTGTGGAGATCATCAGCTACACGCCGCGGGTGTTCGTGCCGACCGACCGGCCGGACGTGCTGACCGCCATCCTGGCCAAGTGGCCGGCGCAGAACATCCTGCCAGCGGCGGCGTAGAGGCGATCGACAGCGCGAGGAGCCGCCGGCCCGACCCGGCGGCTCTTTTCGTGCTGGCGCGGCCGGCGCCATCGGAGGGGAAAGGAAGGGACGGAGCGGGCAAGCGCTCCGGAATGGGTCCGGGGCCGCGCTCCCGAGGTTCCCATGTCCACGCCCCTAGACGACCTGATGGCCGACATCATCGCCCGCATCGAGGCGGGCACGCCGCCGTGGCGCCAAGCCTGGAGCCAGGCCGGCGCCGACCCCGCCCTCCCGCTGCGGGCCAACGGCGAACCCTTCACCGGCAGCAATTCGTGGCTGCTGTTCTTCGCCGGCGCCCTGCGCGGCTACGGCTCGCCCTACTGGTTCACCTTCCGCCAGGCCCTGGCGATCGGCGCGCCGGTGGCCAAGGGCGCCAAGGGCTCGCTCGCCATCCTCTACAAGACCCGCGTCGTCGAGGATGGCTGCGGCGGCGAGGCGGGCGATCCCGTCGGCGAGGACGCCGACCCCAAGGTGATGCGCTACCTGAAGACCTACGCGGTCTTCAACGCCGACCAGCTGACCGACTGCCCGGAGCGCTTCCGCGCCGCCCCGGCCGTCGATCCGGCTGTCCGCGCGGCGGCCCACAACGCCATCCTCGACGCCATCCCGGCTCAGATCGATTATGGCGGCGGCCAGCCCTGCTATATTCCCTCGCGGGATCTGATCCGCCTGCCGGCGCCCGAGGCCTTCCATTCGGTCGACGACTTCCTGGCGACCAAGGCCCACGAGCAACTGCATTGGTCGGGCGCGGCGCTTCGGCTGAACCGCGAGTTCGGCCGCCGTTTCGGCGACGCGGCCTACGCCTTCGAGGAGCTCTGCGCCGAGATCGGCGCCGCGGCCCTGGGGCTGCGCATCGGCCTCAGACCGCAGCTGCTCGACAGCCACGCCGCCTACCTCGCCCACTGGGCCAGGATCCTGAAGGACCGGCCGGGCGCCCTTCTGGAAGCCTCGGGCCACGCCCAGCGCGCGGTCGATTTCCTGCTGGCCTTCAGCCAGCCGGCGGACGCGGCGGCCTCCCTGGCCGCCTGATCACCCTCGAACCGTTCAACGACAAAGGAGCACGCCGCCATGGGCTGGCTGTTCATGCGATCGCTCGGGGGCCATCCGACCCCGAAGGCCTATCTCGACGGCCAATTCACCTATGAGCGGCCCGAGGGCCGCTCGCGCGTCCTGGCGTCGCGGCTGGTGGGTCTGAGTACCTACTACGCCGCCGTCGAGCACGTGGCGGCAACGACCGGCGGCACGGAGGTGTGGGGGCTGGTCTGCCTGGTGCGCTACAACCCCCGCGACCGGGAGGGCTACGTCTTCGGATACAAGGACATGTCGGAATCGATGGGCCCGGTGGAGGACGCCTGCCCGGCGGAGGTTCTCGACCTCCTGACCAGGCCTTCGCCCTGAATTGGCGCGCCCGCTGCCGGGCCCGGCTGGCCGAGCGCCGGGCGATCCGGGCCAGGCCCACCCCGCGGCCGGGGCAGCTGGTGGTGTTCGCCGCGCCGATCCAGTTCCGCAATGGGCGCAGTTTCACCCAGCTGCGGGCGGTCCGGCTCCCGGGCCGCCGAGGCCTGGTCTTCCAGGCAGAGGATGGCGGCCTCTACCGCATCCCCGGGTTCAAGGCGCTGGACTACGCCATTGCGCCGGCCCCGCCGGCCCGTTGCGGCGTGAGGGCTGCGGCGAGGCGTGGGGGAAAGGAGAAAGGCAGGGAGGGGCCGGGTGCGCTCGAAGGGAGCGCGTCTGGAGGATTTTCCCGATGTCCCAGCTCGGTTGGAGTGAAGACCGCGTCGAGCGCCTGAAGGTCTTGTGGGCCGATGGGCTCAGCGGCTCCCAGGTCGCCAAGCAGCTCGGCGGCATCACCCGCAACGCGGTGATCGGCAAGGTCCATCGGCTGGGGCGGCCGTTCGGGGCGCCTTGATGGAGACCACCTCGATGCTGGCCCAGCTGGTGGTCTCGCTCGGCGAGGCCGGCGAATACCCCGATGAGCTCGATCAGTTGGCGGCAAACCTGCGGCTGCTCGGGCAAGGCGACGCCGTAACCATGGACCTGGCGGCCGCGCGCCACACGACCCCGCCCGAGGCCTGGGCGGAGCAGGTGATGGTGTGGAGCTTCGAGCAACCGCCGGCGCCTGTGGCGGCCCGATGAGCCCGTCGCGGAGCGCACGCCGGGAGGTCGGCAATCCGGTTCTGGGTCTGCCGGCCGTGACGGCTCTACGCCGCCTCGACCCGGCGGTGACGGCAGCCTTAGCGGCGGTGCTCGGCGACCTCGCCGCCGACGCGCGGCGCCGGGCCCAGATCAGCTGGGCCCAGAACAAGGGGGTGATGGCGGCCTACTGGAAGGCGGTGGGCGCCTACGCGACCCATATCCGCCGCGCCTTGCGCTCGTAGTCCCTCGCGAACTGCGACCCGCCGGCCCCCGCCGGCGGGTCTTTGCGCGCGCGCCCGCGGCCGTCCCCGGATGGGAGAAGAAAGGCGGGGCGGCGTGGGGCGAGGGATCGGTCCCTCAAGGAGGAACCCATGCAACTCGATCTTCCCTTCGTGGCCCAGCGCTGGCGCGAGCGCCGGCAATCTTACCGCCCGCAACGCGAACCGCTGGACCCCAGGCGCTACGGCGTGGTGCGCTTGAGCGGCACGGCCGAGGCGCGCGGCTTCATCGTCCGGCACCACTATTCCGGCTCCTACCCTGTGGCGATCGCCGCCTACGGCCTGATGGAAGCGCGCCGCAACCGATCGGCCGAGCTGGTCGGGGTGGCGGTGTTCAGCGTGCCGGTGCAGCCCCGCGCCGCCGACGCCTACGGCGCGTCGGGTGCGCGGTCCTGCGACCTCGGCCGCTTCCTGCTGCTCGACCATGTGCCGGGTAACGCCGAGACCTGGTTCCTGCGCCGGGCCCTGGCGGGCCTTGGGCAGGACAAGACCGGTAACGACGGCCGCCCGCTTTACTCGGTCTGCCTGGCCTATTCCGACCCGGTCCCGCGCGTGGATCGGGACGGCCACGTGACCTTCGCGGGCCACTACGGCGGCATCTACGCGGCCTCGTCGGCCCTCTATCTCGGCCGCGCGACGGCCCGCACCCTGTGGCTGGCCGACGACGCCACAGTGATCAGCTCGCGGGCGCTGATGAAGCTCAAGCACGGCGACAGCGGCGCCCGCTACGCTTACGAGACCCTGCGCCGGCACGGCGCCCCGCCCCTGGCTGCTGGCGAGACCGGCGGCGCCTACATCGAGCGCGCGCTGCGCGACGGCCCATTCCGACGCCTGCGCCATCGCGGCAACCACGTCTACGCCTTCCCCTGCGGATCCACGACTACCCGTCGCGCGGTTCGGAGCCGGATGGGGACCGCCCTCCCCTACCCGGTCCGGACCGATGCGCCGCGGCCATAGGGCCTGCGGCGGGAGGTCAAAGGGAGGGCGGCGCCGGACGAGCCGGGCGCAGGCAGGGGCCTTCGCCGGCGCAGCTCCGGAGGCCGCCATGAACCATCCCCACATCGATGTTCCGGTGATCGTCGCCTGGGGCGCCGGCGTGGATTCCACCGCCATGCTCATCGAGCTGCTCGAGCGCGGCGAGCGCATCGACATGGTGCTGTTCGCCGACACGGGCGCGGAGAAGCCCGAGACCTATCTGTTCATCCCGATCTTCCGGGCCTGGCTGGCCGATCGGGGCGTGCCCTCCGAAATCGTCCGCTATGTTCCGCGCCGCTTCAAGAACTGGCCTGCCTACCGGACTCTGACCGAGAATCTGATCACCAACGGCACCTTGCCGAGCATCGCCTTCGGCCGCGGGACCTGCTCCCTCAAATGGAAGGTCGCGCCCCAGCATGCCTGGGCCCAGAGCTGGCCGCCGGCCATCGCGACCTGGGCGCGGGGCGACAGGGTCGTCAAGCTGATCGGCTATGACTGCGGCCCCGCCGATGATCGCCGCTACGCCGAGGTACGAGACCTCGACGATCCGCTTTACCGCCATCGCTATCCCTTGCGGGAGTGGGGCTGGAGCCGGGCGGACTGCATCGCCCGCATCGAGCGCGCCGGCCTGCCGGTCCCGCCGAAATCGGCCTGCTTCTTCTGCACGGCGGCCAAGCCGGACGAGGTCCGATCGTTGCCGCGCGCCCAGCTGCGGCAGATCGTGCTGATTGAAGCCCGCGCCCAGCCCCGGCTTCGGACCGTCGAAGGCCTCTGGCGCAAGACCGTGCTCGGCCGCCGAGGCGCCCAGCCGCGACCCGGCTCGATGACCGCCTTCATCCGCGCCGAAGGGCTGCTAGATTCGGCCGAGATCGACGCGATCATCGCCACGGCGCCGCGCAGCCTCACCCGCTGGCAGGCGGCCGTGGCCGAAGAGGTGGCGGCCGAGGGCATGCGGCCGGCAATGGCCCGCTGGATGACCGTCTTCGACGCCTTCGCCGGCACGCCCGATCGGATCGATGGCGCGCCAGGCCTCTTCGCCGGCCTTCGCCGGCCGCACTGAGCGTCGCCTCGCGCGGCGCATCTCGCCCCCTAACCCAGGAGACCCCGATGTTGATCAAGATCGACGCGCGCCAGCTCGGCGCGCTGCTGGCGGGCCTGCGCCTGCTGCAAGCCCACGCCGCCGATGGCTACGAGAGCCCGGAAATCCTCGACGTGTTCGCGGACGGCCGAGCCGCCGACCCGCTGAAGGGGGCCGAGGTCGAAGCGCTCTGCGACGGCCTCGACGGCGGCGGCCTCGTGGTCGACGAGGCTGACGTCTCGGCGATCGAGGCTGGTTGGCGCGATCGAGTGGCCGTCCAGGGCTACGTCGGAGAGCGACGCCAGAACCTCGCCGTCGAGTTCTTCACCGGGGCGATGACCGCTCGCCACCTCGCCGGCATGGAGGCCTGGTGTCCGCCGGCCTGGTCCGTCGCCATGCTCTGCGGCGAGGCGATCGGCGAGCCGGGCGATGGATAGGGCGTCCGCCTGCCTTGCCGGTCCGGTCCCGGACCTAGCGGCCTACGACCGCGTCCTGCTGGCGTTCAGCGGCGGGAAGGATTCGCTGGCCTGCCTGCTGCACCTCTTGGAGGCCGGCGTCCCCGCATCGCGCATCGAGCTGCATCACCACGATGTCGATGGCGACCAGCCGTTCATCGACTGGCCCTGCACCCTCCCCTACTGCCGCGCTGTCGCCGGCTATTTCGGCGTGCCGCTCTACCGGTCCTGGCGGGCCGGCGGCTTTCTCGGCGAGATGGACCGCCAGGGCGACCCGACCGGCGCCGTTCTCTTCGAGCTGCCCGACGGCGGCCTCGGCCGCGCCGGCGGCGCCGGGCCGCCCGGCTGGCGCGGGCGCTTTCCCCAGGTCAGCGCCGACCTTCGGGTGAGATGGTGCTCGAGCGTGCTGAAGATCGAGGTCCTCGCCGCCGCGATCCGCGGCCAGGCGCGCTTCTTCGACGGCCGCACCCTGGTGGTTACCGGCGAGCGCGCCGAGGAGAGCCCCGGACGGGCTCGCTATCTGACCTTCGAGGCGCATCGCACGGCCACAGGCGGCGGCCGCGCGCCGGCGCGACGGGTGGATCACTGGCGGCCGATCCACGGCTGGCCGGAGGCCGAGGTCTGGCGGCTCATCGAGCGCTTCGGGGTCACGCCGCATCTGGCCTACCAGCTTGGCTGGGGCCGCCTCAGTTGCCGGGCCTGCATCTTCGGCTCGCCCAACCAGTGGGCGACGATCCGCGCGGTCTTCCCCGATCAGTTCCGCCACATCGCCGCGCGTGAGGCGGCGTCGGGCCTCACGATCCAGCGGTGTGCCAGCGTGGTCGCTTTGGCCGACCGGGGCCGCCCTCACCCCGCCGCCCTCGCCCGGCCCGACCTGGTCGCCCAGGCGGAGGCGGCGGACTGGCGCCTGCCGGTGATCAGCCGGCCCTGGAGCCTGCCGGCGGGGGCCTTCGGCGAGGCCTCTGGCCCGGTGTGAGGCCCAGGGAAAAGCCAAAGGGAGGGCGGATTCGGGCGTACCCGAATCAGGAGGCTCCCATGGCCGACCACTACACCAAGCTCAGTTTCGAGCTCGACTGCGCCGAGGCGGAGGCGGATCGCTTGATCTCCGCATTCGGCCTGACTGGCTACGAGGCGGCCTTGCCGGCGGCTCTCGCGCCGTACTTCCCCGCGTCCGATCCCGACGACCCCCTCTCCGGTGTCGCCGCCCTCTACGCCGACTCCAATGCGTTCGATATCGGCGCGCGCATCTATCGCCGCGCTGGCGGCGTGTGGATCCATGGCGATGGCGACCCCCAGGTCATCGCCATCGCCGAGCTCATCCGCCGCCTCGCGCCCTCGGCCCTGCCGACCGGCTTCACCTGGGCCAATGACTGCTCGCGCAGCCGGCCCGGCGCGTTCGGCGGCGGCTATGCCCTGATCACCCACGCCGACTACGATGTCGCCGACGTCACGGCGCTCCTCGATGAAGCGCTGGAGGCCGCCCGTGGGTAATCGCGTAAGCGCCAGCATCGTCATCGGCGGATCGGCGCCCGCCCATATTCTCGACGCCTTGTGTGAGGCGATCGAGGACGAACGGCTCGGCCCAGACTGGGGCGACAGCTTCGGCAGCCGCGACGAGCTCGTCGCCTACCTGAGCGCGGGGATCGACGGGGTCGATCTCTACGGGACCGAGGTCAACAGCGGCGAGTTCGAGACGCTGCAGACGTTCTGCGCCGATCATGGCCTGGCCTATCGGCTGAGCTATGACGGCTATGGCGGCGAGTGGGGCCCGGCGACACGGCTGCATCACGCCGACGGGGCCGAGGAGACCTGCAGCCTCGATAGCGGCGGCGGCGCCGCCTGCGTCAGCCGCGACGATCTTGCGATCCTCGCCTTCACCACCCTCGCGGAGCTGCAGGCTTATTTAGAGCGGTTCGACCGCTTTCGGCCCGGGCGTCTGGTGATCGGCGCCACTGCGCCGGCGTCGGCATAGAACGATGCGCTTCTTCGTCGGCGTGCATCGACCCCGCATGGGATGGCCGCTCAGCTTGCGCGGGCATCCCGTTTGCATTTCGGCCAACGTCCTGGCCGGCCGAACGGGCAACATCGCCTTCGTCGGTCAGGCCGACGGCTGGATGCTCGATTCGGGAGCCTTTACCCAGATCGCCCTGCGAGGTCGGTTCGACCAGTCGCCGGAGGACTATGCCGCCCTGGTGCGCCAGTTCGGGGACTGGCCTTGCTCCGGCCTGGAGGTCGCCGTCTCCCAGGACTGGATGTGCGAACCCGAGGTGATCGCCGCGACGGGTTTGTCGGTACGGGAACATCAGCACCTGACCCTCGAGCGCTTCGACTCGATCGCCGCGGCGGGCACGGGCCGCACCCCGCTGATGGCGGTCCTGCAGGGCTGGCACGCGGCTGATTACCGCCGACACCTCGACGCCTACGGTGACCGTCTCGGCAAGGGCGCATGGGTCGGGGTGGGCTCGGTCTGCAAACGCCAGGGCGATCCGCGGGCGATCGGCGTCATCCTGGAGACGATCTTGCGGGTCCGGCCGGATCTGCGGCTGCACGGGTTCGGCGTGAAACTCACCGCTCTACGGAGCCCGGCCGTCCGCTCGATGCTCTTCTCCGCCGACTCCATGGCCTGGTCCTACGCCGCCCGTCGAGGCGGGCGCGACCAGAACGACTGGATGGAGGCCTATCTGTTCGCCGAGCGGATCGCGGGCCGGAGCCGGCCGGTGGCCGACGTGTCACAGCCCTCCTTGTTCTAGCCGCCTTCGCGCGAATTGCGATCTGACGAGGTTGTGGCGCGGCCCACGAGAGCGCCGGGGCAGCGGGGAGCCGATCGCGGCCGGGTGGTCCGGCCGCAGGCGCGCGCGGCAGTCCCCAGGGGCGGCCGTCAAATCCCTTTGGCTCCTGTGACCTCGCCACCGTCCGGCGCCCCCCACAAGGGACGCTGCGCTCAAAGCCCTTGTGGGGGCCGCCGGGCCCTCGGCGCGGGGCGGTCACGAGCCGACGGGCTCCGACATCCACTACAGACAGGGACTTCATCCCATGCAGCTTCACGCCCTTCCCCCCACTTCCGACCATCTCACACCCTTCGAAGCCCAGGCGCTGGTTCTCGAAGACCCGAGGCCCTACCCGCCCGAGGACGCCCTCCACCAGCTCGGCCAGGGGCTGATGAACGAGGTGCTCGACGTGATCAGCGACACCGCCCTCGAGGACGTCCAGGCGATCATCACCGAAACCCTGATCGGCGCCTTCCACTCGGCCGCGCAGCGCATCGAGCGCGATGCGGACAAGGCCAGGGACACGCTGAACGGCTTGGTCCGAGACTTCGACGGGTCGGAGATCCTTGACGTTGAGATCCAGGAGGCCACCCGCAAGGCCCGCGCCGCCGATGTCGCCACCTTGGCGATGGAGATCGTCCGGGATGCCGCCGCGGCCACCTACACCACGGCGACCGGCGAGGTCTGGAGCCCCTGGAAGGGCACGGTGCGCGCCTCCCGCACGACTGCCGCCCAGATCGAGGCGCGTGACGCGATCAGGGCCAGCAAGGCCCGCAAGCACGCCGCCGTCAGCCCGGGCGCCACGGTCGTCGCCTTCCGCGCAGCGCCGCAGGCGGATACAGCTGATGACGCCAACCGCATCTTCGACGCCCTGAACTGGGCGCTGACGCAATGGCCGGACATGGCGCTGGCCACGACGGGCGCCAAGGGTGGCGAAAAGCTCGCCATCAAGTGGGCCAAGCAGAAGTCGGTGACGCTGGTCTTGGCCAAGGCCGATTTCGACAGGAACGGGCGCGCCGCTCCGTTCCGGGCCAATGACGAGCTGATCGCGCTCGAGCCGGTGTGCGTGCTGACGCTTCCTAACACGCTGAACCTCGAACGGGGCGCCCAGCTGCAGCCTTTCGGGCCGGCCCTCAATCTCGGTCAGAAGGCCGCCGAACGTGGCATCCGCCACCAGCCGGTGAAGTCGCGGGCCTGATCCGCAGGGCGCGGCGGCTTCGGCCGCCGCGCCTTTCTCTGTGTCAGCCCTTGGCCGGCGTGCCGATGACGGAAGACAAGCCCGCAAAGCCGGTCGGCGCCGAGAGCGCCGCCGCCTTCGGATCGACGTAGGAGGCCGCATAGGCATAGGCGGCCGTCAGCCCGGCAGTCGCCAGGGCGGCTGTGACCTGGCCCGACTGACTTCTAGGTTTCAGCGCAGAGAGCAGCAGGTTCGACGCTTGCAATACGCCCCAGACGCCAAGGGCGCGGGACCGCTCGTGGCTCGCTGGGGCGTTCCAGACGCGCAGCGCGGCCAGGGTGGTGACGGAGAACAGCGACGGCCATATCGCCTTCACCAAAGGATGGCGCGATGGCTTCGCGCCCTGGGCCGGCGCTTGGCGCCCCGACACCGACAGCGCCGCGGTCACGGCGATCAAGGCCAGGCAGCCGCGCGCGCCGATCGCGACATGGCCGAGACTGCGGTGCTCGGCGTTGATCGCCTCAGCGATCTTGTCGTTGCGGCGCTCGCCAGGGTCATGAGGATCTCCGAGCAGCTCTAGCTTCAAAGGCCGCGAGGGCCGTTCCGTTCCGGCGCTGCGCGGTGCGCGGGCGACGACGGGGGGTATCCGCAGGCCTTCGGGGCGGCCAATCCTGATTCGTGCCTGAAACCCAAGATGTGGTGACCGCGAGCGGTCGCATGCGTCGGACCGTCTCCCGGATGGAAGCTGCTGGAGGGGGCTCGTCCGCGATCGAGTTCACGACCCTAGGACGGGTCGGTCATGGGCCAAGGCGACCTCGCCGGTGGCGAGGCGTCGCCGACGGACCCTCGCGGCCTTCGCTGCGCTGCAGGCCGGTTTCCATCGGCGCCGTCCTTGGCCCCTGCCCTTTCCCCGCCCTTGCCGGGCGCGAGATCGCGGGAACGAGCCCGCAGGTCCGGCAGCAAAGCGGGAGACGACAATGACGACGATGGCGATGGCGCAAGCGGTTTTCCAGCACGCCCACGACTTCTACGACACGGGCAGCTGGTATGTGGTCGCCGAGTGCTGGGATGTCCTGGCGATCGCCGAGGAGCTCGACCGGCAGGAAGAACGCACCGCCCAGCCCTTTGAGCTGGAAGCGGCCGCCATCGCCCACTTCCACACCATACTGCACAAGGGACGCGCTACCCGGCACTAGGCGCAACGCGCGGCGCCCATCGGCGCCGCGCGGCTTAACTTGCGCCCGGAACAGACGCTGAACGATAATCCAGGACTTGTGGTCGTCGGGCCCAGGGGCGCTTTCCCTTGGGGTTTGTGATTCGTTCTGCCTCGCCAGCGCTGCTTTGATGGTCACGCTGGCGTTGGTCAGCGGTAGTCCTCCTCGCGAGCTTAGCGGCCTTTGCGTCATTGGGGCGCGGAGCGGTTGGATCCTTTGCGCATAGCTGGCCGCGGCGGCCGGAGCGCCTTGGATGCGCGGGAGAAAGCGGCGCCGCTGGACCGCGGAGCACTTGATGGCGCGCCCGACCTTGGTTTGCCTTTGCCGGCCATCCGTCGTGCTGCACCGGGCGCTGTGTCCCGGAGCACTCAGGGTCTGCGTGGCCTCCTCATGTCCTTCAAGTCATTTCTGGCCGCGTCTTCGCCATCAAGCGTGCCCCGGTCCGATCCATGGCCGTGGTGCGGTGGGGTCGGCTCGACGGCTTTGAGGGTGCGGCGCGATGTGGCGGCGCGGGCGTCGACAGGCCTCCAGGAAATGCTGGCGGCGCCAGGCGCGAGGGTAAGTGTCGTCGGCCGGTCAGCGTCATCTCCGGCCTCTGGGGCGGGCCCGGGCGGG
>NZ_SCTC01000013.1 GCF_004299445.1 Phenylobacterium sp. | reverse complement strand
CATGCTGCCCGAATCCGCGATCCCCTCAACGGCGACCTCACTGGCTTCGATCTGGAAGTATCTCCAGGTGCTGACGTTCGACGAGGGGGCCGAAGGGGCGAAGATATCCGCCTACTTCTTCGCAGCTGAGATCCACCCCAACCTTCGGGAATGGGCGGATGCTGACTGAGGCTCGGGAAGAGTTCGTCGTGGAGCTGCGCGGCTGCAACGGCGGTCTCAGCCTCATGCCTTCCTCGCCCTACACACCTCGCCGGCATCGCTTCCAGGGCGGATTGAACTACTCGCCCATGATCGAGATCGAGGGACGCGTGCTTGCCCCGCAGTCCCTCGGGGGGCGTCGAATCCGCGTGTGGCTGTCCCAGCTCAAGAGCTGGCATTTCGCGAAGCACCGGCATCCATTCATCGGCTACATCTGCGACCGGACCGGCGAACTTCCCGGCGGTGGGCTGGAGACAATGCTCTACATTCCGGAGGATGCCTGGCTCCCCGCCATCGGCTGCCTCGCCGCCACCTGGCGGCGCCTGGACATCACAGGCGCCGAGGGCAATGGCCGCGACATGGCGATCGTCGACTTCTCGTTCTCGTCGAACGCCCTTCCGGCGACTTGAGCAAGCGGTGGTGAGCCAGAGCAACGGCGCCCCGGTGCGGAGGCCCGTGGGCTGGCTACCAGATCGCCAGCGCCTTCATCGCCGCGTTCAAGCAAGCGTTCGGCGTGACCCCCGCGCGGTGGCGAACGCCGCAAGGACGTCAGCGCTCGCGCTGCCTCCAGACCTCGAAGAAGGCCGCTACATTTAGAAGAATGAGTCCCGCGAACGCGATGTTGATGGCGATTATCTCGAAATCAGAGACATAGTAGACATTCAAGATGCTCTTGTACTTGTTGGAGAAGTTCGGTGTGGGCTCAGCTGGCCTGAAGAATCCAAGTGTATTGGTAAAGCCGAAGTAGGCGATCCAGGGCACGTAGAAATACCTGGTGGCGAACCCGATGCATTTGCGGACGAGATTCATGCGTCCGCGCCTTTGGACTCCCGCGCTTTCGCCAGCCTCACCACCCCCTCATCCAGCGTCGCGTCCCCCTTCGAGAAGCACAGCCGCACGATGCTCGACACCTTGTCCGCCTCGTAGAAGGCCGAGACCGGGATCGCCGCCACGCCGGCCGCCTTGACCGCGCGCAGGCAGAAGTCGCGGTCGCCTTCTGTGATCCCCGAGCCCGGCAGGTCGATGTTGAGGAAGTAGGTGCCGGCGCTGGGCAGGACGGCGAAGCCTTCGCGGCGCAGGCCCTCGGTGAGGCGGTCGCGAGAGCGTTCCAGGGTTCGCGGCATGTCGCGGAACCAGTCGCCCAGGTTCGCGAGCCCCCAGGCCACGGCGGCCTGCAGGTTGGGGGCGGTGGTGAAGGTCAGGAACTGGTGGGTGCGGCTGAGCGCGTGGGTGAGGCCGGGCGCGGCGCAGAGGAAGCCCACCTTCCAGCCGGTGAGGCCGAACATCTTGCCGGCCGAGCCGATCTTCACCGTGCGCTCGCGCATGCCGGGATAGGCGATCAGCGGCCGGTGACGGGCGTTTCCGAACACCACCTGCTCCCAGACCTCGTCGCAGACGGCGATTGCGTCATGGGCCACGCAGACCTCGGCCAGCAGCGCCAGGTCCTCGTCCGGGATGACCACGCCGGTCGGGTTCACCGGGTTGTTCAGCACCACCATCCGCGTGCGGGGCGTGAACGCCGCCTCCAGCATCGCGCGGTCGAAGCGCCAGTGCGGCGGCTTCAGGCTGACCAGCTTGGGAACCCCGCCCGCGCGGCGGATCATCGGCAGGTAGGCGTCGTAGAAGGGCTGGAAGACGACCACCTCGTCGCCCGGCTCGATCAGGCCCAGGAAGCAGGCGGCCAGGGCCTCGGTGGCGCCGGAGGTGACGGTGATCTCGGCGGCCTCGAAGTCGAGCCCCTGCGTGCGGTTGTAGTGATCGGCCACCGCCTGGCGCAGCTCGGGCAGGCCGGCCATCGGCGGATACTGGTTGTAGCCGTTCAGGACCAGGTCAGCCGCCTTGGCCCGCAGCGGCTCGGGGCCGGGGTCATCCGGAAACCCTTGGCCTAAGTTGATCGCCCCCAGGGTGCGGGCCAGGCCCGACATCTCCTCGAAGACGGTGGTCGGGAGACTTGAGAAAATCGCATTCGCCATTAGCTCGACATTGGCGGCAGTCTGGGCCGGCGGGAAGGGGAGGTCGCCATGCAGATCGTGGATTTCGAGCCGGCGCACGCTGAGGCGTTCCGCACGCTGAACGAGGCGTGGATCTCGAAATACTTCGCGCTGGAGCCCAAGGACCGCGAGGTGCTGGGCGACCCGCAGGGCAAGATCATCGCCAAGGGCGGGCGGGTCTACATGGCCCTGCAGGACGGCGAGCCGGTGGGCTGCGTGGCGCTGATGAAGATGGACGACGGCGGCTACGAGGTGGCCAAGATGACGGTGTCCGAGACCCTGCGCGGCTCGGGCCTGGGGCGCCTGCTGATGCAGCGCTGCATCGACGCCGGCGCCGAGCTGGGCGCCACGCGGCTTTACCTCGAGACCAACTCGACGCTGGGGCCGGCCCTGGGCCTCTACCGCGCCATGGGCTTCAAGGACCTCGCCCCCACCGACACCCCGTACGCGCGGGCCGACGTGTTCATGGAGCGGGTGTATTGAGGCCCGCTTTGTGCGCCGCAGGCGCAGTCTATTCGACCACGAACCACACGAACCACACGAACGGATGGAGCAACAAGGCGCGGCCAGCAGGCTGCTCCGTTCGTGTGGTTCGTGTGGTTCGTGGTCAATTTAAACGGCGCTGACGCGCCGCCGCGGCTGACAGGTTCCGCGCGACCTTCCATCCGCTCTGCTGTGCAGGTCCCCTAGAACCTCGCCTGCGTCGCGTAGAGCCTCGCGTAGGCTCCGTTCGCCGCCATCAGGTCCTCGTGGCGGCCCTGTTCGGCGACGCCGTCTTCCGTCAGCACCACGATCCGGTCGGCGTTGCGCACCGTCGAGAGGCGGTGGGCGATGACCAGGGTGGTGCGGGACCGGGCCAGTTCTCCCAGGGCCTGTTGGACGGCGCGCTCGCTTTCGTTGTCGAGGGCGCTGGTGGCCTCGTCGAAGATCAGGATCGGCGGGTCCTTCAGGAAGGCGCGCGCGATGGTCAGCCGCTGCTTCTGGCCGCCCGACAGCCGCACGCCCCGCTCGCCGATGTCGGTGTCGTAGCCCTGCGGCAGGGCCATGATGAAGTCGTGCGCGCAGGCCCGCCGCGCGGCGTCCTCGACCTCTGCGACGGTCGCGTCGGGGCGGCCGTAGCGCAGGTTCTCCAGCACACTGCCCGCGAACAGGTAGACGTCCTGCTGCACCACCCCGATGTTCCGCCGCAGCGAGGCCAGCGTGACCTCGCGCAGGTCGTGCCCGTCCACCCGGATCGACCCCGACGTGGCCTCGTAGAAGCGCGGGATCAGGGCGCACAGCGTGCTCTTCCCCACCCCGGAGGCGCCGACCAGGGCCACGAACTCGCCCGCCTTCACCTCCAGCGAGACGCCGTTCAGCACGGGCGGGCCGCCGGGCCGGTAGGCGAAGGTGACGTCCTTCAGGCTGAGGTCGCCCTTCGCCCGGCCCAGCGGTCGGGCATGAGGCGCGTCCTCGATATCG
>NZ_SCTC01000012.1 GCF_004299445.1 Phenylobacterium sp. | reverse complement strand
GGTCTCGGCCCTGGCCGGCCTGATCGTCTACCTGGCGCTGAACCTCTTCCTGGTGCGGCCCGAGAGCTGGATCTTGGCTGCGGGATCGTCAGGATCGGCCCGGAACCGCTCCATCGCGAACGTGATCCGCTGCATGGGCCGCACCAGGAAGAGGTTCAGCGCCAGGTAGACGATCAGGCCGGCCAGGGCCGAGACCCCCGCCACGATGGCCACCAGACGCCAGAGGTAGGCGGCCAGCGCCCGCTTCAGCTCGGTGTCGGTGGCGACGAACTCGATGAAGTCGGCGGGCCGGAAGCGCGGCTCGGCCACCACGCGCATGCGCTCACCCGAGCCCATCAGAGTCTGGAACGGCGCGAACAGGCCCAGCCCCGCCGCGCGCGGTCGCAGGTCGACCAGATAGGGCGGCTTCGACGGTCGGGAATTGGCGAACACCAGGCGGCGCACCCCGTCGTTCGACACGGCCACGATCTCGACCCCTGCCCCGGCCAGCAGCTGCGACTTCAGCTGTTCCGAGACCACGCGGTCGGGCGCCACGTCAGCGGCCAGCGAGGCCAGTTCGGCGGCCCGCACCCGGTCCAGCAGCCACTGCTTCTCGTAGGCCGCCATGGCGGGCGGGATCGCCACGGCCCCGCCCAGAGCCGCGAACACGACGGTCAGCACAAGGAGGCGCGCAGAGAGGCCGCCGGGCCAGAAGAGGCGGCGGCGCCGGTTCCGCTCCGGGGCTTCGGTCGGTGCGTCCGCCATCGTCCTAACGAATTAGTGCAGCCCGGGCCCCCCGGCAACGAGAGGGCTGACCGACCTAGACTATTCGGCCCCGACGGCTTCCGCCACGGATCGGAAGCCGTCGGCCTGCAATCTCTGCGCAAGATCGCGCTTTATGTGCACAACCAGGCCCGGACCTTCGTAGGCCAGCGCCGAATAGAGCTGCACCGCCGACGCGCCGGCCCGGATCTTGGCGTAGGCGTCGGCGCCGGATGCGACTCCGCCCGCCCCGATCAGCAGGAAGCGGCCGTCCGCCGCCTGGCGGAAGCGGCGCAGGATGGCGGTGGAGGGTCCGAACAGCGGCGCGCCCGAGAGGCCGCCGGCCTCGTCGGCATGCCGCGAGCGGAGGGGCGGCCGGGCCACCGTGGTGTTGGAGACGATCACGCCGTCCAGCCCGTTGTCCGCGACGGTATCGGCGATCGCCTCGATCTCGCCGTCGTCCAGGTCGGGCGCAACCTTGAGGAACATGGGAACCGCCACGCCCTGCGGCAGGGAATCGGCCGTCCCCATCAGCCGGCCCAGCAGGTCCTCAAGCGCCGCCTTGGTCTGCAAGGCGCGAAGCCCGGGCGTGTTGGGCGAGGAGATGTTGATCGTGAAGTACGAAGCCATGCCCCAGAGACGGCGCAGGCCGGCCGTGTAGTCCGCCAGCCGGTCGACCGAATCCTTGTTGGCGCCCAGGTTCGCCCCCACCACGCCACGGCGGCGATGCGCCAGCCGCGCAGCGAACGCCTCGAGACCCTTGTTGTTGAAGCCCATGCGGTTGATCACCGCCTGGTCCTGCCAAAGGCGAAACAGCCGCGGCTTGGGGTTGCCCGCCTGAGGCAGCGGCGTGACCGTGCCGCACTCCACGAACCCGAAGCCGGCGGTCAGCATCGGCTCGTAGACCTCGGCGTCCTTGTCGAAGCCGGGCGCCAGGCCGATCGGATTCGGCAGCTTCAGTCCGGCGAGCTCGGTGGCCAGCAGGGGCGGGTCGGCCGGCGCCCGGGGCCCCAGGCCCATCTTCAGGCCCTTGATGGCCAGGCCATGGGCGTACTCCGGGTCCAGCCCGCGCATCGCCAGGGTGGCCAGTCCGTGCAGGTCGGCGGTCATGACGTGGGCATCCTCGGAACCCCATCCGCGCCCAGCTGCGCCTCATGCACGGCTCGCACGGCGCCGACGGCCAGCGGACCATAGAGGTGCGGGAACAGATCGCCGCCGCGCGACGGCTCCCACTTCAGGTCGACGCCCAGATCGTCGCCCTCCACCTCAAGCACCACAAGGTCGGTCAGGTTCGCGAAATAGCGCCGCGCCGTCTCGCCAGCCTGCGCGGCGGTGGAAAAGTGGATGTAGCCGTCCTGATGGTCCACCGCCGAGCCCTCGAAGCGCCCCGCTGCGACCGCGGCCGTCCATTCGGCGCGGGGCAGGATCTTGTAGATCCGGGTCATCAGCGGTCCGGGTAGAACAGGCCGTCGAACTGGGGCCGCCCGTTGGAGTCGAACAGGAACACGGCCGCCGCGGCGGTCGGGAAATTCCGTTGGGCCTTCGCAATCAGGCCCGAGGGCGCGGCGCCCTCCTGCAGCAGGCGGATCGTCAGCTCCTGCATGCCCGGATTGTGGCCGACCATCATCACGGTCGCGACGCTGGCGCCCGCCTCCTCGGCGGCGCGGCGGATCGTCTCGGAATCGGCGTGATACAGGTGGTCCAGGAAGCGGGTCTCGGCGTTGGGAAACGCCGCCTGCGCCGACTCCCACGTCGCCTTCGCGCGGGCGGCCGGCGAGACCAGGGCCACCTGCGGCTGGAAGCCCATGTCGGCCAGGCGCGCGCCCATCTCGGCCGACTCCTGCACCCCACGGGGCGCCAGTCGCCGGTCGAAATCCTCGCCGCTCTCGGAATCCGGTTCGGCCTTGCCATGCCGCAGGAGGATCAGCCGATCCATGGACGCTCCCAAACGCGCCGCTTGCGGCGCGTCGACTTAAGAACCCGACGCGGTCGGACGCAAACCGAAGCCAATCTGCTGACCGCGCCCCGCGTATTCTCCATAGCCTAGGTGCGGCCTGCTGCAAGCCATTGACACTCTCCGGGCAAGGCGGTCCAACGCGGCCATGACGGCGCAGGCTCCCATCACCGCGGGCATTGACGGCGCTATGCCCATCGGCGGCGGGACCTGGCGGTTCCCGGCGAACCGTCCGCTGCGCCTTGATTCGGGGGCCACGCTGGCCCCGCTCGAGATCGCCTACAAGACCTATGGCGCCCTGAACGAGGCCAAGACCAACGCCGTCCTAGTCTGCCATGCGTTGACCGGCGACCAGCATCTGGCCTCGACGCATCCGGTCACGGGCAAGCCGGGCTGGTGGGATCGTTTCGTGGGGCCGGGTCGGCCGCTGGACCCCCAGCGCCATTTCATCATCTGCACCAACGTCGTCGGCGGCTGCATGGGCACCACCGGCCCCGCCTCGACCGACCCGGCCACCGGCGCGCCCTATGGCCTCAAGTTCCCGGTGATCACCATCGCCGACATGGTCCGCGCCCAGGCGATGCTGATCGAGGACCTGGGGATCGAGACCCTGTTCGCCGCGGTCGGCGGCTCGATGGGCGGCATGCAGGTGCTGCAGTGGGCGGCCGACTATCCGGAAAAACTGTTCAGCGCCGTGGTGATCGCCGCGGCCGCGCGCCATTCGGCCCAGAACATCGCGTTCCACGAGGTGGGTCGCCAGGCGATCATGGCCGACCCCAATTGGATGAGCGGCGCCTATCTCTCAGCCGGCGTCCGGCCCGAGAAGGGCCTGGCCGTCGCGCGCATGGCCGCCCACATCACCTACCTGTCGGAACAGGCGCTGCAGCGGAAGTTCGGCCGCGAACTCCAGCGCGACGGCCTGTCATGGGGCTTCGACGCCGATTTCCAGGTCGAAAGCTACCTGCGCCACCAGGGGACCAGCTTCGTCGACCGCTTCGACGCCAACAGCTACCTCTACATCACCCGCGCGCTCGACTACTTCGACCTGGCGGGCCGGTACGGCGGCGTGCTGGCCGAGGCCTTCATGAAGGCGCGGCACGTCAAGTTCTGCGTCCTCAGCTTCTCCTCCGACTGGCTCTACCCCACGCCCGAGAGCCGCGACGTGGTGCGCGCCCTGAACGGCGCGGGCTGCCGCGCCTCGTTCGCCGAGATCCAGACCGACAAGGGCCACGACGCCTTCTTCCTGGACGAGCCCCTGCTCGATCAGACCCTGAAGGGCTTCCTGCACGCCCAGGCCCAGGCCCGAGGTCTAGCTTGACAGCGATCGGACCAAGCGGAGTGCGGGAGGACTTCGCCGAAATCCTCAAGCTGGTGCGCCCGAACGCGCGCGTGCTCGACATCGGCTGCGAGGACGGCGCGCTGCTCGAACTGCTGACCCGCGAGAAGAACGTCGACGGCCAGGGCCTTGAGATCAGCCCCGAAGGCGTCGCCGCCTGCCTGGCGCGCGGGCTGGCGGTGGTGCAGGGCGACGGCGACCGCGACCTCGACCACTTCCCGTCGCGGGCGTTCGACTACGCGATCCTCTCCAAGACCCTGCAACAGATGCGCGAGCCCAGGCACGTGCTTTCCGAGTTGCTGCGGGTCGCCGACCAGGCCGTGGTCTCGGTCCCGAACTTCGGACACTGGAAGGTCCGCTGGGCCCTGCTCAGCCGCGGCCGGATGCCCGAGACCGGCGCGCTGCCCGAGCCCTGGTACTCGACCCCCAACATCCACCTCTGCACGCTGCGCGACTTCGTCAGCCTCTGTGACGCGCTGGAACTGCGGATCGACGCCTGCGCCTCGCTGGCCGAAGGCAAGCCGGCCCGCCCCATCGACCCGCGGCAGCCCATCGAGAACTGGCGCGCCGAGACGGCGCTGTTCCTGCTGAGCCGCAAGACCGAGCCGCTCCCTGCCGCCGTCCCGCAGCAGAACCTGTTCGGCGAGGTGGAACTGCCCAAAGCCGAAGCGCCGAAGCCGCGCCGGCGTTAGCCTACCGCACCGAGATCATCTCGGCCCGGCCGTATCTGAGCGTCAGCCGCTTGAGCAGGATCGCCGCCGGGCCGCGCGGCACCGGGGCCACCACGTACTGCTTCGCCGCCCCGCCCGTGTAGCTGCTCCGGTCGCCCACCATCAGGCCGATGCGCAGCACTTCGCCGGTGTCCTGGCGGACCGCGAAGGTCTCGGGATAGTCGGTGTTGAAGTTGGCCACGGTCATCCGCACGCGGCCCCCCGCCGGTCGCCGGCCCCAGGTGCGCACCGCATTGGTGAGGGACGACGTCAGCACCGCACGCATCTCGGCCTTAACGGGCCCGTCCGGGTCGAACTTCGGATCGCAGTTGGTCGGCAGCTCGACCGGGATCCGCTGGGTTGCGCCGGCGTAGACGCGCTTGCGGTCCCGCTCCATGGCGACCTCGCCGCGCAGCAGCTCGACGTTGTAGCCCGACCGCTGGGTGACCACAGCTCCGGCCGAGCGCAACACCACCACGTACGAATCCGCCCAGCGCCGCACCCGCGGCACCGCCCGCATGTCCTCGCTCCAGAGATAGGCCGTGCGGCCATCCACGCGGACGTCCACGTGCGCGCTCTGCCCGAGACGCACGTAAGGGTCGCCCCACCACACCTTCGAAAAGCAGACATGGCGGCGCATGGCCTCGACGGCCTGCGCCGCGGTGAGGTCGGCCGCGGAGGCCACGCCGGCCACAAGGGCCCAGGTCGCGAGGGCCAGACCACTCGTCGAGCAGATCAGGCCATGCCCGGGACGACGAATGGTGGAATCTCCAATGACAAGAGTGAGCGTGACGACGTCACGCTCAGGGCCGGTTTCCTTGTCCGGGCCGAACTATCCCGCGATCGCCGCGGCGTCCTGCTCGCCCGTGCGGATCCGCAGGGCGCTCTCCAGATCGAGGACGAAGATCTTCCCGTCGCCGATCTTGTTGGTGTTGGCGGTCGCCTGGATCGCCTCGATCACCGCCTGCGCGATATCGGACGGCACGGCGATCTCCAGCTTCACCTTCGGCAGAAGCTTCACTTCGTACTCGGCGCCCCGGTACACCTCGGTCTTGCCGCGCTGGCGGCCATAGCCGCGCACCTCGGTGACGGTCAATCCCGACGCCCCGGCCTCGGTGACCGCGTCCAGGACAGCGTCCAGCCGGCTGGGCTTGATGATCGCGATGATCAGTTTCATGCGCCCTCGGGGCCTCCGCTCTTGAACGCGACGTCCATCGCCTACAGCTAAGACCTTCGCCGCGGCGGCGCCAAGCGCTGTCGCAGAGCCGGATGCTCGGAAGCCTCAAGGTTGGGCGCCCGCGAAACAGCCCCTGGGGCCGGCGCGAGCACCGGGCGGCCTGTGCGCACCCTCTGGCGATGGCCCTGCGGCTTCACCGCATAGGTCTGCTTCACCGCCTCCATCAGCAGCAGACCCGCAAATCCCGGCCAAAGCCGCGACCCCACCTGCTCGAATCCCTCGGCCCAGCGCGCCATCCAGCCGACCGGCGGCACGTACAGCGCCCGCGTCCAGCCCGATGGCTCCAGCCCGGCCTCGCGGACCAGCTCCACCAGCTGACTGCGAGTGTAGGGCCGGCCGTGGCCGAACGGCGTCTTCTCGGTGTTGGCCCACAACCCGTTGCGCGAGGCCACCGTAATGATCGCCCGGCCCGATGGCGCCAGGACCCGCCACACCTCGCGAAGAAAGCCCACCGGGTCGCTGCTCTCCTCCAGCCCGTGCACCACCAGCACCCGGTCGAACAGGGCGTTCGTGAAGGGCAGCCCGTCCTCGGGCGTCAGGCTGGCCAGGTTGGGGCCCTGCGCCGGCCACACCTCGACGCCCTGCTGTGCGGGCATTGCGGCCACGACTCGCCGGGCGCGCGGCATCAGGACCCCGACAAAGGGGGTCGCATAGCCCACCGCCAGCACATCCTGCTGGGCCGCGTCGCCCCACGCCTCAGCGAGCTTGCGCTCGACCATCGCACGCGCCGCCCGCCCCAGCTCGGAGGCGTAGAACTGGCGAAGCTCGAGCACATCGCGGCGCATGAGTTGTGGCTATCCTCGACGGACGCTCATCGCCACCCTAAATCGTGGGGCGCAGCCCGGAGGTCCGACATGCCGCTCACCGTCCACCAGTTCGCCTGCCTGTCGGACAACTACGGCTTCCTGATTCGCGACGAGGCCTCGGGTCAGACCGCCTGCATCGACACGCCCGAGGCGGCCGCGGTCCTGCGCGAGCTGGACGACCTGGGCTGGGAGCTGGACTTCATCCTCAACACCCATTGGCATCCGGACCACGCGGGCGGCAACGCCGACATAAAGGCGATGACCGGCTGCACCATCGTGGGGCCAGCCGAGGTGACTCGCATCGCGCCTCTGGATCGTGAAGTGGGCGGCGGCGACACCGTCCAGCTGGGCGAGACCACGTTCCAGGTGATCGAGAGCGGCGGCCACACGCTGGGCCACATCGCCTACTTCGACCCCGCAGACCGGGTCGCCTTCGTGGGCGACACGCTGTTCGCCCTGGGCTGTGGCCGCTTGTTCGAAGGCACGCCCGAGCAGATGTGGGACAGCCTCCAGCGCCTGGCCGCCCTGCCGGACGACACTCGGGTCTACTGCGCCCACGAGTACACGGCCTCGAACGCCCGCTTCGCCCTCAGTGTCGACGATGGCGCGGCGCTGAAGACCCGGGCCGACGAGATCTTCGCCGCCCGTGAGCGCGGCGAGTGGACGGTCCCGACCACGATCGCGCTGGAGAAGGCCACCAACCCCTTCCTCCGAGCGCCCGTCCTGGCCGCCAAGGTCGGCGCCGCCGGGAAGCCCGACGCCCAGGCCTTCGCCGCCGTGCGCGCGGCCAAGGACAACTTCAAGGGCTAGTCTCGCCGTCCCACGAAGCGGGAGAGGAAGGAGGGGTCTACTTGCCCGTCCGCAGCACCTTTTCCACGCGCTCGGACGAGGGGCGGCCGGCCAGGCCCTGGCTGGGCGCGACGATGATGCGCAGGACGCCGCCCGAGAAGCTGACCTGCGCCTTCTTGCCCTCGGAGAACTGAACCTTGCCCACCTTGGCCAGCATCGGGCGGCCCCCGTCCGAGGCGATCCGAAGGTAGGCCAGGGTCACCACCAGGGCGGCGTCCGCGATCAGCGCGGCCGAGTTCGGCGTCGCCTCGGCTTCGAACAGCACAGGGCGCCGCGCCGCGCGGCCCGAGCGGACCGAGGCCTGCAGCATCCGCTCGCCCAACGCCTGCGGGCTGATGAGCATCAGGCGCAGCGGCCCGCAACCGCCGGCCCGAGACACCGCCTCGCCGCTGGGCCGCTTGTCGGTGAACAGGGTGAAGCCGCCCAGGCGCGTCGCGCGCAGCATCGGCTGGCCCAGGTCGTTCTTGTAGATGACGTCGCCGCGCGGCGCGGGACTGGGCAGCAGCGCCCACACCTCGGGGCTGTCCTCGAACTTCAGCAACGGCGAGGGCTGGGTGCGGTCCAGCGTGAAGATCCGGCCGTCTTCCGACATGAAGCAGCCGACCGGCGCGCCCGGGACTTCCCCCGGGCGATTCTTGAACAGGCTGTCGCGCAGCTTGTCGGCCGGCCCCGCTCCGGCTGAAGACGCAAACGTCAGCATCGCGACGCCGAACAGCGCCGCGCAAATCGCCCTTCCCGCCGCCGTCTGCATGCCACTCATCTCGGCGCAGCAGATGCCGTGGGATCGGGGCGCTTTTTGGACGTGACGGGGGCGCGAACGCTTCGGCAGCGCCCCCATTCCGCAATCGTCACGCTTTTTCCGTCCGCCGTGGTTGGGATGCTACCCGACCAGGTACTGGCCGCCATTCAATGAAAGAGTGGTTCCCGTCACGTAGGCGGCCCGCTCGCCGGCCAGGAACGAGACCGTGTCGGCGATCTCCTCCCCGCTGCCGAGGCGGCCCGCGGGAATCTGGGCGATGATGCCCTCCAGAACCTTCGGCGGCACAGCCTGGACCATCTCGGTGTCGATGTAGCCGGGGGCGACGCAGTTCACGGTGACGCCCTTCTTGGCGTTCTCGAGCGCCAGCGCCTTGGTGAAGCCGATAACGCCCGCCTTGGCGGCCGAGTAGTTCGTCTGGCCGACCTGCCCCTTCTGGCCGTTGATCGAGCTGATGTTGATGATCCGGCCCCACTCGCGCTCGCGCATGCCCTCGATGACCTGGCGGGTCATGTTGAACAGCGAGTCCATGTTGACCCGGATCACCTCGCTCCATTGTTCCGAGGTCATGCGGTGGAAGACGCCGTCGCGGGTGATGCCGGCATTGTTCACCAGCACATCGATCGGGCCCAGTTCCGCTTCGACCTTGTCTACCGCGGCCCTGCAGTCCGCGAAGACACCGACGTTGCCCTTGACCACCATCACGCCCAGTTCCTTGGCGCAGGCGGCGGCCGCCTCGTCGTTGCCGGAATAGCCCGCCGCCACCTGCAGGCCGTCGGCCTTCAGCCGCTCGACGATCGCCCGCCCGATGCCACGGGTCCCCCCGGTGACAAACGCAACCCTCGCCATTCAATCTCTCCCTAAGCAGCCGACGCCGTTGATCCGGTCGTTCGGTATCAGACTTTTTCCACACACATTGCGACGCCCATGCCGCCGCCGACGCACAGCGTGGCGAGGCCCTTCTTGGCGTCGGTGCGGCTCATCTCGTGCAGCAGGGTGGTCAGGATGCGGGCGCCCGATGCGCCGATCGGGTGACCGATGGCGATGGCGCCGCCGTTGACGTTCACCTTCTCCGGATCCAGCCCCAGCTCGCGCACCACGCACAGCGACTGCGCGGCGAACGCCTCGTTCGATTCGATGAGGTCCAGATCGCTGACCTTCCAGCCCGCCCGCTCCAGCGCCTTGCGGCTGGCGGGGATGGGGCCCGTGCCCATGATCTCGGGATCGACGCCGGCGTTGGCCCAGGAGGCGATTCGGGCCATCGGCTTCAGACCGCGCTTCTTGGCCTCGTCGGCGCTCATCAGCACCAGCGCGGCCGCCCCGTCATTGAGCCCCGAGGCGTTCGCCGCCGTGACGGAGCCTTCCTTGTTGAACGCCGGACGCAGGCCCGCCATGGCCTCGAGGGTCGCGCCGTGACGGATGTATTCGTCCTGGTCGACAACGGTGTCGCCCTTCCGGCCCTTGATGGTCACCGGCGCGATCTCGCTCACGAACTTGCCGGCCTTCTGGGCGGCCTCGGCGCGGTTCTGCGACACGACCGCGAACTTGTCCTGGTCCTCGCGGGTGATCTGCCAGCGGGCCGCGATGTTCTCGGCCGTCTGGCCCATGTGATAGCCGTGGAAGGCGTCCCACAGGCCGTCCTTGATCATGGTGTCGACCAGCGCCAGGTCGCCCATCTTCTGGCCGCCGCGCAGCTGCTGGGCGTGGGGCGACTGGCTCATGCTTTCCTGGCCGCCGGCGATGACGATGTCGGCCGACCCGTCGGTGATCTGCTGCGCCGCCAGGGCCACGGCCCGCAGGCCCGAACCGCAAAGCTGGTTGAGGCTCCACGCCGGGCTTTCGTTCGGGATGCCGGCGTTGACCGCCGCCTGACGCGCGGGCCCCTGCCCGGCGCCGGCCTGCAGCACCTGGCCCAGCACCACCTCATCCACGTCCGAGGCCTTGATGCCGGCCCGCTCGATGGCCGCCTGGATGGCGATCTTGCCCAGCTCGTGGGCAGGCAGGCTCGACAGCGCGCCATTGAAGGAGCCCACCGGCGTACGGGCTGCGGAGACGATCACGATGTCGGTCATTGACTTGTCCCTGTTGGGTTTCAGACGGCCCAGGCGACATCTATTGACTTCCCTCGAAGGGAGGGCAAGGCCCGGCTCCCCAATTGGTTGATGCCATTTGCTTATGTGCTCGCATCCGCGATACTGCGCTGCAGAATGGCGGACGAGTCTTCGGGCGCCTCACGAAGGAACAGGGATGGCCGACACCCAAGGGACCGGCGCCGAGGCTGCGGGAAGTTCCGCGGGCGGCGAGCGCGTCGTCATCAAGAAGTACGCCAACCGGCGACTCTACAACACTGCCTCGTCCAGCTACGTCACCCTCGAGCACCTCAGCGAGATGGTGAAGCAGGGCGTCGACTTCGTCGTCTATGACGCCAAGACCAACGAGGACATCACCCGCACCGTCCTCACGCAGATCATCTTCGAGGAAGAGAGCCAGGAGGGGCAGAGCCTTCTGCCGATCCAGTTCCTGCGCCAGCTGATCAGCTTCTACGGCAACTCGATGCAGGCGTTCGTGCCCAGCTATCTCGAGATGTCGCTGGCCAGTTTCACCCAGCAGCAGGAGCGCCTGCGCAACCAGTTCGCGACGTTCGGCCAGGGTGCGGGCATCGGCGCCTACGAGGAACAGATCCGTCAGAATCTCCAGCTGTTCGACCGGGCGATGAAGATGTTCTCGCCCTTTGCCTACGCGCCTCCGGCCCGCGGCGATGAGCCCGTAGCTCCTGCTCCCCCGCCTGCGACAAAAGCGGACACTCAGTCCGATGAGGCGTTAACGCTCTTGCGCAAGCAGATGGCCGAGATGCAGGCTCAGCTCGACAAGCTCGCGAAAGGCTGACTCTTGGTGGTGGCGCGGCTATTGCTGGTTGTGGGGCACGATGTCTCGCATTGACCGCATTCGCCATGCGGCCCTCGTGCGCAGGGCCAATAGAGCCGAGGCCGACCGGGCCGAGGACACCCATGGCGCGGGCGAGGCGAACATGCCGGTCGCGGTGACGCCCGCCGCCAGCCCGCGCACCTTCAAGGACGATCCACGCCAAGGCTATTCCGAGGTGGCGGCCCAGCTGATGGGTCAGCACGGCGAACGCCGCGGCCTGCGCGCCGGCCCCGGCCTCTTTGGCCTGGCTCGCGACGCGTACAACAGCATCGAGTGGTCCGGCAGCTACGACCGGCGCGCCCGCAAGGGCCGCCAGGCCCGGACCGAGATCTAGGCCCCAAGCTCACGCTTCAGGCGCCCGACGGGTTCGGGCCGCCGCCTGAGGACTTGAGTCGCGCGACCTCGGCCTCCAACGCGGCCACCCGTCGCTCGAGCGCAGCGATGCGCGCTCCGGCGTCCTGTCCGGGCACGGGCGTCGAAACGCCGGCGCGGTTGGCGACTTCGGCGGCCGAAACCCCCAGCAGCTCGGCAAAGGCCGCCACCTGCCCGGCGGAAACTTCCCTCTGGTCCTTGAAGACCAGCGTCAGCTCGTCCTCAGAAAGCCCGGCCACAGCCGCCATCACGGCGCGCGAAAGCCCCCTCTCCTCGAGTTTCTCGTCAAACCAGGGGGCGTCGAAGAAGAGGGCCATCCATCCAGCCTCGTGTGGCGCGGAACTTGCTTAACGGTTCGCAGGACCACCCGCCACGGGGCCACCGATGCTGCTCTTCCTTTCCCGCGCGTTCGAAGTCGCCGTGGTCACGCTGATCCTGTCGGCCTTCACCTGACGATGACGTCCGCATCCCGCCAGCCGCCGGGGGCCGGACCGGACAAGGCGGGTTCGAGACAGGAGGAACCGTCCATGATCTCGATCCTCGAACCCGGCGACATCGGCGCGCCCACCGTCGCCAGGCGCGACGACGAGCCGACCCAAGGCGCCCCGCGGCTTCACGGGTCACGCACACGGCTAGCGCGCACACGCCTGCGCATTCGCCCAGGCATTGTGGACACTGCGCCGCAGGGCGTCGCCCCCGCCGCTACGTCATAGTGAACGTAGGGGAGCCAAGATGACGGGCAAGACCGGTAAGCGGCGCCAGCGTCGGGTGCTGGTGGTCGACGACCACGACATGCTGCGGAGCGGGTTGAGCCTGGCGCTCAGCGCCGCCGGCTACCGCGTCGACAGCGCCGCGGACGGTCTGGCCGCCCTGGCCGCCGTCTCGCAGTCGCGACCCGACGTCGTGGTGCTCGATCTGCGGATGCCGGTGCTGGACGGCCACGCCACCCTGGCGCGTCTGCGGGCCGACCCGGCCACCGCCAATATCCCCGTCGTCATCGCGACCGCCGCGGAGGACCAGCGCAGCCGCATCCTCGCCGACGGCGCCGCCGCCTTCGTCACCAAGCCGATCGACGCCTACCAGCTGCTGCGCGAAGTCTCGCTGGCCCTGGCTTAGGGGCGCGCAACGCCCGCACGCCTTGCCGTCCGATCTTGAACGTCATGGCCGGCGCAAGGCCGACCATGACGTTCCTCGCCTACAGCGCGAACGAGAACCCACCGTTGACCGGATAGACCTGGCCCGTGATCCAGGGCGAGGCGTCCGAGGCCAGGAACTGGACCATGTTGGCGATGTCGTCCGGCCGGCCGGGGCGGCGGATGATGTACTTCTCCAGGGTTCGCTTCAGCCGTTCGGGATCGCCGTTCAGCGTGCGTTCCACCGCCGGCGTCGCCGTCAGCGCGATCGCCACCGAGTTGGCCGTGATGCCGTAGCGGCCAAGCGACCGTGCCACCGAGCGCATGAAGCCCGCCGCGCCCGCCTTGGCGCCCGCATAGATCTCCAGGCCCGCGTCGCCCCACCGGCTGGCGTCCGAGATGACGGTGATGATCCGGCCCGGCGCCTGGCGCTGCAGCATGCCGGGGATCACCGCGGCGGTGCAGTTCATCACGCCGTACAGGTTCACGCCGATGAAGCTGTTCCAGACCTCGGGGCCGGTTTCCCAGAACGGCTTGCCCAGCTCGGCGGACGGATTGGCGCCCGCGTTGCCGGCGTTGTTCACCAGGATGCCCACCACGCCCACATCGGACGCGGCCTTGGCCACCATCTCCTTCACTGCCGCGTGGTCCGAGACGTCGCACTGCAGGGCGATCGCCTTGCCGCCCGCCGCCTTGATTTCCTCGGCCACCGCCTCGGCGCGGGCCAGCACATAGTCGTTGACCACCACGCCCCCGCTGCCTTGCGCGTCGGCCAGCTGCAACGCGATCTGCCGCCCCACGCCCTGGCCCGCGCCCGTCACCAGCGCGACACGGCCGCCCAGATCCAGAATATCCGTCATCGTCTCGCTCCCATTCCACGTCGTTGGCGGGAAGCTTTGCGCGGGGTCGCCGCGGCGGCAATCGTGACGCCAAGGAAGGCTCACGCTCGGTCGCCGTCGTTTCCGCCCCCTCAACACCCCCAATCGGGGGACGCCGGGACCGGCCAGCGCCTGTACCCACGGATCGCAACGCAGACCAACTGCGGGCGTCCAGTCGCAATGGGGGTGCACATGGCCAGACTGTCCTACAATCCGAACACCGGAACGGTGACGTTCGCCGACGTCTCGGTGATCGCCGTCGCCAACGCCACGCTGGTGACCGCGAACGCCACCACGCTGCACGTTCGCGTCTCGGTCTCCGGAACGATCACCGGGACCGTCGACGCCATCTACAGCGGCAACTTCACCACCATCGCCGGCGTCCCGACGGGCGGCGAGTTCACCGGCCTGCGGGTCGATTTCAACGGCCAGACCCTGCTGCAGATCAGCGACTTCTCGCTGCCGTTCTCGGCCACGCAGGCCCCGAGCTTCGACAACCTGATCGCCCAGATCATGACCGGCAACGACGTGGTCACGGGCGGCGCCATCGCCGAGATCCTGCAGGGCTTCGCCGGCGCCGACAGCATCGACGGCGGACTCGGCTTCGACTTCGTCCAGGGCAACGGCGGCAACGACACCCTGGCCGGCGGCGACGGGAACGACGTGGTCCGCGGCGGCCGCGACGACGATGTGCTGTTGGGGGGGCCCGGCAATGACTTCCTGTCGGGCGACCGCGGCAGCGACACCGTCACCGGCGGGGCCGGGGCCGACATCTTCCACACCTTCACGGGCGCCGGCATTGACCGGGTCACCGACTTCAACCGCGGCGAGGGCGACCGCGTCGGCGTGTTGTCGGGGACCACCTACACGGTCAGCCAGTCGGGCGGCGACGTGATCATCGACCTGGGCGGAGGCAATCAGATGATCCTGGTCGGCGTCCAGCAGTCCAGCCTGACCGACGGCTGGATCTTCAACATCTAAAAAGCTCCCCTCGCGCGCTGTCAGGGGTGCACTTCAGACGGCGCGCATCCACGTCACCGCCCGCGCCAGGAGCTCGGCCAGGACCTCCGGGTCTTTTCGGCCGGTGCGGGCGGGGACGTGGAACGAGTGGTCGGCGTCGTCGGCCAGGATCAGCGTCGCCCGCGCGCCGAGTCCCGCCACCACCGGCTTGAGCAGATCCAGCTCGGCGAGCGTGTCCTTCGTGCCCTGCAGGAACAGCATCGGGACCGCCACGTCCTGCAGATGATCGGCCCGTTCGGTCCCCGGCTTGCCCGATGCGTGCAGCGGAAAGGCGAAGAACACCAGGCCGCGCACGCCCGCCAGCTCCCCTTTGGCCTGAGCCTGCGAGGTCATCCGCGCGCCGAACGAGCGGCCGCCGGCGAACAGGGGCAGATCGCCGGCCCGCCTCAGCCCCTCCTCCGCCGCCGCGCGCACCGCCGCCTGCGCCACCGACGGCGTATCGGGTCGCTTGCCGCCCTTCTCCATGTAGGGGAACTGGTAGCGCAGCGTGGCCACGCCCAGCGCCTCCAGCCCGTCCGCGGTCGCCGCCATGTGCCGATGCGTCATGCCCGCGCCGGCGCCATGGGCCAGCACCATCACGACCGCCGGGTCGGCAGGCGACTGCCACAGCCCCGAGACGGTCTCGCCGTTGGGCAGGGAGAGGGTGAGCGCTTGGGTCGGCATGCCGCGAGCATAGACGTTTCCGCCACGGCTCGGCATGGTCGTTCCCGACATGGCGTCAAGCCTAGACAAATACCGCGCCAAGCGCCGCTTCGGCGAGACGCCCGAGCCGGTCGGCGGTTCGGCCGCCCCATCTGACACGCCCCGCTTCGTCATCCAGAAGCACAAGGCCAGCCACCTGCATTACGACCTGCGGCTCGAGATGGGCGGGGTGTTGAAGAGTTGGGCCGTGCCGCAAGGCCCGTGCCTCGACACCAAGGTGCGCCGCTTCGCCAAGCTCACCGAGGACCACCCGATCGAGTACGGGTCGTTCGAGGGACGCATCCCGGCCGGCAATTATGGCGCGGGCACGGTGATCATCTGGGATCATGGGACCTATGTGTCGCTCAAGGATCCCGAGCAGGGTCTGGCCGACGGCGAGATCAAGTTTCGCCTCTCGGGCACGAAGCTCACGGGCGGCTGGACGCTGGTCCGGCTGAAGGGGGATGGGACCGACTGGCTGCTTATCAAGGAGCGTGACCCTTCGGCCCGACCGCTGGCCGACTACGACGTGCTGGTGGAGGAGCCCAACAGCGCGGTCACCGGCCGTCCGGTCGAGGACCCCATCGACGCGCCGGCCGCCGCGCCCCGCAAGGCCGCTCGCCGGAAGGCGCCGGGCAAGATCGCAGGCGCCGTCGCCGCCCCCTTCCCGACGACATGGAAGCCGCAGTTGGCGTCGAGCGCCGAGCAGGCCCCACGGGGCAAGGGCTGGATCCACGAGATCAAATACGACGGCTATCGGACGCTGGTGTTCTTCAATGAGGGCCAGATCCGGCTGATCACCCGGAACGGTCACGACTGGACCCACCGCTATTCGGCGCTGGCCAAGGCGTTCGAGAAGTTGCCCTGCAAGACCGCGATCCTGGATGGCGAGGTGGTGGTCCAGGACGCGCGCGGAGTCTCCACCCTGGACCTGCTGGAACAGGCGTTGAGCGAGGGCGCCTCGCACGCCATGACCTACTTCGCCTTCGACCTCGTCTACCTCGACGGCCACGACCTTTCAGCCGCCCGCCTCATCGACCGCAAGCAGGCGCTGGAGGGGCTGATCGCGCCCCTGATCGCCTCGAACTCGCACATCCAGTTCAGCGACCACGCCGACGCCGACGGCGACGCCCTGTTCGCCCAGGCCTGCCGCATGGGCCTGGAAGGCATCGTCTCCAAGAAGGCCGACGCCCGCTACGTCCAGTCCCGCTCGACGTCCTGGGTGAAGGTCAAGCGCCTCGAGATGGGAACCTTCGTGGTGGTTGGTTTCCTGTCGAACATGCCCCGCAACGCCTCGTCGCTGCTGATCGCCGAGGAGCGCGACGGCGAGTTGGTCTACGCCTCCCGTGTCGGCTCGGGCATCAGCGAGGACAAGGCCCGCGAGCTCTACGCCGCGCTCTCGGAACACGTCCGGGACAAGCCCGTGGTGGCCGCCCCGAAGACCCCCGGCGCGGTCTGGGTCGACCCGGTCTACGAGATCGAAGTGGGCTATCGCAGCCGCTCGGTGAACGATGCGCCCCGGGCGCCCGTTTTCTTCGGCATGAGCCCCCGCAAGATGAAGTCGTCCATCGGCGCCGTGAAACCCCGACTGGTCAGCGACCGCGACCTGGCGTCGATACATCTGACCAATCCCCAGCGCGAGTTCGCCCTGGCCGGCGCCGGCACAGGCGTCACCAAGCTGGACGTGGCGATCCACTACGCCCGGGTCGGAGACTGGATGCTGCCCGAACTTCTACGACGGCCGGTCACCGTTATCCGTTGTCCTACCGGCGACCTGAAGGACCTGTTCTATCAGCGCCACGCCTTCGCCGGCCTGCCGCCGGGGGTCGAGACCGTCGAGTTGGCGGACGAAGACGAACAGGCCGCGTTCATCACCGTCACCGAGGCCAGGGGCTACCTGGGCCTCGCCCAGTTCGGGGCCCTGGAATACCACCTCTGGGGCTGCCGCATCGACGATCCGGAACACCCTGACCGCATCGTCATGGATCTCGACCCCGACGAGAGCCTGCCCTGGGCCAGGGTGTGCGACGGGGCCGAACTCCTGCGCGCGCGGATGGAGGGCATGGGCCTGCGCACGTTCCTGCGCACCACCGGCGGCAAGGGCCTGCACCTGGTGACCGCGCTGGCCCCGGGGCACGACTGGCCGACCGTGAAAGGCTTCGCCGAGGCGATCTCGCGCGCCATGGCCGCCGAGCACCCGACGCTCTTTACGGCTGTCTCCTCGAAGGAGCGGCGCAAGGGGCGCATCTACCTCGACTATCTGCGCAACGCCCGTGGCGCGAGCGCGGTGGCGTCCTACTCGCTCCGGGCCAGGCCGAGCTTCCCGGTCGCCACGCCGATCGAATGGGAAGAGCTGCGGAAACTGTCGGGCGGCGCCGCGTTCAATCGTCTTAACATCGTGAAGCGGCTGGAGAGTCTGGCCGCAGACCCCTGGGATGAGCTATTATCGAGTAGTTCAAAGATTACGCCCAAGATGCGGCGTGACGTGGGGATGAAGAGTTAAGGGGATGGGCCATGGCGGGCCGCGCGAGTTGGAAGGGTTACCTGAAGCTGTCGCTGGTCTCTTGCCCGGTGAAGCTGTTTCCCGCGACGTCCGCGTCGGCGGGAAAGATCTCCTTCAACCTGCTGCACAAGGACACGCTGAACCGCGTGCAGCAGAAATACCATGACCCCGAACTCGGCGAGATCGACCGCGCCGATCTCGTGAAGGGCTATCAGTTCGAAAAGGACAAGTACGTCGTCGTCACGGCCGAGGAGCTGGACGAGATCGAGGTCGAGTCTTCCAAGACCATCGACATCGACGGCTTCGTCGACCGCTCCGAAATCGACAGCATCTACCAGGACAACACCTACTACCTGGCCCCCGACGGCCCGATCGCCGAGGAGACCTTCGCGGTGATCCTGGATGCGATGCGTGAGGCCGGAAAGGTGGCGATCGCCCGCATCGTGCTCTCGGGCCGCGAGCGGCTGGTCACCATCGACCCTATCGAGGACGGCTTCCGGCTGACCACGCTGCGCTCGGCCAAGGAAATCCGCGACGCCTCCACCGCCCTCGACAAGCTGAACGCCAAGTACGCGCCCGACATGCTGGCCATGGCCAAGCAGATCATCGCCAGCAAGCAGATGGAATTCCATCCCGAGGCCTTCGAGGACCGCTACGAGGAAGCTCTGCTGACCCTGGTGAAGTCCAAGATCGCCGGCGGCCAGCCGGTCATCACCAAGGCCCCCGAGCGCGGCAACGTCGTCAACCTGATGGACGCGCTGCGCCGCTCGATCGAGGAAGAACGTCGTCCGCCCGCCCCCAGCCTGGGCAAGCCCGCCAAGAAGGGCGAGGCCAAGCCGGCTTCGGCCGCCAAAGCCGCCGCTCCCAAGGCCACGTCGAAGAAGAAGGCGTCCGCCGCCTCGTGATCCATGGATGTCCGTGACCGTGCGATCGCGCTCTACGGCCGCTTCGCCGCAGGCGAGCGCGAGCGGCTGGACGAGGCGATCCGACAGGCCGGCGGCCTCGTCGCGCGCGACCTGACCCGGCGGTCCGACGTACTGGTGGTGGGCGCGCTGGCCACCGCGCTGATCGACACCGGCGCCCTGGCCGACCGCATCGCCGCCGCCCGAGAACGGGCCGTGCCCGTCCTCGGCGAGCGGGCCTTCGCCGCCGCTCTGGCCGGTCAGGCGACCGCTCAGCCGGCCACCCTCCCCCTCGCCGCCGCACTGGCCGACACCCGGCTGACCCCCGACGACGCGCTCGTGCTCGCCGCCTTCGACCTGGTGACCGTCGAGGGCGAGAACGTCCGCTTCGCCGACGCGCAGACCCTGCGCACCGCCGCCGACCTGTTGGCCCACGGCCGCACCCTGGGCCACGTCGTCCGCATCCTGACCCGCGCCCGGGACCTCTCGCCCCGCGGCCGCTACCGCATCGTGCTCACCCCCGCCGGCGACGCCGCGCTGAAATGGGCCGACGGCGTCACGAACCTCGAGGGCCAGGGCCAACTGCCCTTCGACGAGGCCCACGCCACGCTGGACGATCTGTTCGAGGCCGCCGCCATGGCCGAGGCTGAAGGCGACCTGGAGGCGGCCGCCCATCTCTACGATCTCTGCGCGCGCGCCGACCGCAAGGACGCCATCGCCCCCTACAACCACGGCAACATCCGCCTCGCCCAGGGCGCCTTCGACCAGGCCCGCCTCGCCTACCAGCGCGCCCTGGCCCGCGACCCGCGCTTCGTGGAGGCCCGATACAACCTGGCTCAGGCCCTGGACGCCGAGGGTCGCGAGGGCGAGGCGGCCGGCGAACTGGTCCGCGTCCTCGACACCGACCCGCGCCACCCCGACGCCGTCTTCAACCTCGCCCAGTTGCGTATGAAGTCCGGCGCGATGGGCGAGGCCAAGGCCCTCTACGAGCGCTACCTCGCGCTCGACCCTCCCGAAGACTGGGCCCGCACCGCCCGCCGCGCCCTGCAGTACTGCGCGAGCCTGGCCTAGGGCCGGGACACGCAGGGCCGGAAGGCTAACCCTGGCGCCAGTTCCCCTCCCCCTACGCGGCTCCATCAATCTAGATTGACTCATCAATGTAAATTGATTGATATCGCGACATGGTTCCCCACGTCGCGCCCTCCGAGTTCCTGCAGCTGGCCGGCCATCCCGTGCGCTGGCGTCTACTGGGGGAACTCGGTCGAAGCGACCGCACCGTCCGCGAGCTGACTGGTCTGGTCGGTGAGCCGCAGAACCTGGTCTCGTACCACCTGGGCAAGCTGCGCGAGGGCCGGCTGGTGTCGTCGCGCCGCAGCTCGGCCGATCGGCGCGACACCTACTACGGCATCGACCTGCCCCGGATCGGCGACCTGCTGTCGGCCGCGGGGACGGCCCTGCACCCTGGTCTTCGTCTCGCGCCTCCCCCGCGGGACGAGGCCCCGGCCGGCGCACCTCGCATCCTGTTCCTGTGCACCGGTAACAGTGCGCGTTCGCAGATGGCCGAGGCGCTGGCCGGGGCCCTTTCCGGCGGCGCGGTCCAGGCGTTCAGCGCCGGCAGTCAACCGCGTCCGCTGCACCCCAACGCCGTGCGCGCCCTGCGCGAAGCCTACGGCCTCGACATGTCCAGCCATGCCCCGAAGTCGTTCGACGTCTATGCGGGCCAATGCTTCGACCGGGTGATCAGCCTTTGCGACCGCGTCCGCGAGGTGTGCCCGGAATTCCCGGGCGTGCCGGAGGCCATTCACTGGAGCCTCCCCAACCCCGCCACCGGCGACCCCGACGAGGTCACCTATCCGCTGTTCCAGCAGGCCGCCGCCGAACTCGCCACACGCATCGGCTTCCTACTCACCGCCCTCGCCCACCCGCCCGGAGGAGAATGATGGCCAACCCGAACGAGATGGTCTGCGTCCGCTACATGGTCGACGACGTCGCCGCGGCGATCGAATTCTACACCAAGCAGCTGGGCTTCGAGGTGCTGACCAGCTACCCGCCCGCGTTCGCCGACGTCGCGCGCGGCGGCCTGCGCCTGCTGCTCAGCGGGCCGGTCAGCTCGGCGGGACGCCCCATGCCCGACGGGGAGACACCCGGCCCCGGCGGCTGGAACCGCATCCACCTGATCGTCGATGACATCCACGCCGAGGTCGCCCGCCTCAAGGCCGCCGGCGTCCCGTTCCGCAACGAGATCCTGTCCGGCCCCGGCGGCCACCAGGTCCTGCTGTTGGACCCGGCCGGCAACGTCGTCGAACTGTTCCAGCCGGCCGGCCGCTGAGCCCCAAGCCACAGCCCGCGAGACGATCGACGTCGGGCGGACACGCCCCGCGTGGCGACTCCAGCGGCGTCTACGGCTTCTCGCGCCACCGACTGAGCGGGCGACATTCCGAACACCCGTCCCACCGATCGGGCCCCGGGAGCGTGGCAGCCGCGGAAAGGCTTCACAGCCAGGCCTTGCGCCGCCCGCGAAACGGTCCAGATGGAGCCCGATGAAGCCGCCCACCGTCGCCAGCCTGAAGAAGGTCAGCCCCGACAACCTCGCGCGCCTCGGCGCCGAACGCCTTGCGGCGATCCTGGTCGAGGTGGCCGAGGCCCGCCCCGACGTGAAGCGGCGGCTGCGGATGGAACTGGCCGCCGAGCAGGGCGCCGATCACCTTACGCTCGAGCTGGACAAGCGCCTGGCCAGCCTCGAGAGCAGCCGCTCGAAGGTCCCGTGGCGCCGGCGGCCCAGCTTCGTGGCCGACCTCGAAGGTCTGCGCGCCCTGATCGCCGAGCGCCTGGCGGAGCTGGACGCTCCGGCGGCTCTGTCGCGGATGCTGGCGTTCATGGATCTCGCGCGGCGCCTCGACTCGCGCGTCCGCGACAAGGATGGCAGCGTGGCCGCCGTGTTCGACCGCGCCGCCGACGACGTGGGCCGTCTGCTGGGCGCGCGCAGCGACCTTCGCGCCATCGACGGCCTTGTGGAGGCTGTCGCGCGCAACCCCGCCGCCTGGGCGGCCTGGCTTCCCGCGGCCCTGGCCCAGGCCTCGCCGGCGATCCTGCAGGCCCTGCTCGCGCGCCTGCGCGACCGTGGCGAAGGCGGTCCCGGATGGTCGCTGATCCTGCGCCAAGTCGCGGACGCCGCCGGCGACGTCGACGCCTTCCTGTCCACCCTGACGGCCCAGGCCGCGCGGACGCCGGCCGTGGCCGCCGAGGCGGCGCGCCGCCTTCTCGCGGCGGGTCGGGTCAGCGAGGCCGGCCGCCTGCTGGAAGGCGCACGCCAGGGCGGCGAGCCCGACTTCGGCTGGGAGAGCGCGGTCATCGCCTACCTGGACGCCGCCGGACAGGGCGAGGCGGCGCAGGAGGCCCGTTGGGCCTCGTTCGAACGGACCCTGTCGGTCGAGCGCGTGCGGGATTTCGCGCGGCGACTCCCCGACTTCGAGGATGTCGAGGCCGAGAACCGCGCCTTTGAGCACGCCTCGGCCCATGCCGACGCCGGCCGCGGCCTGCAGTTCCTCATGGACTGGCCCGCACTGCCCGAGGCGGCGGTGATGATCGAGGCGCGGGCCGACGAACTACGCATCAGCGCCGAGCAGGCCGAGACATGGGCCGCGCGGCTGCGGGCGCGCCAGCCCCGGGCCGCGCACCGGCTGCTGCGCGCCGCTGCGGCCGCCGCCTTCCGCCGCCGCGACTTGGCCACTTGCGACCGCCTCACCCAGGAAGCCGACACCATCGCGTTGTGAGACGGCCCCGCCGAGCCGGTCGAAGTGGACCTGCCGCGCGCGAGCCGATAAGCCAGCCTCGGAAGGGGCGTTGACTTGTCGAGACCGAAAGGCGCGCGCGACGCGGACTATGACGCCAAGCGCACTGGGCTGCTGCGGCGCATCACCGCCCGCCTGATGCGTCGTGAAACCGCGCGCCCCAGCTTCCGCCAGCTGGCCGAAGCCGGCGACGTCTCGGTCCCCACGCTGCGTCACTATTTCGGCGATCGCCCGGCGCTGATCGGGGCCATCCTGGAGAGCTACCTCGAGACGGGACGCCGCGGCCTCGACGCGGTGGCCGAGCCCACCGGAAGCCTCGAGAAATCGATCCGTGACTATTGCGCAGCCCTGCTGGCCGCGATGCGGGCGCCGCGCGATGTGCGGCTGGGGGACGTGTTCGCCGTCAGCATCGCCGAGGGCCTGCTGGATTCCGAGATCGGACCGGCGACGCTGCGGCACATCATCGACCCGTCGGTGGAAGTCCTACGCAAGCGGCTGGATGCGCACGTGGCGCGTGGCGAGATGATCGAGACCGATACGCGCGCCGCGGCGCTGTTCCTGATCTCGCCCCTGTTGCTGGCGATCCTGCACCAGGACCACCTGGGCGGCCGCGAGACCAGCCCGGTCGACCTTCCGGCGGCGTTCGACAGCATCTGCGCGGCGTTTCTTAGGGCGTACGCCGCGCCGGACTGACTCCGGCGCGGCGTCCCCCGTGGCGGCCCGGACCTCCGGGACTTGGGAGGCTTCGAAAGGTCCGCGGGCTTGGCCGCCGTGGGTTCTATTTCGGGATCAGGACCGTATCCACCACGTGGATGACCCCGTTGGTGGCCGCCACGTCCGCGGCCACGACCTTGGCGCCGTTCACCGTCACGCCGCCGCCGGTGGCGTCGATCTTGACCGTCCGACCCTCGACGGTCTTCGCATCGGTGACCTTGCCGGCAAGGGCCGAGCTAGGGACCTTGCCCGGGACCACGTGATAGGTGAGCACGGCGACCAGCTGAGCCTTGTTCTCGGGCTTGAGCAGCGTGTCGACGGTCCCCGCCGGCAGCTTGGCGAACGCCGCGTCGGTGGGCGCGAACACCGTGAACGGGCCTGCGCTCTTCAGCGTGCCGACGAGGCCGGCGGCGTTCAGCGCGGCCGCCAGGGTCTTGAACTGACCCGCCGCGACGGCCGTGTCGACGATGTCGGCCTTCGGCGCGCCCTGGGCGAGCGCGGGCGAGGCCATCGCGAACGCGCAGGCGGTGGCGAGGCCGAGGAAGCGTCTGGTCAGCATGCTGGAGTCCTTTTCGATTTCTATATCATTCGAGATATAGAAATCGAAAAGCGGGGTTCAAGGGCCCCTGGCTCAGGCCTCGAGGATCGGGAGCCGGATCCTGAACGTGCTGCCGGCGCCCGGACGGCTCGACGCCAGCGAGATCGTGCCGCCATGCAGCTCCATGAGCTGCTTGCCCAGCGCAAGCCCGATGCCCAGGCCTTCCTGCGCCCGTTCGGTCGGGCTCTTCACCTGCGCGAACAGCTCAAAGATCTTTGTCTGCATGGCCGGCGGGATTCCGATGCCCGTGTCGGTGACGTCGATCTCCGCGAAACTGTCCACCACCCGGGCCTGCAGCGCGATGCGGCCTCCGGCGGGCGTGTATCGGGCGGCGTTGTTGAGCAGGTTGCCCACCACCTGAGCGAGGCGGGTGGCGTCGGCGTGCAGGCAGACCGGCTCGGTCGGGATGTCCGCCGCGAACGCGTGGCCCGCCGCATCGATCTGCGCCCGGCTGGCCTCGACGGCGAACTCGAGCACCGTCCGCAGGGCGACCCGCTCCTTGCTGAGCGCGATCTTGCCCTGATCGATGCGCGAGATGTCGAGCATGTCGTCCACGAGCCGGGTCAGGTGCGCCACCTGCCGCTCCATCTGAGCGTGGATCTCGTCGGCCCTCTCCGGATCCTTTCGGCGGCGCAGGAAATGGAGCCCCGCGTTCAGCGCCATCACCGGGTTGCGGATCTCATGGCCCAGGACGGCCAGGAATTCGTTTTTGTGGCGGTCGACTGTCTTCAGGGCTTCGGCCAGGACCTCCAACTCGTCGCGCTGCGCCATGATCTGGCGGCGCTGCCGGTGAAGATCAAAGAAGACATTGGCCTTGCTGCGCAGGATGTCGGCTTCGACCGGCTTCTGCAGGAAGTCCACGGCGCCCGCCTCATAGCCCCGGAAGCGCCGTTGGCGATCCGCCGTGCCCGCGGTCAGGAAGATGATGGGCACGTGGCGCGAGACCTCGGCGCCGCGCATGAACTCGGCCAACTGGAACCCGTCCATGCCCGGCATCTGGACATCCAGCAGCGCCAGCGCGACGTCGTGCGACAGCAGCAGTTCCAGCGCCTCGTCGCCGCTGCGGGCCTTGAGGCACACCAGCCCCTCGCGCTGGAGCAGGGCCTCGAGGGCCAGCAGGTTTTCCCGCAGGTCATCGACCAGAAGGAAATGGATCGGGTCCTCGACGCGAGTCATGTCGTCCCCAGGCGCGAGAGGTAGGCGGCGATGGCGTCCAGGTTCATGGGCGTCGCCGCCGGACAGGCCTGCAGGGCGGCGGCCGGCATGGCCGAGGCGTAGGCGCCCGCCGGGTCCTCGACCACCACGACCCCGCCCGCGGCGACAACCGCCTTCGCGCCGTGGGCGCCGTCGCTGTTGGCGCCGGTCAGCACGACGGCGGTGAGCGCGGGGCCGAAGGCGTCCGCGGCGCTCTCGAACAGCACGTCGATGGCGGGTCGGGACATGTTCACTGGTTCGTCGGAGGAGAGGGAAAGCGTTCGGTCGGTCTCAGCCAGCAGGTGATAGTCGGATGGAGCGAAATAGATCACGCCAGGCAGCGCCGGCTCCTTGTCCTCGGCCTCCTTCACCGTCATGCGGCAGCGGTCCCGGAGCAGCGGCACCAGCGCATTGTCGCGGTCTGCCGGGATATGCACCACCACCATCACCGGCGCCGGATAGTCGGCGGGCAGCGTCGGCAGGATACGCAGCAGCGCCTGCACGGCGCCGGCCGACCCGCCGATGACCACAGCCGTCGCGGGTGCCAGCCCGGTTTCGGGCGCGACGGTCATGAATCGCGCCTCTGGTAGATCTTGTCCTCGCGGACGAACTCGGCGAACGCGCCCGCGTGGCGGGAAAAGCGCAGACTCTCCTTCGACCCCAGCCCCAGGAACCCCTTGCGCACCAGGGAGTCACGGAAGAGCCCGATGGCCCGGTCCTGCAGCGGGCGGTCGAAGTAGATCAGCACGTTGCGACACGAGATCAGGTGCATCTCGCCGAACACGGCATCGGTGACGAGGCTGTGGTCCGAGAAGACGACCCGGCTGCGCAGCGTCTTGTCGAAGATCGCCCGGCGATAGTCGGCCGTGTAGTAGTCCGAGAGCGAGGACTTGCCCCCGGCCTTCTGGTGGTTGGCGGTGAACCTCCTGAGCTGGTCCAGCGGATAGACGCCGGCCTCAGCAGCCTGCAGGGCGGCCGGGTTGATGTCGGTGGCGTAGAAGATCGTGCGCTCCTCCAGGCCCTCCTCGCGGAACAGGATGGCCAGGGAGTACACCTCCTCGCCGTGGCTGCAGCCGGCCACCCAGACCTTGAGGGACGGATAGGTCCGAAGGTGGGGCAGCACCTTTTCCCGCAGGGCGCGGAAGTACGAGGGGTCGCGGAACATCTCGCTGACCTGCACCGTCAGGTAGCCCAGCAGTCGATCAAGGACGGAGGGGTCGTGCAAAAGGCTTTCCTGCATAGCCGAGAGGCTCGGGAAACCCATCTGATCGCGCGCCTGCACCAGACGACGCTTGATCGACGCGCGCGCATAGTTGCGGAAATCGTAGTGGTATCGCTGGAACAAGGCCTCCAGCAGCAGGCCGATCTCCAGGTCCTCGACCCCGTCACGCAGGTTCCTACTCACCGCGGCATCCAGACCCGGACCAGAGACAGGAGTTTGTCGACGTCGATCGGCTTGGCCATGTAGTCGCTGGCCCCCGCCTCGAGGCAGCGCTCCTGGTCGTCGGGCATCGCCTTCGCCGTCAGCATGACGATCGGCAGGTCGCCCCACCGGCCGTCGCCGCGGATTCGGCGGGTGGCCTCCAGCCCGTCCATCACCGGCATCATCACGTCCATCAGCACCAGGTCGATCATCGGCTCGCCGCCGTCGGCTGCGCGAGCCAGCGCTTCAAGCGCCTCCTCGCCGTTGCGCGCGATCTGCACCGCGGCGCCGCGCGGCTCGAGAACACTTGTCAGCGAGTAGACGTTCCGCACGTCGTCCTCGACGACCAGGATGCGGCGGCCCTCCAGCACCGAGTCGCGGTTGCGCGCCTTGCGGATCATCTTCTGCTGCTCGGGCGGCAGGTCAGCCACCACCTGGTGCAGGAACAGCAAGACCTCATCCAGCAGCCGCTCGGGCGACTTGGCGCCCTTGATGATGATCGAGTGTGAATAGCGGCGCAGGCGCTGCTCGTCGTCGGCCGACAGGTCGTGGCCGGTGTAGACAATCACCGGCGGGAACGAGTGATCGCCCCGGCTGAGGGTCTCCAGCAGCGAGAAGCCCGAGGCGTCGGGCAGCGACAGGTCCAGCACCATGCAGTCGAAGGTCTCGGACTTCAGCTTGTCCAAGCACTCGGCGGCGGTGCCCACGCCCACCGTTTCGACATCGCCCGAGGCCAGCAGGCGGCCCACCGCGTCGCGCTGCACATCGTCGTCCTCGACGATCAGAACGCGCCGCATGCTGCGCGTCAGTTGCGACTCCAGGTTCTGCAGAACCTCTGAGAGCTTCTCGCGCTCGACCGGCTTCAGAAGGTAGCCCACCGCGCCCAGCGACAGCGCCGTCTGGCTGTGGTCCGCGCCCGAGATCACGTGGATCGGAATGTGCCGGGTGGCGTCGTCGCGCTTCAGCCGGTCGAGAACCGTCAGGCCCGACTGGTCCGGCAGGCCCACGTCCAGCACGATCGCGTGCGGCCGGAACTGCGCCGCCAGCTCCAGCGCCTCCTCGGCCGTGGGCGCGACCAGGCACTGGAAACCCAGCTCGTGGGAGAGGTCGCAGACGATGCCGGCGAATGTCGGATCGTCCTCGATCACCAGCAGCAGGCGCCGCGTGTCCGACAGCATGGCCCGGTCATCGACCACTCTCGCCGGCGCCGACTTGCGCCGGACCCTGGGGCTGGGCGCAGGCGTGTCGTCCACCGGCGCCGGCCGCGGCTCGTGCGGCGAGACCTCGGCGGCGTCATAGGCTAGCGGAACCGTCAGGGTGAAGGTGCTGCCCTGGCCAGGCTGGCTCTCCAGCGTGACCGCGCCGCCCAGCAACCGCGCCAGCTCGCGGGAAATGGACAGGCCCAGGCCGGTGCCGCCATAGCGGCGGCTGATCGCGCCGTCGGCCTGGCGGAAGGCCTCGAAGATGCCCTGCTGCTGCTCGGACGAGATGCCGATTCCGGTGTCCTTCACGGCCAGCGACAGCCGCTCGCCGGCCGCGCGGGCGATCGTGAGCTGCACGCTCCCCTTCTCGGTGAACTTGAAGGCGTTCGACAGCAGGTTCTTCAGGATCTGCTCAAGGCGCAGCCGATCGGTCTCGATGATCGCGGGGAGATCGTCCGCCGCGTGGATGTCGAACTGCAGGCCCCGCTCGCCGGCCACCGGCTCGAACAGCGCGCGGATGTCGCTCGCCAGGCGCTGCAGGGGCACGCGCTCGGGCTGGATCTGCAGCTGACCGGCCTCGATCTTCGACAGATCCAGGATGTCGTTGATCAGGGTCAGCAGGTCGTTGCCCGACGACTGGATGGTCCGCGCGTACTTCACCTGCTCGTCCGACAGCGTGCCCTCGGGATTGTCGCCGAGCAGCTTCGACAGGATCAGCAGCGAGTTCAGCGGCGTGCGCAGCTCGTGGGACATGTTGGCCAGGAAGTCCGACTTGTACTGGCTGGCCTGCTCCAGCTCGCGCGCCTTCTGTTCGACCGCGGCGCTGGTGCGCTCCAGATCGTCGCGCTGCGCCTCCAGCGTCTGGGCCTGTTCCTCCAGCTGGCTGTTGGTCTGCTCCAGCTCCACCTGCTGCTGCTCCAGGCGGACCTGCTGTTCCTTCAGCGCGCGCCCCTGCTCCTCCAGCTCTTCGTTGGTGACCCGCAGCTCCTCGCTCTGGACCTGCAGTTCCTCGGACTGGCGCTGTGTCTCCTCCAGGGCGTCCTGCAGCTGAGCCCGATAGCGGGCCGACCGCAGGGCGATCCCGATGGCCGCCGCGCTCTGCGCCAGCAACTCCTGGACCTCGCCGTCGATCGGCTTGAGGAAGCCCAACTCGATGACACCGTTCACCGCGCCGTCGGCGAGCGCGGGGACGATCAGCAGATGACGCGGCTTGTCGCGCCCGAAGGCCGAGCCGACAGAGAGATAGCCGTCGGGGATGTCGCTGATCACGACCGGGCGCCCCTCGCCGGCCACATGTCCCAGCAGGCCTTCCTTACGCGTGAAGCGCTGCGGAATGTCCGCATCCGCCGGAACGCCCAGGCTGGCCACAAGCCGGAACTGGTCGCCCTCGCCCTTGTACAATGCGCCTGCCTGCGCACCCGCGTATCGCGCCAGGAACGCCAGGATGCTGTCGGAGAGCTGCTCGACGGACTTCTCGCCCATCATCGCCGCGCTCAGCTCCACCTGGCCGGACTGCAGCCAGGCCTGCCGGGCGCGGGCGCGGGTGTTGTTGCGGACCAGCAGGAACACGATCACCGTCAGCGCCGCACCGAGCAGTGCGGACAGCGCGCTGCTCAGGACGGCCGTCCGCTGCGCGGCCTGCATCGTCGTGACGCGGGTCGCGCGCAGGCGCTGCTCCTCCTGGCGCATGGTCTCCATGCGGGCGCGGATGGCGTCCATGTCGGCCCTGCCGCGATCGGTCCGCACGATCGCCAGCGCCGCGTCAGCGCCGCCCGCGCGGCGCAGTTCGATGGTCTGATCCAGCTCCGCCATCTTCGCGGCGAGACTGGGCCGCAGCTTCGCGACGTTGGTCTGCTGAACCACGTTGTTGCGGGTCAGCGCCGCCACTTCGTCCAGCCCGGGCGTCACAGCGGCCGCAGCTTTCTGATAGGGCTCGAGGTAGCGGTCGTTGCCGGTGAGCAGATAGCCGCGTTGGCCGGTCTCGGCGTCCTGCACCGTGGCCATCAGGTCGTCTAGCGCGACGATCACGTCGTGGGACTGGCGAATCCGCGCGTTGTTCTCCTGCAGCGTCGCGATGTTCCAGTAGGAGATGCCGCCGCTCAGCAGGAAGAACATCAGGACGGCGGCCAAGCCCAAGCCGTTCCACAGTTCGACCCGCGAGCGGTGAGGTTGGGCGGGATTGGAAGGCGGCGTCGGCATCGTCGTCCTGCAAAAGGTTGGATCCGGCGCCGACGGCGGCCCAGAGACGCGGACATGACGGGTCGATATCGGCAGAGCCGATGCCATCCCCGGCCGATGAAATGGCCCAGCTTGGCTTTGGTTCCACGCAATCCGTTCATGCGAGCGAGCAGCCGCAGGACCCACCGTCCGCGACGTCGACAGCCGCCCAAGCCGACAAATTCCTGGTCCTGCGCCGGGCGCCCTGAGCCGCCTCCGCTTCCCGATGGCGCCGGAGGCGACGACCGCGTAGCCTCCCCGTCTTCACGGGGGCAACCATGCGTACGACGGCGATCCTGGCGGCGGTCTTCACCCTGGCGGCGGCGGCCCCGGCCATGGCCGCCGAGCCCCGGGCGCGCGATCTCGGCGTGCCCTTCGACGGGACGCCCGGCCCCCTGAACGCCATCACCGACGTGGCCGGCGTCGAGGTGGGGTTCCGCACGATGATCTCGGGCGAGGGCGCGCTGGTCCGCGGTAAGGGCCCGGTCCGCACCGGGGTCACGGCGGTATTCCCGCGCGGTAAGGCGGATGCCCGGGCTGTGTTCGCCGGCTTCTTCGCCGGCAACGGCAACGGCGACCTGACCGGCACGCACTGGGTCGAGGAAAGCGGCGTGCTGGAGACCCCAATCCTGATCACCGGCACGGGCAGCGTGGGCGTGGTGCGCGATGCGGCGTTCCAGTGGCTGGCCGACCACCGTCCCGGCGGGCTGTTCTGGTACCCCGTGGTGGGCGAGACCGCCGATGTGCCGCTGCACGATATGGCTGGCCAGCATGTGACGGCCAAGGACGCCCTCGCCGCGCTGGACTCCGCCCGGTCGGGGCCCGTGGCCGAGGGCAACGTGGGCGGCGGCGTCGGCATGGTCTGCAACGGCTTCAAGGGCGGCACCGGCACGGCGTCGCGCAAGCTGAACACCCTGGCCGGCGGCTACACCCTGGGCGTGCTGGTCCAGTGCAACTACGGCTCCGCCCGCGGCCTGCGGATCGCCGGCATACCCGTGGCCCGCGAGATGACCCTGCAGCGGCCCTGCGTCGCCAAACTGACCACGCCGCCGCAGTCGTTGGGCGGCGGCGCGCCCCCGCCCGTCTGCGACCCCGCCAAGCTGGCCATCGCCGACCTGCCCGACCAGGAGCATCGCGGCTCGATCATCATCGTCATCGCCACCGACGCGCCGCTGACGCCCGAGCAACTGAAGCGTCTGGCGCGCCGCGCGGCGGTGGGCCTGGGCCGCCTGGGCGCCTACGAGTCGGACGGCTCGGGCGACATCTTCATCGCCTTCTCCACGGCCAACGCGGGCGCCGACGACGGCAACTGGACGACCGATGCGGCCAAGCCGGCCGCCCTCCAGCGCCTCAAGAGCGCCGCGCTCAACCCGCTGCTGGAAGCCACGGTCCAGGGCGTCGAGGAGGCGGTCGTCAACGCCATGGTCGCGGCCCGCACGATGACCGGCGCCGACTACTGGACCGTCTCGGCCCTCCCGCACGACCAGCTAAAGAGCGTGCTCAAGGCGCACGGCATGCTGGCGCCGCCGCCGCCGGCCAAATGACCCTCTCGGGCGAGGACAACGGGGCCTAAGCCCCAGGCTTGGCTGTAATCTGCCGTTAATCCAGGCGACAGGCGCGGTTCACAACCGCTGCATAGATCTCTCCCCAACGGCGGCTCATCGCCCGCTTGAGGAGAGTATCACGTATGGAATCAAGGTCTTGGTCCTTCGCCGCCGCACTCATGGCCGCCAGCGCCCTCGCGACGTCCGCCGCCGCCGCCGCGCCTGAGGCAGGCGATATCCAGATCAAGGCGATGGCCACCATGGTGGATGTCGACGGCGGGATCACCTCCGTCGTCCGCGACCGCATCCCGCTGCCCGCCCGCGCCGACACCAAGGCCGACACCGCCTACGTACCCACGGTCGCGGCCGAGTACTTCGTCACGCCGAATATCTCGGTCGAGACCTACTGCTGCGTCAGCCGCCACGACGTCACTGGGACCGGCTCGGTCAAGGGCGTTCGGCTGATCGACAACGCCGAGGTCATCCCGGCGACGGTGACGCTGAAGTACCACTTCCCGCTGGAGAACGGCGTGAAGCCCTACGTCGGCGCCGGAGGGAGCTACTTCATCTTCTTCGGCGAGGGCCTGGGCGCCGGCGCCCGCGGCCTCGGCGCGACGCGGGCCGATCTGTCCAACGAACTCGGCGCGGTGATCCAGGCTGGGGTCGACGTCCCGCTCAAGGGCATGCCCTTCGGCCTCTCGCTGGATGTGAAGCAGTACTTCATCGACACCACGGCCCGGTTCGACGCGGGCGCCACCACGGTCCTCAAGACCAAGCACAAGCTTGATCCGCTGGTGGTCAGCGCGGGGCTGGCATGGCGGTTCTGATGCGCTCCGCCGGCGTCGCGATCGGACTCAGCCTGATCGCCGGCGCCGGCCATGCGGCCGATGTCGACAACCAGGTCTGGTCCGTCGCCCATTTCACGACGGACATCGGCCCGCGCACCCTGGTCACCCTCGATACCCAGGCGCGGTTCTTCGACGACGCTTCGCGCCTGGGTCAGGTGGTCTTCCGCCCGGCGGTCGGCCTGCGCCTCAGCGACACCACCACGGCCTTCGTGGGCTACGCCTACGTGCGCATCAGCCCCGCGGGACGACCGGTCACCCACGAACACCGGGCATGGCAGCAGTTGACCTTTCGGGCCGCCGGCGACGGCAAGGGCCTGACCCTGAATGGCCGGACCCGGGTGGAGCAGCGCTGGGTCGAGGGTCGCGACGACACCGGCCTGCGGGTCCGCCAGCAGTTCCGGCTCACCGCGCCTCTCACAGGCAAGGTTCGGGCCGTGGCGACGAACGAGTTGTTCTTCGGCCTGAACAAGACCGACTGGGGCCAGCGCGACGGCCTGCACCTGGTGCGCAGCTTCGTGGGCGTCTCGGTTCCTGTCCGGGAGGGCCTCTCCCTCGAGCCCGGCTATCTCAACCAGTACGTGGTCCGCGCCGGACGCAACGGCGCCCAGCACGCCCTGAGCGTCACCGCCAATGTCCAGTTCTGACCGACCGGGCCTCGTCCCGAAACCCGTGGAGACGACGATGAACCCTGACGTTCCGAAGGTCGGCGCCTATCGCCGGCTGGCCAGCGCCGCGGCGCTGGTCGGCCTGCTCGCGTTCGCGCCGGCGGCCGGCGCGATCGAGCTGCCCCGCTCCCTCGCCAGCCTGTCGCCGCAGGACTTCGCAAGTCGCGTCGCGGTGATCGACGATCCGCTGGAAGACAGCGTCGTGCTGTCCACCAAGCCGGCCTATCGCCGCGATCGCAGCATCACCGGAGCTCACGTCGGCGACGCCCACCTGCAGGCGATCGTCGAGCGCAAGACCGGCGCGACCTCGTGGCGGATCTCCTACGACCTCTATTACGCGGGCCCGAAGAAGTCGCTCGACGTGGCCCAGTTCCGCTCGGGCGGCGAGCTGCGCAGGGTGACCCCGCGCATCGCCTACCACTGGCAGGACGAGTGCTACGAGGCGATCTCGACCTGCAGCCAGTACGTCCGCGTTGTCGTCGACATTCCCGAAGCGACCGTCCGCGAGATCGCCGCATCCTACCGCGCTGCTGACCGCACCCCGTGGCTCATGCGGCTGAAGGACCGGAACGGCGCCGACGTCACGGTGGGCCTCGCCCCGGCGGAGGCTGCCGGCCTCCTCGCCGCCGTTCAGCAGACCAATGTCGTGAGGCCACTGGCCGCCGACTGACCCAATCCCTCGCCGTCCAAAGGGGCGGCGTCGGTTCGTCCCTCAGCAATCCCGTCGCGCGGCGTCCGCCGCCGACCCAACTGGAGACCTAGACCATGAAGACCAAGTCGCTCGTCCTCGCCGCCTCGCTGCTCGCGGCCACGGCCCTCGTCCCGGCCAGCGCCTCCGCCGACGCCGTCTACCGCGGCACGCTCACGGAATCCGAAGTGCTGGCCGCGCAGAAGGCCTGGGGCGAAGCCCTCGTCGCCATCTCGAAGGAGTATGAAGCCGGCGGCATCGACAAGGCCCGCAAGCTGGCCAGCACGGTGCTCGACAAGGCCTACGGCTACAATCTCGGCCCCGTCCTCTTCAAGCCGACCCTGACCCAGGCGCCGCAGACCTTCCGCACCACCAAGGAGGGCGCGCTGGCCTACTTCGTGGGTCACGATTCGAAATATCCGGCCGACACCGGCTTCGCCCTCAAGGGCTGGCGCTCGGTCGAGATCAAGAACGCCGCCCTTCAGATCCATGGCGACACCGCCAACACCATGGGCAACGTCATGATCACCGACAAGGACGGCAAGGTCACCAAGGTCGACAAGACCTGGACCTTCAAGAAGACCGACGACGGCGTGGTCCGCATCGTCCTGCACCACTCGTCCCTGCCCTACGGCAGCTGATCCGGCGACGGCGTACGGGTCCTGGTTCAGGCCGGGGCCCGGACGCTCGTCTCCATCCGATAGCCCAGCCCTCGCACGGTGGAAATCAGCGAGGGCTGGTCGCTGTCGTCGATCTTCGCGCGCAGCCGCCGCACATAGACATCGACCACGTTCGTCAGCGGGTCCTCGTCCACCCCCCAGACGTTGGACAGGATGCGCTCCCGGCTGAGGATCCGCCCGGGCGACGACATGAACAGCTCCAGCAGCGCCAGCTCGCGCGCTGTCATCACGATCTCCCGCCCGTCCCGCGACACCCGCATGGTCGAGCGGTCCAGCTCCAGGTCCTGCACCCGCAACTGCCGTTCCGGCGCCGCACGCTGATTGCGGGGGCGGCGCAGCAGCGCCTCGATGCGCGCCAGCAACTCCTCGAAGGCGAACGGCTTCACGAGATAGTCGTCGGCGCCCATGCGCAGGCCCGACACCCGGTCCTCCACGGTTCCCAACGCGGTCAGCATCAGCACCGGGGTCATGTTGCCGGCGGCCCGCAGCGTCTGGCAGACCTCCATCCCGTTCACGACAGGCAGCATGAGGTCCAGCAGGATTACGCCTGCCTGGTCCAGCTCCGCCAACATGGTCGCCATCTCGCCGGCCGCCTGCAGGCCTGAGGGCCCGTCCCGCGCCACGCGCACCTTGTAGCCCTCGGCCCGCAACCCGCGGTCCAGGAAGTCCGACACCCGCGAGTCGTCCTCGACGATCAGAATATGCATGGCGGTCCTTTACGCCACCGACGCCAGAGCGCCAGTCAGCGGCAGGCTGAGGGTCGCCACCGTGCCTTCGGCTTCGGAGCTCTCGAGCGACACCGTCCCGCCCTGTCGCTCGGCCAACGCCCGGGCGATGGACAGGCCAAGGCCCGTGCCGTCCGGCCGGTGCGCCCGCGCATTTGCGGCCCGGAACCCGCGTTCGAAGACCCGGGGCAGATCCTCCGGGGCCACGCCCACGCCGCCGTTGGCGATGCGCAGTCGCCACGTTCCCGGCGCGTCCGGATGGGGGCCTGCCGTCACCGTCACCTTGCCGCCACGCGCCGAGTACCGCAGGGCATTGTCCAGCAGCAGCGCCATGATCTGCTGCAGCCGCTGCCCGTCCCCGCGCACCATGGCGGGCGCGGGATCCACCGCGACCGACAGCTTCAGGTCCCGCTGCCGCGCCATTGACGAGGCGCCGGCGAGGGCCTCCTCCAGCGGCGCGTTGGCGTCCAGGTCCGTCAGGTCCAGATAGAGCACCTCCGCGTCGCTGCGGGCCATCATCAGCAGATCCTCGATCAGCGTTCCCATCTGCCGGGACGCCTGGCTGATCCGCGACAGCGCCTCGCGGTAGGTCTCCGCCGCCTTCGCCCCGCCGCGCAGCGCCACCTCGGCCTCGCCGCGGATCGCCGTGGTCGGCGTGCGCAGCTCATGGCTGATGTCGCCCAGCAGTTGCCGTCGCCGGGTCTCGGCCTGCCGCAGCTCGCCCAGGGCCGCCTCCAGCTCCCGGGTGCGCGCCGCCACCTGCACCTCCAGCTGGGCCCGGGCGCCCGCCTCCTGCTCGCGCCGGGCCAGCAGTTCCTCGGCCATGCGGTTGATACTGTCCCCGAAGCGGGCGAACTCCCTGTAGCCGCCGGCTGGCATCCGGTGGGTCAGCTGGCCCTGCTCGAACGCCTTGGCCACCGCCGACATCTCGGCCAGCGGCCGCCGCAGGGCGCGCGCGAAATAGAACGCCAGCACCAGCGCCGTCAGTCCCAGCAGCACCGCGGTGGCCGTGGTCATCAGGGCCACCCGCTCCAGCGAGCGATCCGCCGCCGCCCGCGCGCGTTTGAGGATCTCGGCCTCGGTCTCGATCCGCTGGTTCAATAGCTCGCGCAGGTCACGCCCGGCGCCCCGGTCGAACACCGACTCGATGGCGGCCCAGGCCGTCCGCGCATCACGGGTCGGACCCCGCCGGTTGATCTCGGCGATGGGCTCCTTCAACGCCACGACGCTGGACTCCAGCAACGCCAGGGTCTCGTCCCGCGCCGGCCCTTCGGCCGAACCCACCCCCGCCTCCCGGTCCATCCGGTCGGCCTCGGCGCTCAGGCGCTGCAGGCGGTCGATGGTGGCCGCCATCCGCAAGCGCAGCATCTCGCCGTCGCCGGGCGCATGGTCCGCCCCGATCAGCGCGCGCAGCGACCAGGCCCGCAGGCGTTGTTTGGTGGCTGACAGCTCCCAGAAGCCGGACTGCAGGTCGCCGGCCACGCGGCCGCGCAGCACCTGATGCTCGGCGCGGTTGGCGTTCCAGCCCGCCAGCATCCCCTGCGCCAGAGCCAGGGAGGCCATGATCGTCAGTGCGATCACCAGCTGGGTGGAAAAAAGCCGTCGGGCCATCGCTCGCCTTCGCCTCGCGCCTCATGGCCAGATGGGGCGCCGAAGCGTCACCGTCCAGGGGCGCCCCTGAGACCATCCGCCCTCGGCCTGAGCCTGTCGGGCTCAGATGGAATCATCTGATCCCGAATGAACGGGCTCGAACTCTTTGATCTAGGGCGCGCTTCGGGGCGAAACCGGCTTCCACTTTCGCCCAGCGCGCTCTAGCAGGCCGCCCCATGATCCGCCTCGACAACATCTCCAAGCAGAACGGCCACCAGATCCTGTTCATCGAAGCCTCGATGAACCTCCAGAAGGGCGAGAAGGTGGGGCTGGTCGGCCCGAACGGCGCCGGCAAGACCACCCTGTTTCGCATGATCACGGGCCAGGAGCAGCCCGACGACGGTCTGGTGGTGATCGATCCCGGGATGACCATCGGCTACTTCAGCCAGGACGTCGGCGAGATGTCGGGCCAGAGCGCGGTCGCCGCGGTGATGGACGGCGTGGGCCCGGTCAGCGCCCTGGCCGCCGAGATGGCGTCGCTCGAGGCCGCCATGGTCGATCCCGACCAGGCCGACCAGCTGGACGCCCTCATGGAACGCTACGGCGAGGTGCTGGAGCGCTTCCAGGAGCTGGACGGCTATGCCCTGGAAGCCCGCGCCCGCGAGGTGCTGGCGGGCCTGAGCTTCAGCCAGGAGCGGATGGACGGCGACGTCGGTCTGCTGTCGGGCGGCTGGAAGATGCGCGTCGCCCTGGCCCGCATCCTGCTGCAGCGGCCCGACGGCATGCTGCTGGACGAGCCCAGCAACCACCTCGACCTGGAAAGCCTCATCTGGCTGGAGGCCTTCCTCAAGAATTACAGCGGCGCGCTCCTGATGACATCGCACGACCGCGCCTTCATGAACCGCATCATCGGCAAGGTGGTGGAGATCGACGGCGGCGAGCTGATCACCTACTCGGGCGATCTAGACTTCTACGACCAGCAGCGCGCGCTCAGCGAACAGCAGCGCCAGGCCCAGTACGAGCGCCAGCAGGCGATGCTGGCCAAGGAAATCAAGTTCATCGAGAAGTTCAAGGCGCGCGCCAGCCACGCCGCCCAGGTCCAGAGCCGGGTCAAGAAGCTGGACAAGATCGAGCGGGTCGAGGCCCCCCGCCGCCGCCAGTCGGTCCAGTTCGAGTTCCGCAGCCCGCCGCGGTCGGGCGACGACGTCATCAGCCTCAAGGGCGTCCACAAGGGCTACGGCGCCCAGCCGATCTACGAGGGCCTCGACTTCCTGGTCCGCCGCAAGGAGCGCTGGTGCGTCCTGGGCGCCAACGGCGCAGGCAAGTCCACCCTGCTGAAGCTGGTGGCCGGCGCCACCCAGCCCGACCGCGGCGCGGTCAACATCGGCGCCAGCGTGCGCATGGGCTACTTCGCCCAGCACTCCATGGACCTGCTGGATGGCGAGGAGACCATCTTCGAGTCCCTCGACAGCTCATTCCCCCAGGCGGGACAGGGCGCGTTGCGCACGCTCGCAGGCTGCTTCGGCTTCTCGGGCGACGACGTCGAAAAGCCCTGCCGCGTCCTCTCCGGCGGCGAGAAGGCCCGCCTTGTCATGGCCAAGATGCTCTTCGATCCGCCCAACCTCCTGGTCCTGGACGAGCCCACCAACCACCTCGACATGGTGACCAAGGAGATGCTGGTCGCCGCCCTGGCCGACTTCGAGGGCACGATGCTGTTCGTCAGCCACGACCGCCACTTTCTGGCGGCCCTCTCCAACCGCGTCCTGGAACTCACCCCCGAAGGCGTCCACCAGTACGGCGGCGGCTATACCGAGTACGTCGCCCGCACCGGCCAGGAAGCGCCGGGCCTGCACCCGGGCGCGTAGAGCAGAGCCCAACGAAAAAGGGCGGCCAGGTCGCCCCGGCCGCCCGTCTCGTCTCTGACACCAGACCGTGAGGCTTTAGGCCTCGATCAGGTTCCGTTCGCTGGCCGCGGCCCGCATGTTCTTCTGGAGCTTCTCGAAGGCGCGCACCTCGATCTGGCGCACACGCTCGCGGCTGACGCCGTATTCGGCGGCCAGCTCTTCCAGGGTGGTCGGCTCGTCCTTCAGCCGGCGCTCGGTCAGGATATGGCGCTCGCGCTCGCTGAGCTCGGTCATCGCCGATTCCAGCAGGCTCATGCGCAGGTTCATTTCCTGGTTGTCGCCGATGACGGCTTCCTGGCTGGGCGTCTGGTCGTCGACCAGCCAGTCCTGCCATTCGCTCTCGCCGTCCGACCGCAGCGGGGCGTTCAGGCTGGCGTCGCCCCCGCTCAGGCGGCGGTTCATCGACACGACCTCTTCGTCCAGCACGCCCAGCTTGGTGGCGATCTGGCTGACCTGGTCGGGCCGCAGATCGCCTTCCTGCAGGGCGGCGATCTCGGACTTGGCCTTGCGCAGGTTGAAGAACAGCTTCTTCTGCGCCGCCGTGGTGCCCATCTTCACGAGCGACCAGCTGCGCAGGATGTATTCCTGGATCGAGGCGCGGATCCACCACATGGCGTAGGTCGCCAGGCGGAAGCCCTTGTCCGGGTCGAACTTCTTCACGGCCTGCATCAGGCCGACGTTGCCCTCGGAGATCACCTCGCCGATCGGCAGGCCGTAGCCGCGGTAGCCCATGGCGATCTTCGCCACGAGGCGCAGGTGGCTGGTGACCATCTGGTGAGCGGCCTCGGTGTCGCTGTGCTCCTGCCAGCGCTTGGCCAGCATGAACTCCTCGTCCTTGGCCAGCATGGGGAACTTGCGGATTTCCGACAGGTACCGGCTGAGCCCGCCTTCCGGCGACATCACGGCAATAGCGTTCGCGGCCATGGTCTATCCCCTCACTACAAAAGGACTTTCTTCGGGCCGCCGCGCATCTGGTCCGGTTCAACCCTCCGGGCGCGCGTCGACGATCGTCCCCTCTCAACCCACAAATAGGTACGCGGTTGCGGTGACGCTAGGTCGCTGGGAGAGACGACCCGACGAAAGCCTGACTTCCATGGTCAGGATTTTTACGCCGCTCGGATGGCAGCAACAAGGCGCCGTTCCTCATCGGCCGGATAGGAAAACTGCATGACCGTGCGCTTTTCTGGCGGAGGTGTCGCCGGGTGCGCGTCGCCCTTTTGTGGCCGCCGTGTCGGAACTGGCCCGGACCCTCCGTCCTTGGGGTCGTCCAATCCCTTAGGAGCCCCTCATGTCCAAGGTGTCCCCGTTCCTCTGGTTCGATCACGGCCAGGCCGAAGCGGCCGTGACGTTCTATGTCTCACTGCTGCCCAACGCGAGGATCACAGCGACCCACCGCTATCCCGACGACGCGCCGGGCGGGAACCGGAAGGGCGACGTCATGACCGTCGAGTTCGAGATCGACGGCGTCAGCTTTGTGGCCCTGAACGGCGGTTCGGAGTTCAAGTTCAACGAGGCCTTCTCGCTGTCGATCGCGGCGGACGACCAGGCCGAGGTCGACCGGCTGTGGGCGGCGCTGACCGAGGGCGGCGAGGAAGGTCCCTGCGGCTGGCTGAAGGATCGCTGGGGCCTGTCGTGGCAGGTGAACCCGCGCCGCCTGGGCCAGCTGCTAAGCGACCCCGACCCGCGCCGGGCGAAGGCGGCGATGGGGGCCATGCTCAAGCAGCACAAGATCGTCATCGCCGAGATCGAGGCCGCCGCTGACGCCGCCGTGGCCGCCTAGAGCTGCGAGAGCAGCGCCTCGAGCCGGGCCATGTCGGGGGGCAGCGGGCTTTCGCAACGGATCGTCTCGCCGGTGATCGGGTGGACGAAGCCCAGCACCGCGGCGTGCAGGGCCTGGCGCGAAAGCTGCGCCGTTTCGATGCAGGCCTTCACCGGCCCGGCCGGGCTGCCCGAGCCATAGACCGGATCGCCCAGGCAGGGCGTCCCCTTGCTGGCCAGGTGGACCCGGATCTGGTGGGTGCGGCCCGTCTCCAGCCGGCACGCCACCCGCGCGGCCAGCGGCCGCTCCACCGGGCCGAAGGTGCGAACGACGGTGTAGTGGGTGACCGCGTGGCGGCCGCCGCTCTTCACCATCGCCATCTTCTTGCGGTCGTTCGGCGAGCGCCCGATGGCCCCCTCGATCGTGCCCTTGATCGGCGACGGCGCCCCGCGGGTGAAGGCCACATAGACGCGGTCGATGTCGTGGGCGGCGAACAGCGTCGAGAGCCCCTGGTGCGCCGCGTCGGTCTTGGCGACCACGACCACGCCCGAGGTCTCCTTGTCGATCCGGTGCACGATCCCCGGCCGCGCCACCCCGCCGATCCCCGACAGCGTGTCGCCGCAGTGGTGCAGCAGGGCGTTGACCAGAGTGCCGCTCTCGCTGCCCGGCGCCGGGTGCATGGCGATGCCGGCCGGCTTGTCGACGACGATGAGGTGCGCGTCCTCGTACAGCACCACCAGCGGGATATTCTCCGGCTTCGGCTCGGCGGCGATCGGCGGCGGTATCTCCAGCCGGTAGTCGCCGGCGACCGCCTTGGCCGAGCCGTCCGAGACGGGCGCGCCGCCCTGGCTGACCCGTCCCTCGGCCATCAGCGCCTGAATCCGCGCGCGGCTGAACTCGGGCAGCGCCTCGGCCAGCGCCTTGTCCACGCGCCCGCCGCCCGCGAGCGTCACCACCCGCAGCCCGAAGACCTCGTCGTCGTCGGCTTCAGAGGCCATGCTTGTCGGCGGCGCCTTCCTCATGGCCCGTGATCGAGCCGTCCTTGAACAGATACTCCCTCAGCTGCTCGTCGGCGTCCTGGTCGTTGCGCCGGATCCACTCCAGCACCATCGCCGCGTGCTCCAACTCCTCGCGAGCGTTGTGCAGCAGAATCTTCTTCAGCTCCGGATCCTCCGTGTCGTCCGCCCGCTGGCGATACCAGTCCACCGCCTCGAACTCCTCCATCAGGCTGGCGATGGCATAGTGGAGCTCCAGGGTCTTCTTGGAGAGTTTCTCGCGGGGAACGTGAAGGCCTTCGCTGGACATGAGCTGTCGTACTCCTGTGGTATGAATCGGTCATAGGGCGTTCGAAGCGGGGAGCAACGAACATGCGGATCGACCGTCGCAAGGCGCTGACGCTGCTGGGTCTTGGGGCTGCAACGCCTGCGGCCGCACAAAGCTCCACCGTAAGCTTCCGGCACGGCGTCGCCTCGGGCGATCCCCGGCCGGATCGGGTGATCCTCTGGACCCGCATCACGCCCGAAAAGCCCGGGGCCGACATCGCCTACGTCTGGCGCCTTAACCCCGTCGACCGCCGCGCCGGCGGAGCGAAGCGCGGTTCGGGCGTCACCGGCCCGTCGCGGGACTATACGGTCAAGGTCGACGCCACGGGGCTCGACGCCGGCCGCGCCTATACGTTCGAGTTCGAGGCCGCCGGGGTGAAGTCGCCGATGGGGCGCACGCGCACCCTGCCCAAGGGCGCGACCCAGGACGTGGTCCTTGCGGTCGCCTCGTGCTCGCTGTTCCCCAACGGCTATTTCAACGCCTACCAGGCCATCGCCGACGCGCCGCGTATCGACGCGGTGCTGCACCTGGGCGACTACATCTACGAGTACGGCGGGCCGGGCACCTACGGCATGGACTCGCCCGTCGCCGCCGAGCGGCCGCACGATCCGCCGCGCGAAATCGTCAGCCTCGACGACTATCGCCGCCGTCACGCGCAGTACAAGACCGATCCCAGCCTGCAGGCGGCCCACGCCAAGGCCCCCTGGATCGTCGTCTGGGACGACCACGAGACCGCCAACGACAGCTTCTCCATGGGCGCCCAGAACCACACGCCCGGCGCTGAAGGCGACTGGACGGCCCGCAAGGCCGCGGCGCTGAAGGCCTACTTCGAGTGGATGCCGATCCGCGAGCCGGCGAGCGGCGGCCTGGCCGAAGCGGCCATGCGCAGCTTCGACTTCGGCGACCTGGCCAGCCTGATCATGATCGAGACCCGGCTGACCGCCCGCGACCAGCAGGTCACCCTCGACGGCGACGCCCCCGAGGTCGACGGCAAGCGCGACCTGACCAAGCTGAAGGCCAAGCTGGCCGATCCCAAGCGCCGGATGATGGGCGACAAGCAGGAGGTCTGGGTCGCGGCCGAACTGGCCCGCTCGGTCAAAGCCGGCCACGCCTGGCAGGTGATCGGCAACGAGGTGGTCATGGCCCACGTCATGTACCCCAGCCCGAAGAAGGAGCTGACGGCCGAGCAGTACGCCGCCATCCCCGCCTCGGCCCAACGGCGCGTGCAGCGCTACGAACAGGCCGCAGCCCTGGGCCTGCCGGCCGGCCTCGACATGTGGGACGGCTATCCCGTCGACCGCGAGCGGGTCTATGGCCTGTTCCGCAAGACCGGCGCCCGCCCGATCGTGCTGTCCGGCGACAGCCACGCGTTCTGGGCCAACGAACTGCACGACGCCTCGGGCCAGCGCGTCGCCTGCGAGTTCGGCACGACCGGCATCACCAGCCCCGGCGCCGGCGAGCTGTCGCCCGGCATCAACGCCGGCGACCTGATCGCCAAGGCCAACAAGGACGTGGTGTTCAACGACCAGGTCTCGAAGGGCTACGTGCTGCTCACCCTCACCCGCAACGAGGCGCGCGCTGACATGGTCGCGGTCTCGACCATCACCTCGAAGACCTTCGAGACCAAGGTGGTGAAGAGCTTCAAGGCCAGGCCCGAGGGCAAGGGCGTCTCGGCGCTGAGCGAGGTCTAGAAGAACCGCGCCTGCAGCCAGAGGATCGCCGGATAGGCCGCGAGCCATGTCCAGAAGAAGCGGTTGAGCCCGAACAGGCAGGCGTTGGCGAGGTGGAAGGCCGCCGCCGCCGCCAGTCCCGCGATCAGCGTCTCGCGGGAGATCAGCGTCAGCGGCATGGCCAGCTCGAAGCCCATCACCGCCCAGGACATCGCCGCCAGCACGCGCGGCCGTTCGGCCCAGCCGCGCAGGTCTTCGCTAACCGGATAGGCGCTGAACCGGAATACGTCGCCCAGCGCCCGGCCGCTGCGCCAGTCGGGGTTGATCACCTTCACCCAGCCCGAGATCACGTAGCTGAGCACCAGTTGCAGGCCCAGGTAGCCGAACGCCAGCTCGCGCCAGGCCGGCTCGGGCAGGACGCGGGCCAGCGTCAGGCACCACAGCGCCAGCAGGCCCATCCGGTCGCTGCCGCCATTGTAGGGCCCCTGGTAGCGCTGGAGAATGGCCAGCGACAACACCGCCAGCCCGACCAGTGGCCAGGGCTGCGCCAAGCCCAGGATCACCAGTCCGCACAGCCCGATCCGGCCGGCGAACAGCAGGCGGTCGCGGCGCGGCCCGCGCAGGTGCTCCAGGCTCTGCTGCGCCAGGGCCAGCGCCAGCAGGATCTCGGTCAGGCGGACGGCGCTCTCGAACGTCACGGGGCCAGCTCCGCCAGCCGCCGCGGCTGCGCCTCGAACAACACCTCCCGCTCGATCGCCTCGCCCTGGCGGCTGACGAACACCAGCCGGAACACCAGCCAGGGCTCGCCAGGCTCGCGGACCAGGTCGGCGGCGATCCGCCGGAAGATCTCGTCCTCGCTGTGCCGCGTGGGATGGTCAACCAGCCGCTCGGCGCAGGTGACCAGGAACAGGGTCTCGTTCCAGCGCGGGTTCCAGACCAACCGGCGCACCATTTCCCCGGGCGAGACGCGCTGCGGCCGGGGCCGGAACTCGCGCCAGACCGGCTGCGCATCGGGGGACGCCAACCGCGCCGCCTCGATCCGCGGCGAGGGGGCGATGACGTCGAAGAAGTTCCACGACGGGATCAGCGCCGGCAGCAGCAGGGCGAAGGGCCGCAGGATCACCGCCGCAAGGTCCGCTAGCGCCGTTCCAGCGCCAATCGCACGCCGAACGCCAGGAACAGGCCGCCCGTCACCCGGTCGAGCCAGCGCACCACCGCGGCGCGCTGCAGGAAACCCGCGATAGGCCGCGTGGCCAGTATCAGGGTCGCGGACCAGCAGCTGCCCAGGACCACATGGATCACCGCCAGCAGGAAGATGAAGGGTGCGGCCTGCACCCCGGTCGGCAGGAACTGGGGCAGGAACGAGACGTAGAAGATCCCGACCTTGGGGTTCAGCAGGTTGGTCAGGAACCCCCGCCGCATCCACGCCAGGTCGCCGCCCCCGACCCTTGCGCCGTCGCTGACCTCGAAGCGGTCCCGCGGCTTCAGCAGCAGATTGAGGCCCAGCCAGACCAGATAGACCGCGCCGATCCACTTCAGGACAGTGAACGCCAGCGTCGAGGCGGCCAGTAGCGCGCCGAGGCCTAGCGCCACCGCCGCGCCCCAGATCAGGCAGCCGATGTTGATCCCGAGCGCCGCGAAAGCCGCCCGCTTCGGCCCTTCGACCGCCGCCGTGCGCAGGATGAGCGCGGTGTCCAGCCCCGGGGTCAGCGTCAGCAGGCCGGCGGCGACCACATAGGCCGACAGCGCCTGGACGACCGTCACGGCCGCTTCACCAGCTTGCCGCCTTCCACCACGCGGTAGAAGCACGAGCGCGCGCCCGTGTGGCAGGCCCCGCCGTCGCCCTGCGGGAACACCTTCAGCCAGATCGCATCCTGGTCGCAGTCGACGCGCATTTCGTCGATCACCTGCACCTGCCCGCTGGTCGCGCCCTTGTGCCAGAGCTCGCCCCGCGAGCGGCTCCAATAGTGGGCCTCACCGGTGGAGAGCGTGAGCTTCAGCGCCTCCTCGTTCATCCACGCCAGCATCAGCACCTCGCCGGTCTCGGCGTGGGTCGCCACCGCGGCGATCAGGCCGTTGGCGTCGAAGCGCGGACTGAGCGAGTTGCCCTGCTCGAGGGCTTCGGCGGAGCGGGCGGTGGGGAAGCTGCTGGTCATCCCTCCATATGGCTCAGCCGCGCCACAAGCGCACCGGGTTTCAGCGCCCAACCTTTGCTGCAATCGCTGGCCAAGCCTGAGCGATCAGGGAGAGAGGCGGATGGTTCACCGGCGCGAAGTCATCGGCAGTCTGCTTGCCCTGGGCGCGAGTCCGGCGGCGGCGACGTGCCGGGCGCGCAAGACCTACGTAGGAGGCGCGCCCTTCACGGGCCTGACGGCGCCGATGCTCGAGGCGGCCAGGGCGAGCGGCGCTCCACCCGACGATGCGGCCCTCGACGCCGCGTTCGGCCAGGCGATGGAGCGGGCCCGGCCGGTGGCGGCGACAGCGGCCCTGGCGCGCGCCGAGGGGCCGATCTGGACCCGGACGCAGGCGGCCGCGGGTGCGCAAGCCGAACGGTTCTATTGGGCCAGCGCCGGCAAGGCGCACACGGCGACCGCAGTCCTGCAACTGGTCGAGGAAGGCCGGCTCGCGCTGGACGCCCCGCTCAGCCGCTGGGTCCCGGCGGCGCCCAACGCCAGGCTGATCACCGCGGAGGACCTGCTGGCGCACACCAGCGGGCTCTTCAGCTTCCAGGCCGACGCGGCCCTTCGGGCCCGGTCTGGCTACAAGTCGCCCGAGGAAGCGCTGGCGGCGGCCTTTGCCCATCCGCCGGAGTTCTGCCCGGGGGCGGCATGGTCCTATTCCAACACCGGCTACACGCTGCTGGGCCGGATCGTGGAGTTGATCGAGCAGCGGCCCTTCCATGAGGTGGTCACGGCTCGGGTGGTGGACCGGCTGGGGCTGACCGAGACGACGATCCTGGCGCCCCGACAGTCCCTCGCGGGCATGGCCCTGCCCGCGCCCGGCCCGCAGGCGAGCGACGGCGCCAACGACGACGTCACCACGCCCTGGGCAGCGGGCCCGGTCGCGGCCTCGGCCGCCGACATGGTGCGGTTCTGGCGTGGGGTGTTCGCTGGGCGGCTGCACAGCCACGAGATCACGAGCCGGCGCTTCGCGCGGCTCTATCCGATGTTCGGCGCGCGGGTGAGCTTCTACGGGCTGGGCGTCACGGTCACCGACCTGGCCTCGGCGGGCGGGCAGGCTGACCTGTGGCTGGGCCACGACGGGGGACTACCCGGAGCGACCGCGACCGCCGGCTATTCGACGGCGCGCGGCGCCTACTTCGCGGTGGCGTTCACCGGGCCCGGGTCGCCCCAGGCCACGGCGAACTTGCTACTGTCCGCGACCGCGACTTAGCGGTTCACGAAGTCCAGGAAGCGCTGACGCAGCGTCGCGTCGGTCTTGAACACGCCCGTGAACTGGGTGGTGATCGTGCTCACGTGGCGGTGGTGCACGCCGCGGGTGGTCATGCACTGGTGCGCCGCGTCGATCAGGACGGCCACGCCAGCGGGGCGCAGACTGTCCGTGATGGCGTCGGCGATCTGCTGGGTCATCGTCTCCTGGGTCTGGAGACGGCGGGCGAAGATCTCGACCACCTTGGCCAGCTTGGAGATGCCCACCACCCGGTTCGTCGGCATGTAGGCCACGTAGGCTTTGCCCAGGAACGGCGCCATGTGGTGCTCGCAGTGGCTCTCCACCTCGATCTCGCGCAGCATGACGATGTCGTCGTAGCCCTGCACGTCCTCGAACGTGCGGCTCAGCTCCTTCGACGGGTCGAGCTTGTAGCCCTCGAACCATTCGCCGTAGGCGTCGACGACGCGCTTGGGCGTGTCGATCACGCCTTCGCGGCGCGGATCGTCGCCGGCCCACGCGATCAGCGTGCGCACGGCTTCCATAGCTTCTTCGCGGGTCGGCCGCTTGAAGGGCTCAAGAGTACCGTCCTCGGACCCGATCAGGGTTCGGTCGCGGGCAGGAGCGTCCATGAGAGAGCGTTTCTTTCCAGGGCTGAGTTGCGCCAGGACGATGGTCCCGGAGATTACGCGTGCCACCCTTCACTACGGACTTGGGCGCTTGGCCTCCTGTCCGGGCGATCTGTATATGGGCGCGGGCCCGTCCTGGGCAACCGTTCCGCAGCGTAACCGTGAGATATGACCCTTAGCCTCTACGACACCATGAGCCGTTCGAAGCGGCCGTTCGCACCCAAGGATCCCAGCCGGGTGACGATGTATGTCTGTGGGCCCACGGTCTACAACTTCGCCCACATCGGCAATTTCCGGCCGGTGGTGGTCTTCGACCTGCTGTTCCGGGTGCTGCGCGACGCCTATGGCGACCACGCCGTGCTCTACGCCGCCAACGTCACGGACGTGGACGACAAGATCAACAAGAAGGCCGCCGACGAGGGCGTGCCGATCCGCACGATCACCGACCGCTATCTCGACGCCTACAACGCCGACGCCGCGGCGCTGGGCGCGCTGCGGCCCACGTTCCAGCCGCGGGTCACCGAGACCATGGACGCCATCATCGCGATGATCGGCGACCTGATCCGCAACAACGGCGCCTACGCCGCCGAGGGCCACGTGCTGTTCGACACCCAGGCGTTCGCCGACTACGGCAAGCTGTCGAAGAAGCCGATGGACGACCTGATCGCCGGCGCCCGCGTCGACGTCGCGCCCTACAAGAACGACCCGCGCGACTTCGTGCTCTGGAAGCCGTCCAAGCCCGGCGAGCCCGAATGGGAGAGCCCGTGGGGCAAGGGCCGCCCCGGGTGGCATATCGAGTGCACCGCCATGATCGAGGAGGCCCTGGGCCTTCCGATCGACATCCACGGCGGCGGGGTCGACCTGATCTTCCCGCACCACGAGAACGAGCTGGCCCAGGGCGTCTGCTCGGGCCACGGCGAGCGCGAATACGCTCACTACTGGCTGCACAACGGCTTCCTCAACATGGGCGAGGAGAAGATGAGCAAGAGCCTCGGCAACGTGGCGCTCGCTCACGACCTCCTGAAGACCTATCCGGGCGAGGCCCTGCGCTGGGCGCTGCTGGCCGGCCATTACCGCCAGGAACTGGAGTGGACCGACAGCCTGATCGAGCAGGCCAAAAGCGCGCTGGACCGGCTCTACCGGGTGCTGGATGACTCGGCCCGGTTTCTGGCCGGCGAGCCGTCGGCCGACGGCTGGCAGAACGCGTCCGCCGCCGCCGACCACGCCGCCGTGCGCGCCGCCCTGCACGACGACCTCAACACCCCCGCCGCCTTCGCCGCCCTCTTCCAGCTGGCCGACAAGGTCCGCGCCGCGGTGATGGCCAAGGACGCCCGCGCCGTCGCCAGCGGCCGCGGGCTGCTGGTCGAGGCGGGGAACCTCATGGGCTTCCTGACCGCCGACCCGCAGTCCTGGTTCCAGAGTGGCGCGGACGACGACCTGAAGTCCCGCGTCGAGGCCCTCATCGCCGACCGGCACGCCGCCCGGGCCGCCAAGAATTGGCCCGAAGCCGACCGCATTCGTGGCGAACTCGCCGCGCTTAATGTCGAGGTGATGGACGGTCCCAACGGCGCCACCTGGCGGATCAAGGAGCAGCCATGAGCCCCTTCAAGCCCGGCCCGGAACTTCTGGCCAAGCCCGGCGGCCGCAAGGGCGGCATGGGCCCCCAGATCATGAGCCTCAAGACCGAGGGCCGGCCGCCCCCGCCCAAGGCGCCCTCGGGCCTGCGGGTCGAGGACCGCATCGGCATCCAGGCGCCGCCCGAGGTGATCTGGGACGTCGTCTACGATCTGGCCCGCTGGAGCGAGTGGAACCCCACCTATCCCAGGGCCGAGGGCAATATCCGCATCGGCGAGACCCTCACGGTCTCGCTGGCCCTGCCCGGCCAGCCGGTCCAGGAGCTGAAGCCCAAGGTGCTGGAGTGGGTGCCCAACGAGCAGCTGCACTGGCGGCTCACCATGATGGGCGGACTCATAAGGACCCTGCGCTACATCGAGATCTCGCCCCTCTCCGAGTCTGGCTGCATCGTGGACAACGGCGAGATCTTCGGCGGCTTCATGGGCCCCTCGCTGGGCAAGCGCGTGGGCCGCGTCGTGCGCCGCGGCTTCCAGGCCATGAACGAAGCCTTGAAGGAACGCGCCGAAGCCGAGTGGGCGGCGAGTCGGGGATAGACCCGGCGTCGGTCTTGTCCCCTGCCCTGGAACGTCATCGCCGCCGAACCCGCGGATCAGCCACCGTCCCTAGCCCGCCGGCTCCATGATCTGCATCCGCGCGCTCGCCTGCGCATGGATGGTGCAGACCAGCCCCGCCTCGCGGAAGTCCAGGTTCACCTCGCCCAGCACCTCCGTGGCCACGCCGCGTTCCAGCAGGCGTGAACCGAAGCCGCGCCGCGCGGGGGGCGTCACCGGCGGGCCGCCGCTCTCACGCCAGACGATGGTGAGGGCCTGATCCCCGTCGACGTCGACCTCGATGTCCACCCGCCCTTCGCCCCGCCAGGCCCCGTACTTCACCGCGTTGGTGGCCAGTTCGTGCAGCGCCATGCCCAGGCTCACCGCCAGGTTGGCGTCGAGGCGCAGATCCGCGCCGGAAATGCCGTACGGTCGCCCATAGGGCCGAAGCGTCGCCTCGACCAGTTCGTGGAACGAGGCGCTCTCCCACTCGCGTGTCACCAGCAGGTTGTGAGTGGATGACAGCGCCATCAGTCGCTCGATGAACAGGTTGCGCGCGCCTTCCAGATCGCGCGTGTCGGAGAGCGTCTGCACCGCCACCGACTGCACCGAGGCCAGCGTGTTCTTCACGCGGTGGTTCAGCTCGTCGAGCAGCAGCTTCTGGCGCGACTCGTGGACGCGCATCTCCATCATCGTCTTCATGGCCCCGCGCAGTTCCTCGAGCGCTGCGTCGCGCTCGGCCAGTCCGGCCTGCAGCGCCGCCGTGGACGGCAATGCGATGGCCCGCGGCAGCAGGGGCCAGAGCGCCGCCGCGGTCACCAGCGACGCCGCCGCCGTCGCGGCCTTGATGATCGCCTCGACCCCGTAGTCCGGGTTCCACAGCGTCCAGATCATCATGAAGTGGGTGACGCCGCACAGCATGATGAAGGCCACGAACAGCCAGATCGCCCAGCTGAAGCGGACGTCGCGGCGATGGTACAGGAACACGCCCAGCGCCAGGGGAATCGAGAAGTAGGCGACGCCGATGATCAGGTCCGAGATCGCATGGGTCCAGATCAGTTCGGGTCGCCAGAGCAGGCAGATGCCGTGCGGACTAAGCGCCTCGGTCTCGAACAGCGAGCGAACGGAGTCGAATAGGCCCATCGAAGGTCCCCCAGGCCGGATCGACGCGACGCTCAGCAATCCCAGGCGGCGAGCGATCCCGCAACAATCAACGCGCCTGGGCCATTGGCGTTTCTGACTTTTTAGTCCAATATTTCGACGCACACCCAGGGAGGCGACGCATGGCGGGCAGGATCGGACGGACGGTGGCGGAGTCCACGCCCGAGTGGCCCGAGTCTCCGCGGCCGCCCAAGGGCGCGCCGAACATCCTGGTGGTGCTGTTCGACGACGTCGGCTTCTCGGATTTCGGCTGCTACGGCTCGCCGATCCGCACGCCCAACATCGACAGGGTCGCCGCTCAGGGCCTGCGCATGGCGGGCTTCCACACCACCGCCATGTGCTCGACCACGCGCGCGGCCCTGCTCACCGGGCGCAACCACCATTCCGTGGGCGTGGGCTGCCTGGCCAACTTCGACAGTGGCTATCCCGGCTATCGCGGCAAGATCGCCAAGGAGGCCGGCACCCTGCCCGAGATGCTGCGCCCGCACGGCTATCGGAACTACATGCTGGGCAAGTGGCACGTGACGCCGCTGACCGAGACCGGCCCGTCGGGTCCGTTCGACGGCTGGCCGCTGGGGCGCGGCTTCGACCGGTTCTACGGCTTCATGGATGCCGAGACCGACCAGTATTCGCCAGAGCTGGTGCGCGACAACACGCCGATCACTCCGCCGGGAACCTTCGAGACCGGCTACCACCTGACCGAGGATCTGGTGGACCAGTCGATCCGTTATCTCGCCGATCACATGGCCGATGCGCCCCAGACGCCATGGCTGCTCTGGCTGGCCCCCGGCGCCTGCCACGCGCCCCACCAGGCGCCGGCCGACCTGATCAAGAGCTACGACGCGGTGTTCGAGGGCGGCTGGGACGCCGAGCGCGAGCGGCGGCTGGCGCGCCAGAAGGCGCTGGGCATCGTGCCGCGCGACACCCGCCTCCCCGAGCGCAACGAGGGCATCCGGCCGTGGGAGAGCTACTCGGCCGACGAGCGCCGCGTGTTCACTCGCCTGCAGAGCGCGTTCGCCGCCATGCTGGACCACACCGACCAACACCTGGGCCGCCTGTTCGACTTCCTCGAGCAGGCCGGCGTGCGCGACGACACCCTGATCTTGATCCTCAGCGACAATGGCGCATCGCAGGAGGGCGGGCCGCTGGGCTTCGTCAACGCCATGGGCCCGTTCAACTTCCGTGGCGAGCCGATGGAGGAGAAGCTGGCCCGGATCGACGACATCGGCGGGCCCGACACCCACTCGAACTTCCCGCAAGGCTGGGCGATGGCGTCCAACACGCCGCTGCGCCGCTACAAGCAGAACACCCACGGCGGCGGCATCCGCGACCCGCTGGTGATCTCCTGGCCCAAGGGACTGCCCGCCCGGGGCGAGGTGCGCGAGCGCTTCGCCCACGCTAGCGACCTGGTCCCGACCCTGCTGGATCTGATCGGCGTCCAGCCGCCCGAGCAGGTGGCGGGCGTGGCTCAGATGCCCCTGGAGGGCGAAAGCTTCGCCGCCGCCCTGACCGACCCGGCCGCCCCGCCGAGGGCGAAGCCGCAGTACTTTGAGATGTTCGGCCACCGCGGCCTCTGGAAGGACGGCTGGAAGGCCGTCGCCTTCCACCCGCCCGGCACGCCTTTCGACAACGACAGGTGGGAGCTGTTCCACCTCGACAAGGACTTCTCCGAGACCGACGACTTCGCGGCGCGCGAGCCGGCGAAGCTGCAGGCGATGATCGACGAGTGGTGGGCCATGGCCGAGGCCCACCAGGTGCTGCCCCTGGACGATCGCTTCGGCCCCCGCTTCGCCGAGAACTCGGAACGGTTCCGCGCCAGCCGGTCCCGCTTCGTCTTCCACGCCGGCATGGGCCACCTGCCCACCGACGTGGCCCCAGACGTCCGCGCCCGCAGCTATGTGATCGAGGCCCATGTGGCGCTGACCGGCGGCGAGGAGGGCGTCCTGCTGGCCCATGGCGACGCCACCAGCGGCTACAGCCTCTACCTCAAGGACGGCCGGCTGCATCACACCCTGAACATCGGCGGCCAGAAGACCACCGTCAGCTCCGACCGCCCGGTCCCGCCCACCGCCACCCGCCTGGGCGTCTCGGCCCGGCGCAGCGACGAAGGCCCGCGCACGTTCACGCTCACCATCGACGGCCAGCCGGCGGGCAGCGTCACCGCCACCACCGGCTTCGTCACCCTGATCTCGTGGTCCGGCCTCGACATCGGCCTGGATCGCGGCAGCCCGGTCGCGGACTACCCTGCTCCGTTTTCGTTCACCGGGGTGCTGAAGAAGGTCACCGTGAACCTGGCCGACGACCAGGCGCTTGACGGCGATGCGGTCGGCGAGGCCGAGATGGCGCGCCAATAGCCGGAGTCCCCCATGGACCTGTCCCGCCGTACGATCCTGGCCGCCGCCGGCGCGGCGCCTGCGGTCGGCGGGATGGCCCTGGCGGCCGACGCGCGGGCGGACGACGAGGCCTACTGGGCCAGGGTCGCGACCCTGTTCGACCCGCCGCCGCCCGGCGTGATCCAGCTCGAGAACGGCTACTTCGGCGCCATGGCGCGTTCCACCCGCGCCGCGTTCGAACGCAACATCCTGCGGGTGAACCGAGAGACCTCGATCTACGCCCGCGACGCCTATGTCGCCGACCTCGAGGCGGTGCGGGCCCGCTGCCTGACGGCCGCGCTTCGCGACCTGGCGAAAGCCTGATTTGACTTCGGCGCCCCGAACCCCGACCTAGGGGCGATGATCGACGACCTCTACTCGGCGAGGCTTCTCAAGCTCGCGGCGAACCTGCCTCGGGTGGGACGGCTGACCGATCCCGACGCCACGTCGGAGAAGGTCTCCAAGCTCTGCGGCAGCCGCGTCACGGTCGATGTGAAGGTCGAGGGCGATCGGGTCGCCGACTTCGCTCAGGACGTGAAGGCCTGCGCGCTGGGCCAGGCGTCGGCGGCGGTGCTGGGCGCGCACGTGATCGGCGCCAGCCTCGCGGAACTCGAGACCACCCGTGATGCGTTCCGGGCGATGCTGAAGGCGGATGGTCCCGCGCCCGAAGGCCGCTTCGCCGAACTGGCGTTGCTGGCTCCGGTGAAGGATTATCCGGCCCGGCACACCTCGACCCTGCTCGCCTTCGAGGCGGCGGCCGAGGCGGTGAAGAACGCGATCGTGAGTGGTGGAGAGCGATAGACGGGCATGCGGGATTTCATCTTCCTCCATCATGACGACGCGGCGGGCGGCGACGGCCTGGACTGGGACCCGTACCTGTCGCGCCTGCGCGAAGCCGGCGTCTTCCAGGGCGGCAGCTCGATCGGCCAGGGCTGCTGCGTGAAGAAGTCGGGCGACGCCCCCGAGCCCACGGCCCACATCTCGGGCTTCATCCGCATCACCGCCGCCACCCTGGCCGACGCGCGCGAACTGTTGCAGGGCAACCCGGTCTACGAAGCCGGCGGCACCGTCGAAATCCGCGAACTGCCGAAGGGGTAGCTGCCCCTCCCGCACCCGCCATCCCTCCTGAACGTCATGGCCGGGCCTGTCCCGGCCACCCAGATACGAGGCGTTGGCAGCAAGGCGCCCCGACTCTTCCGCCCGCGCTCTTCCGGAAACGTCGGCGCTTCTGGGTGGCCGGGCCTGTCCCGGCCATGACGTTCCATAAAATTGGGAACGAAAAGCGCTTCTACGACCGTTTCTGTCGTACCCCCATGTTCCACTCGCGATCATGTCCGAGCCCGCGCCCGACATCTTCGAAGAGGACCAGCTGCTGGCCCAGACGGCCCGCATGGACTTCGCCTTCGCCCGCCACGTGCAGCAGAAGGCGCTCGCCACCGAAGACACGGCCGAACTCTCCGACCTGGCCCGCGCCTACACCCGCCTGACCCGTTCGCTCCGCCAGACGCTGGCGCTCCTCAGCAAGCTGAGGGCCGACCGCGCGAAGACCGAACGCGAGGCGCCGCGCCGTTCCGCACAAGACCTCCACGAGCAGGCCATCGATGAGCGCACCGCGCAGGTGCAGGACGCCGTCGAGCGCGTGATCTCCGCCGCCGCCGATGGCGATGAGGCGCTGCACACCGACTGGTGCCACCGCTTCGACCGCGAAGTGGACGACTGGAACGAAAAGCCCGACTGGATCGTGGACGACGTGGACACCGTCATCCGCCGCGTCTGCAAGGCCTTGGGCCTCCCCGACGACTATGCCCAACGCTGGCGAGATCTGCCGGCGCCCACCTTCTTCCCCGACCCCGAACCCTCCACACCCGAAGACGTCGCCGCCGCCAACGCCGCCGCCCGCGCCTTCACCGCCGGCCTGCACGCGACGGCCCCGGATCTCACCCCGGCGCGTCCCTCGAAACCGCCCTGGCGCCCCTCCGGCTGACGCGCCACCCGCGCGAAGCGCCCTCTGGATTGTCCACGAACCACACGAACCACACGAACGCTCCAGGTCGACCTCCGAGCGCGCCGCCGCATGTTCGTGTGGTTCGTGTGGTTCGTGTGGTTCGTGGTTGAAGGATGACGGCGCCTGCGGCGCGCACGGCCTCGCCCGCCCAGCCCTTTCCGTGTTTTCCGGGGTTCAACCCCCGCTTCGAACCTTTTTCGCACGCCCTAAGTGACCGCCCCTGCGGCTCCACGGCTCGCAGGCTTGAGGCAGGGCGGCGCGCACTATAGGTTCCGCCCCTCGTTTTGAGACTTTGCGCCGCCCGGAGCCCCCGTACGTGACCGATCTATTCGAAGAGGTCGAAGAGCAGCTTCGCTCCGACCGCTACAAGCAGCTCGCCCTCAAGGCGCTGCCCTGGGCCGGGGGGCTCACCGCGGCCGTGCTTTTGGCGTTCCTGGGCTACTGGGGCTACGACAGCTGGAGCACCAGCCAGACCAACAAGGCGTCCGAGCAGTACGCCGCGGCCATGGAATCGTTCGGTCAGGGCGACCGCGACGGCGCCCGCAAGCTGTGGACCGAGATCTCCAAGTCGCAGGCTTCGTCCTACAAGGCGCTCTCGATGATGCACTTGGCGGCGTACGAGTTCGACGCCAAGAAGACCGCCGAGGGCGTGAAACTCCTGGACGAAGCGGCCAAGGCCGCTTCCGATCCGGTGATCGGCGACGCCGCGCGCCTCAAATCCGCCTTGGCGCTCCTCGACACGGCTCCTCGTACCGAGCTGGAGGGGCGCTTGAAGCCGCTGATGGAAGAAGGTCGTCCGTATCGGGTCCAGGCGCGGGAAGCGCTGGCCTTCGTGAAGCTGCGCGCAGGCGACACCGCCGGCGCCCGCGGCGACTTCGTGCTGATCTCGCAGTCGCTCGACGCGGCCCAGGGGGCCCAGGCCCGCGCCCAGGCGGCGATCGCCCTGATCGACTCCGGCTCGGCCAAGCAACTCGCCAGTGTGGTCAGCAACGCCATCGCGCTGCCGCCCCAGATGCCGATGGACCCGTCGACCTTGCTCGGGCCGCCTCCGGGCCCCGCCGGGCCGCAACCCGAGGCGGGCGCGCCCCAATGATCCGCCGCAACACGATCCTGGCCGCCGTCGCGGTGGCCGCGCTGGGCATGGCCGGCTGCTCGACCGTCAGCCGGCTCAATCCCTTCGACAAGAAAGATGACACCCCGGCCGAGCTGGCCGGCGAGGGCCAGCGCATCTCGATCATCGCCGCCGACCAGGTCCTGGAGCCGGCGGAAGCGCTAAAGGGCGTCGATTTCGCCCTGCCGACGCCGGTGAAGCTCGATGCGTGGCCGCTACCGGGCGGCTCGCCCGAACAGTCGGTGGGCGCGGTGGACGCCGCGCCGAACCTGGACATCGCGTGGCGCAAGAACTTCGGCCAGGCCAACAAGCGGGGTCGCTACGTCACCGCGCCGCCGATCGCCGCTGACGGCAAGGTGTTCGCAATGGACGCCGACGGCCGTGTCGTCGCCATGGACGCCCGCTCGGGCTCGCAGGTCTGGCGCACGGGCACCAACCCCGGCGACAACAAGCGCGACAAGCTAGGCTTCGGCGGCGGCATCGCCTTCGCCGACGGCAAGATTTATGCGGTCTCGGGCCACCGCCAGGTGCTCCAGATCGACGCCAAGACCGGCGCGGTTGGCTGGCGCACCAAGACCAGCGAGGCCATCCATGGCGCGCCCACCGTCTCGGGCGGCCGGGTGTTCGCGGTCGCGCTGGACAACACGCTCCTGACCTTCGACGCCGCCACCGGCGCGCCGTCGTGGACCTATCAGGCCCTGTCGGAATCGGCCCGCATCCTGTCGGCCTCGAGCCCGGCGGTGTCGGGCGACACGGTGGTCGCCGCTTTCGGATCGGGCGAGCTGGTGGCCCTGCGCGCCTCCAACGGTAACGATCTCTGGAACGAGGCCCTGTCGCGGGCCAGCCGCACCAGCGCGCTGTCCGAGATCCGCGACATCCCGGGCCGCCCGGTGATCTACCAGGGCGACGTCTTCGCTGTCAGCCACTCGGGCGTCTTCGCCGCCACCGACCTGCGGACCGGCCAGGCGCGCTGGAGCCTTCCGGTGGTGGGCGTCACCGCGCCGCTGCCCGCAGGCGATGTGGTCTATGTGGTCTCGAAGAACGGCGAGGTGATCTGCGCCAGCCGTGAAAGCGGCCAGATCTACTGGATGAAGAACCTCAACCAGGGCTTCAAGGCGAAGAAGAAGGGCGGGGTCTTCGGACTTGGCGGCCAGAAGCAGAACCGGCCGATCTGGTCCAGCCCACTGCTGGCCGGCGAGCGCCTGCTGATCGTCGGCCAGACCGGTGAACTGGTCGCCCTGAACGCCAAGACCGGAGAGGTCATTAAGCGCCTCAGCCTGAAGGGCGCTTCGACCATCGCCCCGATCGCGATGGGCGACATGGTCTATGTGATCACGCAGGAGGCGGACCTGATCGCGATTCGCTGATCAGGACGCTACAAGGGGCCCATGGCGCTTAAGATCGCGATCGTCGGGCGACCGAATGTCGGAAAATCCACGCTGTTCAACCGGCTGGCGGGCAAGAAGCTCGCCATCGTCGATGACCAGCCGGGGGTGACCCGTGACCGCCGCTTCGGGACGGGCCGTCTCGGCGACCTCGATCTGGATCTGATCGACACCGCCGGCTTCGAGGACGTCACCGACGAAAGCCTGGAAGCGCGCATGCGCGCCCAGACCGAGCTCGCGGTCGACGAGGCCGACATCTCGATCTTCGTGGTCGACGCCCGCGAGGGCGTGACGCCGGCCGACGAGATCTTCGCGGACGTTCTGCGCCGCAAGGGCAAGCCCGTCGTGCTCGCCGCCAACAAGTCCGAAAGCAAGGCCTCCGAGAGCGGCGTGCTCGAGGCCTTCGGTCTGGGCCTGGGCGAGCCTATCCCTATCTCGGCCGAGCACGGCGAGGGCATGGCCGATCTCTACGCCGCGGTCGCCGTCTATGCGGTCGAGGACGAGGACGACGAGGCGGACGCCGCCGACAAGCCGATCAGCATCGCCATCGTCGGGCGACCGAACGCGGGCAAGTCTACGCTGGTCAACGCCCTCATCGGGGAGGACCGGCTGCTGGTGGGCCCCGAGGCCGGGATCACCCGTGACGCCATCCCCGTGGACTGGACCTGGGACGATCGCGCCATCCGACTGGTCGACACCGCCGGGTTAAGACGCAAGGCCAGGGTTCAGGAAAAGCTGGAGAAACTCTCCACGCATGACTCCATCCGCGCGATCACCTTCGCCGAGGTGGTGATCCTGGTGATGGACGCGACCCATCCGTTCGAGATCCAGGACCTGCAGATCGCCGACCTGGTCGAACGCGAAGGTCGCGCCCTGGTGTTCTGCCTGGCCAAGTGGGACCTGGTGGAGGACCCCGGCGCCAAGCTGGCCGAGTTCATCGAGGAAGCGACCCGGCTGCTGCCGCAGGTGAAGGGCTCGCCCGTGGTGGCGCTCTCCGCCGAGACCGGCCGCGGTCTCGACCGCCTGATGCCCGCGGTGATCAAGGCGCACGGCGACTGGGCGACCAAGGTCAAGACGCGCGACCTCAACGACTGGCTGCGCATGGCCACCGAACGCCACCCGCCGCCGGCCGTCAACGGTCGCCGCGTGAAGCCCAAGTACATGGCGCAGATCAAGGCCCGCCCGCCCACGTTCGTGCTGTTCGCCAGCCGGGCCGACCAGCTGCCCGACCACTATCGCCGCTATCTGATCAACTCGATCCGCGAGAGCTTCGACCTGCCGGGCGTGCCGATCCGCCTGACCGTGCGCTCGAACAAGAACCCCTACGCCGAGGGCGAGGCCAAGAGCGGTCCCGGGCCGGCCAAGACCGCGCCCACCTCGCGCAAGACCGGCATGGTCGCCAAGGCCCGCAAGGAGGCCGCCGAGAAGGCGCGCGCCGGCGCCGAGGGCAAGGCCAAGGGGCCCAAGAAGCCGCGGAAGGTGAAGGACGGGGCGCCGCGTGGCCGCGCCGCCAAGCTGCTGCGCCCCGGCGTCAAGCCGAAGCGAGCGTCCCGGCCTGCTTCCAGTTCTCGAAAACCACGCTAGCGCTCGGCAGCCCCAGGTCGGCCTGGGCCAGCTCGACGATCAGCGGTCCGATCTCTGAAGGATCGGGCAGGGCGGTCGGATCCTCGCCCGGCATGGCTTCGGCCCGCATCCGGGTGCGCATCACGCTGGGGTCCAGCAGCACAGCGCGGACCTTGGTCTGCTCCAGCTCGTCGGCCCAGGTCCGCACCAGGTGCTCCAGGCCTGCCTTGGTCACGCCGTAGGGCCCCCAGAACGCCTTCGGCCGGATCGCCCGCCCGCTGGTCAGGAAGATGGCCCGGGGCCGCTCTGAGGCCCGCAGCAGTGGCTCGCACGACCGGATCAGACGGAAGGACGCCGTAAGGTTCACGGCGACCACCCGGTCCCACTGCTTCGGATCGACATGGAACACAGGCGTCATCGGGCCCAACATCGCCGCGGCGTGCACCAGCACGTCCAGCCGGCCGAACCGCTGGTGGATGGCCAGGCCCAGCTGGTCCAGGCCATCGCCTTCAGCGGCGATGTCCATGGGAACCAGGGTGGCCGACTCGCCGGTGAGCGTTCGGATCTCGTCGTCCAGCTCTTCGAGCGCGCCCTGGGTGCGGGCCACGGCGACGACGTGCGCGCCCGCCTGGGCCAGCGCGAGCGCGGCGGCGCGTCCGATACCCCGGCTGGCGCCGGTGACGAGGGCGATGTGATCTTTGAGCGGCGTAGACATGAGGCGGGCTCTCTAGCCGGTCTGGGCGCCATTGTCAGGCGGGGGCGTGTCAGGCCTCTGGGCGTAGCGTTGAGCCAGCGCCGCGCAGGCCATCAGCTGGATCTGGTGGAAGACCATCAGCGGGATCATCGCCACGCCCGCCACCGCTGGCGTGAGCAGGGCCGCCGCGATGGGCGCGCCGCTCGCCAGCGACTTCTTCGAGCCGCAGAAGACGATGGCGATCTGGTCTTCCTTCGAGAAGCCGAGGGCCCGGGCCGCGACCGCGGTGATCGCCAGCACGGCCGCAAGGAGCACGCTGCACAGCACCAGCAGACGAACCAGGTCCATCGCACCCAGCCGGCTCCACACGCCCTCGACGACAGCGCTGGAGAAGGCGACGTAGACGATCAGCACGATGGTGCCACGATCCAGCAGGCCCAGTTGCTTGTTCCGGCGCGCGACGAACTCGCCCACCCACGGGCGCGCCGCCTGGCCCAGGGCGAACGGGACCAGCAGTTGCACGATGATGATCGTGAAGGCGCCCGGGTTCACCGCGCCTTCGGTGTGCATCAGCAGCCCGGCCAGTAGCGGCGTCAGGAACACCCCGATGAGGTTCGAGGCCGAGGCCGAGGCGACGGCGGCGGCCACATTACCGCGGGCAATGCCCACGAAGGCGATGGAGCTCTGGATGGTGGATGGCAGGCAGCCCAGAAGGATCAGGCCGGCCGCCAGCTCCGGCGGCGTGATCCAGGCTGGCAGCAGGGTCATGCCGACGGTCAACGCCGGGAAGAGGACGAAGGTGGCGGCCAGGATCGTCAGATGCAGGCGCCAATGCACGATCCCTCGGATCACCGCCTCGCGCGAAAGCCGCGCGCCATGCAGGAAGAACACGACCGCGATGGCCGCCTTGGTCAAGCCGCCCAGCCAGACGGCCGCTTCGCTGCGCGCCGGCAGGACCGAGGCAAGGGCCCCGGCGCCGATGATGAAGATCAGATACCAGTCGGGCTTGATCCGCCCGATCAGGCTCACGCGTCGACCAGGAACGAGAGCTGTCGCTCGACCAGCTCGTTGCGGCCTTGAGCGATTTCCTTGTCCAGCAGCCGGGTCGGATAGTCGCCGGTGAAGTAGTGGTCGGTGAACTGCGGGTGGGCCGCGTTGCGCTCGCCGGCCTCCATGGCCCAGTACAGCCCGTCGACCGACAGGTAGCCCATCGAATCCACGTCCAGAAGCTTGGCGATCTCTTCGACGCTGTGATTGGCGGCCAGCAGCTTCTCACGATCGGGCATGTCGATGCCGTAGTAGTCGGGCCACTGGATCGGCGGCGAGGCCGAACGCAGGTGAACCTCGGCGGCGCCTGCCTCGCGGACCATCTTCACGACGCGGACCGAGTTCGTGCCGCGCACGATCGAATCGTCGACCAGCAGCACTTTCTTGCCCGCCAGCACGGCGCGGTTCGGGGCCAGCTTCATGCGCACGCCCAGCTCGCGCTCGCCCTGAGTGGGCTGGATGAAGGTGCGGCCGACATAGTGGTTGCGGATGATGCCCATCTCGAAGGGCAGACCGGCCTCCTGAGCGTAGCCGAGGGCCGCCGGCACGCCCGAGTCGGGAACCGGGACGACGACGTCGACGTCGGCGGGCGTCTCCTGCGCCAGTCGGCGGCCCATGCGCTTGCGGACCTCGTAGACCGAGCGGCCATTCACGACCGAGTCGGGGCGGGCGAAGTAAACGTACTCGAAAATGCAGGGACGGGCCTGTTGCGCCGGGAACGGCCGGAAACTGCGCAGGCCCTTGTCGTCGGCCACGACCATCTCGCCGTGCTCGACGTCGCGGACGAAGGTGGCGCCGATCATGTCCAGGGCGCAGGTCTCGGAGGCGAACACGGCCTTGCCATTCAGGTCGCCCAGCACCAGCGGCCGGATGCCCAACGGGTCGCGGACGCCGATCAGCTTCTTGTTGGTCATCGCGACCAGGGCGTAGCCGCCCTCGATCTGCTGAAGCGCCTCGGTGAAACGGTCGAGGAACTTCGGCCGCCGCGAGCGGGCGATCAGATGCAGGATCGCCTCGGAGTCGGAGGTGGACTGAAAGATCGAGCCTTCCTGCACCAGCTGCTCGCGCAGTGTGTGGAAGTTCGTGAGGTTGCCGTTGTGGGCCAGGGCGATGCCGCCCGCCTCAAGATCGGCGAACATCGGCTGAACATTGCGGATGAAGCTGCCGCCGGCGGTGGAGTAGCGGGTGTGGCCGATGGCGACGCGGCCGGGCAGTCGCTTGTTGAGGTCCCCGCCGCCGAAGGCGTCCCCCACATACCCCATGTGGCGCTCGGTATGGTACCGCTGGCCGTCGAACGACGCGATGCCGCAAGCCTCCTGGCCCCTGTGCTGCAAAGCATGCAGGCCCAGGGCCGTGATCCCGGAGGCTTCCGGGGTGTCATAGATCCCGAACACCCCGCATTCGAGGCGCGGGGAATCATCATCGGGATCGCGCGCTGGTCGGCGCCAGCGCTCGTTCACCTGGCTCATCGGGATCGCTCCGGACGGTCGGCAGCTGTGGGTTCGCGCGCCTCGTACCTGTCTGTCGTCGTTCTGTCACCTGACGCTTCACCGACAGCGCGGTCCAGCGCTGGTTTCAGGCGCCCTGCGAAATCCAGTCCTTGCGGCGTCAGCTTGAGGATGAGGCCGCCCATGCTGGAGGCCAACGGCCAGGTCTGGGCGCCCGTTATCCAGCGCGGGCGGAGGTCTTCGGGCGTAGCGGCGGTGAACATGAGGAAAAGCGCGCCCAGCACGATGAGGCCTCGCCCCAGGCCAATCAGCAGACCCAGCGAGCGGTCGAGGAAGCCCAGCATCTGGGTGTTCTGGACCTGGCGAGCGATCGCCGCGCCGATAAGCCGCAGGGCCACGAAGGCCACGCCGAACACCAGCACCAGGGCCGCGGCCGTTCCGAGCCAGCCCGGCTTGATCACTTCACGGACCATAGGACCGAACACCGGCAGTCCGAACAGCGCCAGGGCCGCCGCGGCGACCAGGGCCACCAGCGCGAACACCTCGCGTACGGCGCCCCGCGCAAAGCCGACCGCCGCGGAGATCAGCAGCAGGCCCAGCACGATGAAGTCGAACTGCGTCACGACTTCCCGCCCCAGTCCCCATCGTGGATCCGCTGAACGGCGTCGGCCAGCCGGGCCACGCCGGTGAAGGTCAGTCCGCCGGTCGCCTCGTTGTCGGCCGGACCGAAGGCGCGACGGAAGCCCAGCTTGGCGGCCTCCTTCATGCGGGAATCCATGCGGCTCACGGCGCGCACCTCACCCGAGAGGCTGATCTCGCCGAAGACGACGCAATCCTGCGGCAGCGCCACGTCGAAGGCGGAGGAGGCGAGGGCGGCGGCGGCGGCGAGGTCAGCGGCTGGCTCCGAGATGCGCAGTCCCCCCGCGACGTTCAGATAGACATCCTTGTCCCCGAACCCAAGGCCGCACCGCGCCTCGAGCACCGCGAGGATCATCGCGAGTCGCCCCG
>NZ_SCTC01000011.1 GCF_004299445.1 Phenylobacterium sp. | reverse complement strand
GCCGGTCCCGTCGAGCAGGATCGCCAACAACACGTCGCGCTGACCCGGCTTGGCCAGCATCTTGCCGATCAGGCCGTACATCGGCTTGTCCGCCGGCGTGTTCGCGACCGCGGCGCCGCCAAGGGCTGCGATGGTTGTTCCAAGGATCAGTTCTCGTCGTTCCAGCATGGCGCTCAGGCTCGTTCCGTAGAGACAGCATTGCAAGCGCCGCCGGACAGGTCATCAATCGGCGTCACGTGAGACGGGCGTCAGACCCGCCGCGCTGGGAGGAAGATCATGGCGCATTCCGACGGCGACGCGGACCTGAAGCGCGGCGGCTACGGCCTGCTCGTGCTGCTCACCTTCATGAACGTGCTGAATTTCGTGGACCGACAGCTGCTGTCCAGCTTCGCGAACTTCATCGTGCCCGACCTGAACCTGACCAATACCGAGTTCGGGCTGCTGACCGGCCTGGTCTTCATCGTCTTCTACGCTGTGGCGGGCGTGTTCATGGGGGCTCTGGCGGATCTTGTGCATCGGCCACGGCTGATCGCGAGCGCCATGTTCGCGTGGAGCGCCCTCACCGCCGCCTCCGGACTGGCCAAGAGCTTCATCGGCCTGGCGATCCCCCGCGTGTTCATCGGCGTGGGCGAGTCGGCGCTGACGCCCACGTCGATGTCGCTCATCGCGGATCGCTTTCCTCCGGAAAAACGGGGCTTTGCGTCGGGCTTCTACTACATGGGCGTACCCATTGGCGTGGGCGTGAGCCTGCTCATCGCCGGCGTCCTGGGGCCCGCGATCGGCTGGCGGAACTGCTTCTTCATGCTAGGCGCGGTGGGCGTCCTGTTCTCGCTGGTGGTCCTCACCGTGAAGGACCCCCGCCCAAAGCCCGAGACTCACGTCGCGCGGCCGAACATCGGCGCCCTGGTGAAGGTGTTCATGGGCGCGCTCAAGGGGTCGCCAGCGTTGCAGCTCACCATTCTCGCGGGCGTCTGCGTGCACTTCGTCCTGGGCGCGGCGGCGTTCGACCAGCTTTGGCTGGTGCGCGAGCGCGGCTTCGAGAAGGCCGAGATCGCCATCCTCAGCGGACTGATCTCCTGCGTGGCGGGCGTCGCGGGAAACCTGTTCGGCGGGGTCGCCAGCGACCGCTGGGTGGCCGCGACGGGACAGAGCCGGACCATGTTCATGGTCTGGCTGCTGCTCGCCTTGCTGCCGGTGAACCTCACCTACCGCCTGATCGAACCGGACAGCCCGATCTTCTGGGTGTGCCTGTCGGTCGCCTATTTCCAGCTTGGCGCGTTCTACGGGCCCACGTTCTCGGCGGTGCAGGAGCTCTGCCCGCCTGAGGTGCGCGCGACCGTCGTGGCCTTCTACATCATGTCGCTGAACGTTGTGGGCCTGGGCCTGGGCATCACGGGCAGCGGAATCATGGTGGATCAGCTGATCGCCCAGGGCGTGGCTCACCCCTACAGCTGGACGCTCTTCGCGTTCACCTGCCTCTCGGCCCTGGCGATCCCCTGCTACTTCGCGGCCCATCTCGCTGGACGGAAGGCCGCGCGGGCGCCCGCCTAGACCGCGTTGGGCGAAAATGGACGCCAGCTTCGCCCGACACGCCTGCGAAATCAAAGAGATCGAGCCTGTTCCGGACAGGCTCTAGGGCAGGGCCAGCTCTCCGGCCGCCAGGCGCTGCAGGGTCTCGACGAAGAAGATCGGCTCGGCCGCCTTCACGCGCGCTTCCAGCGCCTCGGCCGTGTCGCCGGGCTGCAGGGGCACGACGCGACGGTCGATCTCGGGGCCGTGGTCGTACTCCTCGTCGACGACGTGGATGACGACGGCGCTCTCGGTCAGGCCGGCCGCCACCACGGCCTGGTGCACGCGGGCGCCATACATCCCCTCCCCGCCGAACTGCGGCAGGGGACCCGGATGGATGTTGATGATCCGGCCGGCGTAACGCGCCAGGGTCCGGGGGCCCAGGCGGCGCAGGTAGCCGGACATCACGATGAGATCGACGCCGGCGTCGGCCATCGCCTGGGCCAACGCCGCGTCGGCGGTGTCCGGATCGGCGATCGTCGGGATCGCCAGCGTGGCGACTCCCTTCGCAGCGGCCCAGTCGAAGGCCGCGCAACTCTTCTTGTTGCTGACGACCAGCCGCGCTTCGGCGTCCAGGCGTCCGGCTGCAATGGCGTCGACGATGGCCTCGGCGCTGGAGCCGTTGCCCGAGGCAAGGAAACCCAGCCTCAAGGTCACAGCGCGTGCTCGAAGGTCATGCCGTCATAGGCCGGCTCGACCCCCGCCGGCAGCTCGGCGAGGAGTTGCGCGTAGTCGAGGTCGATATGCATGTTGGTCAGGATCGCACGCTTGGGCTTGGCCCGTTCGATCCATTCCAACGCCCGGTCGAGATGTGCGTGCGTCGGGTGCGGCCGGCGGCGGAGCGCGTCCACGATCCAGACGTCCAGGTCGGCCAGAGCCTCGAACGCCGCATCGTCCAGGCCCACCACGTCGCTGGAATAGGCGACGCCGCCGAACCGATAGCCGACCGAGCGCACGCCGCCATGATCCTGGTCGAAAGTGGTGATCGGGATCGCGCCCGAGGGGCCGTCGACGGCCCACGCGGTTCCGTGCGGCGGGATCAGCTGGCGGTCGCAGATGGCGGGATAGCCGCCCTCGCCTTCGAAGATGTAGCCGAAGCGGCGCATCATGGTGGTGTCGGTGGCGGCGTCCATCCAGCACGGGATCCGCGCCTGCTGGCGCAGGTAGAAGGCCCGCACATCGTCCAGGCCATGGACCTGGTCGGCGTGGTCGTGGGTGAGCAGAACGGCGTCCACGCGGGTGACGGCCGCCCGCGCCGTCTGGATGCGCAACTCGGGCGAAGCATCGATCAGGGCCGTAGTCTGCGGCCCCTCGCCCAGGCGGCGCACCAGCAGCGAACATCGCATTCGGAAGTTCTTGGGGTTGGACGGGTCGCAGTCGCCCCAGTCTCCGTCGGCTCTTGGCACACCGCCCGAGGAACCGCAGCCCAGGATCGTGACCTCCAGCGTGCCGCTCATGGTCGCGGGATCCGATTGAAGAGGTTGAAGAAGGCGTCCGTGGTCCTGGCGTCCGCCTCGTCCAGCGACCAGCCGCGGACTTCGGCCAGCTTGGCGAGCACGTGAGCGATGTAGGCCGGCTCGTTGCGGCGGCCCCGGTGCGGAACCGGCGCCAGGTAGGGGCAATCCGTCTCGACGATGATCCGGTCGCCGGGCATCTCGCGGATCACCTCCCGAACATCCTCGGCCGCCTTGAACGTGGCGATGCCCGAGACCGAGAACCAAGCCCCCATCGCCGCCGCGCGTCGGGCCAGGTCGGCGCCCGAGGTGTAGCAGTGCATCAGCAGGCGAAACGGGCCCCTGGCGTACTCGTCCTCGAGAATACGCCCCATTTCGTCGTCCGCCTCGCGGGTATGGACCACGAGCGGCAGACCCGTTTCGCGCGCGGCCACCACATGGACGCGGAACACCTGGGCCTGAATGTCCCGCGGGCTGAGGTCGTAATGGAAGTCGAGGCCGCACTCGCCGATGCCGACGACCCGCGGATCGGCGGCGAGGCGGATCAGCGTCTCCGCGCTGAGGCCGGGGTCCTCCTTGGCCTCATGCGGATGCGTGCCGACCGTGCACCAGATGTCGGGCTGGTCGGCCAGGGCGCGGACCTTGTCGAAGTTCGAGACCCGGTCCGAGATGTTGACCATCAGCCGGACGCCGGCCTCGCGGGCGCGGGCGATGACCGCGTCGCGGTCCTCGTCGAATTGCGGTGCGTGCAGGTTGACGTGGCTGTCGATCAGCATGGGGTCGTAGCTAGGCCCTGGCGGCCTGGCGGAGCTCCGAAAGGGCCGTGAACAGCGCGTCGGCGCGGTCGAGATTCAGCGCCTCCACCTCGCGCGGAAGCCGCTGGAGCGTCTCCCACGCCTGGGCCCACGGATCAAGCCGGCCGAACCCCTGGCTCGCCTGGTCGACCGACAGTCGATGCACCCGATCGGCAAGACGGGCGAACAGCAGGGCGAACTGAACCGGTCCCTCCCCGCCCCGGAACTTCTCGGCGATCGACAGCGCGCGGCTCTCATCCACCCGCGGCAGATCGGCCAGGAGGTCGCGGGCGGCGTCGTCCATGGCGAGCGCATTGGACGCCGCCAGCGAGAGCGCCAGCCCTGGCGCGCCGTCGGCCATCTCGGCCAGGCGCTGGGCCTCCTCATAGCCCAGGTCGGTGCGGGCGCTGATGAAGTCGGTCGTGGGGCCGATTCCCAGAGGCTGGAACGCCAGTCTGCGGCAGCGCGAGCGGATCGTGGGCAGAAGGCGACCCGGCGAGTGAGACGTCATCAGCAGGACGCCGCGCGGCGGCGGCTCTTCCAGCGTCTTCAGGATGGCGTTGGCGGCGTTGACGTTCAGATCGTCTGCGGCGTCGACGATGGCCACCCGGTGCGGGGCGCTGGCCGGCGACTTCGAAAAGAACTCGGCCAGCTTGCGCGCGTCGTCGACCGGGATGACCTTGCGCGGCTTGCCGTCGGGGCCCTCCCGCTCCAGGACCAGCAGATCGGGATGGCTGCGAGCGGCCACCTGCCGGGCGACCGGATGGTTGGGATCGACGCCCAGCACGCCATACTCGAGGTCGGCGGGGGCCCCAAGAAGACGACGCGCCGCGCGGTAGGCGAAGGTGGCCTTGCCTACACCTTCCGGGCCCGTAAGGAGCCAGGCGTGGTGCAAACGGCCCCGGGCGCGGGCCGCCTCGAAGGCCGCCTCCGCAGGGTCCTGGCCCTGCAGATCGTACACCTCGCGCGGATGCGGGACCTCGGCGTCAGCCATGGGCGGCCAGGCGCTCGGCGACCGCAGCCCAGACGGCGGCCTCGACGGCGTCCATCGCGCCGGCCGCGTCGATCAGCACGCAGCGGTCCGGTTCGCCCGCGGCGATGGCGCGAAAGCCCTCGCGCAGGCGCTCATGGAACGCCATGCCCTTGGACTCGAACCGCATCTCGCTTCCGGCCCGCGCATGGGCGCGTTCCAGCCCCACCTCGGCGGGCAGATCGAACACCAGGGTCAGGTCGGGCCGTGTGCCTTCGAGAATGTAGGTCTCCAGAGCCGAAATGAACCCGGGATCCACGCCTCCGGCCGCCCCCTGATAGGCCCGCGTCGAATCGGCGAAGCGGTCGCAGATCACCCAGGCCCCTCGCTCCACCGCCGGACGGATGACGCGCTCGATATGATCCCGGCGCGCGGCGTACATGAGGAGCGTCTCTGTCGTCGGACTCCAGCGGTCAGCCGAACCCTTCAGCACCAGCTCGCGGATGCTCTCGGCGCCGGGCGAGCCGCCCGGCTCGCGCGTGGTCACCACCTCGCGGCCCTCCACCGTCAGCCGGGCGGCCAGCCGCCGGACCTGGGTGGATTTCCCAGCGCCCTCGCCGCCTTCGAACGTGATGAACCGACCGCGTGCCACGCGGCCAAATTGGCCGGTTCGGAGGGTTTGTCTACCGCCCAGTCGCTGGGTCAGTGGAGGCGGACGACACGCGCCTCGCTGAAGCCGATCTCCGCAACCCGATCGCGCAGCGCGTAGGCCGCGGCCTCGTCGGCCGGCGCGGGCATAACGACGCGATAGAGCATCATGCCGTCGCGTTCGATGGTCTCGATGCTGGCGGCGCCCGCGCCCGAGAGTTGGGCCACCGCGCGCTGGGCGTTGACCTGACTGGAGAAGGCGCCCGCCTGGATCCTCAGACCTGGCGTCGCCGTCGCCTGAGCCAGGACGACCGGTTGGCTCGACGGCAACGGTCCCAGCGGCGCGCGCGAGATCTCCGAGCCGGTGACCGGAGGCAGCGTCTGCGCGCCGATCGGCTCGCTGCGGGCCATCGCGACGCGAGGCGCGGGCGCGGGCGCGCCGGCGGCGATCTCCATCAGGGGGTCAGCCGACGTGGCCAGCGGGGCGGCGGCCGCGGGGATCGCAGCCGCCCGCGTCGGGAGCGGCTTGGCGCTGGCGTAGCGCAGGCCGTCAGCCGGTCCCAATAGCGGCGCGGGCCCGACGTACCGCACGCGGACATTGGCCAGGCCCTGGCGATGGAAACCCAGCTGCACGGCCGCCTCACGCGACAGATCGATCAGTCGGTTGTCGACGAACGGCCCGCGATCGTTGACCCGAACCACCAGTTTCCGGCCGTTGTCGAGGTTCGTGACCTCGACCAGCGAGGGCAACGGCAAGGTCGTGTGGGCGGCCGAGACCGCATTCATGTCGAAGATTTCGCCGTTGGCGGTGGCCTTCAGGTGGAAGGCGTCCCCGTACCAGGACGCCACGCCGCGCCGGTCATAGTTAGGATCCTCCTGAGGGACGTACCAGACGCCGCCCACCTCGTAGGGTTTGCCCACCTTGCGGACGGCCGCCGTCGCGCCGGGCTTGTTCGAGGCGCTGCTCCCATGACTGGGGTAGCGGGGCTGCACCGATGCGCACGCCGCGAGCGAACCGCCCGCCAGCAGGATGATCGCCAGCCGCGCCGCCTGCCCGCCACGCTTGGAGTTCGCCATGTCCGCCTCCGACTCTCAGCCGGAAGGGTCGTCGGGGAACCTTGCAACAGGGTTAACCAGACCTTGCCCGATCGATTCGGTGATCTGTCCGATGGCCGATCTGCGCGTGCTCGAGCAGATGGGCGGGCCGCACCCAGTCACGGACATGCGCCGCCCTACGGCCGCGTCCTGCCCCACGATCCGGGCCGAGAGGCTGACGAGTGGCGGATGGGGTGGGATTCGAACCCACGGTGAGCTTTCACCCACGGCGGTTTTCAAGACCGCTGCCTTAAACCACTCGGCCACCCATCCGGAGCGGGGCTTCTAGAACATTCGCCGGTTCCCTTGAACCGGGAATTCAGGCCGCCCTCTCAGCCGGCGATCTTCTCCACCTTCTGGGTCAGGCGGGGACGCGCATAGGCATGCCGGGTGAAGCGGATGGTGTCGGGCAGGAAGAGGCCGAAGGTGGGCTTGTAGTCGTAGATCACGTCGGTGACGATCACGCTCTCGTTGGCGCCCAGGTAGCCGCTGGGCACGCTGGCTGGCGAGGAGCCGTTGTAATCCTTCTTGGCCGTCCAATCCTGAGACACGGTCCCCGTATCGTTCGCCGACAGGCTGGTCACCCGTTGCTGCAGCGTGGTGCGCGGGAACGGATGGATGATCGACAGGCTGGCGCTGAGAATGTCCTGCAGCTCGGCGTCGGTCACGGTTCGGCTCTGCGCCGTGATGTCCGCCATCACCGCAGCCATGTGAGCGACATTGCGCTGCACCTGATAGACCTGCAGCGCCTCGGCCGCCCCGATGTTCAGCACGAACAGCAGGGGGAAGATCAGGGCGAATTCGACGGCCGCGGCCCCCTGTCGGTCGGCCGCCATCCTTTTGAGGAAGCGGGTCAATCGAATGGCTCGTTCTTGAAGGCCGCACGGGCCGGGATGACGACGTTGGTCGGGCCGACACGCTCCAGGTTGCCCAGGAAGGGCGTGAGCAGCGGCCAGGTGTAGTTGGCCTTCACGATGATGATGTCGCCTGCGCCGCCCTTGTCGAACGTCCCGTCGGGCGCCTGGGCCGCCACCGCGTTGGCGTCGGAGAACTTCGCGTACTTCTTCACGCTGATGATCAGCCGATTGCGGCAATTGGTCAGACCGCCGCCGATGTGGCTGCAGATCTGATCCTCGAACGCCTGGGCCGAGGTCGCCGCGTCGTCTCGGCCTGTGCGAATGCGTCGGGCGGCGTCCAGGACAGCGGCGTCGACGCTCATCATCATCATGCCCAGCATGCCGACCTCGACGAGCGACAGCAGGGCGAAGAACAGCACCGGCGCCACGAAGGCGAACTCGACCGCTGTCGCACCCTGCTCGTCGCGCCGGAAACTGCGCGCGGCCCAAGATCTACGCGGGGAGCGAAACATGGCCCCAGATTGACGCCGTTCAGCAAACAATACGTCGGCAAGAATAGTAAACGCGACTTAACGTATTGGCCTAAAGGGCCGTTAGCCCTCCCGGCGATATTTCCGAGCCTGACGATCACTACTCCCGTCAGGATGATTGCAATGCGTAGGTCACTTCTCGCCGGATCCCGGCGGCTACTTCGCTCCTTCGACGATCGGGGCAACGTGGCTATCGTGGCGGCGCTGGCCATGGGCCCCATTTGCGTGGCCGGCCTGGGCGCCGCCGACCTGGCCCGCGCCACCAGCGCCAAATCGCAACTTCAGGACGCCCTGGAC
>NZ_SCTC01000010.1 GCF_004299445.1 Phenylobacterium sp. | reverse complement strand
TGAGCAGGCGGCGCAGGGTGATCGGCGCGCGGGCCGGGCGGACGCGCGGGCTGCCGTCGTCGCCGAAGCCCTCCAGAACCTGCGGCGCGGCGAGACCAGGCAGGCGTTCGGCCACCGGCGCATCCAGGTCGAGGATTCCGCGCTCGACCAGCTGCAGCGCCGCGGCCGAGGTGATGGCTTTGGTGCAGGAGGCGATCCAGAAGACATCGTCCGGCGACATCGGCGTGGGATCGGCCACCCCGCGCACGCCCGCCGCGTAGACGCTGTCGCGGCCATCGGCATGGGCGACCGCGGCGGTCAGGCCGGGCGCCACGCCCTTGGCCACCGCCTCGCTTAGAACGTCCTGGATCGTCTGCGACGCCATATTCCCCCCGATTGCTGCGGCGGCGCTTGAGACTGCGCGCTCGCGGCCTTACGTTGCACCTCGGCGGGTCCTGCTGCGGCTCTCGTCGAAGGCGACATATTCCAGCGACCTTAATTCACTCATAGGGAGCTGTCCCTGCCTGGGATCGTGGTCCTGGGCACACGGCGCCCACCTGGTCTAACCAGGTCGAGGGAATGAAACAGTCCTTCACGGCTCTTGCGGCGCCGCCACCCTTCCTCCGTCTTCGCGGAGCGCTTCGTGACCTCTGACAAGACGGCGCTTCGGGCGCAGTTGCGCAGCCTGAGGCGCAAGCTGGCGGCTGCAGCGCCTGACGCTGGACAACGGGCTGCCGCGCTGTGGCCCGGCCGCCCCGGTGGCGGGATCGTCGCGCTGTATCATCCTGCCGGCTCCGAGATCGACCCGACGCCGCTGCGCACGCGGGTGGCTGCGGGGTCGGTCTGCCTGCCCGTGGCCCAGTCGCGGCAGGGGGCGCTGATCTTCCGACGGCACATGACCGGCGAGGCGCTGGTCCCCGACGCCCTGGGCATCCCGGCGCCTGACGTGAGCGCAGCGGCGGTTCTGCCGGATGTGGTGTTCGCCCCGCTGCTGGCGTTCGACCGCCGGGGCGGACGGCTGGGGCAGGGCGGGGGCCACTATGACCGCACCCTGGCCCACCTTCGCCGCAAGAAGACGATCTTCGTCGTCGGGCTGGCGTTCGCGGGCCAGGAACTGCCGGAAATCCCCATGGAGCCGCACGATCAGCGCCTCGACGCCATACTGACCGAGACGGAATACCTCGAGTTCGGGTAAGGACCCGGGGATGAGGTTCGCCTTTTTTGGAGATGTGGTCGGCCGTTCGGGTCGCGAGGGCCTGGCCGAGCACCTGCCGGCGCTGCGCCGCGAGCTGCAGCTGGAGTTCGTGATCGTCAACGCCGAGAACGCTGCGGCGGGTTTCGGAATCACCGAGGGCACGGCCCGCGAACTATTCGACGCCGGCGCCGATTGCCTGACCCTGGGCAACCACTCGTGGGACCAGAAGGAAGCGCTGACCTACATCGTGCGCGAGCCGCGGCTGATCCGGCCGGCGAACTACTCCGAATTCTCGGACGTGCCCGGGCGCGGATCGAACCTGTTCGAAACCCCTGCAGGCAAGCGGATCCTGGTGGTGAACGTGCTGGGCCGGGTGCACATGGACGCGCTGGACGATCCGTTCGCCGCAGTCGATCGGGCGCTGGAGTCCGCGCCGCTGGGCATGGTCGCCGACGCCGTCGTGGTGGACATGCACGCCGAGGCCACGTCCGAGAAGATGGCGATGGGCCACTTCTGCGACGGTCGCGCCAGCCTGGTGGTGGGCACCCATACCCACGTGCCGACGGCGGATGGCCAGATCCTGGTGGGCGGTACGGCGTACCAGACCGACGCGGGCGCCTGCGCCGACTACGACAGCGTGATCGGCAACCAGAAGGAAGAGCCGCTGCGCCGGTTCACCACCCGCATCCCGGGGGGCCGCTACAAGCCCGCCGAGGGCCCGGCCACCGTATGCGGCGTGTTCGTGGAGACCGACCCGAAGACCGGGCTGGCGCGCCGCATCGAGCCGATCCGCGTGGGCGGGCGGCTGTCGCAGTCGGTGCCGCGGCTGGACCGGGTCGCGGCCGAGTAGGCGCGTTAGCGCCCTTCAGTCTGGAACCGCGGATTGCACGGATGGGAGCCGTGCGGGCCGCCGCGATCAAATCCGTGGTTCGAAACGAATGCGCCTGTGGCGCTAACGGCTGGCTTCGGCCTCTTGGAGCAGGCTGACATTGGCCTGCTCGACGGGCGATAGCGTCACCTCGTCGGCGACGGGTCTGTACCAGGCGAACTTCGCGAAATGGGCCGCCAGGTCGGGGCTTTTGAAGATGCGACCGTGCCGGGCGTAGATCTCGTTGCGGGCGATCCGCAGCTGGGCCTTGTCGAGGCCGGCGATGGCGTCCGGCGACAGGGGCTGCGCGCTGGACTGCGGCAGCAGGAAGTCGCCCAGCCGCGCCTCCGCGGCCGGCGGCGGGGGCCTTGGGGCGGGCGTCGGCTGAGGCGTCGGCGCAGGATTGATCGGAACGGGCTGCGGCGCAGGAGCCTGCGGTTGTTGGCGGGCGACCATGAGCGCGACGGCGGCCGCGACCAGGCCTCCGATAACCGCTGCAAGGACGGTGGACCGGCGCTGCGTCGTGGGCGGGTTGGGCCGCGGCGGCGCGGGCGGCGGCATCGGCTGGGGGCGAGGTTCGGCCCCTTCGCCACACAGGGTCTTGAGGCTGGCGCGAACGCGACGCCACTCGGGATGGTCGGGCGTGCCGTCCCAGGCCTGCAGCGGCGCGAACTGGATCTGGCTGAACGGCAGCGGCGGGATCGTCCCCTCGACCGCCACCTGGATCAGCTTTTGCTGCGATCGCGCTAGATCGGCTTCGGCGCGCACCCACTCGGACTTCACCGCAGCGGGCGACCATATGACGATGACCGCCTTGGCCGCCTGGAACTTCTCCTCGATCAGGGTGGCGTAGGCCTTGTGGGCGGGGATGTCGTGGTCCCACCAGACGGAGTAGCCGTCAGCCTCCAGCGCGCGCGCCACGTTGGCGGCCATCGGCTCCTGCTCGCGCCCGTAGGAAATGACGACGTCGACCATGCCCGCTCCCTTGTCGGGACTGACATAGCATCACCTGCGCTCGATCGTCAGGCGGGCCATGACGCGGGAAGGTTGTTCCTCTAGGCCGCCGCTTCGTCCGCTGCGCCGACGGACCGGGGCGTGTCCAGCACCTCCATGATCGCGGCGATCAGGGCTGCGGGCTGGACTGGCTTGTGCTGCAGGGCGTCGAAGCCCAGCGCCCTCAGGCGGCCTTCCTCGCCGGGCATGGCGTCGGCCGTAAGGGCCACGACGGGGATATCGGAGCGCCCGGCCTGCCCGTCGCGCAGGCGGCCCACGGTCTCGATGCCGTCCATGTTGGGCATGTGGACGTCCATCAGAACCACGTCGAACGCCTCGACGCGCAGCCGCTCCAGCGCCTGGGCGCCGTCGGAACAGGTCTCGACCACGGCGCCGGCGGCCTCCAGAACGGCGCGGGCGACGGCCTGGTTGATGGGGTTGTCGTCGGCCACCAGGATGCGCAGCGTCGGCAGGCCTTCGTAGTCCTCGGCCGGGGCGTTGGCCGCCTCCGCGGCCGGCAGCGGCAGCCAGACGCGGAAGGCCGACCCCTGGCCACGGTCGCTCATCACCGAAATGTCGCCGCCCATCATCGCCGCCAGCTTGCGGCAGATCGCGAGGCCCAGCCCCGTCCCGCCATAGACGCGGGCCGTCGACGCCTCGGCCTGAACATAGGGGTTGAACAACGTGGTCACCTGCTCGTGGGTCATGCCGACGCCGGTGTCGGCCACCACGATCTCGACGCCGCCGTCGCCGTCCGCGGCCGGGGCGGCGCGCAGACGGATGGTGACCGAGCCCTTCTCGGTGAACTTCAGCGCGTTGGAGACGAGGTTCATCAGGATTTGGCGCACCCGGTGCTCATCGCCCAGAACCAGCTCGGGCAGGCCGGGTTCGACCTTGCAGGTCAACGTCAGACTCTTGGCCGCGGCGCCCTCGGCCCACAGCTCGACGGTCTGTTCGCCCAGGGCGGCCAGATCGAAGGCCCCGACCTCCAGGTCCATGCGGCCGGCCTCGATTTTCGACATGTCGAGCACGTCGTTGAGGATGGCCATCAGGCCGTCGCCGGAGCGCAGGATGGTGTCGACGTAACCCTGTTGGCGGCGGTCGAGCTCGGTCCGCGACAGCGCCCGCGCCATTCCCAACACGCCGTTCAGCGGCGTGCGCAGCTCGTGGCTCATCATGGCCAGGAACGCCGACTTCGCATCGTTCGCCGCGACCGCCGCGCGCTCGGCCGCCGCCAGAGCGTTTGCGGTGCGCAGATTGGCCCGCGCGCTGGCGGCCACATAGGCCAGCAGCAGGATGAGGGCGATGGTCAGCGTGATCAGCGGCGTCCCGGAAAAGCCGCCGAACGCCGCGGGCAGCACGAACCAGAGGGTGGCCGGGGCGACGCCCATGGCCGCCAGGGCCGCGGGCGATCGGAACGAGAAGCCTTGGGCATGCACCAGGATCCCCGCCAGCACCGCCATCGCGGTGAGGCGGAACGGCTCCTGCCCATTCGTCCAGTAGAGGACGGCAAGCCCGCACCAGAGCAGGCTGGAGGCGGCCATGCCCGCCACGTACGCCAGCCGGCGAAGGGGGCTCAGGAGCGTCCCCGCCACCGCGGGGCTCGTAACCAGGCGGTTGAAGGTCTCGGTGGCCAGGAAGGCGGCCAGCCAGATCGCGCCGATGTGAACGCCGTAGGTATAGGCGGTCAGGAACGTTGTCCCGGCGCCGATCCAGAGGCGGACGAAGAACATATGCCGCGACGTCGCCGCCACGGCGTCGAGCCTCTCGTCGAGCAGACCCTTCAGCTTGCCAAACACAGTGGCGCCGTCCCCAAAATCCACGCGCGCACCCGGCATGTGCGGCGCAATGACGCAGAACTCTGCACGACAAGTGTGAATGGACCCTTGTTGCCTGAGTGCGTTCAGCGAACGACGGGAGCGCTTGGGGCCTCCCCAGGCCCGTCGGCGCGGTCTAGGCTCCGCCAGAGCGTGTCGCGAGGAGGGTTCGGATGTTGGCCAAGTTCCTGGTCCGGGCGGTGTTCGCCGCCCTGGGTCTCTGGGTCGCGTCGGTGCTGCTGCGTGGCAGCATCTATGTGGCCAACACCGGGACCCTGGTCGTGGCGGCTTTGCTGCTGGGGGTGGTGAACGCCTTCGTGCGGCCGATCGTGACGATCCTGACCCTGCCGCTGACCATCGTGACGCTGGGCCTGTTCCTGCTGATCGTGAACGCGATGATGATCGGTCTCGTCGACCTGATGCTGGGCGGCTTCGATGTGCGCGGGCTGTTCGCCGGGATCATGGCGGCGATCATCACCGGCGTCGCCAGCTGGATCGGCGGCATGGTGATCCGGGACGACCGCGCCTAGGGCGGCGAATGGCGAGGCTGTTCTCGCAGCCTTGGCCTTGAAGCCGCCACAGCGATGCTCACGTATTGCGGGTCATTGGCGCTTGCCGGGCGGGCAAGACGTGAGGAATGCTTTTGTCCATGAAACCCCTAGCCATCGCCGCCGCGCTCGCCGCGGCCCTGATCGCGAGCCAGGCCCAGGCGGCCACCAAGACGGCGGTCTTCGCCGGCGGCTGCTTCTGGTCGGTTGAGAAGTTCTTCGAGGCCACGCCGGGCGTCACCGCCGCGGTCAGCGGCTATTCGGGCGGCACGTCGGCCAATCCGACCTATGAGAACCACGCCGGCCATCTGGAAGCCGTGAAGGTCACCTACGACCCGGCCAAGATCACCTATGCCCAGCTGGTCGACCGCTTCTACCACAACATCGACCCCACCGATCCGCGGGGCCAGATCTGCGACACCGGGCCGTCCTATCGCACGGCCGTGTTCACCGCGAACGCTGAGGAGCGGGCTGTGGCCGAGGCGGCCAAGGCCAAGTACGCCAAGGAACTGGGCGCCACGATCACGGTGACCACCCGCAACGCCGCGCCGTTCTGGAACGCCGAGGGCTATCACCAGGACTTCGCCAAGAAGAACCCGGCCCACTACGAGCGCTACCGCGTCGGCTGCGGCCGCGACCGGGTGCTCAGGGTGGTGTGGGGCGCCCAGGCGGGACGCTGACGACCGGGGCCCTGGGCAGGCCCGTGACCGGATCTCGCGGGCTGGGGCGGAAGCCTCGGCCCGTGAACATCTCGATCCGGCGCTTGTGCTTGCGGTCCAGCCAGACGCTGCCGATTTCGAGGCCTGAGGCGGCTTCGAAGTCGGCCTGCATCTCGCTGCGCCGCCAGCCTTCGTACGACACCATCAGCACATGGCCGCCGATCGCCGGCGTCAGGGGCGCCGCCGTCTCGGCCTGATTGCGCGGGCCCTCCATCAGGAGCCAGCTGGCCAAAGGCACGCCCAGTTCGGTCAGGCGTTCGCGGCCGTAGTAGGCGGTCGAATAGAACAGGAAGCGGTTGTTGACCGCGATGGCCGTCAGCCCTGGCTCGCGGAAGGCGCGGTCCAGGATCAGGTCGGCGGTCTGCGACCAGCCCCGGGCGCGCTTCAAGCCGTTGGCCAGCCCCACCCGGTCGGCCAGCGCCGGCGAGATCACCGCCGCCAGGAAGAACGCCGCGACGAACCCCTGCAGCGCAATCGCCGCGACCAGCCAGCGCCGCGCCCGCCACCGCAGTAGCCAGGCCGCGACCAGGATCGTCCCTGTGAGGTAGGCGGCCCCTGACCAGTTGGCGTTGGCGCGGCTGATGAAGGCCTGGACCGTCACGATCAGCAGCGGCGGCAGCGTGAAGCAGAGCAGCAGCAGGTCGGGCTGCGACAGCCGCCTGCGGGCCGCCGCGATCCCGACGCCGGCGATCAGCGCGCCCATGGGGATCGGCCCGAAGACGCCGAACTGAGAGACCAGGAATGTCCCGGCCTCCGCCAGGTTGAACAGCTGAACCCCGCTCCAGGCGGCATTGGCGGCGGTGTGCTGGAAGGTGGCGAAGCCGTGGGTGGCGTTCCAGGCCAGGTTAGGCGCCAGGACCGCAGCTGTCGCCAGCATCGCCGCCCCTGCCGTGATGGGGGTCCACGCCCGCCGCGCCTCGGCCGAGGCCAGCAGGTGCGCCGCCAGGCCGATGACGACATAGACCGCCGCATACTTCGACAAGAACGCCAACCCCAGCGCGGCCCCGAATCCCACCGCCAGCAGCAGCCGGCGCCGCGCGTCGGTCGCCTGCAGGTGCGCCACATAGGCCAGCACCGAAAGGCCCAGGAAAAACAGCAGCGGCGCATCGGTGGCCGCGACCAGGGCCGAGAGCTGGATGCCGGGCATCAGGCCATAGAGCGCCGCGGCCGCCAGACCCGTGGCCCCGTCGTAGAGCCGGCGTGCGATCAGGAACACGACGACAGTCGCGCCGCCCTGGAACAGACACGCCGACAGCCGAACCCAGGCCTCGGCGTCGCCGCCCACGGCGGTGGTGGCCCAGATCGCCCAGGCGATCACCGGCGGCTTCGAATAGTAGCCGAAGTCCAGGGTGCGCGACCAAAGCCAGTACTGGGCCTCGTCGGGATAGAGCTCGAGCGGCGTGCTGAAGAGCGCCACCAGCCGCGCAGCGGTCAGCGCCAGGGTCAGCATCAGCGCCGACCGCAGATCGTCTCCGGTCGTTGGCGATCTCAGGGCAGGTGACATATTGTGCTTCCGACGGCGCCAAGCCCTAGTCCTTGCGGTTGACGACGGCCACCCCCGATCGCGCGGGTTTTGAGCTGTGTTGCAAGGGGGTGATGCACAATCGCCTCAGTATGACACCGACGCGCCAACCGTCGCAAAACAGTCACCAACGTCCGGATTTTTGCGGCTATAGGGCGGACAAGACCCGGGGCCAGGGGCGCCCCATCGCTAAGGGTCTTTAGAAGGGGTTACTACATGAAACTCAAACTGAGCCGAGCGCTCTGCGCGACGACCGCGCTGGCCACGGGCCTGCTGGTGTCCGGCCAAGCGTTCGCCCAATCCACGGGTACGGCCCTCGTCGAAGAGCTGGTCGTCACCGGGTCCACCGGACCGCGCAACCTCGACGGCGCCATCATGGCGATCGAAGAGCCCAAGTCGCGCGTCGGGATCACCGCTGAGTTCATCAGCCGCCAAGCGCCGGGTCAGTCGATCCTCGACTCGATCAACCTGCTGCCGTCGGTCAACTTCACCAACAACGACGCCTACGGCTCGGCCGGCGGCGACTTCGTTATCCGCGGCTTCGACTCGCAGCGCGTCGCGGTCGTTCAGGACGGCGTTCCGCTGAACGACTCCGGCAACTATGCCGTCTTCCCGAACCAGCAGCTCGAGCCCGACCTGATTGAGCGCGTGACCGTGAACCTGGGCACGACCGACGTCGACAGCCCGACGGCCGCGGCCGCCGGCGGCACCGTCAACTACGTGACCAAGCGCGCCACGCAGGACTTCGGCGTCCGCGCCGAGGTCGGCGTCGGCAGCGAAGACATGCAGCGCTACTACGCCACCATCAACAGCGGCGCGGTCGGCCCGTTCGGGACCCGGATGTGGATCTCGGGCATGTACCAGAAGTACGATCACTTCCGGCCCCACAACTCGCCGATCCCGGCGCCCGGCGGCATCGAGAAGAAGCAGTTCAACGCGCGGATCGATCAGGACTTCGGCGACATCGGTCAGGCCAGCCTGATCTTCAACTACAATGAAAACCGCAACAACTTCATCAACCGCATCAGCCTGGCGACCTTCCAGCGCCAGGGCCTGACCGCGGCCGGCGCGCCGGACACCAGCATCGTCGCGCCTTCGGTCTGCTCGCGTCCGACTCCTGGCGCAGGCGCGCAGGTGGACAACTCGGGCGCGACGCTCTGCCCGAGCAACTTCTTCGAGTACAGCATCAACCCGTCGAACACCGGCAACATCCGGGGTCTGTCGAGCTGGAAGCTCAGCGACGACATCACGCTCACGTTCGACCCGTCGTTCCAGTACGTGCTGGCCAACGGCGGCGGCGCGCAGATCTTCGCCGAAAACGATCCGCAGCTGCGTGGCAACTCCACGGCCGCGGGCGTCGACCTGAACGGCGACGGCGATATCCTGGACCGCGTCTATCTGTACCGGCCGAACACCACCAACACCCGCCGCTACGGCCTCACCACCTCGCTGATCTGGAAGTTCGCCGACAACCAGAGCGTCCGCCTGGCCTATACCTATGACCGCGCCAAGCACCGCCAGACCGGCGACGTCGGCTTCATCGGGCAGGATGGCGTGCCTGAGAACGTCTTCGGCGGCAAGGACGGCGAAGGCCGTCAGGTCACGCTGCCCGACGGCACCAACCTGCGCCGTCGTGACCGCCTTTCGGTCGCCATGCTGAACCAGGTCGCCGCCGAATGGCGCGGCCGGTTCATGGAAGAGAAGCTGCTGCTGAACGTCGGCGTCCGCGCTCCGTTCTTCAAGCGCGACCTGAACAACTACTGCTTCCAGCAGAACACGTTCAACGCCTACTGCACCACCCAGGTCGGCACGCCGGTCCCCGGCACCAACGACGGCACGGGCCGCCCGCTGGTGACCTTCCCGGCCGCGACGCTGAACAGCAACGCCGCGCTGCGGTACGGCAACCCGCGCTCGTTCACCCGCAAGTACGACGACGTGCTGCCGAACCTGGGCGCCAGCTACGAGTTCACCGACGACCTGTCGGTCTACGTCAGCTACGCTGAGACCCTGTCGGTGCCGCGTACGGACGACCTGTACGACCAGATCCTGGTCGATCCGGGCCCGGAACGGTCGAAGACCTACGATCTGGGCGTTCGCTACCAGACGCCTCAGCTGATGATCGCCGGCGCCATCTACCTGACCGACTTCTCCAACCGCATCGAGCGCGTGCTGGACGAGCCCTCGGGCGTGGCGTTCTCGCAGAACGTCGGCGACGTGCGGAACAAGGGCCTCGACCTCCAGCTGGGCTGGAAGCCGGTGGAGGAGTTCAGCTTCTACGCGTCGTACTCGTTCATCGACTCCGAGATCCTGGACAACATCCCGAACGCCGTGGCCGGCATCCTGCCGACCAAGGGCAAGAGCGTGTATGAAACGCCCAAGCATCAGGGCGGCGCCCGGGTCCAGTACGAGCCGACGGAATGGCTGAGCCTCGGCGCCCAGGCGAAGTGGGTCGGCGACCGCTGGACGAACCTCGTCAACACCGAGAAGTTCCGCGGCTACGAGCTGGTCGATTTCGACGCCCGCTTCAAGCTGAGCGAAATCCCGGGCCTCGATGCCATGGGGAACAACACCTACATCCAGTTCAACGTCCGCAACGCCTTCAACAAGCGCTACCTGGGCGACATCACGCCGAACCTCACCGGTACGGCGCTGGGTCAGCCTGGCTATCGCCGGAGCTTCATCGCGACCCTGCACGCCTCGTTCTAACGCGCGTCAGGTCCTGAACTGCGGGGGGCGGCTGCGGCGACGCAGCCGCCCCTTTCGTTTGGGGGTCGCTTGACGCAACCCTGCGCGGGGGCCACATGCGCGCGCTTTGGCAGATGGGTGCTGAGATGACCTTCGTCGTTCCGCCGGAATGGGCGCCGCACAAAGCCATGTGGCTGGGTTTCCCCAGCCATGCGGACCTCTGGCAGGATGACCTGGACGCCGCTCAGGCCGAGGTGGCCGACCTCGCGCGGGCGCTGGCCGGCCCCGGAGGAGAGCGCGTGCGCGTGATGACCGGACATCCGGGCGGCGAGGCCGTCGCCCGCGAGATGCTGGGCGACGTGCCAGGCGTGGAGCTGGTGCAGGGCCGCTTCGGCGACATCTGGCTGCGCGACACCGGGCCGATCTTCGCTGGCGGCCAAGCCAACGGGTTCCGGTTCAACGGATGGGGCGGCAAGTACAGCCTGGAGCACGACGACACGGTCGCCCACCAGATCGCCGAGGCGGCCGGGGCGCCCCTGGTGATGAACGACTTCATCCTGGAAGGCGGCGCGGTCGACCACGATGGCGCGGGCACGATCCTCACCACCGACCAGTGCCTGCTGAACAGGAACCGCAATCCCGGCTGGACCGCCGAGGCCGCCGAGGACGCGCTGCGCCACAGCCTGGGCGCCCGCAAGGTGCTGTGGCTGGGCGAAGGCCTGCGCAACGACCACACTGACGGCCACGTGGACAACCTGGCCCGGTTCGTCGCGCCGGCGACGGTGGCCATCCCGGTGGCCTGGGGCCGCGGCGATCCCAACGCCGAGGCCTATGACGATGCAGCCCGGCGGCTGGCCTCGATGACCGACGCCAACGGCGAGAAGCTGAAGGTGATCCGTATTCCGTCGCCGGGTTGGATCGACGGCGAAGACGGCCCGATCCCGGCCAGCCACATGAACTTCCTGATCGCCAACAAGGCGGTGATCGTGCCCATCTATGAGAAGCGTCCCGGCGAATTCGCCGTCGAGGTGCTGAAGCAGGTGTTCCCCGACCGCGAGGTGATCGGGCTTCCGTCCATCGCCATCCTGACCGGCGGCGGATCCTTCCACTGCATCACCCAGCAGGAGCCGGCCTGATGCCCCGCACCATCAACGTCGCCGCGATCCAGACCTCGTACGGCCCGGACATGGCGGCCAACATCGCCAAGACCGCCGACTTCATCCGCCAGGCGGCCGGGCAGGGCGCGCAGGTGATCCTGCCGTCCGAGCTGTTCCAGGGCCCCTATTTCTGCGTGGCCCAGGAGGAGCGGTGGTTCGAGACCGCCTATCCCTGGCGCGAGCACCCGGCGGTGAGGGCGCTGGCGCCGCTGGCGGGGGAGTTGGGCGTGGTGATCCCGATCTCGATCTTCGAGCGCGAGGGGCCGCACTACTTCAACAGCCTGGTGATGGCCGATGCGGACGGGTCGCTGATGGGGGTCTACCGCAAGAGCCACATCCCCGACGGCCCCGGCTACATGGAGAAGTACTACTTCCGGCCGGGCGACACCGGCTTCAAGGTCTGGGACACCCGCTTCGGCCGTGTGGGCGTCGGCATCTGCTGGGACCAGTGGTACCCCGAGTGCGCGCGGGCCATGGCCCTTATGGGCGCCGAGGTCCTGTTCTATCCGACGGCCATCGGCTCGGAGCCGCACGACCCCACGCTCGACACCGCCGCGCCCTGGCGGCGCGCGATGCAGGGACACGCCGTCTCCAATGTGATCCCCGTGATCGGCGCCAACCGCACCGGGTTCGAACCCTGGGACGGCTATCCCAACGGCGGACAGCAGTTCTATGGCTCGAGCTTCATCGCCGACCACCGGGGCGACCTGGTGGCCGCGCTGGGCCGCGAGGACGAAGGCGTCCTGCAGGCGTCGTTCGACCTCGACTTCCTGAAGACCCATCGCGCCGCCTGGGGTTTCTTCCGCGACCGTCGTACGGACCTGTACGGGAGCCTTGTCGGAGCCCGTCCGGCATGATCGAGACCGACCGCCTGATCCTGCGCGCCTTCCGCGAGTCCGACCGCGAGGCGTTCGCCGCTATTAACGGTGATCCGCGCGTCAACGAATGGCTGGGCGGGCCGATCACGCGCCAACAGTCGGACGCCACGCTGGACCGCATCAACGCCCAGATCGCCGCTGACGGCTTCGGCTTCTGGGCCGCCGAGCGGAAGGCGGACAGCCGGCTGGTCGGCATGATCGGATTGCGCCGTAACACGGCCGGGCCGGCGCCCATCGCGCTGGAACTGGGCTGGCGGTTGTCGCCCGATGCGCAAGGGACGGGCCTAGCCACCGAAGGCGCGCAGGCCGCGCTGAACTGGGGCTTCGCCAATCTCGACACGCACGAGATCCTGGCCTGGACCGCCGCCACGAACGTCCGCTCGCAGGCGGTGATGCGAAGGATCGGGATGGCCCACGACCCGGCCCGCGACTTCGTCCACACCGTCCTGCCGGAGGATCATCCTCTGCGCCGGCACGTCGTGTTCGCGGCGAAGCGGCCCTAGACCGCCTCAGTCGCTGGCCTGCTGCGCCTTGTGTGTCCGCACCTTCGTGAGGCCGGCCAGCACGATGGCCTGATCGCGCTCGTCAAGGTCGGTCTTCAGGATACGCAGCGCGTCGAGGTGAACCCGGATCGGCCGCAGATCGGCGGGCACGACGCCGTTCTGGGCGTCCAGGAGATCGCAGAGGCTGAGCGCGGCCTTGCCCATGTTCTCCAGCCGGTGCGCCCCGCCTGCCAGCCCCAGGAGCCGGTTGGTCGAGCCGTACATCCGGATCAGCCCGATCGCTTCGCCCTGCTTCAGGTCGGCAAACGCCGCGTCCTGCCGGGCGAACTCCTCTTCGATGGCCGCCAGGACCTTCGGCTCGATCTTCTTCACGCGGTCCTTCGCCACGCCAAGGGCGGTGGCGGTCGAAATCATCGCGCCCGACTTGAGTTGGCGGGCCAGGCGATACTGCACCTTGTGGACCTTGACCTCGCTCATAGGGCCACTCTCTTGGGTTGGAGGAGCTGATCGATCTCGTCCTGGTGCAGGTCGGGGCCCTCGGGTTCGCCCACCTCCATGTCCATATCGTCTGCGCGCCGTCCTTCAATGCCCTTGGGCGGTCCCAGGCGCTGGAATCGACGGTCGGGGCCGACGTAGGTCTCGCACTCGATGATCGGCCGCGCCTCCTGGGCGATCCACAGGATGCGTTCCAGCAGGACACCCGGGCTGACCGGCTTGCGCACCACGAAATGCACGCCGCTGTCGCGGGCGAAAGTGATCTGCGAGCTGGGCGTGTGGCCGGTGATCATCACGACCGGCAGGAAGGCGAAGCCGGCGCCCGACCGGCGAAGCTCGCGCACGAAGGTGTATCCGTCCTCGTCGTCGGGGCCCAGCTGAGCGTCGACAATGATCAGGTCGACCTGATTGCCGGCCAGGACTAGCTTCGCTTCTTCACGGGTCTGGCAGCGGTGGAGTTGCTTGCCGCCGAAGCCGAACAGCATCTGACCGTACAGGTCCTGCTCGGCGCGCGAATGCTCGAGCAGCAGGATCACCGACTGCGACAGGTTGAACTTCGCCAGAGGCTTCGCGACGAGAGGCATACGGTCCGAACACGGCGCACGCCCTGCGGCGCGCCCGAAACTGCTATCCGCCGCACCTTTGGAGAATGATTAACTGCCCGCACGCGGGGGTGCGGCAGCTCGCCGCAGACTCAGCAGCCCTGGGGCTTGACCCTCGCTGTGGCCATCTCGCGGTTCGCACGGGCCAGATCGGCGGCGAACGCCGGGTCCGCGTGCAATCGCGCCACCATCGCCGCGCCCAGCGTGCGGCCGGCCTCGACGTCGGAAATGAAATGCACGCCGCAGATCATCCGGCTCTCGCCCGACTCGCGGCCTACTGTCAGCAGAGCGTCGGCCCGCGCCGGCGCCGCCTCGCTCAGCACCAGCGCCCACGACCACGCGGTCATCGCGTGGCCCGACGGATAGGACGAGTTGGTCTTCATCCAGTCCTCGCGGGGCACGCAGATCGGCTTGTCGTTGCCGATCACCGGACGCGGGCGCCCGTAGGCGTCCTTGGCCGGCGTGCCGATGGTGCGAACGTCCAGCTCCATCCGATGCAGCATGCGCCAGGCCGCGGGGGTCTGCGTCGCATTGATGTCGACGCCCAACGCGCACGAGAACCGCTTGATCGCGCCGCCGCCCCAGAGGTCGTTGTCCTGGATGGCCGTCTTCCACCGGGCCGTGCCCTCCAGCGCGCGGGTCTCGTCGTAGAGCGTCCGATCGGCCTTGCCATGCGCGGAGTCGGGGGCCGGCGGCGGGCCCAGGATGGCCTTGCCGTCCAGCGGATTGCTCGCGAAGTAGCCCGTCAGTTGGGTGGCGCGCGGGCCCATCGACACATCGTCGGGCGTGTCGGACGGCGCCGTCGCGCAGGCGGAAAGCGCGCAGATCGTGGCGGCGGTCAGCAGAGAGCGGAGCACTTGAAACGTCCTGGAAGAGAAGCCGGAGATTGAAGGGTTGGTCGCGCGCCCGCGCAAGCGCGCCGTCACATTTGCGGGCGAAAGCTGGATCGGCTAGAAGCGGCGACCTTGCGCGTCTGCCCGCACGCCCCCGGACCCGAGCGTCGCGCCTCCATGAATTCTGAAGGCTGATAGATGACCACCGCCCAACAAGTGCCGGGCCAGCTCTCCGGTAACGTCCTGTTCTATTCCAAGCCCGAGCCGCTGGCGAAGGAACTCCACTCCAAGCTCGGCGTGAAGCGCATGGACGGTCCGTTCAGCTTCGCCAAGGCGGGCCACGCCATTCCGCTGACCGTGGGCGAGTTCCCGCTGTCGGCCGTGACCGGTCCGATCATCTTCGTGGGCGACGAAAAGCTGCCCATCGCCGTGATGGGCCTGAACTCGGGTGAGAACATGTTCGTCAAGGACGACGGCACGTTCGAAAGCGGCATCTACATCCCGGCCTACGTGCGCCGCTATCCGTTCGTGTTCGCCAACGACGACGCGAACAAGCAGATGGTGCTGTGCATCGACCGCAACGCCGAGTTCATCGTCGAGTCGGGCTACGATATGCCGTTCTTCGACGAGAAGGGCGAGCCGACCGAGTACACGAAGAACTGCATCGAGTTCTGCAACAACTTCGAGATCGAGCGTCAGCGTACGATGGGCTTCGTCCAGATCCTGAAGGACCTGGACCTGTTCGAAACGAAGGAAGCCACCTTCACGCCCGCGAACCCCGACGGCACGCCCGGCGAGCCCCAGCGGATCGCCGAGTACTTCGGCGTCTCGGAAGAGAAGCTGAACGCCCTGCCGCACGCGAAGTTCATCGAGCTGCGCGACAACGGCGCGCTGGGCCAGATCTACGCTCACATGCACTCGCTGGTCGGCTGGGACCGTCTGATCGCCCTGGCCATGACCAAGGCCGCCGCTGAGCAGCCCGCCAACGTGAACTAGCCGCGGATGCCTCCCTCCCCTTGAAGGGGAGGGACAAGCCGCATGAGCGGCCAGGGTGAGGGAGTCGCGATCACGCTCCGACTCCGCGCCCTGGCCCCACCGCCACCTTCCTCAGGGGCGGGCCGTCACCGCGAGAACACGCTCCGGGTCAGGCACGAGAAGACCAGCCGGCCGGCCTCGTCGAGCAGGTCGTGCTGGGCGATGACGATGCCCTTGTCGTCGCCGACCGCATCCTTCGCCATCACCGTCATCCGGCCGCGCAGCAGTTCGCCCGGCGGCGGATTGCGCATCCACCGCAGGGCGTCGACGCCGAGGCGCTTGGTCTGGCTGAAGTTGCTGGAGGCCATGGCGTCGAGCCTGGCCCAGATCGCGAAGACCATGGCGTCGGGCGCGCCCCGGTCGACCGTCCAGCCCGGCGTGAAGGCGGCCACGAAGGTGTCGAGGGCGGCGGCGTCGACGGCTGCAGCGCCCAGCGAAGCCACCTGGCCGATCTGGATGTCGTCGAAGGATGCGGGCAAGCGAAGGCTCCTGGTCTGGCGGAACGCGATTCTCAAGATCATGGCCGCCGGACGCCATGAGTCGAGCCTTGCTTTGCGCCCGCGACATCCACGCGCCATATAGCGCCGGTAAAGGCAGGTTGGCCTTTGAGGTGACGATGCGTTTTCTGCTGGGCCTGCTGTGCGCCCTCCTCCTTCCGGCGATGGCTGCGGCCCAACCCGTCAACACCGGTCACCTTACGGCCGAGCTGGTCGCGTCGGCTCAGGGCGTCACGCCCGGCCAGACCCTCGACGTGGCGCTGCGCCAGCAGATCCAGAAGGGCTGGCATACCTATTGGCGCAACGCCGGGGATTCCGGCGAGGCCACCAAGCTGACCTGGACCCTGCCCGCCGGTTGGAGCGCCTCGGACTTCACCTGGCCCGTCCCTCATCGGCTGCCGATCGGCCCGCTGGTGAACTACGGCTATGAGAACGAGGTGATTCTGCCCGTCCGGCTGACCGTCCCGACAAACGCGGCGGTGGGCTCCACGGTGACGCTCAAGGCGAAGGCCGACTTCCTGGTCTGCGCCGACATCTGCATCCCCGAGAGCGCGAGTCTCGAGCTCAGCCTGCCGGTGACGGCCGGCCCGGCCCCCGCCGATCCCGTCTGGGGCCCGAGGATCGCCAAGGTGCTGGCCGACGCGCCGAAGCCTGCGGGCCTGACCGGCGCCTTCGAGGTCGCGGGCGGCGCGCTGAAGCTCGCCATCACCGGCGCGCCGCTGAAGGGCGCGGACCTGTCCGAGGCCTACTTCTTCCCGTTCGCCGGGACCGTCATCGACCACGCCAAGCCGCAGACGATCGACCGGGGCCCCGAGGGCCTGACCCTCAGCATCACCCCCGGCTACGACTTCCAGGGCCCGACACCGCCCAAGCAGCTGGGCGGGGTGCTCGTCGTCGCCGGCAAGGGCTATGAGCTGACCGCCGCGGCGGGACCGCTGCCCGCGGCCGCCGCCGGCCTTGGGCCGCCGCCGGCGAAGGCCGGCCCGGCCGCCGCCGGCGCCGATCTTGGGCTGCTGTCCGCCGCAGCCTTCGCCTTCGTCGGTGGGCTGATCCTCAACTTGATGCCCTGCGTCTTCCCCGTGCTGGCCATGAAGGCCGCCTCGCTGGCCGGCCACGGCGGCGCCCATGGCGATGCGCGCCGACAGGGGCTGGCGTTCGGGGCCGGTGTTCTGGCCACCTTCCTGGGTCTGGCGGCGCTGCTCATCGCGCTCCGGGCCGCCGGTTCGGCTGTGGGTTGGGGCTTCCAGCTGCAGGATCCCCCGGTCGTCGCGGCGCTCGCTCTGCTGATGCTCTTGGTGGCCCTGAATCTTTCGGGCGTCTTCGAGGTGGGGACCTCGCTGCAGGGCGCCGGCTCGAACCTGGCGTCACGCGGGGGGTTGGCGGGCAGCTTCTTTACCGGCGCGCTCGCCGTGGCCGTGGCCGCGCCCTGCACCGCGCCCTTCATGGGCCCGGCCCTGGGCTGGGCGCTGACCCAGACGCCGGTCGCGGCGCTCACCGTGTTCCTGGCCCTGGGCCTGGGCTTCGCCGCGCCCTTCGTCGCCGTGGCCTTTGCGCCTGCGCTCATCAACCGCCTGCCGCGCCCCGGCGCCTGGATGGACGGCTTCAAGAAGCTGCTGGCGTTTCCAATGTACGCCGCCGTCGCCTGGCTGGTCTGGGTGCTGACGGTGCAGATCGGCTCGGACGCGGTGCCGCGCATCCTGGGCGCGGCGGTCGTCCTGGCCCTGGCCGCCTGGCTGTTCGGGATCGCCCAGCGCCGCCGCGCCGCCGGCGGGCGCCCCGTCGCCGTGGCCGCCGCCGCGACCGTCCTGGCCGCCACCGCTGTTGTGGGCGGCGCATTCTGGCCCGCCTACGCGCTGCCCGAAGCGGCGCCCGAGGCCGCGAAGCTGGACGCCGAGGCCTACACGCCCGAGCGTCTCGCCGCGCTGCAGGCCGAGGGCCGCCCGGTGCTGGTCAACTACACCGCGGCCTGGTGCGTGAGCTGCCAGGTGAACGACCGGGTCGCGCTGTCGACCAAATCGGTCGCGGATGCGCTCAGCCGCAACAACGCCGTCTACCTCAAGGCCGACTGGACCAAGCGCGACGGCGCCATCGCCGCCGAGCTGGCCCGCTTCGGTCGCGCCGGCGTGCCGCTCTACCTCGTGTATGGCGCGAAGGGCGGCGATCCCGTTATCCTGCCGTCGATCCTGACCTCCGGCGTGGTGGTGAAAGCCATCGACGCCGCTGGCCGCCCCAGTTGAACCGTCCGTCCAGGGAGCCGAACCGATGAACCGCCGCCTCGTGATCGCCCTTGCCGCCGCCTCGGCGCTGGTCGGCCCCGCCGCCATGGCCGCGCCCGTCGTGGGCCAGCCCGCTCCGGCCTTCACCGCCGTCGACGCCAACGGCAAGACCCGCTCGCTCGATGAGTTCAAGGGCAAGACCGTGGTGCTGGAATGGACCAACAGCGGCTGCCCGTATGTCCGCAAGCACTATGACAGCGGCAACATGCAGGGCCTGCAGGGCCAGGCGACCAAGGACGGCATGGTGTGGCTGACCGTCATCTCGTCCGCGCCGGGGATGCAAGGTTACGTGGCCGGGGCCGACGCCAAGGCCTGGAAGGCCCGGGAAAAGGCCGCCCACACCGGCCTGCTGCTCGACCCCAAGGGCGTCGTCGGCCGGGCCTACGAGGCCAAGACCACGCCTCACATGTACGTCATCGATAAGGCCGGCAAGCTGGTCTACATGGGCGGTATCGACGACAAGGCTTCGTCCGACCCGGCCAGCCTGAAGGGCGCGACGAACTATGTCGCCGCGGCGCTGGCCGACGTGAAGGCCGGCCGGGCGGTGGCCCAGGCGACCACGCGCCCCTACGGCTGCAGCGTGAAGTACGGCTCGGCCGGCTAAGAGGTAACGCTTGACCCCCGTCGACGCCGCCTGGGCGGCCCTCTCCAAGGCCGCCGAGGCCGCGCGCGATCGCCGGATCGTTGGCCTGTTCGACGCCGAGCCCGACCGGCTCGCTCATCTCACGCTGGCTGCGGCGGGGCTGGAAATCGACCTTTCCAAGCAGCCCTGGTCGCTGGCCGACCTCGAGGTGATGCTGGACCTGGCGCACGCCTCGGGCGTCGACACCGCGCGGGCGGGCCTGTTCGCCGGCGGGATCGTCAACGCTTCTGAAGGCCGACCGGCCCTGCACATGGCGCTGCGCGCCGCCGACGGCGCCGACTATCGCGCGGCGGGCCAGCCGGTGTCGCGCGAGGTCGAGGCGACGCGCGACGCCATGCGCGCGTTCGCCGACCAGGTGCGCTCGGGCGTGCGGCGCGGCTGCACCGGCAAGCCGTTCCGCGCGATCGTTCACATCGGCATCGGCGGGTCCGACCTGGGCCCCCGGTTCGTCTGGGAAGCGCTCAAGCCGCTGGATCCGCCGATCGACCTGCGCTTCACGGCCAACGTCGACCCGGCGGAATTGGCCCAGGCCCTGACCGGCCTCGATCCGGCCGAGACGATGATCGTCACGGTCTCGAAGACCTTCACGACCCTCGAGACGCTCACCAACGCCGAGGTCGCCCGCGCCTGGCTCCGCGCCAGCCTGGGCCCCGCCAGCGACAGCCATCTGGTCGCCGTGTCGGCCGCGCCCGACAAGGCTCAGGCGTTCGGCGTGCCCGCCGACCAGGTGTTCGGGTTCTGGGACTGGGTGGGCGGGCGCTATTCCATCTGGTCATCGGTCGGCCTCTCTTGCGCCGTGGCCCTCGGCTACGACGTGTTCGAGCGCATGCTGGCCGGCGCGCGGGCCATGGACGCCCACTTCAAGTCCGCGCCCCTGGCCCTGAACGCCCCGGTGCTGCTGGCGCTGGCGCACATCTTCAACCGCAACGGCCTGGGGCGGCCCATCCGCGCCGTCGTGCCCTACGCCCAGCGCCTGCGCCTCTTCGCGGCCTTCCTCCAGCAGTTGGAGATGGAATCGAACGGCAAGCGGGTCACCGCCGACGGCCGCCCGGCGCCGCATGCGACGGCCGCCAGCGTGTTCGGCGACGCCGGCACCAACGGCCAGCACGCCTTCTTCCAGCTGCTGCACCAGGGGACCGACGTGATTCCGGTCGACATCGTGGCCGTCCACCGCGGGACCGAGGGCGACGTCGACGGCCAGACCAAGCTGCTCGCCAACGCCATCGCCCAGGCCGAGGCGCTGATGGTGGGCCGCTCGGAGGCCGACGTCCGCGCCGAACTCACCGCGGCGGGGCGCAGCCCCGAAGAGATCGACATGCTGGCGCCCCAGCGCACGTTCCCTGGCGACCGGCCCACCAGCTTCATCCGGCTGGAACGCCTCGACCCCGAACGCCTGGGCGCCCTGATTGCGCTCTATGAGCACAAGACGTTCGTTGAGGGCGTGCTTTGGGGAATCAACAGCTTCGACCAGTGGGGCGTCGAACTGGGCAAGTCGCTGGCCACCCGTGTGCTGGGCGAGCTGAACGGCGGCCCGGCCGGCGCGCACGACCCGTCGACCCAGGCGTTGATCGCCCGGTTGAAGTCCTAACGCTGCCTGTCATCCTCCTGTCATGACGCTGGCCACGCCGGCTGCCGGAGTCGCGAGATCCGGGGGCCATGATCATATCGTCGATGTGCTGATCGCCGAGCGAGCGCCCAAGCTCGCCGGCGGGCCGCTATGGCCGCTCGCCCGCCCGCTGCTGTACGCCCTGCTGGACTACGCCAAGGCGCGGCGCCTGGCCGACGCGATCCACCCGATGCCCGGCGCCAAGGCCCTGGCCTATGTGTCGGACCTGCTGGCGCTCAAGGTGGCCGCCGCCGGGCTGGACCGGATACCCGCCAACGGCCGGCTGGTGCTGGTCTGCAACCATCCCACGGGTATCGCCGACGGTGTCGCGGTGTACGACGCCCTGAAGTCGCTGCGCCCGGATATCTGCTTCTACGCGAACGCCGATGCGCATCGCGTCTCGCCAGGCTTCGGCGAGGTGCTGATCCCCGTGGAGTGGGTCGAGGCCAAGCGCACCCGCGAGAAGACCCGCGCCACCCTGACCCTGACCCGCGAGGCGCTGGAAGCCGAGCGCTGCCTCGCGATCTTTCCAGCCGGCCGCCTGGCCCGCAAGGAGCCCGACGGCACGCTGGCCGACCCGGAATGGATGTCCTCGGCGGTCTCGATCGCGCGCAAGTACGAGGCGCCGCTGACGCCGGTCCACGTAGCCGGGCCGTGGTCGGCAATGTTCCACTTCTTCCACGGTTTTTCGACCGAGCTGCGCGACATCACCCTCTTCCACGAGCTGTTGAACAAGCGCGGCCGTGAGTTCTCGCTCACGGTCGGGCGCCCGATTCCGCCCGAGAGGCTGGACGGCGATCCGGCCGAGGTGACCGCCCGCCTGAAGACGTTCGTCGAGCGCGATCTGCCGGCCGATCCCGACCGCAGCTTCGCATGACGCCGCCGCCATGATCCTGGCTGACGAGGCGGCGACGGGCCGGTTGGGCCGGGCGGTGGCGGCGCAGCTACGGCCGGGCGAGGCGGTCTGCCTGACCGGTCCGCTGGGCGCCGGCAAGTCCACGCTGGCGCGAGCGCTGGTGCGGGCCCTGACGACGCCCGACGAAGAGGTGCCCAGCCCCACCTTCACCCTGGTGCAGTTCTACGAAGGCCCGCGGCTCGCGGTCGCCCACTTCGACCTCTACCGCCTGTCCGATCCCGACGAGGCCTACGAGATCGGCCTGGACGAGGCGTTGGACGCCGGCGCGGCGGTGATCGAGTGGCCCGAACGGCTGGAGGGCCGCCTGCCGCTCGACCGACTCGATATAGAGATCGCCCTCGCTGAAAATGGCGGGCGCACCGCGCGGCTCACCCCGCATGGCGCCTGGGAAGGACGTGACCTTGAGTTCTGAGCGCGAGGCCCTGAAGGCCGGGTTCCTGAAGGCCGCCGGTTTCGGCGACGCCCGCCGCCAGCCTCTGGGCGGCGACGCCTCCACGCGCCAGTACGAACGGCTGCACCGGGACGGCCAGACCTTCATCTTCATGGACCAGCCGCCGTCGCTGGAGACGGCGCCCTGTCCGCCCGCCGCCACGCCGGCCCAGCGTGAGGCGCTGGGCTACAATGCCCTGGCCCGGCTGGCCGCCGGCCGGGTGGACGCTTTCATCGCCACCGCAGGCTGGCTGCGCGACCAGGGACTTTCGGCGCCCGCGATCCTGGCCGCCGAGCCGGCCCAGGGCCTGGCCGTGCTGGAAGACCTGGGCGACGACCTGTTCGCGAGCCTCATCCAGGCCGGGCACGACGAGGCGCCGCTGTACGAAGCCGCCATCTCGGCGCTGGCGAAGATCCACGAGGCGCCAGTCGGCGACGTGCTGTCCTATGACGGCGTCACGTGGCCCTTCCTCACGTACGACGAGACCGCGCTGGCCACCGCCGACCGCCTGCTGGTGGAGTGGCTGCCGAAGCTCAAGCCCCAGCTCGTCTTCGGGGCCGAGGCGGTCGCCGGGTGGGAGGCCATCTGGACGCCGATCCGGGCCTATGGCGCAGCCAACGCCAGCGTCTTCTGCCACCGCGACTACCACGCCGAGAACCTGCTCTGGCTGCCTAGCCGCGAGGGCCCGGCCCGCGTCGGCCTCATCGACTTCCAGGACGCCGTTAGGGCGCATCCGGCGTGGGACATGTCGATGCTGCTGCACGACGCCCGCCGCCAGGTGACGCCCGAGCGGGAGGCCGCTTGCCTGGCCGCCTATTTCGCGTTGCGGCCCCAGGTCGACCGCGCCCGGTTCCTCGCCGACTTCCACGCCCTGGGGGCGCTAAACATCTGCCGGATCCTGGGGATCTTCGCCCGGCTGACCACCCGCGACGGCAAGCCGAAGTACGCGACCCTGATGCCGCGGCTCTGGGGTTACCTGGACCGTTGCCTGGCGGACCCGGAACTTGCGCCGCTGAAGGGGTGGCTCGACCGTCACGTGCCCGCGGAGGCGCGCGCATGACGCCCGGACCCCGGACCGCCATGGTGCTGGCCGCCGGCCTGGGCACGCGCATGCGGCCGCTGACCGACGCCATGCCCAAGGCCCTCGTGCCCGTGAACGGCAAGGCGCTGATCGACCATGTGCTCGACCGCCTGCGCGACGCGGGCGTCGAGCGGGTGGTGGTCAACGTCCACCATCTGGCCGACCAGATGGAAGCCCACCTCGCCGCACGGCGCGACCTGGAGGTGCTGATCTCGGACGAGCGGGCCGAACTCCTCGATTCCGGAGGCGGCATCCGTCATGCCGCGGACAAGCTGGGTCGCGAGCCCGTCTATGTGGCCAACATCGACAGTCTCTGGATCGAGGGCGCGACGCCGGCGCTGGAGACGCTCAAGGCCGCCTGGGACCCGGCCGCCATGGACATCCTGCTGCTGCTGGTGAAGCGCGGGCAGGGGATCGGGTTCGAAGGGCCGCAGGGCTTCTTCCGCGACGATCAGGGTCGGCTCACCCACTCCACCGCGCCCCAGCCTCCGACGCCCTTCGCCAACATGGGCATCGCCATCCTCAAGCCTGAGCTGCTGGACGACCAGCCGGCCGGGGCCTTCTCGATCATCCCGATCTGGCATCGGCTGCAGGCCGAGGGCCGGCTGCATGGCGCGGTGATGGACGGCTTCTGGATGCACGTCGGCGATCCTGGCGCGCGCGATCTCGCCGAGGCCAAGCTGCGCGAGGCGGCGCAAGCCTCATGACGCCCGCCTTCTTCGAGCAGCCGGGCTCGCGCTGGTTCAACATCCCGGCGCACCGGCCGTTCGCGGAAGACCTCGCCCAGGGCCTCTACGACGCGCTCGCGCCCCTGGGCCCCGAGGCCCTGGCCGACGCCGTGGTCCTCACGCCGACCCGTCGCGGCGCCCGCGCCCTGGCCGACGCCTTCATCAAGGCCTCGGGCGGTCGCGCCGTCCTGCCGCCCCAGATGCGCCCGCTGGGCGACCTGGAGGCCGGCGAGCCACCCTTCGAGCCCGGCGATCTGGTGCTGGACCTGCCGGCCGCCATCGATCCCCTGCGCCGCCGGTTCGAGCTGGTGCGACTGGTCGCCGAACTGTCCGACGACGTGCCGGGCGGCGTGCACAGCGCCGGCGCCGCGCTCGACCTGGCCGACGCCCTGGGCGCGTTCCTGGACGGACTTCAGATCGAGGAGATCGACGTCCGCGGCGCCCTGGCCGACCTCGCGCCCGGCGAACTGGCGAAGCATTGGGACCTCTCGCGTCGGTTCCTGGACCGGGCGCTGGAGGCGTGGCCTCGTCGGCTGGACGAACTGGGCGTGGTGGATGTCAGCGAACGGCGCGTGCGCCTGCTCCGCCGCCTGGCCGAGCGGTGGACCGACAAGCCGCCGCAGGGCGTCCTGGTCGCAGCAGGCTCCACCGGCACCGCGCCCGCCACCCGCGCCCTGATGATCGCCATCGCTGCGGCGCCCAAGGGCGCGGTGGTGCTGCCTGGCGTGGATGTGAACCTGGCCGAGAAGGCCTGGCGCAAGGTCGACGTACAGCATCCGCAGGGCGCGCTGCGCCGCCTGCTGGACGCCGCACGGGTGACCCGCGAGGAGGTGGCGACCTGGCCCGCCTCCACCGACGAGACCGCTGCCCAGCGCTGGCGCCGCCGGGTGGTCAACGAGGCGCTGCGGCCCGCGGAGGAGACCGCCGACTGGCTGCATGTCATCGACGACCTGCGCGCCCAGGACCCCGACGCCATCGCCGAGGCGCTGAAGGGTCTATCCCTCGTCAGCGCCCGCACGGAGGAGGAGGCGGCGACGGTCGCCGCGCTGCTGCTGCGCGAGGCTCTTGAGACACCGGACCGCACCGCCGCCCTGGTGACGCCCGATCAGCGCATCGCGCGCCGCGTCGCCGCCAAGCTGGCCCGCTGGGGCGTGGTCCCGGACTCGTCGGCCGGCGAAAGCCTGGCCGGGTCGCCATACGGCGCGCTGGCGAGCCTGCTGGCGCGGGCCGCCGTCGATCCCGTCGATCCCGTCGCGTTGCTGGGCCTGCTGAAGCACCCGTTCACGCGCCTGGGCGACGCCACCCGGCTGGAGCGCCACGCCCTGCGCGGCGCGCGCGCCCGCACCTGGGACGAACTCAAGGACCGGCTCCTCGGCAAGGATCGCGACGGCCGCGAGCGCGCGCCCCAGGCCTTGCCCTTGGCTGAGCGGCTGCAGGCCATCGTCGAGGCCCTGACGTGGTCTCATGACAGCTACGACGCCCCCGCCGCCGTCACCCTGCGCCTGGTCACAGCCATGGAGGCGCTGGCGACCGGCGAGGATGGGCAGACCGGCGACCTGTGGGCCGGCCACGCGGGCGAGGCCATGTCGCGTCTGCTGTCGGGGCTGATGCGCGATGGCGAGGACCTGCCCCAGGTGACGCCCCGCCAGTACGCCGACCTGCTGCAGCGGCTCATGTCCGGCGAGACGGTGCGTTCGGGCGGCGCCACCCACCCGCGTCTGCGCATCCTGGGCGCGATCGAGGCCCGCCTGGTCCGCGCCGACCGGCTGGTGGTGGCCGGGCTGGAGGAGGGGGTGTGGCCCGCCGCCGCGCCCACCGACCCGTTCCTGTCGCGGCCCATGCGCGAGGCCCTTGGCCTGCCGTCGCCAGAGCGTCGCATCGGTCTGGCCGCCCACGACTTCGCCCAGGCGGTCTGCGCGCCAGAAGTGGTCCTGCTGCACACCGAGCGCCGCGACGGCCAGCCGGCGGTGAAGTCGCGCTGGCTCTGGCGGCTGGAGACATTGGCCAAGGGCGCGGGTCTGGAAATGCCGAGCCGCCCGGAGGCGCTGGCCTGGGCCGCCGCGCTGGACGCGCCGGGCCCCTACACGCCGTATCCGCGGCCGTCGCCCAAGCCGCCGGTCGAGGCCCGCCCCACCGAACTGTACGCCACCCGCGTCGAGACCCTGACGCGAGACCCCTACGCCGTCTGGGCCCGCGACATCCTCAAGCTGCGCCTGATCGAGCGGCCGGACGAGGAGGTGGAGGCCCGCGCTCGCGGCACCGCCATCCACGCCGCCTTCGAACGCTTCGTGCTGGACTGGCCCGAGGTGCTGCCGCCGGATGCGGCCACGATCTTCCGCGGCCTCTATCTGGCCGAGCTGGAAAAGGCCGGCATGCCGCCGGACGCCCTGGCCCGTGAGAACGCCCTGGCCGACGAGGCCGCCGCGTGGGTGGCCGACATGGAGAGCCGCCGCCGCGCGGACGGCCGCCGGCTGCACGTCGAGAAAGAGGGCAAGCTCACCCTCGAGATCGCTGGCCGACCCTTCACGCTGGCCGCCAAGGCCGACCGCATCGAGGTCTCTCCCGACGGCCTGGGCCACGTGCTGGACTACAAGACCGGCCGCGCGCCGTCGAAGCGGATGGTCGAGACGGGCTTTTCGCCCCAGCTCACCCTGACGGCCGCGATCCTCGAAGGCGGCGGCTTCAAGGATATCGGCCGCGTCACGGCCGGCGACCTGACCTATCTCGAGATCACCGGCCGCCGCCCCGCCGGCCGCGAGGAGGTGCGCGCCGCGCCTTACGGCGACGGCGATAAGATCCTCAATTCGCGCGAGGCCGTCGACGCCGCCCTGCAGGGCCTGGATCGGCTGATCACCCGCTACGTCGACCCGGCGCAGGGCTACACCTCTCGCACCGCCCCGCAGTTCGTGAAGATGTACGTCTCGGACTACGACCACCTGGCCCGCGTCTTCGAGTGGTCCACCAGCGGGGAGGATGACGAGTGACCGTCGTCGACCTCTTCAGCGCCGATGCGCGCAACCCGCAGGAGGAGGCGGCCGACCCCACGCTGTCGGTATTCGTCACCGCCAACGCCGGTTCGGGCAAGACGAAGACCCTGATCGACCGGGTGGCGCGCCTGCTGCTGGGCGGCGCCAAGCCCGAGACGATCCTGTGCGTGACCTACACCAAGGCCGCGGCGTCCGAGATGCAGCGGCGGCTCTACGACCGGCTGGGCGGCTGGTCGGTGGCCAGCGACGCCGAACTGCGCGACGCCCTCGGCAAGCTGCGCTCGCGCGCGCCTAAGAGCTTCGACGCCCAGGACCTGTCCGAAGCGCGCAGCCTGTTCGCCGCCGCCCTGGAGACGCCTGGCGGCCTGAAGATCCAGACGATCCACGCCTTCTGCGAGAAGGTGCTGAAGCGCTTCCCGATGGAGGCCGAGGTCCCGCCCGGCTTCCGGGTGATGGACGAGCCGGCCGCCGCCGCCGTGGCCGCCGCCGCGCGCCGCAACGTGGCCCACCATGTGCTGAACGTGCCCGGCGAGCTTGCCGACGCCTACGGCCGCCTGTCGGTCTCGCTCGACTTCCGCCGCTTCCAGGCGATGTTCGCCGAGTTCGAGAACCGCCGGGGGGCTTTGGCCGCGTTCTTCGACCGGGAAGGTGGGCTGGAGGGCGCCAAGGGCTGGGTCTGGCGCGCCGTCGACATCCCGCCGGATACAGACCCCGACGCGCTCGCCGCCGAGGCGATGGCGCGCCTGGATCGCCAGATGTACCGCCGCGCCGCTGAGGTGCTGCAGCCTGGCGGCAAGACCGACGCCCAGCGGGCCGCCGCGCTGATAGCCCTCGCCGCCGACGCGCACCCGTCCCTGGACGACGCGGCAGACCTCTTCTTCACGAAGGAGGACGAGCCCCGGAAGTGGGTCGAGACGGCGAAGCGGCTGCAGACCGAGCCCGCCGTGCGCGCCTTCCTGCTCGAGGAGCAGGAGCGGCTGCACAACCTGCGCCAACGCATGCGCGCCGCCCAGGTCGGCCGCGACAGCGTCGACGCGCTCAGCCTCGCCCACGCCTACCTGCACGCCTACCGCATCGAGAAAGAGGCTTCCGGCGCCCTCGACTTCGCCGACCTGGTCGAGAAGACCTGCGCGCTGCTGCAGGACGATGCGGCGGCCTGGGTGCTCTACAAGCTGGACGGCGGCGTCGACCACATCCTGCTGGACGAGGCGCAGGACACCGCGCCCGAGCAGTGGGCGATCATCGACGCGCTCACCGACGACTTCTTCTCGGGCGCCGGTCGGCCGCGAAAGGCGCGCGATCTGGCGCGGGGCGTCTTCGTGGTGGGCGACCGCAAGCAGTCGATCTACTCGTTCCAGGGCGCGCGGCCCGAGCTGCTGGCCGACAAGTTCCTGTTCTACCGCGACCGCGCCGCCGGAGCCGGCCATCCGGTGAAGCGGATCGATCTCCTGAAGTCGTGGCGTTCGACGCCGCAGGTGCTGAGCTTCGTCGACGCCGTCTTCACGCCCGCCCACCTGATCGAGGCGGTCCAGCCCGGGGATGCGGTCGTCCACGAGGTGGCGTCCCCGCGCCAGGAACACCTCGGCTGCGTCGACGTCTGGGACATGGAGGTCGACCGCAAGGGCCAGGAGCGCGGCGCCTGGGATGCCCCGCTGGACCTGGAATCCGAGGACAGCGCCAACCGCCGCCTCGCCCGGCGGATCGCGACCGAGATCGACGGCCTGATCGCCCGCGGCGAAGGCGTCTACGACGAGAAGACCCAGCAGCTTCGCGCCGCCACCGCCGGCGACGTGCTGATCCTGGTGCGCCGCCGGGGCGCGCTGTTCGAGGAGATCCTGCGCGAGCTGAAGCACAAGCGCCTTCCGGTAGCCGGCGCCGACCGGCTGTCGCTGTCGGGCCACATCATCTTCGACGACCTGCTGGCGCTGGCCCGCTTCGCGCTCTTCCCCGGCGACGACCTGACCCTCGCCGCCCTATTGAAGAGCCCGTTCTGCGGGCTGGACGACGACGGCCTCTACGACCTGGCCTACGGCCGATCGGGCGGCCTGTGGGCCACGCTGCGCAACCGCGCGCACGAGGTCGCCGCCTGGGCCGCGGCCGAGACGTTCCTGCAGCTGGCCCGCGACGCGGCCCGCGGGGCGCGGCCCTTCGAGTTCTACGTCCGCCTGATCGAGCACGTCGGCGACGACGGCCGCTCGATGCGCCAGCGCCTGCTGGGCCGGCTGGGCGCCGAGGCGAAGGACGCGCTGGACGAGTTCCTGAACCAGGTGCTGGCCGCCGAGGAGCGCGGCGCCCACGACCTCGAGAGCCTGGCCGACGAGCTGTCGGGCCTGGAGATCCTGGTGAAGCGTGAGATGGAGGCCTCGCGCGACGAGGTCCGGGTCATGACCGCCCATGGCGCCAAGGGCCTGGAGGCGCCGATCGTCTTCCTGCCCGAGACCAATCTCGCCGGCGCCCAGCGCGGCTCGCCGCTGATGGCCGTCGATCGCGGCCCCGAGGGCCAGGGCTTCCTCTGGAGCGCCCGGTCGGCCAACGACTGCCCGCCCACGACCGCGGCCCGCAAGCTGCGCGCCGACCGTGAGGAGGCCGAGGCCTTTCGCCTGCTCTATGTGGCCCTGACCCGGGCCCGCGACCGTCTGGTGCTGTGCGGCCGTCGCGCCGAGCGCACCGATCCCGACAAGCTGAAGGGCTGGTGGGGCGCGATTCGCGACGCGGTCACGGACGCAGGTCTCGCCGACCAGGTACGCGAACTGGAGGATGACGCCGGCGGCCGGTTCCGCCGCTATGGCCCCGATCCCCAGCGGGTTCGCGCCCGGCCGGTCGCTGTCGTCGCCGCCCCGGCGCTGCCGGGATGGGCCCGCGTCGTCGCCACGCCTGAGGCGTTCGCCCGCTATGCCTCGCCATCCGACCTGGGCGAGGGGGTGATCGACGCCGCCCCGTCGCCGCTGGCCGAAGCCACCGGTCTGGGCCGCTTCCGCCGGGGCGACATCGTCCACCGCCTGCTGCAGCTGCTGCCTGACCTGCCCACGTCCGAGCGCGCGGCGGGGGCCGGCGCGCTGCTGGCCCGCGAGCCAGACCTCACCGATGTCCAGCGCGCCGAGATGGCCGCCGCCGCGCTGTCGGTGCTGGAAGACCCGCGCTTCGCGGAGGTGTTCGGCCCCGGTTCCCGCGCCGAGGTCGCGGTGGCCGGGACAGCCGCCGCCCTCCCGCCCGGCCTGCGCATCTCGGGGCGCATCGACCGCCTCATCGTCCTTCCGGATCGGGTGCTGGTGGTGGATTTCAAGACCAATCGGCCTTCGCCCGACCGCATCGAGGACGCCGACCCGGCCTATCTGCGCCAGATGGCGCTCTATGCGGCCGTCCTCGCCGACATCTTTCCGGGCCGCCGGATCGAGGCCGCCATCGTCTGGACCGACGGCCCGAAGCTGATGCCGGTTCCAGAAATCCTGTTGGCCCAAACCCTTGCCGACCTCCGCCGTGACGGTTGATACAAGGCAGGAGCCCGCCTACATGGCCGGATCAAGAAGTGCGGAATCTCGTTAGGATGAACGCCGCGCGATAGGAGTTACCCGATGAGCACCGTGAAGGTCACCGACGACACCTTCCAGGCCGACGTCCTGCAATCCGAGACCCCCGTCCTCGTGGACTTCTGGGCGGAATGGTGCGGCCCCTGCAAGCAGATCGCCCCCGCCCTGGAACAGCTCGCCGCCGAGCTCGAAGGCAAGGTCACGATCGCCAAGCTCGACATCGAGCAGAGCCCGACCACCCCCTCGCGCTACGGCGTCCGCGGCATCCCCACCATGATGCTGTTCAAGGGCGGCCAGATGGCCTCGATGAAGGTCGGCGCCATGCCCAAGCAGAAGATCCTGGAGTGGCTGACCGAAGCGGGCGTCGCGGCGTAAGTACTTCCCTCCCCTTTATGGGGAGGGTGGCGAGCGAAGCGAGCCGGGTGGGGAAGTCTTGATCCTCCCCACCCTCTGAGTTCCGGCCCAAACTTCCCCGCCCTGACCGCTTCGCGGTCTGGCCCTCCCCTCTGGGGAGGGAAACTACGTCGGCCAGGTCTCCGGGCTCATCGCCAGCACTTCGCCGGCGAAGTGCAACCCCCCACAAACCAACACGTGCGGCGCGGGACCCTCCGTTTCGAGCGCGCGCGCCACGCCGTCCATGACGTTGGACGATGTCTCGGGCGACAGGCCGGCCCTCACCGCCGCCGCCACCAGCTCCTCGGCGCTTGCGGCGATGGGGCTGTCGAACGTGGTGCAGATCACCCGCGGGCGCATTTCGGCGAAGGGGCGGAAGAAGCCCTCGGCGTCCTTGCGGGCGAACATCCCCGTCACCAGCACCAGCGGTCGCGGATCGCGGTCGATCAGGCGCGACGCCGCCTCGGCCAGGGCGCGCCCGGCGTGCGGATTGTGCCCGCCGTCCAGCCACAGGTCGGCGCCTCGCGCCTTCGCGAGCTCGGCCAGCGGCCCGGCGGTGAGCCGCTGCATCCGCGCCGGCCAGACTGTCGAGGTCACGCCCGCGCCCAGCACCTCGTCCGACAGCCCACGGTCGAAGGTCAGCGCCGCGGCGACCGCCACGCCCGCATTGTCGAACTGATAGCCGCCGAACAGACTGGGCGCCGGCAGGTCCAGCAGCCGGTCGGGCATCTGCACCAGCAGCCGTCCGCGTTCCTCCCAGGCGTCGAAGTCGCGGCCCATCAACAGCAAGGGGGCCATGCGGTCGTCCGCCTCGCGCTCGATCATCTCCAGCGCCTCATCCTGCTGGCGGGCGACCACGACGGGGCGGCCGTGCTTGATGATCCCGGCCTTCTCCCAGGCGATCTTGGACAGGCCCGGCCCCAGCATCTCCACATGGTCGTAGTCCACCGGCGTGATCACGCTGACCGCCGGCGCCTCGAAGATGTTGGTGGCGTCGAAGCGGCCCCCCAGGCCGACTTCCACGATGCAGACGTCGGCCGGCGTCTCGGCGAAGGCCAGATAGGCCAGGACCGTCGTGATCTCGAAGAAGCTGATCGGCTCGCCGGCATTGGCCGCTTCCAGCCGATCCGTGAGCTCGGTGAGCTGCGCGTCGGTGATCAGTTTGCCGGCCAGCCGGATCCGCTCGGCGAATCGCACCAGATGCGGCGAGGTCAGGCAGTGCGCCTTCAGCCCCGCCGCCTCGGCGATGGCCCGCAGGTAGGCCACCGTCGAGCCCTTGCCGTTGGTGCCCGCCACGTGGATCACCGGCGGCAGCTTCAGGTCGGGCCGGCCCACCGCCGCCAGCAGCCGCTCGACGCGGCCGGTGGTCAGGTCGATCAGGGTCGGATGGTTGGCGCGCAGGCGCTGGATCACCGCGTCGGAGGCGCGGATCGGGTCGTGTCCGGGATCGAAAGCCGGAATATCAGGCGGCGGAACGGCGCTCACGGCCCATCATAAGGGTCTTCATGATCGATCCCAGCTTTTCCGGGATGTCGGCGCGTTTCACCACCTGGTCGACCATGCCGTGCTCGACCAGGAACTCCGACCGCTGGAAGCTGGCCGGCAGGGTCTCGCGGATGGTCTGCTCGATGACGCGGCGGCCCGAGAAGCCGATGGTGGCGTTGGGCTCGGCCAGGTGGACATCGCCCAGCATGGCGTACGAGGCGCTGACGCCGCCGGTCGTGGGGTCGGTGAACACCACGATGTAGGGCAGGCCGGCCGACTTGACCTCGTTCAGGGCCAGGGTGGTCCGGGCCATCTGCATCAGGGACAGCGTCCCCTCCTGCATGCGCGCGCCGCCCGAAGCGGTGAAGATCACCAGCGGGACCTCGCGCTTCACGGCCTCCTTGGCGGCCTTCACGAAGGTCTCGCCGGCGGCCATGCCCAGCGATCCGCCCATGAAGAAGAAGTCCTGCACGATCACCACGGCCTCCTGGCCCGCGATCTTGCCGAACGCGATCGCCATGGAGTCCTGCTCGCCCGTGGCCTTGCGGGCCGCCTTCAGGCGCTCGGGGTAGGGCTTGTCGTCGGGGAACCGCAGGGGGTCTTCCACGACTTCGGGGGTCGAGATGCGTTCGAACTGGCCGTCGTCGAAGGTGTACTGCAGGCGCAGCTTCGAGCCGATCCGCATGTGATTGCCCGACGGCGTGACCCACAGGGCCGCCTCCAGGTCGGGCCGGTACAGCATCTCGCCGCTGTCCGGGTCCTTCACCCACAGGTTCTCGGGCGTGTCCTTCTTGGTCAGGCCCCGGACGCCGGGCGCAATGCGGGAGAGCCAGCCGCGGCGGCGCTCGGAGGAGGGCGCACGCCCGGGCTTGTCGTTTCGCTGTTCAGCCATCGCCATGATGTTGTTTAGGCCGGGATCCGACGTGCGAGGCGCACAGCCTTAGCAAGGGAAGCCACTTTGGAAAGAACTCGCCCGGTCACGTCTTCGTTCAAATTCACCGCTTCGGCCACTTCGTCCACAAGCGCGGACCCCACGACCACCGCATCGGCGACCTTGGCTATAGCGCCGGCGCGCTCCGGTGTCTTGATCCCGAAGCCCACGGCGACCGGAAGTCCCGAGGCCTTGCGCACCCGCGCCACGTGCGGCGCCACGGCGTCGGCGTCGGCCTCCTTCACCCCGGTCACGCCGGCGACCGAGACATAGTAGACGAAGCCCGAGGTGCGGCGGATCACGACCGGCAGGCGCTTGTCGTCGGTGGTGGGGGTGGCCAGGCGGATCAGCGACAGCTGGTTGGCGTCCAGCGCGTCGGCCAGTTCGTCGGCTTCCTCGGGCGGCAGGTCGACGACGATGAGGCCGTCCACCCCGGCCGCGGCCGCGTCACGCGCGAAGGCCTCGTAGCCCCAGGTGACCAGCGGGTTGGTGTAGCCCATCAGGATGATGGGCGTGTCCTGGTCGTCCTCCCGGAACGCCGCGATCGCCGCCAGCGTCCCCGCCAGGGTCATGCCCTTGGCGAGCGCCCGTTGTGCGGCCCGCTGGATCGGCGGGCCCTCGGCCATGGGGTCGGAGAACGGGAAGCCCACCTCGATCACGTCCGCGCCGGCGGCCGGCAGGCCCTTCAGGATCTTCGCCGCCGTCGCAGGATCGGGGTCGCCGGCCATCACATAGCTGACGAAGGCCGCGCGGCCTTCCGCCTTCAGCGCGGCGAAGCGGGCGTCGATACGTGCCTTGGTCAAATCGTGCGTCCCAGGTGCGCGGCCACCGTGTTCACGTCCTTGTCGCCGCGGCCCGAAAGGTTCAGCACCACGATCCCGTCCTTGCCGACGTCGCGGGCGACATCGCCGATGCGGGCCAGGGCATGCGCGCTTTCGATGGCCGGCAGGATGCCCTCCAGCTTCGAAAGCAGCATGAAGGCCTCCAGCGACTCGGCGTCGGTGGCGGTCAGGTAGGTCGCCCGGCCCACGTCGTGCAGCCACGAGTGCTCGGGCCCGATGCCGGGATAGTCCAGGCCGGCCGAGATCGAATGCGCCTCGGTGATCTGGCCTTCGCGGTCCTGCAGCAGGTAGGTCATGTTGCCGTGGAGCACGCCGGGACGGCCGCCGTTGATGGCCGCGGCGTGCCGGTCGGTGTCCATCCCGTCCCCGGCCGCCTCCACGCCGATCAGCTTCACGCCGTCGTCGTTCAGGAAGGGGTGGAAGATGCCGATGGCGTTCGAGCCGCCGCCGACGCAGGCCACGACCGCGTCGGGAAGCCGGCCCTCGACCTCCAGGATCTGTTCGCGCGTCTCGCGGCCGATCACCGCCTGGAAGTCGCGGACCATCTCCGGATAGGGGTGCATGCCGGCCGCGGTGCCGATCATGTAGTAGGTGTCGTGGACGTTGGTGACCCAGTCGCGCAGGGCCTCGTTCATGGCGTCCTTCAGGGTCGCCGACCCCGAGGTGACCGCCTCGACCTTGGCGCCCAAGAGGTTCATGCGGAACACGTTCGGCTTCTGCCGCTCGACGTCCACCGCGCCCATGTAGACGATGCAGGGCAGGCCGAAGCGCGCGCAGACGGTGGCGCTGGCCACGCCGTGCTGGCCGGCGCCGGTCTCGGCGATGATCCGGGTCTTGCCCATGCGGCGGGCCAGCAGGATCTGGCCCATGCAGTTGTTGATCTTGTGCGAGCCGGTGTGATTCAGCTCCTCACGCTTCAGATAGATCTTCGCGCCGCCGTAGTGCTGCGTCAGCCGCTCGGCGAAATAGAGCGGCGAGGGGCGGCCCACATAGTGGGTCAGGAATCCCGACAGCTCGGCCTGGAACGCCGGATCGGCCTTGGCCGCATTCCAGGCGGCCGTCAGGTCGTGGACCAGCGGCATCAGGGTTTCGGGCACGTACTGGCCGCCATAGTCGCCGAAGCGCCCACGGGCGTCGGGGAAGGCGGCGTAGTCGTTGGGTCTCGTGGGCGCGTTCATGGTCGGCAAAGCGTCTCAGGCGCGGCGAACAGCGTCGAGGAACGCCGTAATCAAGGCCGGGTCCTTTAGTCCGGGACCGCGCTCCACGCCAGAGGAAACGTCCACCAGAGGGGCCTTGGAAGCGCCGATCGCGCCGGTCACGTTCCAGGGATCCAGACCCCCGGCCAGGAACCACGGCCGCTGGAAGCGCCGACCCTCCAGCAGGGTCCAGTCGAAGGCCACGCCCAGGCCGCCGGGGCGGTCGGCGTCCTTGGGCGGCTTGGTCTCGAACATCAGGTGCTCGACCAGGGGCTCGTAGGCTGCGGCTTCGGCGAAATCGGCGGCCTCCGAGACCGGGATCACCTTGATCAGCCCCCGTCCCGACCGCTGGGCGATCTCGCGCACGCGCGCTGGCTTCTCCTTGCCGTGCAGCTGGATCAGGTCGGGCGAGAGGCCCGTCACGATGGCGTCCAGCTCGTTGTCGGTGGGATCGACCACAACCGCCACGATCTTCACACCCTTGGCCCGCGCCGCCGGAACCAGCCGCGCGGCGGCGTCGGGCGCGATGTTCCGCGGGCTCTTCGGGAAGAACATGAAGCCGATATGGCTTGCGCGCCCGTCCACGGCGGCGGCCACGGCCTCGGGCGTCGTCAGTCCACAGATCTTCGCGGTCGCGGTCATGCCCCGCAGATAGGGCATCAAGCCCTGTTGCGGGAGGGGCGTTACTTCGCTTTCAGCAGATCGCGGATCTCGGCCAGCAGGGCTTCCTGGGGCGGCGGCGCGGCCGGGGCGGCGTCGGCGGGCGGCGGGGCCCGGCGCATGGCGTTCACGGCCTTCACGATCATGAAGACCACCCAGGCCACGATCAGGAACTTGATGCCCGAGTTGATCAGCGCGCCGTACTGGATCGCCACCAGCTCGCTGGCCTCGGTGGCCGGGTCGTCCGGCTTGAGCACGATCGCCAGCTTCGAGAAATCGACGCCCGACGTGAGCAGGCCGATCGGCGGCATCACCACCTGGTCGACCAGCACCTTGACGATGTCGTTGAAGGCCGCGCCGATGATCACGCCGACGGCGAGGTCCACGACATTGCCGCGCGCAATGAACTCGCGAAATTCCGAGAATACGCCCATCTGAAACCCTCCCCTATGCGAGCGGCCAGCCAGCGCGGCGAGGGTCGAGACTAACCCTCGTCCTCGGCGTTCAGGCGCTCGCGCAGCTCTTTGCCGCTCTTGAAAAAGGGAACGTGTTTGGCGCGCACGTCAACCGGCTCGCCGGTGCGCGGGTTGCGGCCGGCGCGGGCGTCGCG
>NZ_SCTC01000091.1 GCF_004299445.1 Phenylobacterium sp. | reverse complement strand
GCCTCCATCACGCCCGGGCCGCCGCCGGTCATCACGGCGAAGCCCTCCTCGACCAGCCGGCGGCCGACCTGCTCCGCCACGACGTACGACGGGTGGTCGGCGGGGGTGCGCGCGGAGCCGAAGACCGCGATCGTCGGGCCGAGCTCGGCCAGGGCACCGAAGCCCTCGACGAACTCCGCCTGGATCCGCAGCACCCGCCACGGGTCGGAGTGGACCCAGTCGGTCGGGCCGCGCGAGTCGAGCAGCCGCTGGTCGGTGGTGGTGGCGTCGACCTGGTCGCGGCGCTGCAGGATCGGGCCCTTGGCCTTGGACTTCATCGGGTCTCCCCCAGCCAGTCGGTGAGGGCGCGCTCGCAGCTGCGGATCTGGTCGACGGGCACGAACTCCTCCTGCTTGTGAGCCAGCATCGGGTCGCCGGGGCCGAAGTTGACCGCCGGCACGCCGAGGACGGTGAAGCGGGCGACGTCGGTCCAGCCGAACTTCGGGTTGACCACCGCGTCGGGACCGCCGACCGCGTCGATGAACGCCTTGGCGGCGGGGCGGTCGAGCCCCGGCAGCGCGCCCGGCGCGGTGTCGGTCAGGGTGACCTCGAAGCCCTCGAAGAAGTCGCGGACGAACTGCTCGGCCTCGGCCTCGGAGCGGTCGGGGGCGAAGCGGTAGTTGACCTCGACCACGCACTCGTCGGGTACGACGTTGCCGGCGACGCCGCCGCGGACGAAGACCGCGTTGAGCCCCTCGTGGTACTCCAGCCCGTCGATCACGGGCTTGCGCGCCTCGTAGGAGTTGAGCCGGGCCAGGACGTCGGCGGCCTTGTGGATGGCGTTGACCCCCTTCCAGCTGCGCGCGGAGTGGGCCCGCTCGCCCGTCGTACGGACGTCCACGCGGAGCGTGCCCTGGCAGCCGGCCTCGACGACGCCGTTGGAGGGCTCCATCAGGATCGCGAAGTCGGCGGTGAGCAGCTCGGGGTGGCTCTGGCTGAGCAGGTTGAGGCCGTTGAACTCCGAGTCGATCTCCTCGCACTCGTAGAGGACGAAGGTCAGGTCGCGGTTGGGCTCGGGCAGGGTGGCGGCGAGCCGCAGGATGACCGCGTCGCCGCCCTTCATGTCACAGGTGCCGAGGCCGTGCAGGAGCCCGGTCTCCTCGTCGAGGCGGCTCGGCAGGTTGTCGTTGAGCG
>NZ_SCTC01000009.1 GCF_004299445.1 Phenylobacterium sp. | reverse complement strand
ACCTACGCCACGGATCGCAGGGCGCGGTGGCGGAGTATCAGGCCCGCACGGCCAGGGAAGACGTCGCCGCCCGTCGTCCGGGACGCGGGCGCCCCAGGCTTGGCGTTGTGGCCCGAGAGGTGACCCTCCTGCCCCGCCACTGGGATTGGCTGTCGCGTCAGCCGGGCGGGGCTTCAGCGGCGCTGCGCCGGCTGGTGGAGGACGCACGGCGAAGCACTGTCACCGTCGAAAGCGCACGCGAGGCTCGGGAAGCGCTGTACCGGGTCATGTCCGCACTCGCGGGCGACCTCCCGGGCTTCGAGGAGGCCACCCGCGCCCTGTTCGCCAACGACCACGCGAGCCTGGATGAGGTGTTCGCGACGTGGCCGTCTGACGTCGCGGCCTACCTCACGAACCTGGCCCGTGGGGTTCGCGCGCCACACGATACGACCTGAACGCCTAGCGCCGACGCCTGCGCGCCTCTTCCTCCAGCGCGTGCTCGGCGTCCAGCGTGTCGACCGCCAGCCGCCGCGCAGAATCGCAGGCCACGATCTGAGCGCCCCGCGCGGCATAGCCCACTTCCAGGTCAGCCTGCGTCGGGACCGGCGGCAGGCGGTGCAGTTCGCAGGGTTGCCGCGCTTCGGTCGGCATCTCTAGCTGCGGCGCAGCCGGCGAGGCCTGGAGCCGCGAGGCACAGCTGGTCGTCGTGAGCGCGCAGGCGAGCAGCGCGAGACGGGGCAAGGGGCGCATGGGCATCCTCCGAGGTCTGAGCATCTTGGGTGATCCGGATGATCGAGCGGGTCGCAGCGACCCGGGTGCGGATCGCGGCGTCCACGCGCGCGGCGCTTTCCCGCTCGCCCCGCGTCTCAAGTCCGGCGATCGTGGCCTGCGCGCGCGCGGCTTCGAGCTTCGGCCTTTCACGCGCCGCGCCCTCGAGGCGGCCCTTCCAGTAAAGCGCGGTGGCGCCGGTCGCTAGGATCGCGGCGCCGATCACGCCTGCCGTCAGCCGCGGCGTCACAGCCGCAGCCCCAGTTCGTAACGGCCGCCAGGCGCCTTGGTCATCACCTGCCGCCGCAGTCTGGGATCGAACGACAGGTGGACCCACGATCCTTCTTCGATCAGTTGGTCGAAAGCGAGGCTCGAGCCGGCGACAGCCCGACAGACGTCGACCGGCGCGCCAAATCCGTAGCAGTTGAAGTCGACCGCATGCCCGGTCAGATGCGCCGAGGTCCGCGCGCCGCCGACGGCCCGATTCAGCTCCGGACATCGATAGCCGCTGGAGACCGAGATCACGCGATCTCCCAGGATCCGGCGCACCTCTTCCATGCGCGCGGCTGTGGTGCGCAGCGTGGCCACCACCTCAGGCGGCGGCCGGTTGTCGATCTCGCGATGCTGCGTAGCCGTGAGCTCTTCCAGCCTCGCATCATTCACGACCTGACGGATGAAGGCGGGCAAACGATTGATCGTCAGGCATGGGCGACCCTCCAGATCCCGCTCGCGCCGCACCCGCTCGGGCCATTGCTCGCCCAGGCGGGCGAACCTCAGGTCGTCCTGCGCCTCGCGCCGGTTCTCCGCCTCGGCGTCCGCCGCCAGCTGAAAGGCCTCACGGGCCTCCTCCAGAATATCGTCGTCAGACAATGGCTTGGCCCCATGCGTTAAGGCCCGCGACGGGCCAGGCCCGGCGGGTGAAGGCGGCGCCGAAGCGCCGCATCGAATGTCACTGAAGCAGACCGCCCGTCCCTCAGGCCGGCGCGTCCGCACCGATCAGTCCCAGGCCGCCGCCCCCTGGGCCGCCCCGCCGCATCCACCTCCGGACGCACTGATCAACTCTGACAGAACTCTCTCAAATTCGCGCGCAAATGGGCACTTATATACTTGATGGAACAAGCCTGACGGTGTAGAAAATGGGGCGAAGGACAAGCCCATGAATCTCACCGACAAAATCTTCCACGACGACGAAGCCGCCCGCCTTCACCTTGAAGCGCAGCGCTGGCCCGATGGCGCGTACTGCCCTCACTGCGGCGAGGCTGAGAAGGTCACGGAACTGAAGGGCGCTTCCACGCGCCCCGGCACGTACATCTGCAAGTCATGCCGCACGAAGTTCACGGTCACGGTCGGCACGGTGTTCGAGCGCTCGCACATCGGTCTGGCGAAGTGGATGCTCGCGTTTCGGCTCATGGCGTCGGCCAAGAAGGGCGTCTCGGCGCACCAGCTGCACCGCTCGCTGGGCATCACCTACAAGTCGGCTTGGTTCATGGCGCACCGCATCCGCGAAGCGATGAACATGCCCGCTGAAGGTGGCCTCGGTGGCGAAGGCAAGGTCGTGGAAGCCGACGAAACCTACATGGGCGGCAAGGAGAAGAATAAGCACCGCAACAAGCGTGCGGCGAAGATGGACGTGTTCGGTGGCAAGCAAGCCGTGCTGACGCTGGTCGAGCGTGACGGCCACGCCCGTTCGTTCCATGTGCCCCGCGTCACCGCGAAGACCCTTCGCCCCATCATCGTGCAGAACGTCAGCCGCGCTTCGCACCTGATGACCGATGGCGCCCGCATGTACCCCAAGGTGGGCAAGGAATTCGCCGCTCACTCGTCGGTCGATCACGCCGCTGGCGAGTACGTCCGCGCGGGCTTCCATCACTCCAACACGGTCGAGAACTACTTCTCGATCCTGAAGCGCGGTGTGTACGGCGTGTACCACCACGTCAGCGAAGCCCACCTGAACCGCTACCTCAGCGAGTTCGACTTTCGCTACAACACCCGCGCCGATCTGGGCTTCACCGATGCCATGCGCGCCGACGCGATGCTGAAGGCCGCGACCGGTAAGCGCCTGACCTATCGGCGGACTGGTGAAGCCGCGCACGCGTAAGCAGAAGGCGCGAAAGCTTCAGTCGAAGCGAAGGCAGGCGAAGGCGCAATCTCGCCCCTGAAGCTTGCATTTGCCATCGCCGCAACCTTGGCAGTAGCTTCGCCCTGCGACGTCGCGACGACGTCGAGAGAGTAGCGGGAGCCGTCCAGCGTGTAGTCGAAGGACCAGCACCGCTCAGGGGGGATCATCATGGCGACACGTCCGTTTCCTTCGTTCCTGATCTACATCGACGGCGCCGGCGAGTATCGGTGGCACTACCAAGCGTCGAACACGAAGATCATCGCCGACAGCGGCGAGGGCTATAAGCGGCGAGAAGACTGCGAGCGGGGCATCGAGATCATGCAGCAGTCCGCCAACGCTGAGGTTTGGGAAACTCAAGCCGTCACTGATAGGCGACGGTAGCCAGAGTGGCAGACGAGCACGACGGCTTCCTGAAGTCGCTGGACGAGATGGGCGAGGAGCAAGTTAAGCGCATTCTCGCCCGTGGCGCTTGGAACGAGCGCCGGACGAAGTGGGCTCAGGGTTGGCTAGATGCCCTCAATGACACCCGCAGCGAGCGCTCCAACCGCGAAAGCTTGGCAATTGCTCGGAGCGCGAAGAATGCCGCATGGGCCGCCGCAATAGCGGCGATTATCGCCATTCCCATCGCTATCGGCGCCATCGTCATTTCGTATCTCGCTTGGACTTCGCCGCACCCTTAGCGGTCGGCTTGTGCGGCTTCGGCGGCATCTTCAGTGCGTTCGCGATGCCGCGGTCAAAGCGCTCTTGAGCGCCAGGTTCTTCCTTGGGGGGCTTATCGGTCATGGCGGACAAAACCTTAGATGACCACGACGGCGAGTTCTACAAAACCTATGGGCGGGCGATGGCGGCCTGGGTCGAGCTAGAACGCAGCCTCGGCTCCATCCTTGTAGTTGTTGGCGGCCTGACACCTGAAGTAGCGGGCGCCGTCTACTATTCCGCCAACAGTTTCCGGTCGCGAGCCGCGATGCTCCGGGCCTGCGTACCGTTCGCTAAGACCATCCCGGCCGGTCGAGATTTCCTCACCGGCATCATCAATCGCGCCGTGGCCTACAGCGACACCCGCAACACGCTCGCCCACGAGCGGCACATGATGAACCTATTCGACACCCGCCTCACAGAAGAAGAAGACCCCGACTTTGTGTTCCAAATCTCTATCGGCACAAACGCTCAACGCTTGTCGCACAAGGGAATTAGAAACGCAGCGCTGAACTTCTTCTATCTTAACCAAGTCATTGTCGTCTGCCTCGGTCAGGCGAAGCCTGTACGAGAACCTGAACTAGCTCTCGCACTGCTAGATCTAATGCCCCGCGATCCGGTCGCGCGGGTAGCAGACCTGAAAAAAGCAAGCCTTCTGTCAGCAGAGATCGAACGCTCTCCGCGCTGAGGCGGACTTCGCCCGCCAGTTCGATCCTGTTGGCCTCTTCGGCCATCTCCTGTCCTCAACATCTGAGGGCAGTTATTTCCTTTTCAGAACACCGGCCTGTCACGCGGGGCAGTTTGTAGGCCGTTTCGATTCGTGTTCCAACAAGTATATAACTGCCCGCAAATGTCAAGAACAAATCACGAACATTGTTCGTGGCGCCGAGGCCCGAGGTTCGCTATTCTGCGGCCGCATCACACGGATCCGTCACATGCGGCTCACGGCCCTTGCCCTGGTGATTTCACTCTGCGCCGCGGACCCCAGCGCGGCGGAGCCTGCGTCGCATCGCGCACCTTTCGCGGAGCCGCTACCGGCGATTCCCAAGAACACGCCATACCCCGAAGCCCGCGGACGCCTCATCCTCTCGGGCGTCGATCCCGTCCCCGTCGAACCGCGGCCCGGCCACCTGGCGCCCTGCCCCTACGACACGCTGTTCTGCCAGACCTACAAGGAGATAGTGGCGTGCGGCGTGGGGGGCTGGATGCAGCACTGCATGTTTCTGTTCCGTCGGCGGTCCGACGGGCAGCTGCTGATCGTCCATACGTCTGGCGAAGACAACACGTCGGTCTTTCCCGCCGACTTTCGCGGCATCCGCGTCAACGGGATCGAGAAGGCCACGCTCGACGACATCCCCTATGACGCCGTCATCGCCAGCGGCGCGCGTAAGGATCGGCGTTGAACGTCGTTATGCGCTCCTGGGCTTCCAGCCGGCTCTTCGCCAAGACCCTCTGCATGTCTTGGGTCGTCATTCCGAGCGGCTGATCGTGCCTAGACTTCCCGGTACTGGGCTCCGGGATGGACGACCACTTCGGCGCGATGCGCGCTTGGAACGTCGGCCCGTCGATCTTCCCCGTTAGGAAGTCGCCATATCCCTTCTCGGCGAGGATCTCGCGCGCCATCATGTCCTGGACGCCGGCTGTGAAGCGATCTGTTTCTTTCAGTCCCAGTTTGACCCTCAGCCGCTCGGCCTCGCCTTGGAGGAACTGGTACTTGCCGACGGCGGAGCTGCGCAGATCGGCCCCGGCTTGACGGCGCAGCATCTCCTTCTGAAGCGCCGCGACCTCGCGAAACGTCATGTCCGTGAGCTTCTTGGAGCCTTCTGGCACAAAGGCCCCGAAGCCGTAGGTCACGTCATAGCTCGGCGTACGACCCTTCTGCTCTCCGATCCCGATCTGGTCGAGGAGCGTCCCCGCGCCCAGATCCCGGGCGGCGTCCCGCTTCGAATACGTCGCAGGCGCAGCGACCGGCTTCGCACCTACCGCCCGTTGCGCACGAACACGCTGCCACTCCGCCGACGGCATCCCATCATTCAGCACCCAGGTCGGCGCGGCGGGATCGATGCCGCCATTGGGGTCGCCGCTCCCGACCTGCAGACCTCGACGCTTCTGCCATTCGTCCCTCGGCAAGTCGTCGTCGAGAAATGTCGCCATCCCGTCCTCCAAGGTCTCAGATCATCGCGGAGCTCGGCCAACTCGACCTGCCGGCGAAGCGTCAGGAAGAAGCCCGCGCGGGCCAGGCCCGGCGGGTGAAGGCGGCTCCATACGCCGCATCGAATGTCACTGAACCAGACCGCCCGCCCTCAGGCCGGCGCGGCCGCACCGATCAGTCCCGGGCCGCCGCCCCCTGGGCCGCCCCGCCGCATCCACCTCCGGACGCACTGATCAACTCTGACAGAACTCTCTCAAATTCGCGCGCAAATGTCAAGAACAAACCACGAACATCAAGACGTCTTCCGCCGCGCTCGCGCGCGCGTTCTGTTCGACTTCCCCCGCGCCGTCGGCGGGGGCGACTTGGCGCCCCGCGCGGCGACGACCTTCTTGACGTGTTCGTGCGCGTCCGCATGCGCCCGGGCGCGGGCCTCGCACTTGCGCTGCAGGGTCTCGAGCTGCTTGTCGGTCATCTTCTCGATGCCGACAAAGGCGTCTTCAGCATCGGACGTCAGGATCAGGTCGTCCAGCTTCGCCTGGATCGCCAGGCTGTCCCGGTTCTGGGTGTTCTGGATCAGGAACACCATCAGGAAGGTCACGATGGTCGTGCCGGTGTTGATCACGAGTTGCCAGGTCTCTGAGAACTTGAACACCGGCCCCGTCGCGGCCCACGCCAGCACCAGCGCGACGCAGATGGCGAAGGTCAGTGGCCGGCCGGCGGCGTGGGCCACGAGGTTTGCGAGTCGCGTGAAGGTCTTCTCGAGGTTCATGACCTCAGAACGCGCGATCCGCGGAATGGCGCCGCTAGTCGTCTTCGTCGGCGTCCAGATCCGCCACCAGCCGCCGCAGCCGCGCCAGGTCGTCGGGCGACGGTCGTCGCTCGTGGGTGACATGGGCCACCATCGCCGCCACCTGGCCGCCGAACAGCCGATCGACCACGCCCTGGCTCTCGGCCGTCAGCCAGGCGTCACGCGTCAGCTGCGCCGAATACGAAGCCCCGCCGCCGGGCGCCCGGGTCGAGGCCAGCGCGCCCTTCAGCATCAGCCGGTGGATCAGCGTACGGCAGGTGCTCTCGCTCCAACCCGTCTGGGGCAGGACGGCGCCCAGCAGGTCGGCGGCGGAAAGTCCATCGGACCCCGCCGCCCAGACCGTCTCCATCACCCGCATTTCCGCTTCGGTGATGCGCATGGCCATGGCGTCTTTAAGCCGCCGCTCCGCGGATCCGCGCTTCGAGGTGGCGCTCGCACAGCACCCCCACCGTGGTGGCCAGCAGGCCAAGCATGAGCGCCAGCGCCGCCTCGGCCCAGCCCGGCGCCAATACGCCGATGCTTGGCGTCGGGCGCACGTTGGCGAGACCGACGAAGCCGGCGAACAGCACGTAGCTCGCCCCCAGCGCCCCCAGCGGCGCTCCGCCCGACCGGACGATTCTCAGCCGGCCCAGCGCGCCGGCCAACGCCCGGGCGTCGCCCTTGCCCACCTTCGGCAAGCTGAGGCCCCAGATCACCAGCGACGACAGGGCCGCCGCGATCAGCAGAGCGAGGATCACCTGCACCTCCAGCGAGGCGTCAGCGAACACGCCGCCCAACGTCAATCGCTCCGCGGGGGGTACGAGGGTCAGCCCGTCCTCCGCGCAGCCGGCGCATTTCGCCGCTTCCTGCGCCTGGGCGGCGCCCGTCGCCAGCGCGACGGCGCAGCCCAGGACCAGGGTCTTCAGGTTCAGACGCTGCATCGGTCGATCTCCTTTTTTACAGCTGTAGCATTCATATTGCTACAGCTGTAATTTTCAGAGTCAACCGCCTTGCTATGGCGTCTGGCAACCCGCGCGGATCAGGCCGACCGGCGACGGAAGAACCCGACGATGAACAGCAGCAGGATCGCACCCACCGTAGCGACGAGCAGGCTCGGGATGAGACCGGAGCCCGTGCCGATGCCCAGGGTCGTGGCGAGGAAGCTGCCCAGGAACGCGCCGACCACGCCGACCAGCAGGTTCGTGAGCAGCCCGTGGTTCCGCCGCATCACCTTTTCCGCGATGAACCCGGCCAGAATGCCGATGATGATCGCGCCGATTATTCCAACACCACTCATGGGGATCTCCTCCTGCTTCGAGAGCCCTCCCCCAACACGGAGCGGGGCCGTAGGTTGCATCGGAAGATCGCGATGAAAGCCGGCGTGGTCAGTACGATCGCGGCCCTGACAGCATCAAGCGCATGTAGAGGACGGCGCCGATCGCGACGCCCACGCTCGTCAACGGCCGCGCCTCGACCAGCAGCAGCAGTTCGTGAATGAAATTCGGCATTCGCCTTAACCCTGCGAGCGCCCCCGACACCCCCTTGTGCGCCCGCCATGCCTAACGCGCCTTCAACCCAGGTCGTTAACGTCGCGCGCCCTCCCGCCGCAGGCCGCTAGCCCATCCAGGACAACCCGCCGCCATGGGCCCGCCGCGTCGCCCGCGGCTCGCCCTCGCCGCCTGCGCCGCGGCCCGCGCCCAGGCGATTGAGCGCGAACTCGCCGAACGCGTCCGCGCCATGGCTGGCGTGGTCGTGCAGCGGCCCGCCATAGGTCATGGTCGCCCGGCTCCAACGCTTGCGATAGGCGCGCAGACGCTCCAACCCCTGCGCGCATCGCTCGGCGTCGAACCAGCACATGGGGATCATCAGCCGCGCCGCGTTCACCCGCTCCTCGGGGTCGGCCGCCGCCCCGACCACGATCCGCGACAACCCCAGCGACCCCAGCGTCTCGTACCGCGACCGTCCCGTCGCCAGCTCGCGCACCATCACATCATGCGGCAGATGATGGCTGCCCCACGTATAGGGCCGGGCCGCGATGGCCTGGCGCACGATCTGGTCCAGCCCCTGGCCGTTGGTTTCGAAGTAGTCGACCACGCGAACCTCGCGCCCCGCCTGCTGGAAGAACCAGATGGCCGTGTAGTCGTCGATCCCCAGGTCCCACGCGGTGTCGACGCGAAGCGACGGGTCCACTGGCACGCGCCCGATTCGCCCGGCGCGTTCGGCCTCCCCCAGCGCGCTGGCGTAGTAGGCGCCGGGCGCCGCGGCGTCGAAATCCACCAGATACTCCGACGCGAACCGCGCGTGCCCCTCTTCCTCCGACCCCAGCTCGGCCACCAGCTCGGCCTTCTCGATAGCCAGCTGGCCCGGGGTGAACACGCCTGTCTCGGTGGCCGGAGACTTCTGGCAGAACCAGTTTGCGCGCTGCCGTCGCGCCTCGAAGGCCCGCGTTGCGTGGTTCCGCCCCCGCGGCGTCCACAGGAACAGCGCCCACCCGTCGTTCTCCAGCAGCATCGGTCGCAAATGTGACCAGGCGTCCGGCTTGGCCAGCGCCCATTCGGACAGCACCACGCCCGCCACCGAAGCGCCCACCAGTCTGTCGTAGTTGTCCGAACCGGCCACCTGCCATGTCGAGCCGTTGCCCAGCTCCACCATCATGTCGCTGTCCTTGAACCGCGGCTGCATGATCGACGGGAACGCTTCCTCGATCCGGCGTCGCCCCGTGTGCGGATTGACCGCGTCCCAGATCGCCCTCCGGCCCTGGTTGGCCTCGGGCAACAGGTGCCAGTAGCCGCCCACCCGATCCTGCGCCGCCCAGGCGGCCCAGTGCAGCGCCACCTCATCCTTGCCCCAGCGCCGATGGGCCACGACGTCGGCGCGCTTTACGCCTCCCACCAAGGCGTCCCACAGGTCTGCCTGGTGCGGCCGCGGCTCCCAGTCGATCGGCAGGGTCACCTCGACCTTCGCCATCAGACCTCGCCTTCCGGCTTGATTTCGCGGACACAGACCCGGCCGTCTGGACCGACCACCTTCTCGAACCGCCTGACGCTGAACACGACCTCGATCGGCTCGGCCCTGCGGAGGCCGGCGCCCCGACCACCCCACCGCTCGGGGGCCAGCACAGCCGCGCGATGCACCAATGTGTCCACCTCCAGCTTCGCCTTGCGGACGGTCTCCTCGGTCGCCTGCTCGGCGACCTCCAGGGCCCGGTCACCGCACACTTCCGCGCCAAAGGCCCGGGCTGCATCGGTCGCCTCGGCGAACTCGGGATACCGGCGCCGCCACTCATAGAGGCTGGAATGACTGGGCCGCCCCCGGCCCTGCGTGACCTCGTTGTAGGTCATGCCGCTCGCCAGATCCTCGCACACGAGCCGCACCACGTTCGGCCCGTACTTCACCCGCCGCTTCGATTTCGGGGCCGGCAGCCCTCGTCCAACCTTTGCCACTACGGTTCTCCTTGCATCACCTTCTATGTTCGTCTTTTGTTCCGTCATGACACCTCGCCCGCCCCGCCTGCGCCGCTACCTCAGCGACCGCGATGTCGCGCGCATCCAGGCCATGGCCCTGTCTGTCAGCGAGACCTTCCAGCCTGAAATCCTCGAAGACCTCGACGCCCCGATCCGCGTCGGCGCCTGCCTGCCCGGCCAGGAACGGCACACGGGCGCCCAGGTCGTCGTGCCCTGGCGCGGCCGCATCATCCTGGGCTGGCGTCTCAGCGCCGGCGCCCGCGAGCGCCGCCGCCGCGCCAGACGCTACGGCGGGACATCGGCCTGACTGCCCTCGGAACCGGCCCGCGCCATGACGCATTCCCTCCCCCGCGTGGCGTAGCCGGAGCTGCGCGCAGCGACCGCCGCCATCCGCGCGGCGCCTGAAACGAGCGTTCGTGATGTCTATTCCCGCGCGTCCCTTGCGGGGCTATCGGGCCTTGATCGTCGAAGACGACGGGCTGTTCGCCTTGGCGATGACCGAAATGCTGGCCGACCTGGGTTGCGTGATCGTCGATGTCGCGCCGGGCCTTGCACGCGCACTGGCGGCGGCCGAGTTCCATGAGCTCGACTTGGCCGTTGTCGACGTCAACCTGGGCGACGAGAAGGCCTTCCGCGTCGCCCATATGCTCATGGCTCGCGAGGTGCCGTTCGTCTTCGCCACGGGCGCCGGCCGAACGGCCATCCCGCCCGGGTTCGGCGACGTCCCCTCCCTCGCCAAACCTTTCACGGCCCACCAACTCGAGACCGCCCTCGTCGCCCTGGTCCGAAATGACGCTGATCGCGACGACTCACGAGCCGGGCACGCTCCAGATTCCAAGGTGGCGCGGTGCTGACGAGGCGGGCCGCCCGCCCAGGTCAGAACCCGGCGGTATTTGTCGGCAGGTCCAGGTAAAGCCGGCCGGCCGTCTCCATCACGTTCGGCGAAACCATGAAGTGCTGGGTGGCGACGTGAATGTCCCGCAGCCGGCGCTGCAGCGACGAGGCCGCATAGACCGAGGTCCCGCCCGCCAGCGTGTACATGGCGTCCACCACCGCCCGCGCCTCGGTCACCGCATGCGCCACCGCCAGGCGCATGTCGCGGCTGTGCGACACGTCCACCGGTCCCGGCTCCTGCGCCGCCGTCCAGCCGGCGTCGATGGTCTCGTAGAAGAACGCCCGCGCCGACCTCAGCCTGGCCTCGGCCCGCGCCACCTCCAGCTGCGTGTGCGGCCGCTCAGCCAATGGGGCCGACGAGCCGCCGCGGCGCTTCTCCTTCACCACCCGGACTGCCTCGTCGATCGCCGCGCGTCCGATGCCCAGCGCCACCGCGCCGATCCCCTGCGCCAGCGGCGAGAAGGGCGGGAAGCGATAGAGCGGAATGTCCGGCGGCGCCTTCACCTGCACGCCCGCCGCGAACCGCTCCTCGACGAAGACGTCGCGCACTTCGAACGCCGTGCTCCCCGTCCCCTTCAGGCCGAAGGCGTCCCAGGTATCCAGCGAGGTCACCTGGTCGCGGCGGAAGAACAGCATGTGGTTGCGCGGCGTCCCGGCCGAGTTGGTCACGGGCTGACCGTCCTCGTAGATCGCACAGCCGCCGCCGATCCAGTCGGCGTTGGGCGAGCCCGAGCCCCAGTCCCACCGGCCCGTCACCCGGAAGCCGCCCGGCGCCCGCTCGGCGCGGCCGTTCGCGGCGAAGACGCCCGTGGCCAGCGCATCGGGGCGGCTCATGATGGCCGCCACCGCCTCGTCCGACAGCCGCCCGAACGCCAGGCTCGTGGTGATGGCGATGAACGTCACCCAGGCGCAGGCCGAGTCCCCTGTGGCGATCGCCTCCACGACCTCGGCGCCCAGCCGCGGCGAAACCTCGTACCCCCCGAACGGCGCCCGCACGTACAGCCGGTAGAACCCCGCCTCCCCCATCGCCTTCGAGACATCCGCCGGAATTCGTCCGGCCGCCTCGATCTCGGCGCTGCGCGGCGCGACCTCACCGGCGAAGGCCCGGGCGCGGGCGAGCAGTTCAGACGGTTCGGTCATGAGCCAGGTTCCGTGGCGCGGGGTGTCAGTTCGTCGACCTTAGCGCCCGTCCGGCCAAAGCCGAACAGGGGTGTCGGCTCGGGCCTGAGGCCGCAAGCTCTCCCTGCCCGCCTTACGACGCCGCCTCCGTCCGCAACGCGCGCACCAGGGTCCGCAGCAACGCCACGGTCTCGGCCTCGGCCTCCGCGTCGCTCGGCTGCCGCCACGCGCTTTGGATCACGACCACCACCCGCTCGGTCGGGTTGATGTAGATCCGCTGTCCGAACGCCCCCAGGGCCAGGAACGCGCCGGCGTGGAGGCCGTCCGCGAACGGCGCCCCCGGCAGCGCCCACCAGTGGTAGCCGTAACCCGCCGGACTGCCGGCCATCAGCCGACCGAACGCCGTCGCCCCACAATCGGGCTGGCCGGCAAGGTCGCGCCAGCCGGTCGGCAGGACCTGACGGCCGCCCCACGCCTTGCCGTCCTCCAGCACCAGCAGGCCGAAGCGGCCGATGTCACGCAGTCGGGCGCTGACCCCAAAGCCGCCCAGCTCCAGGCCCTCGTCGGACTCCAACTGCCAAAGCCCGTCCGCCTCCATGCCCGCCGGCCCCCAGACGGTCTCCGCGAAATAGTCGGCCAGCGGGCGGCCTATGGCGGCCCGGACCATGGCCCCGAGCAGCACGCTGTCCCCGGTCGCGTAGTTGAACACCGCGCCCTGCGGCGCAGCCCGCGGCAAGGTGCGCAGCAGATCCAGAATGGCCTCTGGCCGCCGGTCGGCCATCGCCCGGCCCAGGCGCCCCAGGTCGGGTCCATCGGAACCGGGCCCCTCGTCCCAGGCCACGCCCGAGGCCATCCGCAGGATGTTGCGCAGCGTCACGCCCTCGTAGGCCGACCCTCGCAACTGCGGCAGATAGCGGTCGCATGTGTCGTCCAGGCTGCCGATCGCGCCGTCGTGCAGCGCCGCGCCGACCAGCGTCGCCGTCATCGACTTCGCCGTCGAAAAGCTCGCCCATCGGCTCTCCGGGCCGCTGCCCATGCCGTAGCGCTCCAGCGCGATCTCGCCGTTCTTCATGATCAGAAACCCGGCCGTGCGCCGCCGCGCCATGAAGTCGTCGAGGCCCACCATCGCCTGCCCGACCGCATAGGCCGGCTCCGCGAGCGGCCGCGCGTGCGGCGGCAGCGGCCGCGCCGCGCCGCCCCGCCGGATCACCCGGTGCGGCCAGATCTGGTCCTGGTTGCGAAACGTCGCTGCCTGGTTCTCAGGCGTCGTCCTCATGATGTTTGAAGCCGCCAGCTCCGGATTGGCCGCACCCACGCTCATCGAAATCCCTCCCGTCGCGAGCGGCCAGATCGCGCCGGATGAAGGCCCCTTCAACGCAAGTTAAGTTGGCTTGCCGAGGTCGCTTCCGGCTGGCACGGTTGAGCCCTGGTCGTCCCTCAACTCCCCGCGAAGCGGCGGCAGGGGGACCGACAGCCGACCCAGGCGATGCCCCTCTACCGACGTTCCGCCGACCCTCAGCCCGGCCTGACCGGCTGGCTTTGGTCCGACAGACGCACCATCCCCTCGGGAAACTCCATCCATTCCGCCTGCTCGTCACACCAGACGACGACCTGCGGCGGCGGAAATCTGGGATCGGCAAAGGCTCCGACCGGGATCCCGATGACATCTGGCATCGCGTCAAGGTGGGTGACGATGGTCGAGCCGCAGTTCGGACAGAAGGACGTTCTGACCTGGCCTCCGGAAGACCCCACCCTCTCGAAACTGGAGAGCTCGCCGCGACGGGAGGCGATCTGCTCCACATTCCAGCGCGACGCGACCGAAAACACGCTTCCGGACCGTCGTTGGCAGCAGGTGCAGTTGCACGCCGTCACCAGCACCGGCTCGCCGGTGACCGTGACGCTGGCTTGGCCGCACAGACATGTCGCGGTGCGCTGCATCGTCGGACCTCCGCTTCCGGCTGTATCAGCGCCCGAGCTGACGTTCGATGGCCACTCTTCACGACACGGCCTCGCCGGGCGCATTGGGCCCGGCCGGTTGCCAGTTCGATCGATCAGGGGCCCTCGTCGGCGGTGCGGGCGTCCGCCCGGCCAAACCCCAGACGTGCGGCGGGAGCCCCCTGCGCGCTCAGGCCAACGCAGCGACGGCAGCCGCCGCCGCTGCGGCGAAGATGGCCGCGTAAAAGCGCTCGGCGTCCTCCGAGAGCTCGGGCGCGACGATGAGCTTGCGGCCTTCGCGGCGAAGCAGGCCCTGGGCCTCCCCGTCGATGAGCAGCTGAATGACGTGGGCGCGCGAACAATGGCTCGCCCGCGCCAGCGCCGAGTGGGTGACCTCGCAGTCATCCAGGAGCCGTTGGCGGTCGGGGCGCTGGCGGCTGATCAGGTCTTCCAGCATTCGCCCGCCGCCGTCGCGGCCATGGAACAGCCACAGCGGCCGTTCGATGGGGAACAGGTCGGCGCGCTCGACCACGATTTTCCCGAGACCTCGCGACACGCGTTGGTAGAACGCCTCGTCCTCCATGCGGTCGAGCGCCGGGGCGACAGCGGGCCAAAAGCTTGCCGCGGCCTCGAGGGTCACCCTCAGAATGAGCTTCATGGTCGCCCGAAATCGCGGCGACGTGGTCAGCACCGTATCCGGAGCAAGGGGCCCGGGGGGCGCGAGGATCAGGTCGTTGGCGATGGCCCGCTGCAGGTAGGCGCGCACACGGCCGCGACTGACCTCGCCGCCGGTGACCGGCCGAGAGGCCATCAGGGCGGCAGGGGTCAGACGGCCTTGCCCCTCAAGGACCGATATTGCGCCCGAGATCGAAGAGCGTCCCATGTCGCTGACCATCCAGCGCTCGATCAAGGGACGGGCGCGGTAGCCGTCGAGATTGGCGGCCGCATAGGTCTCGACGGCGGTACGAAAACGCGGTCGCGCGCGAAGGGCCGCGACCTCCTGCACTGTGATGTCCATACGCCGCCGAACCCGTCGTGCGCCGGGACGCGTGTCAAGGGAGGCGGCGTCCCGCATGTGTCATTTTTCTACAGTTGAGCGCGTGAAGGCCCCGGGCGATGGGTCCGCAAGGCGCGCAAAGCGCCGGTGAACTGGGGTGCAACAACATGACGCTTCGATACCTGGGCCGCCTGGCGGCAGGCCTCCTTCTGTCGGTGACGCTGGCAGGTTCGGCGAACGCGACTGTCCGCTATGCGTTCGACTTCTTTGATCTTTTCAGCTTCGATGGTCCTTCGCGTTCTTTCGCCGATTTCAGCCTGGTGCTGGAGACGCCGGACTACATCACGGTCACCGGCATGAGCCCGCTGGCGGGAGATCCCCTGCCGACGTCGCTTGGCTACAGCGTCCAGAACGCGGGAACCAACAAAATTGGCGGGTTCGGGTTCTCCAACGCCGGCGGATCCATCGCGGACGGAAGCGCCGTATACTCCAGCAGCACGTTCGTCTTCATGCCCAACACGTTCTCCACCGACTACATCCGAACCCCGGGTGTCTTCGCCGGGACGGTTTTCGGCAGCAGCAGCGGCTTCTTCTCCGGGAAGGCCCGGTTGACCGTCACCGACACCCTGGCCGTACCCGAGCCGGCGAGGTGGGCCGTGATGATCCTGGGCCTCGGCGTCGCCGGCGTGATGCTGCGCCGTCGAAGCGCCCCGCTCCAAGGCGCCGCCTGATCCATTGGCCTCTGGCCAAGACCCGGCCGCCACGTCTGGCAGCATCGCGTGTTGCCGCACGCGCAACCCCCGACCGGTTGCATTTTCGTACCAGTAAGGCAGGCTCCTGCGCCTCAGTCGCGTAGGAGCCGCCCCCATGATCACCGTCTTCGGCGAAGGCCGCGGGTTTCGGGTCGTCTGGCTGCTGGAGGAGATGGGCCTGCCCTATCGCCTCCGCCCGGTCGACATGCTGGCCGGCGTCGAGAACGATTCCGAGTTCCTGGCCATCAACCCGTCCGGCTTCATTCCCGCGCTCCGTGACGGCGAGACGACCATGGTCGAGTCCATCGCCATCATGGAATACCTGATGGCCCGCTACGGCCCCACGCCGCTGGCGCCCGCCCCGCACGACCCCGCCTTCCCCGCCTACCAGCAGTTCCTGCACCTGGGCGAAGCGGGCCTCGCCGCCTCCACCTTCTTCGTGATCGTCACCAACATGCTCGCGCCCGAGGCTGAGCGCGACAACTGGACGGCCCGCAAGGCGCAGTCCACCTTCGAGAGCCGCCGCCGCCTCGTGGCCCGCCAGCTCGCCCACGCGCCCTACATGGCGGGCGAGGCGTTCTCCGCGGCCGATATCTCCGTCACCTACGCCCTGCAACTGGCCCAGCGCACCGGCAACGCCGTCCTGACCGGCCTCGAACAGGCCTACGTCGCCCGCACCACAGATCGCGATGGCTACCGGCGCGCCATGGATGCCTGCGAGGCCACCAAAGCCTGGGTCGCCGGACTGGCAGGCGGCTGACGGGCCAGCGCCGCGCGAGACATTCCGGGCGCGATCCCCTACAGCCGCCTGAGGGGTTCAAGGGGGCGCCAATGCCGAAACCTGTCGCCGCACTGGCTGTGGTCTGTCTGCTCGCGGCCGCCGCCGGGGCCCAGGCCCAGACGCCGCCTGTTCCGGCGCCGACCGTCCCGCCAACCAAGACCGTCCGCCTGCTTGCCACGGGCGGCACGATCGCCGGCGCGGGCCAAGGGCCGGGCGCCAGCTATCGGGCCGGTGTTGTGCCCATCGGCGACATCCTGCGCGCGGTTCCGGGCCTGGGCGACGTGGCCAACGTCACCGCCGAGCAGATCGCCAACGTCGGCAGCTACGACGTCGACGAGGCCATATGGCGGAAGCTCCTGGACCGCATCCAGGTCGCGCTCGCCGATCCGCAGGTCTCGGGCGTCATCATCACCCATGGCACCGACACCCTGGAGGAGACCGCCTACTTCCTCAGTCTCGCGACGCCCTCGACCAAGCCCGTCGTCGTGGTCGGATCGATGCGCCCGGGAACCGCCGTGTCGGCCGACGGCCCCCAGAACCTGCTCGACGCCGTGCGCGTCGCCACCGCCGACGACGCGCGCAACCGCGGCGCGATGGTGGTCATGAACGACACGATCTTCGACCCGCGCTCGGTCACCAAGTTCGACGTGCGGCGCGTGAACGCCTTCGCGGCCCCTAGCCGCGGCCCGATCGGCGACGTGCTCACCGAACGCCCGCGCTTCTTCGCCCAAGCCGAGCCCCATGACGCGGCGCTCCCGGTCAAGGGCGACACCCTGCCCCGCGTCGCGATCGCCTACGGCTATGCCGGCGTTCGGGCGGAAGACATCCGCGCCGCCGCGTCCGGCGCCCGGGCCCTGGTAATCGCAGGTGTCGGCGCCGGATCCCTCTCGGCCGGGGCGCGCCAGGCGGTCAAGGAGCTCACCGCCGCCGGCATCCCCGTCGTCCGCACCGCCCGGCAGGGGGTCGGCGACATCTGGTACAACCCGGCCGCGACGGGCGACCTGAGCGACGACGCCCTGGGCACGATCGCAGGCCGCGAGCTCACGCCCGCAAAGGCCCGCATCCTCCTGATGCTCGCGCTGCAAACACCCCGGAGCCGCAACGACCTGCAAGCCCTCTTCGACCGCTACGGCGTCGCCGGCCCCTGACGTCCTGACGAGCCGAGGCTCTCCGGACGCACTGATCAACTCTGACAGAACTCTCTCAAATTCGCGCGCGAATGTCAAGAACAAAATAAGAACAACATCGCCCTACCGCGCCGGCTCGAACTTCTGGACGCGCTGCCCGGTGATATCCACGACGTAGAGCGCACCGTTAGCGTCCACCGCCAGGTCGTGCGCCATCCGGAACTGACCGTCTTGATTGCCGAACCGGCCCAGGCGCTGCCGCACGCGTCCCTCGGCGTCCAGGATCGCCACGCCCGAGCGATCCGGCCCGCTTGCCGGCTGCTCCCCGCCGTCGGCGATCGCGACGCCGCCGTCGGCCAGGACCGCCACCGAATAGGGTCGCCCGGCCTCGGGCCCCTTGAGCTGCCGCAGGAAACGGCCCTCCCCGTCGAACACCTGGACCCGATCGTTCTGCCGATCGGCCACATACACCTGGCCCTTCGCGTCCACCGCAATCGCGTGCGGCGTGTTGAACTGGCCCTCGCCCCTGCCCGGCCGCCCCCATTGGGACAGGAATCGGCCGTCGGCGGCGAACTTCGCGACCCGGGTGTTGCGATAGCCGTCGCTCACCAGGAATGATCCGTCGGGCAACACCGCGACGTCGGTCGGTCGGTTGAAGTGGCCCGCATCGGCCCCCGCGACCCCACGCTCGCCCAGCGTCATCAGCAGCGTTCCGTCGGGACTGAACTTGAAGAGCTGCTGCAGCGCCACGTCGGTCAGCCACACGTTGTCCTGTGCGTCCACGCTCAGCCCATGAGGCATCGCAAACGCGCCGGCGCCCCACTCTCTCAGGAAGCGGCCCGTCGCCGCGTCGAACACCGCCACCGTCGGCGCCTTGATCGCATCCAGCGGCAGCGGCTCGGACCAGGTGCGGCCGGCCCGGTGGAAGACCAGAACTTCGCCCTTCGAATTGACCCCGACGCCCGCCGCGGAACCCAGGATCCGGCCTTCCGGCAGCACCGGCCAGCCGTGCACCACCCGGTAGGCCGACGGCGTTTGGGCCCTTGCCGGCGCGACCGCCAGCAAGGCGATCGCGCCGATCAGCGCCAGTCCCATCCTGATGGTCATTCGACTTACCCCTCTCGGGGGCGACTCTAGCGGCGTCCACGCTGTCAGCAACCGGCGCCGCCGGTCGGCCGAACGCCTCAGCTCATCGCCAGCAACTCCAGGGCCACCTTCAGAACCGCTTCCAGTCGCCCGGCGTCACGCTCGCCTCCTGCCGCCTCTCGCGGTGTCTGCTCCTCGCCGCAGATCGCGTCGCAGGCCGCCACCAGGTCGGGGTGCCCCGAGAGCCTCCGACGGAACTCCGCCAGCCGCCTGCGCGCCGCGTCGGTCGCCTCGCCGTGCGCCAGCACATCCTCCAGCGCCGGCGGCACGAAGGGCCCGCGCACCCGCACATCCAGGGTCGAGGGGATGGACTTCTCCAGCTTCACACGTCGGTAGACCCAGCCATAGCGCTCGCCCGCCGCCTTGGCCTCCTCGCTGATGCGCCCCTTGGCCGCCAGCCAGTCCAGTCCGTTCAGCCGCCTGTAAGGCGTGTCGCGCGGGGCACGGCGGCCCGGCTCGGGCCCGACCACGGCCGCACCCCGGGCTCGCGACAGCGCCACCGTCTCGGCGACGCCATCGGCCACCGCCGCCGACTCGGCCCGCGCCCTGGCCTGCTGTTCCAGCCGGACCAGCCGGTTGCGCGCCGCCCGCTGCGCCTTGAGCGTCGGGTCCTTCGCCTTGCGATCCCTCATCGCGCCAGCCCTCGCGCCACCACCGCGTCGGCCAGCCGGTAGACCGCTTCCGAGGCCTCGGCCTCGCCTTCGATGACCACCAGGCCGGCGGCCGAGTGGGCCAGCAGCTCGCGCAGGAACCGCCCCCGCTCCCCGGGCTTGCGCCGGCTGAGCTCGCCCGCCACCACCGCCGCGGCGTCCTGGGCCCCGCTCATCGCTTCAGCACCGGGAAGCCGCCCGCCGCCAGCGCCGCCTTCACGTGCCGCGCGTGCCGCGCGAACCGTGGCCGCACGGCGTCGGGGTCGCGCCGGAGAAACGACGCCTCCAGCACCAACCCACGTCCGGAACTGACGCCCAGTTCTGCGCAGGCTCGCCCCTGGGAAGCCCCGCCGCAACGGAGCACGGAATAGTTGAGAACTTCGATGTTCGCCATACGTGCTGTATATTTTCTACACCTTCTTGAGTCAAGTGGGTCAGCATGTAATCTACAGTCATGGACGGTCGCGCCGAACGGCTCAGGCAGGCCCGCATCGACAGGGGCTTCGAAACCGCCGCCGCGGCGGCGGATGCGCACGGCTGGAGCCGCAACACCTTCGCCTCGAACGAGAACGGCAACGCGCCCTTCTCCTATCGCCGCGCCAAGGAATACGCGGCCGCCTTCGGGGTCAGCGCCGAATGGCTCTACGACGCCGCCGGTGCGATGGCGCCCACGACGCCCGTGGGGTTCGTGCCTGTGATCGGCCAGGTGGGCGCCAATCCTGACGGCACGGTCCTCTACGCCCTGGGCCAGGATCCCGCCGAGCTCACACCCGTGCCCCCGGGCGGCACCGACCGCGCCCGCGCCCTCAAGGTGGTGGGCCATTCGATGCGCGGCCTGGCCGACGACGGCGCTCTGATTTACTTCGAGGACCAGCGCACCGCGCCGACCCCCGACATGCTGGGCCAGGTGGTGATCGTCGAGACCGATACCGACGAGGTGCTGGTCAAGCGCCTGCTCCGCGGCTCCCGCGCCGGCGTCTACGATCTCGAGAGCGTCGCAGGCCCCATGCGGCGCGACGCCAGGCTGCGCTGGGCGGCCCACATCACCGCCATCATCCCACCCTTCCAGGCGCGCCGGATCATCCGCGGCGCGGCCTGACCGCATATTTCCTACGGCGCTTGGCGCCGGGTCTTCTGTAGATTTATTGTCAACCCATGTGCAACGAATACGCCCAGGAGCGGTCGCTCGACGAGCTGCTCAAGGAGTTCGCCCAGCTGGACCTGTCGCTGGCCTGGGACGGCGGCGCGCCCAACATGGAGCCGCGCCCCTCGATCCGCCCTACCGACCCCAGCTTCATCGTCACCGGGCGTGACGGCGGGGCCCACCTGCAGCAGATGCGATGGGGTTTTCCAGGCCCCCGCGGGCCCATCATCAATTTCCGCTCGGACGACCGCAGCTTTGCAAAGGGGCGTTGCCTGGTCCCGATCGACGCCTTCTTCGAGTTCACGGGCCCCAAGGCGCCCAAGTCGAAATGGCGGTTCACCCCGGCCGGCCAGCCGTTCCTGGGCGTGGCCGGACTGATCCGCGACGACCGCTTCACCCTGCTCACCTGCCCGCCCGGACCCGACATCGCGCCCTACCACGACCGCCAGATCGTGATCCTGCCGCGTGAGCACTGGGCCCAGTGGCTGGACACGACCCAGCCGGCGCCGCCGATCCGGCCGGCGCCCGCAGGCACGCTGGAGGTCGTTCAGATCCGCTAGAGCCTCTCCGATCAGGTTGGCTCAACCTGATGGGGCCGAGAGGCTCGCCGCTTCAAGTCGTGAGCGCTTTGCGCTCTGGGCGGCTACGGCAGGTCTTCGGCCAGGATCGACATGTTGAAGACGTACGAACCGTCGCCGTCCTCGTCCTCGAACACCACGCCGATGAACTCCTCGCCGACGTAGACCTCGGCGCTGTCCTTCTGCTTCGGACGGGGCATCAGCGTGATCCGCGCGTTGGCGAAGGTCCCGCGCAGATGGCCTTCGATCTTGCGGATAGCTCTTTCGTCCACGCGAACGCTCCTCGAGGTCAGTTTCGGCGCGAACCTACAGAAACCCGCGCGGCGGCGAAACCTCAGATGACGTAGTCGTACACAGCCTCGGCCAGGGTGTGGTCCATGCTGCGCGCCGGCTCCTCGCAGGTCGGGCAGTTCACGAGGCGCGCGGGCACGCCTGCCGCCGTGCAGCCCGCCGGCACGTCCTTCAGCACCACTGAGCCCGACGCGACCTTCGCGTAGTCGCCGATCTTGATGTTGCCCAGCACCTTCGCGCCGGCGCCCAGCAGCACGCCCTTGCCCACTTTCGGGTGGCGATCGCCCTGCTCCGCGCCTGTGCCGCCCAGGGTGACGCCCTGCAGCATCGAGACATCGTCGCCGATCACCGCGGTTTCGCCGATCACGATGCCGGTGCCGTGGTCGACGAACACGCCGCGGCCGATGCGCGTGGCCGGATTGATATCGACCTGGAACAGCTCGCTGCTGCGGCTCTGCAGATAGAACGCCAGCGTCTGGCGGCCCTCGCCATAGAGCCAGTGTGCGACCCGATGGGTCTGCAGCGCCAGGAAGCCCTTGAAGAAGAGGAAAGGCTGGACATAGCCCTTGCAGGCCGGGTCGCGCTCGAACACCGCCTTGAGGTCCGCCTCGGCGATCTCCACCAGCGACGGGTCGCCGTCATAGGCTTCCTCGATGGTGTCGCGCAGGCTCATGGCCCGCAGCTCCTGATCGCCCAGCTTGCGCGCCAGCTGATAGCTCAGCGCATCTCCCAGGGTGTCGTGATTGAGGATCACGGCGGCCAGCAGGCTGGCCAGGGCCGCCTCGTTCTTGGCGGCGGCGTACGCCTCGTTACGAAGCGCGGCCCAAACGGGCGGCGGCGCTTTGGGGTTCACCACCTCCAGGCGCTGGCTCATCAGTTCCTCCCGACCCATAGGGTCATCTCCCTCAGCCCAATATGGCGCGCGCAAGCGCAGGCGCCAAATGCCCTTCCCTCGCCATATGGGAGACCTTCAGCAGCATCGCCACTGTCAGTACGTCCTTCAGGTCGCCGGAAAGGGCGGCGTCCAGGGCCTCGCCGAACGGAACGCGGACCTTCTCCAGCGACTCGGTGTCGTCGGCATGGTGGACCTCGTCCGCGATCGACAGCCCGGTCGCCAGGTAGCCGAAGGCGCGCTCGTCGCTCACCGAGTTCGAAAGCTCCACCTGCAGGATCTCGCGCCACTCTGCCGCCTGTAGCCCGGTCTCCTCGGCCAGTTCTCGCCGAGCGCTCTCGAGCGGGTCGGCGTCCAGGGCGCCGCCGCCCTCGGGTATCTCCCAACTGTAGTCGCCCAGCGGAAAGCGGTGCTGGCCCACCAGGAGTGTCGTGCCGTCGTCGAACAGCGGCAGAATCGCCACGGCGTAGTTCTTGAAGCTCACGAGGCCATACGTGGCCGGATTGCCGGTGGGCGCCGTCGCCGCATACTGGGTGACCGAGATCCAGGGGTTGTCGAACACCGGCGTCGCGGCGCCCCGAATCCAGGGCCTCCCGTGCGACCGGAGCCAGGCCGGCTTGCCACCCATCTTGGCTCCCTCGCCTTGCGGTTCGCGTGTCCGCCCCCATAAAGAAGGGCTCGTATCGGTATCCTTAAACGCCGGGACCCCCATTGCCCTACAGTCTCCCGTCCCCGCCGTCGTTCGGCGACGCTCTCCCGTTCGCCGCGGCGCCCCAGGTGCTCGAATTCCTGGCGCTGCGGCGCTCGACGTCGGCCGTCACACTGGCCGCGCCAGCCCCCAGCGAGACCCAGCTCGCCGACCTTCTGCGCCTGGCCGCGCGCGTGCCCGACCATGGCAAGCTGGCCCCCTGGCGCTTCGTGATCCTGGACGGCGACGGCAAGGCCGACCTGGTCCAGAGCCTGGAGCAGCTCGCCGGTCGCAAGGGCGACCCGCAACTGGCCGCCAAGCTGATTAAGCTGCGCACCCCGCCCATGGCCGTGGTGGTGATTTCGTCGCCCCGCCCTGGTGCGTCGATCCCGGAGTGGGAGCAGATTTTGTCGGCCGGCGCCGTCTGCACCAACCTGCTGTACGCCGCGCTCGCCATGGGCTTCGGCGCCAACTGGATCACCGACTGGTACAGCTACGACGCCGAGGCCTGCGAGATCCTGGGCGTGAAGGAAGGCGAACGCGTGGCCGGCGTCATGCTGCTGGGGACTCCCCGCGAACCCCCGTTGGAGCGTGAACGCCCGGGACTCACCCCGCTCGTCACCCGCTGGACGGCCTGAGCTCCGCCTCCAACGTCATCCTCAGAAACACGTCATCCTCAGAAACACGGCGGCCGGGCGACGCGTCGCGCCGTCCGGCCTGAGGTGACACGCCCGAGGAGAGATTGGGCAAGTCAGGTATAGGCCTCTCCCCAGCTTTTGGGAAGCCCGCAGGGGCGCGGTTGCAGCAGTCGCCGCCGATTTCGCCTCTCGCGAGAGTAAGGCGCCTGCGAGTTGGACAGGATGCCCTATGCCGGTTTGCTGGACGACACGTCCTAAAGCTTCACCGTTTGCTTGCCATGGCGCAGTATTTCGGCCGTCACACAAGTGTATCCCGCTTGCAGCCTCGGCCGGCATGTTCAGCCGCGACCGCGGTACGGCGCGACGCCCTGGTCCGGCAACCAGAGGCCAGCGGGCGCCGGCCCGGTCTGCCAGAACACGTCGATCGGGATGCCGCCGCGCGGGTACCAGTAGCCGCCGATCCGCAGCCATGCCGGCGACAGTTCCGCCACCAGCCGCCGGCCGATCGCCACCGTGCAGTCCTCATGGAAGGCGCCGTGATTGCGGAAAGCGCCCAGGTACAGCTTCAGCGACTTCGACTCGACCAGCCAATCGGCCGGCGCATAGTCGATCACCATGTGGGCGAAGTCAGGCTGACCGGTCACCGGACAGAGCGACGTGAATTCTGGCGCGGTGAAGCGCACCAGATAGGTCGTGCCGGGGTGCGGATTGGGCACGCGTTCCAGAACCGCGGTCTCGGGACTGTCAAAGCCCCGCACGTCGCGGCCCAGCTGCGTGAGATGCGTCTCTTCCATGTCCTGGCGTTTAGCGGCTAGTACGCCTGCAAACAACGAAGCGAACGGGAGGACGCGCGATGGCTCAAGGCGACTATCAGGACTTCGTGGTGGTGGTGACGGGTTCGTCGACCGGCCTCGGCCGGGCCGTCGCGGTTGAGGTGGCCTCCCGCGGCGCCAGGGTCGTGGTCATCAACTATGCGCGCAACAAGGACGACGCCGAGGAGACGGCTCGCCTGTGCCAGGCCCACGGCGCCGAGACGGTCCTCGTCCAGGGCGACGTCGCCAACGACGATGACTGCCGCAGGATCGCCGCCGCCGCCGAGCCTTACGGTCGCATCGACGCGCTGTTCAACAATGCCGGCACGACGACCTTCAACAACCACGCGAACCTTGAGGGCGTCTCCGCCGACGATTTCCACAAGCTCTACGCCGTCAACGTGATCGGCCCGTATCAGATGGTTCGCGCCTGCCGGGCCCTGCTGGAGGCCGGCCCCCGTCCCGGCGCTGTCGTGATGACCGCCTCGATCGCCGGCGTCACCGGCATCGGCTCGTCGGTGCCCTATGCGGCCTCCAAGGGCGCGCTCAACACTATGACCCTCTCGCTGGCCCGCGCGCTCGCCCCGAAGATCCGAGTCAACTCGGTCTGCCCCGGGTTCATCGACACACCGTGGTTCGGCAAGGGTATGGGCGAAGCCGCCGCCGCGAAGGTCCGTGAGAATGCCGCGGCCGGGACTCCGCTTAAGGCGGCCTCGACGGCCGAAGACATCGCCGTGTCGGCGGTCTTCCTCGCCTCGCCCCATTCGCGCCACGTGACCGGCGAGACGCTGCTCGTCGACGCCGGCTCTCACCTGGGATTCGCGCCGCTTGTTGCACGCTAGGGTATCGGCGGAACGCTGATCTGCCCAATTATGGGGCGCCATGTCCGTGGCGCGCCCAATTCTTGGTCACCCCTCCCATGGCTCGGCTGTCATCGGCCCGTCGCGTTGATCTGCGGCCCCCGGAGACGACGATGGCGACGCCCACCGGCTCGACCGGTCGGACACTGAGAGGGGATACCAAAAATGAGAACGCTTAAACTCGCGCTGGCGGCCACGGCCGCTTCGCTCTGCTTCGCCGGCGCCGCCTATGCTCAGGACGACTCCGGTCCGTCCTTCTCGTTCAACATCGGCGCGAACACGGACTACGTCTTCCGCGGCATCAGCCAGACGGATGAAGACCCGTCGGTCTTCGGCGGCATCGACGCCACCATGGGCATCGGCTACGCCGGTGTCTGGGTCTCTAACGTCGATTTCAGCAATGGCACCGACGCCGAGTACGACCTGTACGCCGGCATCAAGCCGACCGCCGGGCCGGTCACCTTCGACCTGGGCGTGATCTACTACGGCTACGTCGACAGCCCGAAGGGTTCGAACCAAGACTACGTGGAAGCCAAGCTCGCCGCTTCGGTGCCGGCCGGTCCGGCCACCCTGGGCGCCGCGGTGTTCTACTCGCCCGAGTTCTTCGGCGACACCGGCGATGCCTGGTACTACGAGATCAACGCCGCGGTCACGATCCCGGATACCAAGGTCAGCGTCTCGGGCGCCCTCGGCCGCCAGGACATCGAGGTGGGCCCCGGCTACACTACGTGGAACGCCGGCCTCGGCTACGCCCTCACCGACAACATCAGCCTCGACCTGCGCTACTGGGACACCGCCAAGGACAAGTTCGGCGCCATCTCGGAAGGCCGTGTCGTCGGCGGCATCAAGTTCGTCTGGTAACACACCGACCGTTAGCCCTTCGGGGGCTAGGAAGGCCGCCGCGTCACCGCGGCGGCTTTTCCGTTTGCGCCGCCGGGCGTCAGTTCCTACTTTCCGGCGCTCGTTCAGCGCCCATTTCCGTTCTATTTCGGGCGCTTGGTCCGCGGAAAATGCCCGCCGGCCCCAAGTTTCGCTAGCGGCGTCGCGGTCGGCGCCTATGGTTAGGAATCGATACGTGAGTGGAGTGCGGCGCATGGAGCGGATGGCTGTCCGGGCCCAGACCGTCGTCTTCGACGCCCTCCTGGCCGCATTGGCGTTCGCCATCGCCTTCTTCGTCGCCCCCACTCAGCCTGAACTCGGGTTCGGCGAGGCGGGCGCGCTCAGCTTCTTCCAGTTCGCCGCCCTGTACGCCGCTATCGCCGCGGCCTTCTGCATCGCCTTCCGCAGCGAGCTCTCGCCCTGGCGTTATGTCTCGATCCCTGACGCTCTGGTCCTGGCGCGGATCGCCCTGCTCACCGTGGGCGTGTTCCTGTTGTTCGTCTTCGTCCTGGACCGCGCCGAGGGCCTGCCGCGCTCCACCCTGGTGATGGCGCCGCTGTTCCAGATGGTCATCTCGATGGGCGTTCGGATCCTGCGTCGCGCCCTGCACGAGCACGCGCTCGAGAGCTTCTCGCCGCTCAAGCCCATTGCGGACCGCCTGACCCAGGCCCCTCACCTCCTGCTGATCGGCCCGCCGTCTCTGGCCGATACCTATCTCCGCGACGCCGCCCGCAATCCCGACCGGATGTACAACGCCGTCGGCATCATCGGCACCGACCGTCGCGATGTCGGCGCTCAGGTGCGCGGCGTCTGCATCCTCGAGGCCATCGACCGCCTGGACGAGGCCCTGGCCGACCTGCGTCGCTGGAACCGCTATCCGCGCGCCATCCTGTTCCTGGAGGAGCCCGGCAAGCTGAAGGGCCTCACCGCCGACCAGCTGGGCCGCCTCAAGAACGACGGCATCCGCCTGCTGCGCCTGCCCTCGATCGTCGAGCTTTCGCAGCACGACGGCCTGACCCTCCTGCCGATGCGCGACATCAACATCGAGGAGTTACTGGCGCGCGAACCCATCGAACTCGACCGCATGGCCGTGAGCCACCTGCTGGCCGGCAAGCGCGTTCTGATCACAGGCGCCGGCGGATCGATCGGCTCGGAACTGTGCCGCCAGGTCGCCAACTTCGGGTGCGCGCACCTCACCGTCCTCGACTTCTCCGAGACGGCGCTGTTCGAGATCGAACGCGAGATGCGGGAGACCTTCCCGCACATGCCGGTCAAGGCCGTGCTGTGTGACGTGCGTCACGCCGCCCGGACGGTCGCCATCTTCCAGGAAGAGCGCCCCGACCTGGTTTTCCACGCCGCGGCCCTGAAGCACGTCTCTATGGTCGAGCGCCATCCCCGCGAGGGCCTGCTGACCAACGTCGTCGGCACCTGGAACGTCACCGAGGCCGCCAAGGCCGCCGGCGCGGGGCAGATGGTGCTGATCTCCACGGATAAGGCCGTCGATCCCACAAACGTCATGGGCGCCACCAAGCGCCTCGCCGAGGCGGTGATCCACGCTCAGCAGGCCACCAGCAATAGCGACACCCGCTTCTCGGCCGTGCGGTTCGGAAACGTGCTGGGGTCGTCGGGCTCGGTGGTGCCGATCTTCAAGTCGCAGATCGAGCGTGGCGGGCCCGTCACGGTCACCCACCCCGAGATGACCCGCTTCTTCATGACCATCCCCGAGGCGGCCCAGTTGGTGCTCCACGCCACGGCGGCCTGCCATGAGGACGATCGCCACGACTCGCGGCTGTTCCTGCTGGAGATGGGCGAACCGGTCAGCATCCTGGAGCTCGCCCGCCAGATGATCGCGCTTAGCGGTCGCCGCGACATCGAGATCGAGATCACCGGTCTTCGCCCCGGCGAAAAGTTGACTGAGGCCCTGCTGGACGAGACCGAAACCTCGCTGCCGGCGGCGCCCAAGGTCCTGGAAGTGATTTCCAACTCGGCCGTGCGGGTTACGCCCGGCCACCTGGAAGACCTCGCCCGCATCGCCCGCGACGGCCCGTCCGAGGACGTCCGCCGCGCCCTGTTCGAGCTTGTCGCCCAGGTCCGCGGCGAGAAGCCGGCCGGCCAGCCCAGCCTCCGCGTGATCGCAGGAACCGGCAGCTAGGCCCCGCCGAAACGACAAAGGCCGCGGGCGAACCCGCGGCCTTCTCGATTTCGGGACCGGAAGGGGTGGCTTACTCGGCCGCCACGATCCGCTCGCCCTCGGCGTCATTGGCCGCTGTCTGCAGGCGGGCGACCAGGGCCTCATACTCGTCCCAGAGCGCCTTGGGGGTGGCTTCGCCAAAGCGTTCGTAGAACTCGGGGATCAGGGCCGCTTCCTTGGCCCAGATCGCCGGATCGACGCTGAGCAGCAGATTCAGCTGGGTGTCCGTGAGGCTCAGGCCCGACAGGTCCAGGCTGGCCTTGGTCGGCACCCGGCCGATGGGCGTGTCGACGGCATCGGCCTTGCCGTCCAGGCGCTCAGCGATCCACTTCAGCACGCGGCTGTTCTCGCCGTAGCCCGGCCACACGAACTTGCCGCGCTCGTCCTTGCGGAACCAGTTCACGAAGTAGATCTGCGGCAGCTTCGAGGCGTCGTGGGTCTCGCCCATCTTCAGCCAGTGGCCGAAGTAGTCGCCCATGTTGTAGCCGCAGAAGGGCAACATCGCGAACGGGTCACGGCGCAGCTCGCCAATGGCGTTCTCGGCCGCGGCGGTGCCTTCCGAGGCGACGTTCGAGGCCATGAACACACCGTGCTGCCAGTCATTGGCTTCGGTCACCAGCGGCACCGCCGAGGCGCGGCGACCACCGAACAGAATGGCCGAGATCGGCACGCCCGCCGGATCCTCCCACTCCGGCGCGGCCACCGGGCATTGCGAGGCCGGGACCGTGAAGCGCGCGTTCGGATGCGCGGCCGGCTCGGCGCTGTCGGGGGTCCAGTCGCGGCCCTTCCAGTCGATCAGGTGCGCCGGCGGTTCTTCGGTCAGGCCTTCCCACCAGACGTCGCCATCATCGGTCAGGGCCACGTTGGTGAAGATCGAATTGCCCCAGAGCGCGTCGACCGCGTTCTTGTTGGTCACCTCGCCGGTGCCCGGGGCGACGCCGAAGAAGCCCGCTTCCGGGTTGATCGCGTAAAGGCGGCCGTCGTCGCCGAAACGCATCCAGCAGATATCATCGCCGATCGTCTCGGCCTTCCAGCCGGGCAGCGTGGGCTGCAGCATCGCCATGTTGGTCTTGCCACAGGCGCTGGGGAACGCGGCGGCGATGTACTTGGCCGCGCCTTCCGGAGACGTCAGCTTCAGGATCAGCATGTGCTCGGCGAACCAGCCCTCGTCGCGGGCCATGACCGAGGCGATGCGCAGCGCAAAGCACTTCTTGCCCAGCAGAGCGTTGCCGCCGTAGCCCGAGCCGTACGACCAGATCTCGCGGCTCTCGGGGAAGTGGACGATGTACTTGATCTCGTTGCACGGCCAGGCGACGTCCTTGACGCCGTCCACCAGCGGCATGCCCACCGTATGGACCGCCGGCACGAAAAAGCCGTCCTCGCCCAGCATGTCCAGGGCGCCCTTGCCCATGCGGGTCATGATCTTCATCGACACGGCCACGTAGGCGCTGTCGGTGATCTCGACGCCGATCTGGCTGATCTTCGAGCCCAGGGGGCCCATGCAGAACGGCACCACATACATGGTGCGGCCGCGCATCACGCCCTTGAAGAGGTCCTTCAGGTCGGCGCGCATCTCGTTCGGGTCGAGCCAGTTGTTGGTTGGGCCGGCGTCTTCGGCCTTTTCCGAGCAGATGAACGTGCGGCTTTCGACGCGCGCCACGTCACGCGGATCGGACGCCGCATAGAAGGAGTTCGGACGCTTCGCCGGGTTCAGGGGTTTCAGGGTGCCGCCGGCCACCAGTTCGCCCGTCAGGCGGGTCCACTCTTCTTCGGACCCATCGCACCAGACCACCCGGTCGGGTTGCGTCATCTCCGCGATCTCACGCACCCACTGTACGAGCTTGGCGTGTTTGGTCGGCGCGGGTTCGAGTCCCGGCACGGTCTTAAGGCTCATGAAAGACGACTCCTCGAACCCCATTTTGGCACAACAGGCTGGCCCGCCCGCTCTCTTGCCGAGAGCAAACGTCATACTGACTGATTGTTGGTCTGCATACCGCAGGCCAACTCTCCGCCGGTCGACTCGACGTGATCGGCCGAATTCGCCTGTGGAAATAGCGGCGTGACCCAGCGGCGCCCCACCGCCGGAGGCGCTGTCGGTTCGTCTTCCGCGAATCAGGGCCCGAAGAAGGGGACGTGCGGGCCGCTCCCCCGCGACCCGCACGCCTGAACGACACGCCCCAGGGCCGGCGCCGCGCGCCGCAATCCTCGTGTCGTCGTCATCAAGACGCCGCCGATCCCGCTCACCCCCCACCCCGCGACGCGGCGCGCCGTTGGCGGCGGGCGCGGAATGGGGCATGTCTGGGGCTGGACCTTCAGCCGCCGCGCCACGGACCTATGGATCAACCGCGCCCCATGCCGTCGCTCAGCCCCTCCGGGCGGCTGTGGTCATGAGCATCGTGGCTGACTTCAGCGCCAAGCGCCCCACCGATCCGCTGCTGGAGATCTACCTCGAGCGCCGGACGAATCTGGTCCGCTTCTTCGCCGTGCGCACTGGGTCCATCACCGTGGCCGAGGACCTGGCCCAGGAGCTCTACGTCAAGCTCGCCACCCGCGACCCTTCGGTGACCGCCGAGAACCCGGTCGCCCTGATCTACCGGATCGCCACGAACGTCATGCTGGATCGCGCCCGTGGCGACGCCCGCTCGGTGGCCCGCGAGACCGCCTGGCGCGTGATAGCCCACGACACGATCGGCGGCGACGACGTGGCCGACCAGGCGCCCGCCGACGACGTGGCCGCCTCTCGCCAACGCCTGCGCCAGCTGGTTGAAGCGGTCGCCGAGCTGCCGCCGCAGATGCAGCGCGCCTTCCGATTGCACAAGCTGGAGGGCCGCAGTCACGCGGACACCGCCCGCGTCATGGGGATCTCGGTAAAGTCGGTGGAGAAGCACATATCCGCGGCCTTGAAGGCCCTGACCGCGAGGCTGGGCCGTTGATCTACCAGAAATTGTATCGAGCAAGGTGGGGGCGAGCGCCGTCGGTGACGTCTTACGAGGCAACGGGGCCCGCGTCGCGGGGTTGGCGGAAGGGCTGATGGTCCAGGCTTGGCGAAATGGCGACGATGCGCGGCGTGAAGACGCCGCCGCATGGGTCGTGCGTCTCGAAGCCGGCGATCTGACCGACGCCGAGGCCGTGGCCTTCGATGGCTGGCTCTCAGCCGGGCCGGAGAATGCGCTCGCCTTCGACGCGGCCATGTCGGTCTCCCAGGCGTACGCCGCCGCCGGAGATGCGGTCACACTAGAGCTTGGCGCACGACGCTCGCCGCCGCCGGCCTACGGTCGTCGCGCCGTGATGGGTGTCGGCGCGATGGCCGCCGCCGCTGCGCTCGCCGTCGTCATCGCTCCGCAGCTCGTGACGGCCGACACTCAGACTTACGTCACCGCCAAGGGTGAGCGGCGCACCGTGCAGCTGGCGGACGGCTCGACCATCGACCTGAATGGCGGCACCCGACTCTCCGTCACCCTCGACCGCGACATGCGCAGGGTAAGCCTCGACCAGGGCCAGGCTGTGTTCGACGTGGCCCATGCGCCCGACCGGCCGTTCACGATCGCGGTCGGAGACCGCACGGTTCGGGTTGTTGGCACCCAGTTCGACGTCCGCCGCCTCGAAGGCAAGCTGTCGGTCACCGTCGCACGCGGCGCCGTCGAGGTGCGACCTGCCGCGGGCGCTGCAGGCCGCGCCTACCGCCTGCACCCGGGTCAGCGCCTGGACCATCAGGAAGGCGCAACGATCGCCCAGATCGCCCCGGCGACGGCCGAAGAGGTCCTGGGCTGGCGTCAGGGCCGCATGGTCTATCGCGAACAGCCGCTGAGCGAGGTCGTCGCCGATCTCAACCAGCAGTTTGCGACGCCGATCCGCATCGAAGACGCCGCTCTGGCCCGCACACCCATCTCCGGCGTGCTGATCATCGACGATCAGGCGTCCGTAATCCAACGCCTGGCCTTGCTGGTTCCCATAAGAGCGGTACGTTCCGACGCGGGCGTGGTTCTGCGGCGCGATGTTGCGTCCGACCGCTGACAAGGGCGTGGAACAATACCGAGGCGAAGTCTGCCTCTATCGGCGTTACTGGGCGGCGTGGCCCTCGCTTGCGGAGCGGGGCGCGTTGAGGCCGCCGACGCGCGCTATCGCTTCACCATACCGCCACGGTCCTACGCCGACGCCCTGATCGACCTCGGGCTGCAGGCCAACGTCTCGGTCCTGGGCACCGCAAGCTGCGGGACGGGAGGCCGGGCCGCCCTCACCGGCCGCTACACCCTGGAGCAGGCGCTGGAGCAACTGCTGGAGGGCGCGCCGTGCCGCTACCGGATTGTCGACGCCCGCACGGTGCGCATTTCGCCGGCCGCGCCGCCGCCCCAGGCCCTGCCCCAGCGAGATCCCAGCCGCCCGCCCTCCATCGTGGCCGAGGTGGTCGTCACCGCCACGAAGCGTCCCGTGGCCCTGGAACGGCTGCCCGCGGGCGTCAGCGCGATTTCGCGCGATCAGATCAGCGCCACCCGCGCCAACGACGTCGGCCAGACCGTCGGCCAGCTGGCCGGCGTGCTGACCACCAATCTGGGGCCCGGCCGCGACAAACTCCTGATCCGGGGCCTGTCGGACGGCGCCTTCACCGGCCGCACCCGCTCGACCGTCGGCACCTACCTCGACGACGCCCCGGTCAACTACAACGCGCCCGACCCCGATCTTCGCCTCGTCGATATCGACCGCATCGAGGTGGTCCGGGGGCCCCAGGGCGCACTCTACGGCTCGGGCGCGGTCGCGGGCGTGTATCGCATCGTCACCACCAAGCCCGACCTGAAAGACTTCGAGTTCGGCGGCTCCGCCACCATCGCCCACACCGAAGGCGGCGAGGAGAGCCACGAGCTGGACGGTTACCTGAGCATCCCCCTGATCAAGGATCATGTCGGGTTGCGTCTGGTGGCCTACGAGGAGGTCCAGGGCGGCTACCTCGACGATGTGAACCTGCGGGTGCCCAACGTGGATCAGACGCGCCGCGACGGCGGGCGTATCGCCCTGCGCGTCCGGTTCAACGACAGCTGGCGACTGGACGCCCATGCCGCGACCCAGCACCTGCGCTCGGACGACACCCAGTACGTCACCTCGGCCATGAGCACGCCGGGCGCCCCAACCGCGCGCCGCAGCGAGATCCGCGAAACTCACAACAACGACTTCTCCTACGCCGGCGTTACGGCTCACGGCGAATTCGCCTGGGGCAGCGTCACCTCGTCGAGCAACTATGTGCACCACGTCTTCTCGAGCCAGTTCGACGCGACCGCGGGCCTGCGCGCACTGACACCGGCTTCGCTGGGCGCTCTCGGCGCCTATGTGGAGACGACGCGGGCCAACATCCTGGCCCAGGATCTCGTGGTTCGCTCTTCGGGCGATGGACGGTTCAGCTGGCTGGCCGGTGTCAATGCCGCGCGCACCGTCGAGCGGGCGCCCTCGCGGCTGGACGCTCTGACCTCTGTCGGATCGGGCGTGGGCGTCGCCGCCGCCTATACCGAGGACCGCAAGGATCGCCTGAGCGAGTATGCGCTCTACGGCGAGGCCACCTACGATCTGGGGGGCGGCTGGAGTGCGACGGCCGGCGGACGGCTGTTCGCGACGAACGTGCACACGACCGCCGTGGTGGTCGCCCTGCTCGGACCTCGCGCCTTTGATCGCAAGGACAGCTTCGACGGCTTCTCGCCGAAACTGTCGGTTCAGCGTGAATTCGACAATGGGGACCTGGTCTACGGCCTCATCAGCGAGGGATACCGACCCGGCGGCTTCAACTCGTCGGGGTTCTTCCCGATCCGGGCCGAACGCGCCGTGTTCGCGCCCGATCGCCTGCGGAACTTCGAGACCGGTGTGAAATTGCGACGAATGGAGGGCCGCCTAGCCGTCCGCGCGGCCGCCTATTACAGCGACTGGTCCAATGTGCAGACCGACCAGTACCGGGCCTCTGGCCTGCCCTTCACGGCAAACGTCGGCGACGCCCGCATCCTGGGGCTGGAGGGGGAACTCAGCTACGAGTGGTCGTGGGGTTTGACCGTGGCGGTCAACGGCCTCGTGTCGAATTCGTCCGTTCGCAACCCAAATCCTGACTTCGCGAACCGGGTCTCGGACGATCTGCCGGGCGTGCCCGACACCTCGGGCGGCATCTTGGCCGTTTACGAACGGGCGCTGAACGATCGGTTCTCGCTGCGGCTCGTCGGCGAGGCCAGCTACGTGGGCCGCTCGCGCATCAGTTTCGACGCCGCCTCGGCCGCCCGCACCGACAACTACCTGCGCTCCAAGCTGGCGGCCGAGATCTCCACCGACCATTGGCGGATCACGGCCTTCGTCTCGAACCCCTTCGACTACGACGCCGACACCTTTGCCTACGGTAACCCGTTCAGCTTCAGCGGCAACAACGGCGTCCGGCAGGCCACGCCGCAGCGGCCACGCACGTTCGGCGTGCGACTCGGCGCCACTTTCTGAACAAAATCCTAAAGCCGCGCTTGGGGGGCGGAACGCGCGGGCGGCGTCTTATCCAGTGATGGGTTCGGGGACGGGGTCCGCAGTGGTCAAACTATCGGCATTGGTTTGCGTGCAGAACCAGGACACGCAGTTGTCCGACTGCCTTCGCAAGCTGTCGTTTTGCGATGAGGTCGTGGTGGTCGCCGACCGCTGCACCGATCGCTCGCAGGAGATTGCACGCCGCAACGGCTGCGTCGTGATCGACGGCATCTTCCCCCTGGAAAGCCAGCGGAAGGCGGCGGGCGCCGCGGCCTGCACCGGCGACTGGATCCTGGAGATCGAGCCCGACGAACTGGTCGACGCTCACCTGGCCTGGGAGATTCGCGCAGTCCTGCAGATGCGCCAGGACGGCGACCACTACGACCTGCCCATCGACAACTACGTGGGCGAAACCCTGGTCCGTGACGGTTGGGCCGGTCAGCTCAGCGCGCGCCGCGAGATCCGCCTCTACAAGCGCGGCCTGAAGAGCTGGCAGGCTCGCCGCCTCAACGCCCCCTCTATCCTGGCGGGCCGCTCGGGCGGCGCGCTGAAGGGCGCGGTCCGCCGCATCCTGGGCCGTGACACCGGCGGGCTGGTCGAGCGCCTGAATCGCCTCGCCGCCATCGCCGCCGAGGATATCGCCGACCGCAAACGCCAGCCCTGGGCCATTCAGAGCCTGGCCGCGGGCGCGGGCGTGTTCCTGATGGGCTTCGTCCTGCGGGGCGGCTGGCGCGAAGGTCGCATGGGCCTGCTGGTCGCGACCCTGTCGGCGACCTTCCCATTGCTGGCCCAGGTGCGGGCGCGCGACGTGATCGAGGCCCGCAAGGCCGCGGTCGCCGCCGAAGCCGCCACCCGCGTGTCGCGGCTGCGCGACCTGCGCTACGGAACGCGCTGACCTTAAGGCCCTTGCAACCCGGACGCCGCTAGGCCCACCTCTGCGCACCCGCAGCTCTGAGGCGACGTCTTGGCGATTCTGGTCACCGGCTCGGCCGGCTTCATCGGCTTCCACCTCAGCCGCAGGCTCCTGGAGCGTGGCGATGAGGTCGTGGGCGTCGACAGCCTCAATTCCTACTACGACCCCAGGCTGAAGGCCGCGCGGCTCACGATCCTGCAGGGCTACCCCGGCTACCGCCACCTGCAGCTCGACCTGGCCGACCGCGAGCGCATGCCCGCCGTCTTCGCCGAGACGAAGCCCAGTCACGTGGTCAACCTCGCCGCCCAGGCGGGGGTGCGTTACAGCCTCGAAAATCCCGACACCTACGTCGACTCCAACGTCGTGGGCTTCCTCAACGTCCTGGAAGGCTGCCGCGCCTATCCCCCCCGGCACCTGCTCTATGCCTCCACCAGCTCGATCTACGGCAACCACGCCAACATGCCGTTCAGCGTCCACGACGCGGCCACCCACCCGATCACGCTCTACGCCGCCACCAAGGCGGCCAACGAGAGCATGGCCCACGCCTACGCCCATCTTTTCGGCATCCCGGCCACGGGCTTCCGCTTCTTTACCGTCTACGGACCTTGGGGCCGGCCCGACATGGCCCTGTTCAAGTTCACCGACGCCATCCTCAAGGGCCAGCCGATCGACGTGTACGGCCAGGGCAGGATGCAGCGCGACTTCACCTACGTGGACGACATCGTCGACGGCCTGGTCGCAGCCCTGGACCGCCCGCCTGAGACCAATTCCGGCTGGGACGCGAAGAACCCGGACCCGGCCACCAGCGCAGCTCCGTGGCGCGTGCTCAACCTCGGCGCCGGACGCCGCGAGGAACTGATGCGCTACATCGAGGTGCTGGAGCAAAAGCTTCAGAAGAAGGCGCAGATCAACTTCCTGCCGATGCAGCCAGGCGACGTCACCGCCACCGAGGCCGACACCGCCGAGACCCGCGCTGTCCTCGACTACGCCCCCTCCACGTCGATCGAGACCGGCGTCGCGCACTTCGTCGAGTGGTACCGGGAGTACTACAGGGTCTGAGCATGGACTTCTCGGATCCGGCGCAAGTGCGGCGTTCTTTGCGGTCCACAACGAAATGCCGCGCGAGGGCCCCGGCGACCGGGCCTCGGTGCACGGTTACGACCTTGTTGGCGACTTCGTGCTGACTGACGCAGCCTGGTGGACACACTACTACGGCCCGCTGGCTGAGCGCCTGGAGGTCGCCGGCACCCGCATGGCCGGCGATCCGATCGCCCACGCCGTCCTTGCCGAGATCCGTGAGGGGATGGACGTCCGCCGCACTGTCCGGAAACGTACGGCTACCTTTTCCTGGTGCTGCGCGCCTAGACCGGCTTCTCGAGCGACGCCGACGGCTGCGAGAACCACTTCGGCCCCTGCTCCGTCATGTGGAAGCAGTCCTCCAGGCGCACGCCGAACTCTCCGGGAATGTAGATGCCGGGCTCGTCCGAGAAACACATGCCGGGGGCCAGCTTGGTGGTCTCGCCGCGGACCAGGTTCACCGGCTCGTGGCCATCCATGCCGATGCCATGGCCTGTGCGATGCGACAGGCCCGGCAGCTTGTAGTCGGGCCCGTAGCCAAGGCCGACGTAGTAGTTCCGCGCCGCGTCGTCGACGCTCCCGGCGGACACGCCCAGCCTCGCCGCCTCGAAGGCGATCTCCTGCCCCCGCTTTACCTCGTTCCACACCTTCCGCTGTCTGACCGTCGCCTCGCCGAACACGAAGGTGCGTGAGATGTCCGACTGATAGCCGCGGAATGTGCAGCCGCAATCCATCAGCACCACCTCGCCCGGCTTCACCACCTGCGGCTTGCCCGAGCCGTGCGGATAGGCCGACGCTTCGCCCAGGAGGACCAGCGCGAACTCGGGCTCGCCGCCGAGCGCCGCCGTGGCGCGGTTCATGATCGCCCCGATGTCGCGCGGGGTCATGCCGGCCTCGATCTTCGGGATCGTGTGGCGATAGGCGGCCATCGTGATGTCGCTGGCCCGCTGCATCAGCGCGATCTCGGGCGCGGTCTTGATCATCCGGCAGCCGCGGACCACCGGGGCCCCGTTCTTCAGGACGGCGCTCGGCAGGTTCTTTTTCAGGCCATCGACGATGAAATAGCGGTTGGTCTCCTCGATCCCCACGACCGCCGAGCCCAGCTTCCTCTCCTTCAGCCAGCCCGCGACCAGCGCCGTCGGGTCTTCGTGCTCCTGCCAGGTGCGGACCTGGGCCGCGATGCCCAGGCTCTCACGCACCGACGGCTCTTCGAAGAAGGGGGTGACGATGCACACCTCTCCGTCGGCCGGGATCAGGGCGCAGGTCAGCCGCTCGCTGCGGCTCCAGCGCACGCCGGTGAAGTAGATCAGGCTCGAGCCCGGCTCGACCAGCAGGGCGCCGAAGCCGAGCTCGCGCATCAGCTTCTGGGCCTTGGCGATCCGCGCCGCCCGCTCCTCGCGTCCGATGGGCGCAGGGGGATTCGGCAGGGGCGAGAGCTCCTGCGTCCAGCCGAACCCCGGCGCGGCGGCCGCGCCCACGAAACCCGCGGCGCCCAGCGCCAGCAACTTGCGACGATCCATGCATCGCAAGCTCGCGCGACTCCGGGCGAGGCTCAAGCCAACGGTTGTGGCCAGTTAGGGCTTCTTGGCCGCCTGGACCTCGATCTCGACCATCATGCCGGGGCGGACGAGGCCGGCCACCTGCGAGGTGATCCGCGCGGGCTTCTTCTTCAGGCTGCCATAGACGGCGTTGTAGCCCTCCATCATCCCGGCGAAGTCCATGCCGCCACCCTTGGTGGGGTCGCCCACCAGCAGCACACGCATCATGACCACGTCTTCCCAGCCATAGCCCTGGGCCGTGAGGATCGCGCCGATCCGCTTCAGCACGCTGTCGGTCTGGGTCTTGGTGTCGCCGAACGAGCGATCCGCGGGCGCGCCCGGCACCGCCTCGGGGGTGATGCCGCTGACGTAGAGCATCTCCGACCCGGCCGGCACCTTCACGGCCGAGGAGATGAAGCCGTTGCTGGGATTGATGTGGGTGTTCTCGGCGCTGGCCGAGCCGGCGGCGAACGCAAAGGCGACCAGGGCGGCCGGGAGCAGCAGGTTACGCATTCGATTATCCCCTCGATGAAATCGTCTCAGGCCGCCGGCCGCGCACCGCGGCGTTCCGCCACCGACTGTGACACGCGCGACGCGATCTGGCCTAGGGTACGATGCGCCGAGAGCACGGCGCCTTCCTGCCAGCCGGGCATCTGCGACAGGTGGGCGCCTGAGAAATAGACCCGTCCGTGCGGCTCGTTGAGCAATCTGTAGGCAGGCTGGTCCAGATGGCCCTCCTGGCCGCCCTGCCCTTCCCACGCGGGCCAGGGCCCCAGGTTGAACGGGATCTTGCTCCAGTTCACGACGGCGGGACTGGTCAGTTCGCCCTCATGCCCGGGATGCAGGCGCCCCACCACGCTGCGGGCGATCGCGACCTGTTCCTCCAACGGCCGCGCCGCAAAGCCCTTGGCGTTCGGTCCCGAGCCGTAACAGGCCAGCAGCATGCCGCGCGCCGTGTGCAGGTCGTTCGACGGGTACCAGACCAGGCTCGTATCCCCGCCTACGAACGAGATGCCGCCGTAGATCTGCTGCTTCTCCCAGAAGCGCGGCGCGTCGAAGCCGATCTTGTTGGAGTAGTCGTAAGGCACGGACGCGATCGCCCTCTTCACCGGCTTGTCGAAGTTGGTGTCGACCTTGGCGAGGATGTTCAGCGGGATCGTGACGATGGCGAAGTCGGCGCGGGTCGCCTGGCTGGCCCCCGTAGCCCGGTCGCGCCAGGCCACCTCGACTCCCGCCGCCCCCTGGCGGATCTGCAGGACCTCGGCGTTGAGGATCAGCGGGCTCTTGATCGCGCGCTGGAAGCCGGCCGCGATCCGGTCCATGCCGCCCGTCGGCTGGAACATGGTCGCCTGCATGTAGAGCTGGTCCTCGAACAGCGTGGCGCGCAGTTGGTCGTTGGCCAGCAGCTCCTTCAGCGGCAGGGGATCGCGGCCCTTCCCGAACTGGTCGGCCGCCCCCGGCAGCTGCGCGAAGCCGGAGCGTTCGGTGCCCCTGAACGCCATGTTCTCGTCCAGGTCGCCGTAGGCGCGCAGGAACGGCAGCAGTCGCTCACGGTCCTCCGCTGTCAGGTCGTGGTCCAGCGCCCCTTTGTTCAGCGCCTTGGCCAACAGCTCGGAGATATAGCCGCGGGTGTCGTTCACCCCCTGGCGCATCTGGATCGGCCGTCCGCCGTTTGAGCCCGCCGACCAGAAATAGGCGCTGCGGCTGGAGTTGATCTCCACTTCCAGCGGGACGCCCAGTCGATCGCAATAGCCCAGCAGGCCGGTGTGATGGCTCGGAATGCGGGCCGGGCCGGCGTTCATGTAGAGACGATCCGAGAAAGCCACCGTCTGCGTGGCCTCGCCCACCATCTCGACCTTATCGCCCGAACGGAGCGTCCAGTTGCGGCCGCCTACCCGAGCCCGCGCCTCCAGCACGGTGACGTTGAAACCCGAGCGCTCCAGTTCGTAGGCCGCCGTCAGTCCGGCGATGCCGGCGCCCAGGACCACCACGCTCTTGCCGGCGCCCAGGTTGGCCGGCATCGCCAGCGGCCCCGCCCTGGCCGGAACCGCCATCAGGCCCAGGCTGACCATTGCGGAATAAGTTGCGGCATAGCCTCCGGTCATCCCGATGCGCTGGAGGAACCCGCGACGACTAAGACCCATGACCCGCTCCGAACACTGACGCCCCCGCCATGCGGCGGACGCATTCAGTCGGATGAGGGTTGGGCGGCGTGACAAGCGGGCCCGCCACGATCGTCGCCAAGTCGCGGACCCTGCGGCCGGAAGCGGCGCCCGCTGCGCAACAATTCAACAATTGACATCAGTGTCGAATTGACAATCCTGAGAATTCGCAGGACGCGAGAATTTCTCAACTCCACGCAACACAGTATCCATGCCTCGATTTCGATCTCGTTGGCCCCAGATATGATCAATTGGAAAGCACGAGACCGCCCGATCACTTGGATGTGTTGACACCTCACATGAGGCGGCGCGCTCCTGACTGAGTTCTCGGGGGGAGACGTCGCGAAGGGCCCAACATCGGAAAACGAGGGGTCCATCTTGAACAAGAAGTTTCTGGGCGCGAGCGCGCTCATCCTGAGCATCGCCATGGCGGGCGGCGCGCAGGCGGCGGACGGCGATGCGGCAGCGGACTCGGGCGAGCTGGAGGGCATCATCGTCACCGGCACCCGCACGACTGGGCTGCGCGCGGTGGACAGCCCGGCGCCCATCACGGTTCTGGATTCAACGGCCCTGTCCCGTGTCGGCCAGACCGACCTGATCCAGGCCATCGCCCAGAACGTGCCCTCGTTCAACGCCCAGGCGTTCGGCGGAGACACGGCGAACCTCACCCTTTCGGCCAAGCTGCGGGGCCTGTCGCCCAACCACGCCCTGGTGCTGATCAACGGCAAGCGACGTCACGGCACGGCCAACCTCGCGGTCCTGGGCGGCCCGTTCCAGGGCGGCGCGGCCGCGGACCTGAACTTCATCAGCCTGGGCGCGGTCAGCCATATCGAAGTGCTGCAGGAAGGCGCGGCGGCGCAGTACGGCTCTGACGCCATCGCCGGCGTCATCAACATCATCCTGAAGGACGATCCCGAGGGTGGCGGCGCAACGGCCAGTGCAGGCAAGTACATGTCGGGCGGCGGCGAGACGGCCGACCTGACCCTCAACGTGGGCTTCGCGCCGTTCGAGAACTCTTACCTGAACCTGAGCTACCAGACGCGCTACCACGACTACAGCTTCCGGGGCGACGTCGATCCGCGGGTGACGAACACGCCGTTCAACATCACCTCGACGTCGCGGCTGTCACGCTATCCCCAACTCGTGAACCACCCCGACTTCCCGTACATGAACCGGATCGCCGGCGACGCCGAATACCGGCTGAACATCGGCAGCTACAACTTTGGCATCACCCTCGGCGAGGTCGAGGTCTACAGCTTCGGCACCTATGGCGACAAATACGCCTCGGGCTACCAGAACTACCGTGTGCCCAGCCTGATCATCGGACGCGACGGCTCGATCCCGCGTCCGTTCGGCTTCAGCCCGCGCGAAGTGATCAACGAGACGGACTACGCCGCCACTTTCGGCCTCAAGACCAAGACCGAGGATGGCTGGAACGTCGACATCGCCACGACCTACGGCAAGGACAACGTCTCGGTCTACGTGAAGGACTCGTTCAACCGGTCGCTCTACATCGACACGTCCACGGCCACGACTCCGGGCTTCTCGCCGACCGACTTCTACAACGGAGCCTTCATCTTCAGTCAGTGGACCAGCCAGATCGACGTCTCGAAAGAGTACGACGTGGGCATGGCCGCCCCCATGAACGTCGCGTTCGGGGCCGAGTACCGGCGGGAAGAGTATGAGATCAAGCCCGGCGACCCGGCCTCGCGCTACAAGGAAGGCTCGCAGTCGTATCCGGGCTTCCAGTTCACCGACGCCGGCAAGCACGACCGCCGCAGCTACGCCGTCTACGGCAACGTGGCGCTGTCGCCGTCCGAACCGTTGAAACTGGACCTGGCGGCCCGCTACGAGCACTTCAGCGACTTCGGGGACACCTTCATCGTCAAGGGGACCGGCCGCTACGACTTCAATGAGATGATCGCGATCCGGGGCACGGCCAGCACCGGCTTCCGGGCGCCGACGCTGGCTGAAAGCTACTACTCGGCCACCAACGTCTCGCCGACTTCGGCGTTCGTGCAGCTGCCGCCCAATTCGGCCGCCGCGGCGCTGGTGGGGGTCAACGGGCTGGATCCCGAAAAGTCGCGCAACTTCAGCGTCGGCTTCGTCGCGCATCCCGGCTACGGCATCACCGCCACGCTCGACATCTACCAGATCAACATCAAGGACCGGATCGTGGGCTCGGGCTCGCTGTTCGGCTCGGGCGGCGACATCAACATCCCGGCGGTGCGGGCGGCGATCATCGCCAACGGCAACGTGCTGGACCCCACGGTGACCCAGACCGGCATCAACATCTTCACCAACGGCCTCAACACCCGCACCCGCGGCGCCGAGCTGGTGGTGACGACGATGACCGACCTGGCCGACATGGGCTCGATCCAATGGTCGCTGACCGGCAACCTGACAGACACCAAGGTCACCAAGATCGCGAAGCCGCCCGCCCAACTGGCCGGCGCCTCGCTGTTCGACCTGACCGCGATCGGCAACCTCGAGACGACGTCGCCCGACTACCGCTTCGTGCTGGGCGCCCTTTGGACCTGGGACAAGCTCTCGGTGAACCTGAAGGAGACCCTGTACGGACCCGCCTCGCGGTACGACAGCCGCACCGGCTGCCCGCTGACCACCGGCACGACCCTGCCGACGTGCTTCAAGAACAAGATCGACGCCACGTTCATCACCGACCTGGAGATCAGCTACCGCGTTCTCGAGCCGGTGAAGATCACGATCGGCGCCAACAACCTGTTCAACAAGTATCCCGACAAGCTGAACCCGCTGTATCGCGACACCTTCCTGAGGGGGAACGCCAACGGATTTGTCACCCAGTACCCGACGTTCTCGTCCTTCGGGATCAACGGGGGCTACTACTACGGCAAGATCGCCTACACGTTCTGATCAGCCGCATCGAAACGGCGAAGGCCGCGGGGTTCGCCCCCGCGGCCTTTTCGCTTGCGCGGAGCCCAAAAAGAAAGCCGCGCCTTCGGGCGCGGCCAAGTCAAAGGGAGGAAACGCCCCGAAGGGCAAGACCTGTATGGCCCGCCCCGCCCGGCGGCTCCAGTGACGGTTTTGCGAAACCTCGGCGCGGACGTCGGGCGCCCTCAAATTAGGCGATACGCCGCAAATCCAGGCAATCCACCTAGAGCCGCAGGTCAGACGCGCCCTTCGGCAGGGCCGACTTCACGTCGAACACGACCGCACCGGGCTTGCCGAACCCTCGGATCGCTTCTGGCCCCAGCGCCTGGAACTCTCGGTGCGCGACCGCCAGCACGACACCGTCATAGGCGCCTGCGGCCGGGGCGGTGATCAGGGACAGGCCGTACTCGTGCTCGGCCTCGGAGGCGGGGATCCAGGGATCCCAGACGTCCACGGCCGCGCCGTAGTCCTCGAGCTCGCGCAGGATGTCGATCACGCGGGTGTTGCGCAGGTCAGGCGTGTTCTCCTTGAACGCGAGGCCCATCACCAGCACGCGGGCGCCCTTCACCAACACGCCGCGACGGATCATTTCCTTGACCAGCTCGCGCGCGACGTAGCCGCCCATGCCGTCATTGATCCGCCGACCCGCGAGGATCACCTCGGGCCGATACCCCACGGACTCGGCCTTGTGGGTCAGGTAGTAGGGGTCGACGCCGATGCAGTGACCGCCGACCAGACCCGGCCGGAAGTTGAGGAAGTTCCACTTTGTCGCCGCCGCGGCCAGCACCTCTTCGGTGTCGACGCCCAACCGGCGGAATATCAGCGCGAACTCATTGATCAGGGCGATATTCAGGTCGCGCTGGGTGTTCTCAATCACCTTGGCGGCCTCAGCCACCTTGATCGAGCTCGCCCGGTGCGTCCCGGCGCGCACGACCGAGGCGTAGAGGGCATCGACAAAGTCGGCCGCCTCAGGCGTCGAGCCCGCCGTCACCTTGACGATGTCGGCCAGCCGGTGGTTCGCATCGCCCGGGTTCGCCCGCTCGGGGCTGTAGCCGGCAAAGAAGTCGCGATTGAACGTCAGGCCCGAGACCTGCGCCACCACCGGCACGCAGTCATCCTCGGTGGCGCCCGGATAGACGGTGGACTCGTAGATCACTACGCCGCCACGCCCGATCGCGGCCCCCACCGATCGGCTGGCGGCCATCAGCGCCGACAGGTCGGGCCGCTTGTGATCGTCGATCGGCGTGGGGACAGTGACGACGAAGACGTTGCAGCCGTTGAGCGCCGCCGGATCGTCGCTGAACGACAGCCGACCCGCCGCCCGCAGCGCCTCGGCCGAGACTTCCAGCGTCCGGTCTTCGCCACGCGACAGCTCCGCCACCCGCGCGGCGCTGAGATCGAAGCCGACCACATCGTGCTGGGCGGCGAACGCCACGGCGAGAGGCAGGCCGACATAGCCAAGGCCGATCACCGCGATCTTCGCGGGCGTCTGTGTGAAAGGGTTCTGCACCATTCGCCGGGCCTCTAGCACGGTTCGCCCGCGAACCGCGTCAGTTCGCGGATCGCCAGATAGAGGTGATACAGCGACGTGGCCGGGGCGGGCTGGTCGATGAACCCGCCATGCGCCGCCATGCGCTCGCGCCACACGCCGCGCACCGGGGTATCCAGGAACATCGCCACCGCGTTGGCGGCCTCCAGCGCCGCGGCCTCGTCGCCAAGGACCAGAGCCGCCTTCAGGTGTTCGGTCTGCGGCCACAGTCGCGCCGCCGGATCCCGAATGGCCAGGTCGGGATGCAGGGCGTTGACCACGACGCCCAATCCACGGTCGACGCCGCGACGCCCCACCTCAAACAGCCGTCGCGCCGCACCCATCCGGCGCGCGGTGGGTCGCTGGGCCAACAGCCAGGCCCACTCGAACTGATGCCCAGGCTCAATCAGTCCCCCGTCACCCGTCAGCGGTCGCCAGTCGGCATCGAAGAACTCGTTCAGAGCGCCCGAGGCCGGATCGATGAATCGGGTGAGCGCCAGCTCGGTCAGTTCGTCCGCCAGCGCGCTCCAGACCGCGCCGCCGTCGGCGCGCTCCCAGGCGATGGCCGCTTCCAGCAGATGCATGTGAGCATTAGCCTGAAAGGGGTTCTCGCCGGCCTCCCGATAGCCGCCTTGGGGATGCCGGAAGGCGTCGAGGGCCGCCAGAACAGCCGCGGCGTCCCGGCCGCGCGCCAGCGCCGCCAGGGCCAGCAGAACAAACGCGTGCTCGTACAGATGCGGTTCGGGGGCGGTGCGCGCACCCATGATGTCCAGCGTCGTCGCAAACAGGTGGTCGGGGCGCCCCGCATGAGCGGCGAACCAGTCGAAACCGCGCCGGGCGATGGCGGCCCACGGCCCCGGCAATCCGTCAGCCGCGGCGCTCGCAAAGACAAAGGCTTGCCGCGCCTGCACCCGCGCGCGGCGGCGGGGGTCGAACGGCTGCCCCATCAAGGTCAGGCCTTCGCGGAATCCGCCCGTGCTGTCGTCCGTCCCTACCGTGCCCCACAACGGCAGCGCCGCCGTACGAAGCCACGCGTCCAGCTCTTCGGCCGCCTGGTCGAGGGTCGTGAAGCGCCCGCCGGCTGCGCCCGGGTCACGGACTGCCTGGGCATGGTCCAGGTCGGCCACGAGAACAGCGTCCCGCTCCGCCACCACCGTCAGCCGCGTAGCGCCGACCACGGCCACGCGCATGCCAGGCGCGGCGCGGACCAGGACCTGGCTCGAGCCCGGCGCCGTGGCCGCCCCCTGCAACACATTGCCCGCCTCGTCAGGCGCCCCCGTCGCCATCACCGCATCCCAGGCGCCCAGGTCCGACCAGACGAAATCAGCGGGCAGGACGGCTCCGCGATCCGTTCGCTCCATCACGGCGCGGTCAAAGGCGATCTTCGGCGCGAGGGCGAACGCGGGCCCCAGCCAGATCGCGTCGTCGCGTTGGACCGCCTCCGCCAGCGCCGCGGCGACGGCGTTCGTCACGTCCGGGGCCCAGCGTTGCAGTTCGCCCGACAGCGTCGCGACGCGCGCAACGAACGTCCCGCTGTTCCAGAGCGCGCCGGCCGCGATCAGACCCAGCGCGACCTCGGCGGTCGGCTTCTCCTCAAACGCCCGGATGGGCTTCACCGGGCCCGCCCCTTCGCCCGGCCGGATGTAGCCCAGAGCCTCGGAGGCCGACGTGGGCCGCAGCCCGATCGTCACGATCGCGCCGCCCTCGGCTGCCGCCAGCGTCTCTCGCACCGCCGAGCCAAACGCTTCTGCATCGGGAATGTGATGGTCGGCCGCCAGGATCGCGGCCACCGCCCCGGGGGCTCGCGCAGCGACCCATCCAGCAGCCGCGGCGACAGCTGCGGCGGTGTTCCGGCCCACCGGCTCCAGGAGCACGGTCGCGGCGACGCTGATCTCCGCGAGCTGATCCGCGATCAGATCCGCGTGGGCCGCCCCGCCAACCACGACAAGCGGGCCCAGCGGCGACGCCCGCAGCGCTGCGGCCTGGAAAAGCGACCGGTCGCCGGTCAGACGCAGGAATGGCTTCGGACGGTCGGCGCGAGACGCCGGCCACAGGCGCTCGCCGGCGCCGCCGCAAAGGATCACCGGATAGACGGGCGCTGGGATCGAACAGCCTCCGCGCGCCCCGACGGCGCGAACGCCCCCACCTAGCGCCGAGACCGGACCACGGCAAATGATGCCGGCGCGTCATCGCTCGCCGAACGCGGTTGATTGACCCGAAGGGGCTGGGGCAGGTAAAATATGGCTAACTATAGGAGCGGCGAGGGAATTTCCCCGCGCCGCGACCTCGGCGTCGACGTTAGGCCAGAAGCGCCCGCAGGCTGATGCCGATGACGGTCCACAGGGCCACAGACGCGCAGGCGCCGATGGTCAGGCCTATGCCCACCGGCAGGCGTCGGGTCGCGCGGGCTTCGACGGCGCTATGTGCGACGAGGTCGATCGACACGTCGGACGGCATGATCCTACTCCGGCACGCCCAATTCTTGGGCTGTGTCGTAAAATGTACCAATGAGCGTGAACAGTTCGTTGGAGAAGACGATTAACGAGTGGTGGACTGGTGGCGGGGGCGTCCAGTCAGTTGCGTAGATTGGGGCTGTTTCGATGACGGATATCGCCGAAGGGACGATAGGCTCGGTGGTGCAGGCTGAAGAGCCGGCCGGCCGGGCTGCATCGACGCCGTTCGGCTATGACGCCGCGCGCAGCTGGAGCAAACGCACGATCGACATCGTAGGCGCCGCCCTGGCCCTCTTCCTCTTCCTACCGCTGCTCTGCTGCGTCGCGCTGGCGGTCCGAATGGAGTCCAAGGGCCCGGTGATATTCAGGCAGCGCCGGACGGGCCATCACGGACGCATCTTCACGATCTACAAGTTCCGCACGATGACCGTGACCGAGGACGCCGGTGACGTCCGCCAGGCCACCCGGAACGACGCCCGCGTCACCGCGGTCGGCGGCCTGCTCCGCAAGCTCAGCCTCGATGAACTCCCACAGTTCCTGAACGTGCTGATGGGTGACATGTCGATCGTTGGGCCTCGCCCCCACGCCCTGGCGCACGATGAGTTCTACGGCGAGCGCATCCCCGCCTACGCCGACCGCTTCCGGGTCAAGCCGGGCCTGACCGGTCTGGCTCAGGTGAACGGCCTGCGCGGTGAGATTCAGGATCTCCGCGGCATGCGGGACCGGATTTCCGCCGACAACCTCTATATCGACAGCTGGTCGCTGGGCCTCGACATCGCGATCCTCGCCAGGACGGCGCTCATTATCTTCCGCGATCCGCAGGCCTATTAGGCCCTTTCGCCCCAGGGCGGTCACATTTCCTCAACCCTGTCTGCAACCGAACGGCCGGCTCGACCGAATATGGTTCAGATCACGCAGCGCCGGGACGGGAAGCTTGGCGCGGGTTTTGCTCCAGATGGGGCGTGGTCCACGGGACGGTCGGGGATGATGTCCGGATTTGAGACGCGCTTCGCAGCCGAGGACGATGCGGACAAGATCCGTGCAGCGTTCTACGGCTTTGTCAGCCGCCACGCCGACGTGGCGGACGGCCCCGCCAACCTCAGCACGGAATTCGACGGCCAGGGCTCGCGTCTTATGGTGCGCCTCTGGAGCGCCGAGGCGCTGTCCGCCTTCCTGAGCGGCCTCGACAAGCCCGATCGACGGCGGTGCTATGAATAAACCTGCGGAGTTCCGAGCGCATGCCGAAGCCGCCAACTGGTCGCCTACGGGCGGTCACCGGCCGCCTGTCGCAGCCAACGCGCCCGTGATGGCCGTGGCCACCAGCAAGCGGAAGCGTGCGTTCGACATCATCTTGTCGGCGGGCGCGCTGCTGTTCTTCCTTCCGTTGCTGCTCACGGTCGCGCTTCTGGTGCGTCTGGAATCGCCAGGGCCCGCTCTCTTCCGCCAGCGCCGCACCGGGCTCAACGGCGTGATCTTCACCGTCTTCAAGTTCCGCACGATGACCGTGACCGAGGACGGCGACACCGTTCGGCAGGCCACTCAGGGCGACAAGCGCGTCACCCCGCTGGGCGCCATACTGCGCAAGTTCTCGATCGACGAGCTGCCCCAGCTGCTCAACGTGCTGCGGGGCGAGATGTCCCTGATCGGCCCGCGGCCCCACGCCGTCGCCCACGACGAGGCCTGGAGCGAGCAGGCGCCGGGCTACAATCTCCGCTTCCGCGCCAAACCCGGTCTCACCGGCTACGCCGCCGTTTGCGGCTTCCGAGGCGAGGTGAAGGAACTACAAGCGATCATCGATCGTGTCGGAGCCGACAACGAGTACATCGACACCTGGACGTTCGGACTCGACATCAAGATCATCTGGCGCACGATCCCGCTGATCTTCGGCGACGAACGGGCCTACTAGAGCCGACAGAAACCCGCGCAATCGAGCGGTAATGTCCGTCGCGAGATCGACGGGGCATGTCCGCGTCATCTAACCTTAACGCCTGCGGAACCAGATACCTCTCGATCATGCGCGCCTTGGACGGACCGAAGGGGAAGGACCTGCCTTGAAGCCAGCAAACCTCAAGGGACGAGTCCTGGCCGTCGACCTGGACGGCACGCTCATCCGCACGGACATGCTGTTCGAGACGTTCTGGTCGGCGCTCGCGCACAACTGGACGACGCCGTTCGTCGCCGCCGCAGGCCTGGCCAAGGGCCGCGCCGCAGTGAAGCAGCGTCTCTGCGAGATGTCGGACGTCGACGTCACCGTGCTGCCCTACAACGAAGATGTCGTGACCTACGTCCGCGCCTGGCGCGAAGCCGGCGGCCGAACCGCCCTCGTCACGGCTTCGGACCAGAGCCTGGCGGACAAGATCAGTGCGCACCTGGGCATCTTCGACGAGGCGCACGGCTCCGACGGCTCGACCAACCTCAAGGCGTCGCGCAAGGGCGCATTCCTGGAAGAGCGCTACGGCCAGGGTGGCTTCGCCTACATGGGCGACACCAACGCCGACCTCGCGGTCTGGTCCAAGAGCGCCCAGGCCATCACCCACACCAACTCCAAGGCCCTTCGGGCGCGGGTCGACAAGCTGGGCTGCGAGGTCGAGCATCTCTCGCCCGAACGCGTCTCGGCCAAGGCGGTGCTGAAGGCGCTGCGCCCGCACCAGTGGCTCAAGAACGTGCTGGTGTTCCTGCCCGTGTTCACGGCCCACGCGTTGCAACTCGCGACCCTGCTCCAGGCGCTGATGGCCTTCGTGGTCTTCAGCCTCGTGGCCTCCAGCGTTTACGTCCTGAACGACCTCCTCGACCTCTCGGCCGACCGGTCTCACCCGCGCAAGCGCAAGCGTCCTTTCGCGTCGGGCGCCATCCCCCTGGCCTACGGCACATGGCTCGCGCCCTCGCTGTTGATCGCGGGCTTCCTGCTGGCGCTGCCGTTGGGGCCGAACTTCGTGCTGGTGATGCTGGGCTACTACGTCACCACGACGGCCTATTCGCTCTATCTCAAGCGCCGGATCATCATCGACATCTGCGTGCTGGCCGGCCTCTACACGATCCGCATCTTCGCGGGCGGCGTGGCGACCGGCATCCCGCTCTCGATCTGGCTCCTGGCCTTCTCGGTGTTCTTCTTCTTCTCGCTGGCGGCGGTGAAGCGTCAGGCCGAGCTCGCCGACGAGGTCGCCTCGAACACGGTCACCAAAGGGCGCGGCTACCGCGGCGAAGACCTGCAGCTGATCACCAGCATGGCGACCGCCTCGGGTTACGTCTCGGTGCTTGTCATGGCGCTCTACACCAACTCGCCCGAGGTGAAGGCGCTCTACCCCCGGCCCTACATGCTGCTGGGGATCTGCCTGGTGCTGTTCTTCTGGATCAGCCGGATGGTGTTCGTCACCCATCGTCGCCGCATGCACGATGACCCGGTGGTTTTCGCGGTGAAGGATCGCGTCAGCCAGATCTGCGGCGTCGTCATCGGGGCTATCGTGGTGGCGGGCACGATCCCGTGACCCTGGGCAGCCTTGTCGTCCGCTACTCCGCCTTTGCGGTCGTCGCCACGGTGGCCAACCTCGCCGCCCAGCGGGTGGTGCTGGCGATCAACGCGTCTGCCCTCGGGTTCACCGCCGCCGTCGCGGTGGGGACGCTCGTCGGCCTGGCGATCAAGTACGTGCTGGATAAGCGCTGGATCTTCTACGACACCGCCACCGGCGTGCAGGCCCACGGCAGGAAGTTCGCCCTCTATACGGCCATGGGTGTCATCACGACGGCGATCTTCTGGGGCGCCGAGACGGCCTTCTGGCTGATCTGGCGCACCGACCTCATGCGCGAACTGGGCGCCTGCCTGGGCCTCGCGGTGGGGTACGTCGTGAAGTACCAGCTCGACCGCAGGTTCGTCTTCGCGCCCGCCGTGGCCGCCTCCAAGGGGGGCGCATGAACGTCGAAGGCTGGGGACGCTTTCCACGCCGCGACTGCCGGGTGACCGGACCGCGGAGCGAGGACGAACTTCGGGCCCAGGTCTCCGGCGGCCCGCTGATCGCGCGCGGCAACGGCCGCGCCTATGGCGACAGCGCCCAGAACCCAGCCAATACCGTCGACATGCGGCGCCTGAACCGCATGCTGGCCTTCGACCCCGAGGCCGGACAGCTGACCGCCGAAGCCGGCGTCCTGTTGGGCGACGTGATCGACGCCTTCCTGCCCCGCGGCTGGTTCCCGTGGGTCACGCCCGGCACCAAGTACGTCACCCTGGGGGGCGCCATCGCCGCCGACGTCCACGGTAAGAACCACCGCCGCAACGGCTCCTTTCGGTCGTTCGTCGACTGGATCGACGTTATGGGCGCGGACGGCCAGGTCCGCCGATGCTCGCGCGCCGAGAACCCCGAACTGTTCGACTTTACCCTGGGCGGCATGGGTCTGACCGGCGTGATCCTCCGCACGGCGATCCGCCTGCGCCCCGTCGAGAGCGCCTGGATCCGCCAGACAGCCATCGCCGCCCCCGACCTCGCCACCGCCATGGAGGCCTTGGAGGCCGGCAGCGACGCGGCCTACGCTGTGGCCTGGATCGACTGCCTCTGCACCGGCAAGTCCATGGGACGCTCGCTGATCACCCTGGGCGAGCACGCCACCCGGGCCGAACTGCCGGACGCAAAGCGCGCCGACCCGCTACGCACGCCCCCAAAACGCAAACTCACCATGCCGTTGGACGCTCCCTCGTTCACAATCAACGGCCTCTCGGTTCGGGCCTTCAACGCGCTCTATTACCGCAAGGGCGCCTGGGCGAGCGGCGTCGACTATGTGGATTGGGACACCTACTTCTACCCGCTCGACGCCATCCTCCACTGGAACCGCATGTACGGCCGCAAGGGCTTCGCCCAGTTCCAGTGCGCCCTCCCCCTGGCTTCCGCCCGAGAGGGGTTGGAGGCGATGCTGAGGGCGATCTCGGGCGCTCGCCAGGGCTCTTTCCTGACGGTCCTCAAGCGCCTTGGGCCCCAAGAGAGCGCGTTCTCCTTCCCGATGGAGGGCTACACGCTCGCCATCGACTTCCCCGTGAACCCCAAGAGCCTGCGATTGCTGACTGAACTCGACGCCATCACTATCGCGCACGGGGGTCGATTCTACCTCGCGAAGGACAGCCGGATGACCGCCGAGACGCTGCGCCGGTCGGATCCTCGCGTAGACCGCTTCCTCGCCATGCGCGCCGACGCCGGCCGTTCGGGCGCGTTCATTTCAGGTCAGTCAGAGAGGCTCAGCCTATGACCAAGCCCCCAGTTCTGATCCTGGGCGGTCGCTCGGACATGGGCCTAGCCATCGCTCGTCGCTTCGCAGCGGCCGGCCACCCGATCCAGCTCGCCGCGCGCGGCGCCCAGGGCCTTGAAGCCGACCGCGCCGATATCGCCCTGCGCCATGGCGTGGCCGCCACCCTGCATGAGTACGATGCGCTCAAGGACGCCCCCGACGCCTGGATCGACGCCCTGCCCAACCTCCCGGGCGTCGTCGTCTGCGCCATCGGCTATATGGGCGACCAGCCGACGTCAGAGGTGGACCAGGTCCAGGCAGCCATCGTCCTGCGCAGCAACTTCGAGGCCCCGGCGCTGATCCTGGCCGCCTTCGCCAACCGCTTCGTGGCCCGGGGCTCAGGCGCTTTGGTGGGCATCAGTTCGGTGGCCGGCGATCGCGGCCGCGGCTCGAACTACGTCTATGGCTCCGCCAAAGCAGGCTTCACCGCCTTCCTGTCGGGGCTTCGCAACCGGCTGTCGGGAACGCCGGTGCAGGTTCTGACGGTGAAACCGGGCTTCGTCGCCACGCGAATGACCGAAGGCATGAAGCTGTCGCCCGCCCTGACGGCACAGCCCGCGGCCGTCGCCGCCGCCATCGAAAAGGCCGTGCGACGCAAGCGCGACGTCATCTATGTGAAGCCGGTGTGGGCGCTGGTCATGCTGATCATCACCCACCTGCCCGAAGCTGTGTTCAAGCGCACCCGCCTATGAAGCTCAGCCGCACCGTCCAGCCCACTCTGGTCGCTGCGCTGGCGTCCATCCTGGCCGCGTTCCTGATCCTGGACCGCTGGATCGTCACCGACCTCGGTGTGAAATCCTTCGGGCGGGTGTGGCCGTTCTACGTGAACTACGGCGACTTCGGGTTCGTGCGGCGGGGTCTCGTCGGCACGCTACTGCAGGCGACGCCGTTTCCAGGCCTGTTCGAGAACGCCTACCATTTCGCCATCACCGTCCAGCATCTGGCGCTCCTCGCGCTGATCGGCCTGACCACCGTCTACTTTCTTCGATCGAAGTACGATCAGGGATGGCTCTTCAAAGCCGCCGTCTTCCTGTCGCCGGCCTTCATCCTGCAGGTGGCCTACACGACGGGATCACTGGACGTCTTCATCCTCATCCTCGCGTTCCTGAACATCGTCCTGGTGCGCAACGTGTTCCTGTTCAGCGCGGTGATGTTCGTCGGACCGTTTGTGCACGAGCTCTTTCTCTTCACGGCGCCGGCCCAGTTCACCGCCTACCTCCTACGCAACGATCTTCAGCTGCTGGCCCAGCCAGGGAGGTCGCTGAGGATGCTGGCGCCGCCCGTTCTGGCGCTGTCGGTGAGCGCGCTGATCGTCATCCTGTTCGGCGTCACGTCCATGCCCCAGGCCCAGTACGAAGCCGCCATGGCGCGGCTCATCCCGCACGCGGTCGGCCAGATGGACCTCTGGAGCGGCTATTTCGAAGTCGGCTCATCGATCGAACAGAACCAGCGCTCGCTGGGCTTCCTCGCCATGCACCTGCTGCGCCACGCGGGCTTCCTAATCGTCCCAGTCGGCTACGCGGCGTTCGTGTTCGCGCTGCTCGTGCGCAACGAGCCGCGCTGGTTCCAGCGCCTTCTCCTCGCCGCCTCCGCCGTGGCGCCATTCCTGATCTATGTAATCGCCACAGACTTTTACCGTTGGGTCGGCCTGAGCGCCTCGATGTCGCTGCTGCTCCTCATGGCCTATGGCGCTCAGAAGCCTCTGCAGCTGGGGAAGGGCCCCCTTATCGCCCTGCTGCTGTTCTCGCTCTGCGCGCCGTTCGGGGGACCGGTCATTCAGAACCCGTTGCCGATGCACCAGTTCGTCCTGAAGAAGCTGGGCGTCACGCCGCCTGTTTCTCCCGCGATTAACTGATCCCTCAGGGGCTGCCGCTAGGGTCCGCCGCAAAGGTGGGGATCCGAATGCCGGACGACACGGGCGCGCACCGCGCCATCGCAGATTCTGCGGGGGCTACCCCGGCGCATCGCCGCGGTCCCCTGCGACCGAAACGCCTGCAGAGCGTGCGCAATCGCGTGTCCGGCGCCGGCCTCGCCCGGTTGTTCCAGGCCGGTGACGCCGCCGGCCTCGTCCTCGCGTCATTGATCGCCAGCCAGTTCATGGCTCTGCCGGAGGTCATGTGGCTGGGCGCGCCCGCGCTGGCGCTTGTCCTGCTGGTCGCCACCGGCGCCTACTCGATGAACACGCGCGAGCGCCTACGCCGCCGGCTGGGCCGGCTGCTGATCGCCGCCGCCGCGGCCGGGGGCGGCGCGGGCACCGTTTGCGGCCTCATCGATCCCACGTTCCCCGCGATCGGATGCGCGGCCTGGGTCGCCGCCGCCTCGATGGCCCTCTTCGCGACCCACGGCATCTGGATGCTGGTCCTGCGCCGCCTGCGCGCCATCGGTCAGCTCACGCCAAACCTCATCATCGTGGGAGGCACCGCAGCGGCGCAGCGTCTGATCCGCCGGGCGCTCAAGACCCGGGATGTCAACATCCTGGGCGTCTTCGACGACCGACGTGAGCGCGTCGGCCCCGAGGTCTGCGGGGTGCCCGTACTGGGCAAGACCGCCGACCTGATCGACCACCGCATCCTGCCCTATGTCGACCGCATCGTGATCACGGTGCCGCCCAAGGCGAGCGCCCGCATCGCGCAGTTGCTCGAACGCCTGGCCCCCATTCCCAACCCGATTTCCCTGCTGCTCGACGGCGAGGACGAGGAGAGTGAGGCGAAAGCGGTTGGCCGCATCGCCGACTTCGACCTGATGCACGTCGCGGGCGCTTCCGAACGCTCAGGCTACCTGCTGGCCAAGCGCGTCCTGGACCTGACCCTGAGCGTCGCGGGCCTCATCATACTGGCGCCCCTCATGGCCGCCGTGGCCATCGCCATTCGCCTGGACAGCCCGGGACCGATCTTCTTCCGTCAGCGCCGACACGGCTACATGAACGAGGAGTTCCTGGTCTGGAAGTTCCGCTCGATGCGAACCGAGGCGACCGACCACAAGGCGGCGCGCCAGGTCACCGCCAACGACGACCGGATCACTCGCGTGGGCAAGTTCATCCGCAAGACCAGCCTGGATGAACTGCCCCAGATCCTGAACATCATCACCGGCGAGATGTCGATCGTCGGCCCCCGCCCGCACGCCATCGGGATGCTGAGCGGCGGAGCCGAAGCTTCGAAGCTGGTCGAGACCTATGCCCACCGCCACCGGATCAAGCCCGGCCTGACGGGCTGGGCCGCCGTGAACGGCTCGCGCGGTCCGGTCGACACGCCGGAGGACGTCCGGCGCCGCGTGGCGCTGGACCTGGAGTATGTCGAGCGCCAGTCATTCTGGCTGGACGTGTCGATCATACTGCGTACCGCGCCTTGCCTCTTGGGCGACAGCGGGGCGGTGCGCTAGCCTCCTCGCGTTCCACGGAGGCCGGCATGTCCAGGATCCTGCTCACGACCCTGGCTGCGGCCGCCATCGCCGGGCCCGCGGCGGCCGGCGAGGTCTTCGCCGGCGTCTACGCCCACGATGTTGACGATGGCATCTCGTACGGCAAGTTCGAGGACGGCGCCCAGATCGTCGTCGGCGCCCGCACCACCGCCCTGGACGAGCTCGATTTCCTGGGACGCGCGCGGGTGCATCTGCTGGCGGGCGTCAACACCTCGGGCGGCACAAACTACGTGGCGACAGGCCTTTCGTGGCGCTTCGACCTCAACGAGCGGCTCTACCTGCAGCCCGGCATCGGCGTCGCCGTCCACGATGGCCGGGTGAACCTGCCCTCGCCTAACGCGCCGGGCCTGACGCCGGAAGAGCGGCTGAAGCGCATCCGCGACCGTCAGACAAAGCTGGACCTGGGCTCTCGCGTGCTATTCGAGCCCGAGCTGTCGCTGGGCTGGAAGGCCACGCCCCGCCTCTCCATGGAGCTCTCGTGGATCCATGTCAGCCATGGGCGCCTGGCCGGCCACTACAATCCCGGCCTGGGCGACGTGGGTGTCCGCCTGCTCTACCGCTACGGCCTCGACCGCTAAGCGGCGGGGGTGCTGCTCTCTGCCTGCGCAGGCCCCGAGACGGCGACCGGTCGCTCACGCCGCTCGAAGTAGCGCTTCAACTTCATGAAATGCTTCTCAAGCAGGTGCCAGCTCAGGAAGCCCAGCAGAACAGAGACCGCCAGCGTCAGCAGTCCATGAGCCACGAGATTCAGGTCGCGCCAATAGAACAGCAGCAGGTTTCCGACCGGCCATGCGTACAGGTACAGGCCGTACGAGATATCGTCTTTTGCGTTGATGGTCCGGAGCGGCTTCCACGTGACCTTGAACGCCACCCAGAAGAGCACGTAGGCGCCCAGCGTCGAAAGCGCGACGCCCGCCAGCACCGGCACAAACAGCGCCGGGATCAGCGCCACCGCCGCCAGCGCTGCGAAGCGCCCCTGATAGTCGATCGGGAACAGCTTGAGACAGGCGCCGCACATGAACACGGAGGTCAGTCGGATCGCTTCCTGCGGCTGTCCGAGGAGAGCGTTGAACGGCCTCGCCAACTGCTCGAGCACACCGCCGGCGGGCGTCAGGAAGGCGAAGTTGGCGGCGAGGAGCATCATGGTCAGAGCCAGGTAGAGCCCGCGTCGCCGATAGAACCCCAGAACGCCCAGCAGCGCGGCCAGGAGATAGCAGCGAAACTCGTAGCTGATGGTCCACATAGAGCCGTTCAGCGCCGGGATAGCGAGGCCGGGAAAGACCCCCAACGAATCGGGGGTCTTCAGCAGCAGCATCTGCCCGCCCAGCTTGACCCACTCGCCCATGGACAAGGCCCGCAGGTCCACCCCGCCCAGAGGCGCGACGACCAGAACGCAGGCGAGGAAGCAGAATACGAACGCCGGATAGATGCGCAGCACCCGCTTCGGCAGATACGACTTAGGATCCGACATGAAGCTGGCGGTGATCAGGTAGCCACTGATCAGGAAGAAGCCGTCGACGGCCAGTTCGCCCAGGCTGATGGTCCCGAAGAGCGCCTTCAGGGGCTCGCGGGAATAGTCCCCGTCGAACATCTGAGGCGTGTGCGACGCGATGACCAGCGAGGCAAACAGGAGCCTTAGGGCGCCGAAACCGTTCTCTCGATCGCTGGAAGCGCTCATGGGCCGAATAGCCGCTAGCGCTTGCTCGGCGGGAACTTCAGTCCGAAGGGCTTCAGCACCAGGGCGACGTAGAGCAGCACGCCGGCCACGATCAGGAACGAGACCAGGCCTTGCCCCTCATTGCCGAAATAGTTGGCGACCGCGCAGCCCACCGAAGGCGGGAGATAGTGCAGGATCGTATCCTGAGGCTCGCCGGGCTGCACCGAGCGGTGCAGAAACAGCACAACAAGCCCGCCGAAGATCGCGACCGTGATCCAATCGTAGACGGTTTCCACCCGCGTCCTCCGTCAATCCAACAAGCACTTACGTATCAGTTGGGCCGCAACGCGCAATTGCCGGCGTGCGTCCAACCCTGTCAAAGCGACGGAACCACGCCAGCAAGATGCGTGCCGCCTTCCACACAGCGAGCAACCCATGCTCTGTCTCCCCTTAACGAACCGTCGCTTCGACGCGAGGAACTGTGAATCCGCCGCCTGAAAGATCCTCCCGTCGTCGCTCCCGCCTGGCGCCAGCCGTCCTCCCGGCGGTTGCAGCGCTTCTCGTCGGCTGCGGCGGCGACGAGGGCGCAACCGCGAAGGATCGCCCGGACCAGCTGGTCCAGATTTCCGACGGTCGCAGGCTAAACTTCCACTGCACGGGCCGCGGCGCGCCTCTGGTGATTCTGGAGTCGGGCTATGGGGCCGGGGTGAACGGCTGGCTGCGCGTGCAGCCGGAAATCGCCAAGACCACACGGGTCTGCAGCTACGACCGGGCCGGTTATGGCTTCAGCGACCCTGGCCCCTTGCCTCGCGATGGCGCGGCGACGGCCCGCGACCTGGACCAGGCGCTGGACGCGGGGGGACTTGAGGGGCCGTACGTCGTTGTGGGCTTCTCCGCCGGGGGACTTTACAGCCGCCTCTTCGCGGCCCGCCGGCCGGGAGAGGTCGAGGGCCTTGTGCTGTTGGACCCGACCGTCGAGCGGGTCGCGCCATCGCCCGCCGTCGACGGTCTGCAGAGCCTTCGCCGGACGGTGAGCCGTTGCCTCGCCACGGCCGAGCTTGATCCCACGCCCCCGGCGACCGATCCTCGCTGGTCCGGCTGTCTGCCCCGCCGCGGGACGCCCGCGGAGATGACCCGGCTGCGACCGGCCGAAGCCTGGCGCAACCAGTTGTCGGAGCTCGACGAGATCTACAGCGACACTTCGGCCCAGGTGCAACGGCTGGGAACCTTGCTGCACGAGGTGCCGATCTACGTCATCACCGCTTCAGAAACAGCCGCGACGTCGCCAACGGTGGGCTACGGTCGCGGCCAATCCGTGTGGGAGCTTGAGCACCTGCGCCTAGCGCTCAGCTCGGACCGCGGCTTCCAGCGCACGATCCTGTCTTCGCACCAGGTGCCCGCCGACCGACCTGAGGTGGTCGTCGAAACGGTGCTGGCGATGGTCACGGCGCTGCGCGCCGGAAAGCCGCCCGAGCCCCTGCCGGTCAGCGAAACGGCGCCGCCGGAGGGCGACGCCGCGTTCCCAGAGTCACCGCGCTAAGTTCAGCGCCCGGCCAGTTCCTTGAGTTTGCGCGCTTCGGCGGGCCTCATGCACTTGGGCGCCGCCCAGGCCGAGCTGCTCTCGGTCACGGCCTTCGCGGTGACGAACTCCATCGCGCCGTGCTCACGCGTGAAAGCGCGTCGGGTCATCGCCGAGTTGTCACAGACATAGACCGTACGGGCCGCTTTGGTCGTGTCGTTCGGAACCGGCGCGTCCTTGGCCAGAGCCGGCGCAGCGGCGATGGCCGAAAGGGCGATGGCGCAGGCGATCAGGCGCATCATTTCCTCCTCAGAACGGCTCAATCCGTCTCTGGTTGGGAGGAAAACCTCGTTTTCTATCCTTGGCACGTGAAACTATTGTGACAGTCTTACGAAATTCTCGCTGCAGTTCTAAATCCTTTGCAAGACCAGCAACTTGGCGTGTGACATTCACATACACGTCGTACTCGCCCGGCATAGTGGCGCTTCGTCAGCGTCGCGGGGCGTTTGCCTCACCGGCGCTCGCCCGCCAGGGAGGAAAAGTCACGGATGCGGTATGGCGTCGTTCGCGTTTCGCCGGACCTTCCTGAGCCGAACCTGCAGCGGCGACTCATCGAAGCTGTAGGCTGTGATGTCGTCCTCGAGGAGCGTCAGGCGACGTCGGCGAGCCAGCGCATTCTGTTTCAGCTGCTCTATGGACTGCGGTCAGGCGACGAGGTCCTGGTTCATGCCCTCTCCGCTTTCGACGCGACCACGGGCGAGCTCGCTCGCTTGCTGCGTCACTTCTTCGAAGCCGGAGTCACGCTGCGGGTGACCGGCGGATCGCGGGTGGAGAGCCTGGCCCCTGACGGACCGATTCCCCGGGCGCTGGTGATGCTGGCCGACCATGAGACCCGCAAGCCCCTGCGCGAAGCCAGCCGCCGCCGCGCCCGCGTCAAGGATACGCCCCTCACCCAGCATCAGCTGAAGTTCGCCCGGGACATGCACCGCCGCGGTCATTCGATGCGCGCGATCGGCCTGTTGTTTCAGCTGGCGCCCAATGAGGTCGCCGAGCTGATCCGCACGCAACCCCTCCGGCCGTCCTACGATGCCGAGGCAGAGGCCTGAGCCGGCCCCCCACCTCGCGGCGGGGGACCTGCATCACTAGAACCGGGCGGTCAGGCCCAGCGAGACGGTCCGGCCCAGATCGTAGCTGTTGGTGTCGAAGCGATTGCCGCCGGCCGACTGGTACTCCTGCGAGTCCGTTCCCAGGAGGTTGCGGGCCTCGAACGAGCCGCTGAACTCGCGCTCCATGACCGTGAAGGTTTTGCGATAGACGAAGTCCAGCCGGACGCCCGGCTTCTGGACCAGATCCGGCAGGTCGATGCTGCTGGCCCGAGCCGTCACGCGGGGGCTGGCATAGCTGATCAGCACGGTCGCCTGAGACTGCGCCTCGTCGTCTTCGAATCCCAGCTGCAGGTTGGCCAGATGCTTCGAGGCGCCCTGCAGTCGGTCGCCGTCGGTGAGGTAGTCGCTGGCCGGCGGGGTCGTGCGGATGCCCGTGGTGTTCAGGACGATCGTGTCGCCCGAGCCGACCTTCAGCTTCGAGGAATTGTAGGTGTAGTTGACGGCCACCAGCCAGCGCTTGCTGTCCAGGAACGGGTTGCCGAACTCGTGCTCGAAGTACTTCTTGAGCTCGATCTCCGCCCCGTAAATCTGGGCCTTGGGCGCGTTGTAGAAGGTCTGCTGGAAATTGCCGTCCGAGCCCAGCACCGCCAGACTCTCGACCGGCTTCTTGAGCTCCTTGAAGAAGCCGCCCACGGTCACGTACTGGCCGCGGTCGAAATAGAACTCGTAGCGAAGGTCCGCGTTCGTGAACTTCGTATCTTCGAGGAACGGGTTGCCGGTGAGGATCCGGTCGGTCTCGGTGTCGCGATAGCGCTGCGGGGCCAGTTCCCGGAACTGCGGACGCCCGATCGTCTTCGAGAGGCCGGCGCGCAGTTGCTGATCCTCGGCGAAGTTCCAGGTGAGGGTCGCCGTCGGCAAGACGTAACTCTCCGAGATCTTCCGCTGGAAGGTCGGCCCCGCGGCGACGTTGAAGATGTCGCGCGTCAGGATCGTCTCCTTGGCGTCCTCGTAGCGGAGGCCCACGCCGGCGCGCAGCAACTCCACGATCTCGGCGTCGATCTGGACATAGGCCGCGTGAACCTCCAGGCCGGCTTCGTACTGCGCCGAGTCACCGGTCAGCGCCGAGCCCGACAGTTCGCGGAGCACGACGATGTCGTCGTTGATGTTGCGGTCCGCGACCAGGAAATCGATCCGTTCGGTCCCGTAGCGCAGGGGGTCCCAGTTGCGGCCCTGGTCATAGGTGAAGTCCCGGCGCACCGAAGCGCGGTCGTTCTTCTGCCAAGCGTAACCGACCTTCAGCTCGGCCTGGCGAACGAGATCGACGGGCAACTCATAGCGGAAGTCGATGTTGGCCGAGCCAATGTTCTCGTCCAGGTCAGAGAACGAGACAAGCTGGTTGGCGCCCGAGAGGAGCGCCGTGCGCTTGCCATCGGCGCGCAGGCCGTAGCGGTAGGCGCGCTCATAGGGCGCCTCGCGGGTGGTGCGGCCATAGGTGCCGCGCCAGTCGATGTCGATGTCACCCAGCTTGTGCTTACCCGACAGCTGGCTCAGCTGGAGCTCGCGGCGGTACCACTCGGTGGCGTAGGCGTTGACGTTCGAATTGCCCTGCGAGATCGCCGAGTTTTCGGTGATGCGGGCCCGTTTCGAGGTCGAGCGGATCCAGAGGCCCATGTAACGGATCTCGTTGTCGCCGAACTCCAGCGCCACGCCGCCCAGGCCGCTCCACGAAATGTCGTTCTGTGTCGCCTGGAAGGTGGAATCCGTCGCCAGCGCGATGCCGCCCACGTCCGGCAGCGTCGTCTGGCGCACGCCCTCGCGGTTCAGCCAACTGTTGCGATAGCCCAGCACACCCACCACGCCGACCCGGCCGAAGTCGGTCTCGAACGACTGGCCGGCCGACAGGTCGACGTTGCCGTTCGCCCAGGGCTTGTCGCTCTGGATCACATTGACCGACGAGTTGGAGAAGCTGCGCGCCACCGCCTTGTACTCGGCCTGCGTCAGTCCGCCGGTCGCGCCGGTGAACACCACAGGGCGGTTCGCGGCGAACTGGCGGACGCCCACGGGCAGCTTGCGCGTGCCGTCGTCGAAGCCCAGTTCGTCGTACTTCGAGCCGTAGTAGGTGAGGCCGCGCTTGTCGGTCGTCTCGCTATCGTAGCCCAGGCCGACGCTCACGTTCAGATAGGCCTCGTCCGGCACGCCAACCGTCTGCAGGTCGATGATGCCGCCGCCGAATTCGCCCGGATAGTTGGCCGAGAAGGTCTTCTGCACCGACGTGCCCGCCAGGATCGACGACGGGAACAGGTCCAGCGGGATCACGCGCTGCAGCGGCTCTGGGCTGGGCAGTGGCGAGCCGTTCAACAGCGCCTGCGAGTAGCGTTCTCCCAGGCCGCGGACATAGACGAACTTTCCGGAGACGAGCGAGAGGCCGGTCACCCGGGTCAGCGCCTGGGCGGCGGTGTCGTCGCCGGCGCGCTGGATATCTTCAATCGTCAGGAAGTTGGCGACTTCCGGCGTGTCGCGGATCTGGTCCGGGATGAACTTCCCGTTGACGACGATCTCCTCGACCTCGGTGCCGGGATCGGCGGCAGGCGCGGGTTGAGCTGTCTGAGCGTGGACCGGCATGGCGATGCTGAGCGCGGTCCCCGCGAGCAGCAGCGCGCTGAGATTGCGGATGGTGGCGTTCATCGGTGTTTCTGACCTTCGTCGGAAGGAAATGGGAGCGGGCGGCGGGGCTGTCCCCGCCGCCCGGTAGGAGCCGCAATCAGCAGGAGGCCGCGCCGGCGAGACCGCAGGTCCAGCCCACGAACCAGGTGTCATTCGGGCCCGAGACGGCGCCGATGTAGCTGGTGACGAGGAAGAAGCTGGACACGGCGGTCGGGTTGCTGGCGACGCGGCCGCTCTCGTTCCCGCCGTTGATGAACACCTGGCTGAAGGTGGGCGTGTAGCCCGTGGCGATATTGTTGGCGCCGGCGGTGAACAGCTGTTCCGCCGCCGCGTCCTGGTTGTTGTCCGTCGTCCGGAACGGGCCCGCGCCGCAGGCGAAGGCCACCGAGCGGAAGGTCGGCGCCGGGGCCGCGATGGTCGCCGCGTCGTCGATATCCAGGCAGGGGATGCGCGTGTTGGCCGAGTAGATCACGCCGTTCAGCAGGTCGTAGCCGGTGCCCGAGTTGAGGACCATGCCCTGGTGCTGACGGGTGTCGAAGTTGGTCGTCGCCAGGCCCTGGCGGCAGACGAAGTTCGAGACCTTCGGCCGCGAACGCAGCAGCGGCACGCCGCCCGACGTCGAGCCAGCGGACGAGGCTTCGAAGCAGCGCGACTCTTCGGTCGGGTTGTCACTGAAGATGACGGCGAACTGGATCGAACCCGAGAAGCCTTCGTCCGTATCCATGCCGTCATCGTCGTATTGCGTCAGCACCAGGTGACGGGCGTTGACGGTGCCGCCGAAGAACTCGACCGCGTCATCGGCCGAGCCATGAACCTGGACGAAGTCGATAGTGGTGCCGCTGCCGACGCCGCCGAAGGTGATGCCGTTCAGCTCTTCGTTGGGCGCGACTTCGTAGCCGGCTTCCTTGACCTGGACGTAGCGCAGAACGCCGCTCGACTCGGTCGGCGCATTCCCGCCCCAGTTGATCGTCTGGATCGCCTCGAAGCGGAACTCGCAGTTGGTCGGGTTCGCCGGGAAGGCCGTCGTGGTGGGCGGGCAGCGGTTGATCGGCGCACGACCGGCGATGACGATGCCGCCCCACTGGCCCGACAGCTCGGGGCCGCCGTTGAGGTCGTTGAGACTGGTGAAGATGATCGGCCGCGAGGCGGTGCCGTCGGCGATGATCTGCGAACCGCGGTTCACGACCAGGTACTCGGCGACACCGCCGAAAATGACCACACCCGGCTCGATCGTCAGCACCGCCGAGGCCGTGCCCGCGCGCGGGTTGGCGCTGTCAGGACCGCGGTCCTGCCCCACGGCGGCGACGCCGTCGATACGGTAGGCCGTGCCCGGCCGGAAGGGGATGGTCAGGTTGGCGTTGATCGCCCGCGGAATGCCGCACGACCGCAGCGTGCCGTTCGCCACGGTGCCCAGGTTGATGAAGCCGGTGGGGCAGTCAGCCGAGGCCTGGCCGTTGCCGCCCGTGCCGCCGCCAGCGCCGCCCGTCCCGCCGGTGGCGAACTGGCCTTCCCCGGGCGAAGCGATATCCGAGCCCCCGCCCCCGCAACCGGCGAGCGACACCGCGGCCAGCGAGGCCACGAGCAACATCCTGAAATTCGAGCCGGTCATCCGTATCTCCCGACGAGGCTACGCTAAAGCGCGCACGCAGGATTGACGGCCGAAGCCCACCCCCGGACCTGTCCCCCGCTTGCTGGGCTCGTTCTAGGAGCGGGTCGTGACACCTCCCCGACAGATGTGTGACGTTCCCGTTGCAGAGCCGTCGCGCAACCGCCCGACTGCGGCTCCAGAACCTCACCTAAACCGTCGTGCGACGAAGTGGTCTGGTCGCACAACGCCCGGATGGGCTAGTCTTGAGGCCGTCGATTGGGGGCGAAGTCATGTTTCGCGGGGCGTCATTTGCGTGGATTTCCGGCGCTGCGCTGGCGCTGTCCCTGACGGCAGGCGGTCCAGCGTTGGCTCAGGTGCTCGAGATCGGCGACGACGGCGCTGTCACGACGTACGCGGGCCCCGCGGTCTATACCGCCCAGGGCGCGGCCCCCATCCTGCCGCCCGAACCCTCGACGGCCCAGACCGCGCCGCCCGAGGAGGTGGTGCGCCTGATCCGCGAGTCATCGGTTCGTCACGCTGTGCCGGCCGAAGTGGTCGAGGCGGTGGCGTGGCAGGAGTCACGTTTCAATAACGCTGCGGTTTCGTCAAAGGGCGCACGCGGTGTCATGCAACTGTTACCTAAGACCGCTAGCGACCTCGGCGTGGATCCGGGCGACCTCAGAGGCAATATCGACGGCGGCGCGGCCTATCTGGCCCAGCAGCTGCGCCGCTATGGCGGCGACCTGCGCCTGGCGCTCGCGGCCTACAACGCCGGGCCCGGCGCCGTGGACCGCCATCGCGGCGTGCCGCCCTACGCCGAAACCCAATCCTATGTGCGCGCCATCCTGGCTCGCCTTTCGGCCACCCAGGCCGTTGGCGCCCGCGCCGAGTAGAGGCTGATGAAGAAGTTCGTACCGCTCACCGTCCTGGCCGCTCTGGCCGCCGCGCCCGCCCATGCCCAGGGCCAGAACGATCCGGCCGGCTCCTCGCCCCTGTTGGGCGCGCTGAACTGGGTCCAGGGCACCCTGCTGGGCAACCTGGCCACCACCGCGGCCGTCATCGCCGTCGCCATCATCGGCTACATGATGCTGGTCGGCCGCTTCGACTGGCGCCGCGGGATCGTGACCCTGGTGGGCATCTTCATCATCTTCGGCGCGGTGACGATCGTCGCGGGCCTGCGCAGTCTGGCCGGGGGCTAGCGCCATGACCCGGCTGGCCTCGGATCCCGTCTTCGCGGCGCTGACGCGGCCCCAGATGATCGCCGGCGTCACCTATCCGTACATGGTCCTCAATATGGTGGTGACGGCAGAGGCCTTCCTGATCACCCGCTCGTTCTGGGCGCTGGGGATCGCTGTGGTGATGCACGGCGTCGGCTATGTCGGCTCTTTGCGTGAGCCGCGCTTCTTCGACCTCTGGGTGACCAAGCTGTCCAGCTGTCCGCGGGTGAAAAACTTCAGCTTCTGGGGCGGGAACTCGTACCAGCCGTGAGCGACACCTTCCTCACTACCGGCGCAGCCAAGGTGCTGGCGCCCCGCGAGGCCAAGGTCGGCGACCGCCTGCCCTATCTCGGCCATGTGGACGATGTGACGCTGCGCACCAAGGATGGGCTGCTGGTGCAGACGCTGCATCTGGCCGGCTTCCCGTTCGAAACCGCGCCCGACGAAGAGCTGAACTATCGCAAGGCCATCCGCGAGACCGTCCTGCGCGGCGCGGCGAGCTCCCGTCTGGGCGTCTATCATCATGTGGTCCGCCGCCTGGTGACGCCCGCCTACCCGGCCTCTCCACAGGAGCCCTTCTGCGCCACGCTCGACGCCCGCTGGCGTGCGCAGCTCGAGGGCCGCAGGCTCTACGTCAACGATATCTTCCTGACGCTGGTGCTGCGGCCTACACAGGGCTCGGCCGGCTTCATCGAGCGCCTGTTCAAGGGCCCGCGAGCCAGCGACGCGGACCTGCCCCGGGACCTGCGCGAATTGCACGCCACCCGCGAGGCTTTCTCCGCGGCGCTATCTCCGTACGGCGCGCGCACCCTGGGTCTTTATACCGCCGGCGGCGGCGCCCAGCGCTCGGAGTGCGCCGAGTTCCTGAGCCTGATCCTCAACGGAGAGCTTCGCCCAATCCTGGCCCCCAGCGGCGACTTCGCCCAGGCGATCGGCACGCGCCGCCTCAGCTTCGGCCTGGACGCCATGGAGTTCGGCCCTGGCCAGGACGGCCAGCCCACCTTCGGCGCCATGGTGTCGATGAAGGACTATCCGGCCCGCACCGCGCCGGGCCTGCTGGATGGCGTGCTGCGCCTGCCGATGGAGCTGGTGCTCACCGAGAGCTTCGCGTTCGTCGATCGCCAGGCGGCGCTTGAGCGGATGGGCCTGGCGCTGCGCCGCCTCAAGGCCGCCGAGGACGACGCTTTCAGCCTGCGCGGCGAACTGGCCCAGGCCCGCGATGACGTAGGCTCGGGCCGCGCGGCTTATGGCGAACACCACCTCACCATCCTGACCAAGGCCGACAGCCTGGACGCCCTCGATTCCAACGTCGCCGACATCCAGTCGGCGCTGGCCGAGACGGGTGCGGTGGCGGTGCGCGAGGACGTCAACCTCGAGCCGTCGTTCTGGGCCCAGTTCCCCGGCAACTTCAAATACATCGCCCGCAGAGCGCTGATCTCCGCCGGCAACTTCGCGGGCCTCGCCAGCTTCCACAATCACCCGACCGGCCAGGCCGAGGGCAACCATTGGGGCCCGGCCATCGCCGTGCTCGAGACCACTGCGTTCGGGCCCTACCACTTCAACTTCCACAACGGCGACCTGGGCAACTTCACGGTCATTGGCCCCTCCGGATCGGGCAAGACCGTGCTGCTCACCTTCCTGCTGGCCCAGGCCGAGCGCCTGAAGCCGCGGATCGCCTACTTCGACAAGGACCGGGGCGCCGAACCCTTCATCCGCGCCATCGGCGGCCGCTACGATGTGATCTCACCTGGCGAGCCCACGGGCTTCAACCCGCTAGCCCTCCCCGACACCCCCGGCAACCGCGCCTTCCTGGCCGAGTGGGTGGCGCAACTGCTCACCGCCGAGGGCGAGACGCTGGACAGCGAAGACCGGCTGATGATCGCCGATGCGATCGACGCCAACTACGCCCAGCCCGCCGGCCACCGCCGCCTGCGCTACCTGCGCGAACTGTTCCGCGGCGCGCGGCGCCCGCATGCCGGCGACCTGGCGGCGCGCCTGTCGGCATGGTGCGAAGGCGGCGATCACGCCTGGCTGTTCGACAACGAAGCCGACCTGCTGGACATCGAGACCCGCATCGTGGGCTTCGACATGACCCGGCTGCTGGACAGTCCCACCATCCGCATTCCGGCGATGATGTACCTGTTCCACAGGCTCGAGCAGCGCCTGGATGGCGACCCGGCGATCATCGTCGTCGATGAGGGCTGGAAGGTCCTCGACGACCCGGTGTTCGTCCGCCGCATCAAGGATTGGGAAAAGACCATCCGCAAGCGCAATGGGGTGGTGGGTTTCTGCACCCAGAGCGCCTCGGACGCGCTGGACAGCCGGATCGCCTCGGCGATCATCGAGCAGGCGGCAACGCAGATCTTCTTCCCGAACAATCGGGCGAAAGCTGCGGACTACATTGATGGTTTCGGACTGACAGAGCACGAGTTCGAGCTCGTGCGAAACCTGCCCGACACTTCGCGCTGCTTCCTGATCAAGCGCGGCGACCACAGCGTCGTCGCCCGCCTCGACCTGACCGGGCTCTCGGGCGAGCTGGCCGTCCTGGCCGGCACCGAGCGCGCCGTGCGCCGCCTGGATGCGCTGCGCGCGCAGGTCGGCGACGAACCGGCCGCGTGGCTCCCCAGCTTCATGGCCGGCGACACGTCCAAGGGCCGGAGCGCGGCATGAGCCAGGCCTGCGCCGCCATGGTCGACGACGGGGTGATCCGGGGCGTCCTGGCCACCGTGGAATGCCAGACCCGCGTCTACGCCGAGAGCGGCTATCAGGCTCTGACCCAGGGCTCGCCCGTGTTCCAGGGCGTGCTGACCGCGGTGCTGACGATCTATGTCGCGCTGATCGGCTACCGGATGCTGTTTGCGCAAGGGTCGGCGCGGCTGTCGGATGCGCCGGGCATCGCGATCAAGATCGGCGTCATCCTGATGATGGTGACCAGCTGGTCCGCCTTCCAGACCCTCGTCTTCGACGTCGCCGACCGCGCGCCGACCGAGATCGCCGCGATCGTCTCCGCGCCCCTGACCGAGGGCGGCGCGGCGCTGGCCTCGCGCCCGGTCGACGGGCTGCAGGCAGCCTATGACGAATTCAGCGAAACCGGCGCGGCCTATGGCAAGCTCGCCGGCCCGAACGCCAAGGGCTACTCCAGCCCGCAGGCCGCCGCCGCCGAGGCCTCCGCCGGCGCCGCCGGCCTGCTGTTTCTGTCCAGCGCTGGCGTGATCTCGGCCGCCACCCTGGCGATCGGCGTGCTCACCGCCATCGGCCCGGTGTTCATCGTTCTGGCCCTGATTCCAGCCACTCGCGGCCTGTTCGTGGGCTGGGTGCGCGCCATGACCGCCGCCGCGCTGACTCCCCTCGTCGCCTGGCTGCTGATCGTGCTGATGCTATCGGTGATCGAGCCGTGGATCGACACGTTGACCGCCCAGCGCGCGGCCGTGCGGCTGGATCCCCAGACGGCCATGAGCGCCGCGGCCCTGGTCTTCGTCTTCGCCGCAGGCCAGGCGGCGCTGGTCATGGGCGCCTGGATCATGGCGCTGAGCTTCCGCCTTCCTTCGCTGACCCGCGATCGCGACACGCGCCGCACGGAAGGATCGCAGGCCACCGCCAACGCCCAGGTCAGCGCGGCGGCCATGCCCTCGCGCGCCGAGCGCCTCGCCATGGATCTGCAGCGCGACCAGGCTCAGTCCACAGAACGCAGCCGCGCCGCCCAGGCCGCGACCGCCGTCATGTCCGCCACAAGCCGTCAGGTCTCGGTCACTGTCGACGACGGCCGCCGGCTGGGCGACGCCTATCGCCGCAACACAGTCACCGCGCGCCGCGCGGGAGCCGCCCGATGATCCGCGTACCCACTCTCGTCTTCATGGCCGCCCTCGTGGCCACCCCCGCCCTGGCCGTCGTCCCGCGCCCCGGTCCCGGCGACCCACGCATCCATGTCGTCGAGTACGATCCCGAAGCCGTGGTCGAGCTGCGCGTGGCCCTGGGCTATCAGCTCTCGGTCGAGTTCGACCCCGGCGAAAAGATCGAGAACGTCGCCATCGGCGACTCCATGGGCTGGCAGGTGACGCCAAACCGCCGCGCCAATCTCCTGTTCCTGAAGCCGATGTCCCAGCGGCCGGCTACCAACATGACGGTGATCACCAACCTGCGGCGCTACAATTTCGAGCTGTCGCTGCGCCCGCGCGCGGCCGCCCGCAACGCCCCTTTCAGCGTGCGCTTCCTCTACGCCCCTCCGGTGGTGGCCTATATCGCGCCGCCTCCCCCGCCTCCGCCGCCGGTCGAGCGCAACGTCGCCTACTCGTACGAGGGGTCGGGCAAGACTTTGCCCATCAAGGTGTTCGACGACGGACAGGACACGTACTTCAGCTTCCGCAAGGACGAGGACCTGCCGGCGATCTTCGCCGTCGACCCCGATGGGGGCGAGGCGGTGGTCAACACGCGCCAGCGCGACGGCTATGTGGTGGTCGACCGGGTGGTGCGCGGCTTCGTGCTGCGGCGTGGCAGCGAGGTCACGCGAATCTATAACGACGGCTTCCGTGTCGAGGAGGCCAGCGCGCTCCGACAGCGCAAGAAGGACCCCTGGTGGCGTCGATGAAGGTCAAGCAACCCAAACCGCAGGACGTAAGCCCGGTCTTCGCCAAAGGCGAGGCCGCCCGCCCCCGCGTGCAGGCCCCCGACTCTCCAATGACCCTGTGGGTCGGTGTCGGCGGCGCCCTGGTGCTGGGCTTCATGGTGTTCAACGGCCTGTCATCGGGCCGCGAGGCCAAGGCCCAGACGGCTGCCGCTCCGGCCGCGACCGCCCCGGTCCCCGCCCCTGCCGCGCCGCAGCCGGCCACGCCTGTCCCGCCGCCGCCAATGCAGGCCGCCGCGCCGGCCCCGATGGTGATGCAGTCGGTTGCTCCGCCCAACCCCGAGGCGGCCCATTGGCGGGCGCCGACCATGGTCGTCGACTTCAGCGGCGCCGAACCCGGGACGGTGCAGGTCGCCCAGCAGACCGCGCAGCCA
>NZ_SCTC01000084.1 GCF_004299445.1 Phenylobacterium sp. | reverse complement strand
GGTTCGGCCTTCGCCGCCGCAGCCAGCGTCGTCGCCAATCCGTAGGCGCAGTCGACGAGCCCCTCCAGCATCTGGAGCTCACGCGCATCGCGGGCGGCCTCGGTCGACATGAGAACAAAGATAGAACATTGAATAGTGATCTTCAAGATGCGGCGATGGGTGGCTCCCCCACTTTTTTGAACGTCATCCCCGGGCTTGTCCCGGGGATCCATCCATCGGCGGCGAAGCGGTGTGAGCAGGCCGCCCGGGCGGCCTGCCGGTCGAAGCCGCGCGGCGGAACCATGGATCCCCGGGACAAGCCCGGGGATGACGTTCAGGAGGGGTCGGAAACCTAGTGCTGGCTGACATCCAGCAGGTCCGCTTCGCAGTGAATTGAGCAAGGTCCGCTGCAGGGCTCAGCGGCGAGTTCGGGTTTCGACCCTTTGCGGACTCTAGGGAGGCCATGTCACTCTGAGCAAATGATCGACCCGATCCGCACTAGCTCCGTGGAACAGCCCGGGCCGTTTCAGGTCACCTTTGAAGGGCCCACCGGCCCCTACCGTCTTAGTTTCCAGCCTGACCATGACGAGGGACACTTCGACGTGGCAGTCGGTGACCAAACTATCGTCTGGCATGTGGAAGTATGTGAGCGCACCGCCACCGGCTGGAGCCTGGGCGGAATGACCCGCGGGATGAAGGGTCTGTGGGGCGACGACTACTGGTTCGAGGTGCTCTTCGGCGAAGGCATGCGGGCGGAGTTTAGCCTGCAAGGACTCGCCCGAACCGATTTCCCGCCACCCTGAGGAACGTCCGCAACCCACCCATCTCAGTCCCTCGGAGCGTCAGCTCTCCGACCTACCGCTTCAGGCGCCCTTCGAACCAGGCGACCATCTCGGTCATGGCGTCGGTGGCGTAGGCGTCGGTCTTGGCGGGGTCGCCTTTGACGTAGAAGTCGTGGTCCGCGCCCGGATAGGTTTTCAGGCGGTTTTCGACGCCGGCCTTGTCGAGGGCCGCCTTCATCATCTCGCTCTGCGCCAGCGGCACGCCGCGGTCGGCGTCGCCGTGCAGCAGCAGGGTCGGCGGATCGCGGGCGTCGACGCTGTGGATCGGCGAGACCGAGGCGAAGAGCCGGTCCTCGAAGGCGATGGGGCCGACCTTGGGGCGGCCCTGCAGCAGGACGGCCAGGTCGGTGGGCGGGAAGTAGGCGACGACGGCGGCGACACGGTTGCCGGAGCGCTCCAGCGGGTTGGCGGCGGCGGGGTCTCCGTCATCGGCCATCAGGCCGGCGACGAGCGCCAGATGGCCGCCGGCGCTGGCCCCCCAGACGCCGATCCGCTTGGGGTCGGCGCCGTAGTCGGCGGCGTGGGCCTTGATGTGGCGCATGCCCAGCCGGACGTCGGTGACCGCATCCGGAACCTGAAATCGCGGCGCCGAGGAATGGTAGAGCGCCACCACGGTGAAGCCCTTGTCGATCAGCGCCTGATAGCGGGCCTGGCGTTCTTCCGGCGGGGCCCATGACGATCGCCAACCGGCGGACACCATGTTGACCACCAGCGCGCCGTTGGCGCCCTTCACCGGCCTGAAGACGTCGTAGGTCAGCGCCATGCCGTCGCGGTGGCCGTAGATGACGTCGCGGACGTAGGTGGCGGTCTTGAGTTCCGCGGGCGTCGGCGCGCGAAGGGCGTTGCGGGGATAGCCGCTGAGCGGGGGCCCGGGGTCGGCGGGCGGCGCGGCCGGAACCTGCGCCACCGAGGCGGCGCCGGCGCCGACGGCCAGGAGGAGAGCGAGCGCGGCGCTCCGGATCATGTTCATGGACGGTCCCCCCTTGGCTTTTCTTGGAGCCTAGCGAAGCCGAGGTTTGGCCCTACTGCAAGGCAAGCTCGCCCGACGCGCCGTCGCGGAAGTCGTCGGCGCCGACGAAGGCCACGCTCTCATCATCGAGCACCCACATGCCGATGAAGGACGGATGGGTCGGATCCAGGTCCTCGTCGAGCAGGTCGCCGTCGTGCACCGACACGTTGCTGTAGTCGAAGTCCAGGGTGAGCTGTGCGGCCAGCCCCAGCATCTCATCGGCCATGCGGCGGGCGTAGCCGATGGCTTCGCTCTCGTTCGCGAAATCGTCCACGAGCGTGTTGACCTCGGCCGCCTCGGCGTCTTGCGCGGCGCTGGTGGTGACGATGGTGTAGGCGGGCATGGCGATGTCTCGGAGCTGGGAAACCCCTCACCTAGCCTGTTCCGAGGTGGAGCGGGTGGGGAACTGAGAGACCGTCGTTCGGGGGGAGGTGAGCGCCGGCGTGTGTCGGACGTTTGCGGCGGGCCCCGGGCGTCGGCTTGTGGGGTGGCAAGGTCCCGAGTTCGAGCCTTAGCGTACCCTTACCTCCCCCGCGAAGCGGCGGGAGGGGGACCAGTCGCCGAGCGCAGCGGAGAGCGACTGGTGGAGGGGGCGAGCCTCAGGCTCAGCGGAACGATTGGCCGTGTTTGGCTCAGCAG
>NZ_SCTC01000083.1 GCF_004299445.1 Phenylobacterium sp. | reverse complement strand
GCTTCAGCGCGCCCAGCACCATGTCGACGTCCTCCATCAGGAGGTCGGTGGCGCGGCAGAGCTGGACGGCGAGGGTGGTGTCGTTGACGTCGGACGACGTCATGCCCTGGTGGAGGAATCGGGCTTCGGGCCCCACGATTTCGGTGACGTGGGTGAGGAAGGCGATGACGTCATGCTTCACCTCGCGCTCGATCTCGTCGATGCGGTCGGCGTTCCAGATCGCGTCGCGGCCCTTTTCCCAGATGACCCGGGCGGCCTCCTTCGGGATCACGCCCAGGTCCGCCATGGCGTCGGCGGCGTGGGCCTCGATCTCGAACATGATCTTGAATCGGGTCTGGGGCGACCAGACGTCGGCGGCTTCCTTGCGGGTGTAGCGGGGGATCATGCGGCCGGCATATCCGGCCGCATGATCCCTTAGTCAATGGCTACCGGCGCTGAGGCTACTGCTTGTAGCTCAGGCGCAGGTAGAGGAAGCGGCCCGGCGCGTCATAAGCGTTTGGGTCGTAGTTGTTCAGGCCGCAGGTGATGCAGCCCGGCGGGTCCTTGTCGAACAGGTTGTTCACGCCGACGGCGAACGAGATGTCCTGGTCCATGAAGTCGGGCCGCCAGCGCAGCTGGGCGTCGATGTAGAGGCGCGACTCCAGCTTGTTGGCCGCACCGGCTTCCTGGACGCTATGGATATAGCGGCCCGTCAGCGTGGCGCCGAACATGTCCTTGTCCCAATCGAGCATCCCCGTGGACTTCCACTTGGGGAAGGCCTGGTCGGGGCTGCCGCGCTCGGTGCCCTCACGCTCGATCTTCACCAGGCCCGCGCCGCCCGGCACGAACTCGCTGAACTCGAGCAGACGGGTGGTGTACCAGCGGAAGCCGAACTGGCCGACATCCCACTGCGGCGAAGTCCAGACGAAGTTGACGTCGACCGCGCGGGTCTTGATGCCGCCGATGTTGATCAGCGGGTTGGCGATCCCAGCGATCTGGCCCGAGGCCGTGCGCGTGATGGTGGCGCAGGCCAGGGCGTCGTTGGTCCGGGCGCAGCGGTCGACCAGGCTCTGGCCGTTCTGCGCCTGGATCGCGTCATCCAGCTCAATGTTGGAGTAGGCGACTTCCAGCGAGATGTTGCGAGACCAGCTGGTGTCGCGGAACATCGTCGGCTCCCAGACGCCGCTGAAATTCCAGCTTTCGCTGGTCTCAGGCTTGAGGGCGCGGTTGCCGCTGGTGACCACCGAGATCTGCGGGTTCAGCTGCACATAGCTGCCGTTGGCAGGGACGCCGCGGGCGATGCAGTTCGCTCGGACCGCCGCCGGGGTTGCGGCGCTGAAGCCCGAGCAGGGATCGTTGATCTCTTGGTCGAACCGCGAGGCGGTGCCGAACAACTCGCCGATCGACGGGGCCCGGAAGCCCTCGCCCCACGACGCGCGGAACAGCACTTCTTCAACCGGACGCCAGGACAGGCCGGCCTTGAAGGTCTCGTCCGAGCCCGAGGTCGAGTAGTCGAAGAAGCGCGCCGCAAGCGAGCCTTCCAGGCGATGGAAGAACGGCATGTCGGCCAGCAGCGGGATCTTCAGTTCGCCATAGGCTTCCTTGACCGTGATCTTGCCGCTCGCAGGCTGGGCCGGGATGTCGGACGACAGGCCGGCCGCAACGATGGCGTCGGGCTGGAAGTAGCCTTCGGTCCGCCGCCGCTCGACGCCGACGGCGAAGGCGAGGGGGCCGGCCGGCAGGTCGAACAGGTCGCCGGTCAGGTTGGCCGAGAAGTCGGTCAGTTCCTGCTGGCTGGTGTCCTGCTGGGTGAAGCCGATGAACTGCAGCATCGCCGGCGTGATCGTGCCGGCGCCGCCGAAGATGTTCAGCGGAACGCACGCGCCGGTGCACTGCGCCAGGGGGCCCAGGGCCTGCTGCACGCGCTGGGCGTTGACGTTGCCGGTGAAGGTCTGTTCGGCGTGGTTGCGCGAATAGATCGCGTTCACGTCCCAGGCCCACGCCTTGTCGCCGACCGAGAAGTCGCCCGAGAGGGTCGCGGTCACGTTCCAGGTGTCGACTTCCTGCTCGTAGTGGCGTGGGCCGTTCTCGACCATCCGACGCCCGATGAAGGCGTAGGTCCCAGGCCGCAGCGTGAAGCCGAACGGATTGAACGGGTTCGTCGCGTCGACGGTCACGGTGTCCAGCAGGTTGCCGTTGCCGGCGTCAGGACCCACGAACAGCGGCAGCGGGGCGGCCTGGTTGGCCGACTTGCGCTGCACGTAGCTGGCGCGGGCGCGGAACCGGACGTTCTCGGTGATGTCCTGACGAACCGAGCCGAACAGGCTGACGCGTTCCAGCGGGGTCGAGATGTAGTTGAACGGCTGGAAGTTGAAGCGGTCGGCGGTGGTGAAGCCCTTGAAGCTGGAGGCTGCTCCGGTGGGGTCGCCGGGGATGTAGGTGGGGCGTACGCCGGGGGCCAGAGCCGACTTCAGCGTGAGGTTCAGGTCGCGGCCCGTGTTCGGGTCGCTGACGATGAACCGGCCCAGCGGGGTGCCGGACGAACAGCCGCCGTCCAGGCACGAGGACGCGAAGGGCTGCGGGAACCGGCTGATCGCACGGTCGCCCGAGAACACCGGGTCCTGCTTGAAGTAGCCGCCGCCGACGACGATCGAGAGGTTCCCAGCCGTGGCGCCCCAGGTGACGTTGTAGTCCTGGGTGAAGCCGTCGTCGTGGTCGGTCTGACCGATCTGGGCCGTGGCCTGGAAGCCCTCCTGGCGTTCCTTGGTGATGATGTTCACCACGCCGGCGATGGCGTCCGAGCCATAGATCGGCGAGGCGCCTTCCTGGAGCACTTCCATCCGGCTGATCATGGCCGTCGGGATGGTGTTCAGGTCGACCGAGCCCGGCACGCCCGAGGCCGCCGCGCCTGGCACCCAGCGCAGGCCGTCCACCAGCACCAGGACCCGGCGCGAGCTGAGGTAGCGCAGGTCAATTTCGGCCGAGCCCGCGCCCACGCCGCCGCCGTCCGGGGGATTCCCGAAGTTGCCCGAGTTGTTGAACTTGGCGTTCAGGCCGCCGCCTGCCGACGGGATGCGCTGCAGGACGTCGACGGTGGAGGTCAGGCCCTGCTTGGCGACCAGCGCCTCGTCGATGGCCACGACCGGCTGGTCACGCTCCAGCGGGCTGGTGCGGATCCGCGAACCGGTCACCACCACTTCCTCGACGCTGGCCGTCTGGGCCGACGCTGAGGCGCCAGCGCCCAGCGCAAACAGGACCGCCCACGAGGCGGCCTGTGCAAGTTTGGATTTCATTTTCGTTCTCCCCTGCGGCCGTCGTGCAGGCGGCCGCTCGTGTGGGGGAGATCACAGATTTGCGACAGATCATGTCAAGTCGGCAACACCCGCTTGGCGGGCGGTTGCCGCTTCAGGGTTGCGCCAATACCACAGCGCGCCGCCGGATCAGGGCGCCGGCGAGGCCGAAGCCGATGATCATCATGGCCCAGGTCGAGGGTTCGGGCACCGCGGCGACGGGTTCGCGGCCGCCGGGCTGGCCGCCATCGCCTTCGTCGCCGCCATCGAAGGGAGCTGATTCGCCGTCGCCGTCCTCGCGCAGGGCGAAGCCGCCGAGGCCGCCGCCCGCGCCCGGCTTAGGTGGCGGCGTGATCTGCAGGACGAGGACGAGGTCGCCGTCTTCGGGGTTCCAGGTGAACTGCTCGCCGCCGAACCAGAGCTGGTCGCCGCCGATGCCGCCCATGTTGTACTGACCCCAGGTCCCGAGCTCCTCGTCATTCAACTGGAAGCTGAGTCGAAACGTTTTGCCATCCAGGGTTCCGAGGACGCCGCGGTCCATCAGGAGCTGGCTGATGCTCACGGGGCCGCTGAAGGCGCCGCGGGAGAACGTCTGGCGGTACTGGCCGTTCTCGTCGAAGCAGGTGGACTTGCCGCAGTCGGTGGTCCAGCCGACGTTGAGCACCGTGGCCGCCTGGACCTGCGAGGCCCCCAGCGTCATGGCCGCCATCGCGGCGGCGGCGATCAGAAACGTGCGCATACCCCGGCCCCATCCGTGGCGAATGTCGGGACACCTACGCAACAGAGAGTAGAGTCCACAAGCACTCGCCCCAGGGGCGCGATCAGCTCACCCGTGTTAGGGGAAAATTAACCATACCTAAGGTGGTAGGCCGTCCGACGCCGCAGCATCGCCCCCGCCGCGCCGAAGCCGAGGATCATCAGCGCCCAGGCGCCGGGTTCCGGGATGGCCGCCACGGACGGCTGGTTGATCGCCGGCTTGATCAGGGGCCGGCCCTGGACGATGTCGGTGAAGCCGCCGCCGTCCACGTCAGCCCCGCCGCCGCCCGCGGCCCAACCACCGCCGCCGCCGCCGCCGAAGCCGCCGCCGCCCGCGCCGGGCTTTTCCGGCACGACCAGATCGAGGCGCACCGTGAGGTCGCCGGCCGCCGCGTTCCAGGCCACCGCCTGGCCGCCCAGCGTCACGACGTCGCCGCCCAGCGCCGCCAGCGAAAACTTGCCCCAGCTGACCTCGGTCCCGTCCGCGAGGATGAAGGTCACCCTCACGGCGGTGTGGTCCACGGCGCCGGCGGTCACCGACTTGGCGATCTGCAGCTGGGAGACGTCGAACGTCCCGGCCCGCTGCGACGCCGAGAACGTCTGGGTGTAGCTCTTCTTGGCGCCGGCGAAGCAGCCGGCCGGACCGCAGAGGCTGGACGCTCCGACGGTCAGGAAGGTCGCGGCCTGCGCCGTGACAGGGGCCGCGGCGGCGAAGGCCGTGGCTGCGAGAAGCGCGATGGCTCCGGATCGATGCATTCAATAGCCCCACGAACGGAGTAGAGCCCCCGACCTGCCCCCAACCCGCCGGGAGGGGGTTTGGTTGCAGCGCGGCGCGCGCGTGGGATGATTTTTGTTCGGCGGCGCACACGCCGCCCGCTGCGCTGCAGCGGGCGGGCGCGGTCGAGACCTCAGCGTCGGGGGCTCAGCTCGCGGCGCGGGCGGCCGCGGCGGCGTCGCCGGCGTCGGCCTCGGCGCGGGCCTTGGCCATGTCCTTGGGCAGGGTGATGGCGGCCAGCAGGTAGTGCGCGCCGGCCCAGGCATAGATCAGCAGGTTCGACACCAGTCCGGCCCGCGTGCCCTCAGCCATGGCCGACTTGCAGGCCTCAGCCAGGGCGGGATCCGAGCCCTTGGGCGCCGTGCCGCCCGGGCAGGACGCGATGAATTCGCCGGCCATGCCCTTGGCCGCGAAGGCCGCGCGGGCGAACTGGTCGATGCACCAGCCGCAGAAGGGGGGCCCGAAGCCCAGCGCGATCAGGTTGAGCACGAACCACAGCAAGGCCACGGCCGTGGCGCGCATGCGGATGTCCATGACGTTCTGCACCACGCCGAGCGTGGGGCCCAGGTAGGTGTAGTGCAGGATCCCCGGGATCAGCAGGATGGCCCAGGCCAGCTGATAGTCGTCGCGGGTGTAGGCCAGGATGTAGAGGGGCGTCGCCAGGATCAGGCCGATCCCCGGCACCAGGGCGTACCAGCGGGCCGACCGCTTGGACGCCCAATCGGTCAAGAAGCCGCCCAGCAGGGTGCCGGCGCCGTTCGAAACCATGGCGATCACGCCGGTGGCCAGGCCCACGAGCGCCAGGCCCAGGCCGAACTCGCGGATGAAGTAGGGGGCCGCGTAGGCGCCGGTGCCGTAGCCGGCGAAGCTGGCGACGGTAATGCCGGCGGCCATGTGGAACATCCCCCACGAGCCGAACAGGCGCTTGGCCACCGCCAGCATCGAGGCCGGCTTGGCCGCGTCGTTGGGGGCGCCGGCCTCGGAGGCCTCGCGACCGAGGGCCCCCGGCGTTTCATCGCCCACCGCCGCTTGGGGCGACGACGCGCCCTGAGCCTTGGCGTCGGCCAGCTGGCGGTCGGCCCAGCCGCGGGGCGGTTCCTTGACGAAGAGCTTGATCGCGATGGCGATGAGGATGCCGGGCGCGCCCACGATCATGAAGGCGGCCTGCCAGGAGACCTCCTGGGCGATCCAGCCGCCGGCCACGGCCCCGAACCCGGCGCCCAGCGGAATCCCGAACGAATAGATCGAGAGCGCCGAGGCCCGCTTCTGGGGCTCGTAGTAGTCGCTGATCAGTGAGTGGGCCGGGGGCGTCAGCCCCGCCTCGCCCACGCCCACGCCCACCCGGTAGAGCAGCAGTTGCAGGTAGGTCGTCGCCGTCCCGCACAGCGCGGTGAAGCCGCACCAGATCACGATGGCGATCGAGATGATGTTGACGCGGTTGTACCGGTCGGCCAGCCGCGCGATCGGGATGCCCAGCGTGGTGTAAAGAAGCGCGAACGCCAGCCCAGTGAGCCAGCCCAGCTGGGTGTCGGTGAGCTGCAGGTCCTCTTTGATCGCCTGTCCGATCGTATTGATGATCGTGCGGTCGATGAAGTTGAAGGTGTAGGCGATCACCAGCAGACCCAGCACCGCACTGCGGTAGGCCGGCGTGAAGCTGGGCGCCCCGGTGGCGGGCGCCGTGGCGGGCGCGGCCGCGGGTTTCGACGACATGAGACTGGTTTCCCCCGGGGTGCGCGCCGCGCGTCTTGGTTGTTGCGCCGGAGGTTAGGCGGCGCCGGGCGCGTTGGGTAGGGGGACGGTGGGTGAACCGCGTGCGTGGGGAGGGGGCCAGTGGGCGCGGCGACGGCGGGCGGTGATGGGCGGCGTCGTCCATCGATGAATCGCGATATGTCGGGAAGGCGGCGGCGGGGCGTTGCGTGAGGGCCTAGCCTCAGCCGCACTTCGCGGGGAGGCGAGGCTTGGCGACTTACTATCTCTACCGTCTGCACCCGAACGGCCGCTTCGCCGGGCGCGACGAGCTGAAAGCCGAGGACGACGCCGAAGCCGTGGCCCTGGCCGAGCGGGCCCGGCGCGGGGAGGCGATGGAACTGTGGCAGGGGCCGCGGAAGGTGCGGGTGTTCGAGCGGGGGTGAGGGGCAGACTCGCGCTACCGGTCGTCTATGCGCCAGAAGCTGACACGGGCATCTGGGCCGAAAGCGGATCCTCCCAATGTCCGCGATGGGGGGAAAGCGAACCTCAGAGACCTTCGCGAGTGAGACGCGACATAGGGACTGGCTCCGGATCATGCCTACTGGCGTTGAGGCGAGTTGCCCCGGTCACGATCTCTCTTCGGACTTCGCAAGCGTCACGGCGTCAATTCCGCAATCGCCAGAAGTGGGCCGCGCTTATCTGCGCCCCCCAGTAGCGTACAACCCGCCAGCCTCAGTTTGCTTTCGCGCAAGAAGGATTGCAGCCGCGCTTCCGGATCTGCGGAAAAGTCGATCCCAAACCGCAAACCTTCGCCTGATTTCTCCATGTATCCGGCGGTGGCCTTTGATCCCCACTCCAAAGTCCGCGTCGCATAGAAGTCGGCGATCACCACACTCGTGGGGGCCATGTGGGCCCGGATGGCCTCCAAAGTATCCCGCACCTGGCGCGTGGTCAGGTACAGGGTGACGCCCTCCCAAAGGAAAATCGTCTTCCTTGTCTGATCGTATCCCGCTGCCCTGAGCGCATCGAGCCAATTAGGATCGGCAAAATCCACCTCCACGTAGCGAACCCGCGCCACATCGATACCGGCTGCCTTCAGACCTTCACGCTTCAACGCAAGATCGGCTGGGCGATCCAGTTCATAAATTGCCAGATCGCGATTGAGCAACGGCCCATAGGCCCGCGTATCGAGCCCCGCGCCGAGGAAGACGAACTGCTCAGCGCCTTCAAGACTATGCGCGATGGCGTCATCGATGGCGAGTGTTCGCATCACGACCATGCCGGCGACACCGGTGCGCTCGGGCGGCGAGACCACGGGATAGAGAAACGGCGTGCGACAGACCCAGCGCGTTAGCCAAAGCGGTAAACAAAAGAGCCAGAGCCCAAAGGTGCTATCATTTGGGATGTGTCCAGCAAGCCGCCGCGCGGCCTTGTCGCGTCGCAGACCGAACACGTCCATCGTCCATCGCGCGTTCAGGACTTCGACAGCCGTCCACGAAACGCCGAGCCTTCGGCTGACGCCAACTTGCCCTAGTCCGACAAGGATCACGCCAAGCAAGCTGAGAGGGAGCCAGACAATCTGCAGGGGGATGTACAAGAGGTAGGCGAGCAGTTTCACGTCGTTGGCCTCAGTTCACGATAGACCATGAAGCGGGCTAAGGGTCGCAGCTCGGCGTGACAATTACGAGCGTCGGCAACGGGTCGAAAGCGGTCCTTAGCTCCAAGCCCGCAAGCGGACGCTCCGAGTGTCAGCGATGAGTCATCAACGGTCGTACGGCCCGCCATCCCAGCGACCTTGAACGTACTAGAACGAACGGCGGCAGGTGTTGAGGTCTGACATCGTGGCGCCGTCGGGGCCTTGAAATCCAAGCGCCCGAGCTTGCTCCGCCCATCGGCCGCATCAAGGACGGCCCTGGCGGGCCGCCGCGGGCGCGGCCGCGCGGCGGCGCGGTCCTTGACCCGGCCGCTGGCGGAGCCGTTGGCTGCCCGTGGACTTAAGGCGATTTGTGCGCGGGGCGCCCGGCCCACGACCGGCTCGTAGCGGACAGGGCTTTGGGCTGCCACGGGCTGGTGCGTTGCCTTGGCTCGCCCCGTCCACCACCGGCTCTTGGGCCTGCGGTCTCGGCCGGCCCTCCCGCGGCGTCACGGGGGAGGTCGGGAGGATGGAGACGCGATGTCTATCCCGAGGGCTGCGAAGCCGTTGGAGCGTTGGGCGCGGCCGGCGTGGCCGCGCCCTCGGGCTTCAGTTCCAGCGTCCGGCCCCTTCGAGCCCCTCGGGTCCGTTCGTGTAGGAAACCACGCCGGTGCGGCCCTTCCACTCGCCCTTGGTGCCCGTGAGCAGGCCCCAGCAGTTGGCGCCCGTCTTTTCCGGGCGAGTCTGGCAGCTGAAGTTCTGTTCGTAGTTCTCGGACACGCAGATTCCTGACTGCGGGAATTGCGCGCCCGGAGGATTTCGCCAGGTCGCACATTTGGCGGCCACGCTGTCCTTGCGCCCGCTCGCGTAAGTGACCTCGGCGCGCGAGTTGGTCATCTGGACGCCCTGATAGTTCGCCCCCTCGGCCGGGACCCGGAGGCTGTCGATCGCCGTACCGGTCGTCTTGAAGGTGAAGTTCTCGGCCGCGTTCGCAGCGCAGGGCGCGATGGCGAGCGCCATCACGAAGGCTAGCGTTTTCATGGTTTTCCTTCCCACGGGCTGGCTGATTGAATTCTTGTGTTGCCGCCCAACGGTGAAGCTATGCCTCAGACCAGGATAGTCAATGCAATAGAATCCAGGGTGTACTCAGCGCTCTGATATCAAAAATATATAGGGTCGGACTCGTCCATCGACATTCTGAAGATGACCGTGGCGGGATATTTTCTTGAGAAAGTGTCCGGATTTCGCGTGTCTATACTAGGTTGATCCTAGCGGCCGTCCCAGAGTCCGGCTTCCTCGGGCGACTCAACGGCGGCCCTCGCGCACCGCCGGTGGCTCGCCCCCTTGCTCCTGGGGGGAGGACATGGGCCACCGGGGGGCGGCGGCGCGATGCCTGCTCCGCCACGCAGCCGTTCGCGCTTACCCCCGTCTATCTGTCTGAATGCGCGTCACACCGATGCCGCTACAGCACGCCTCGGGCGGATCAATGAACCTATCGCCCCAAATCCGAGAACCAGCATTGCCCAAGCTGCAGGTTCGGGGACAGCGCCTGTCTGAGTGAGAAATTGTCCGGATCTGGAGGTGTACGAGACGCCGGTCGGCAATGCCCCGAAACGGAACGTGGCGGTGTGGCCGAAGTCCGCGTTGTTGAGCACAGAGAGGCCCAGCGAGATCGAGAGGCTGCTCAAGCCCTTCGGGACACGAAATGAGCCCGCCATGCCCGTCGCGTCGAAGCGGCTGAGGCGCACGAGCGCAGGGTCCGATGTCGAGGACACGGGGCCAGAGCCCCCCGTAGCGAGCATGCGGTAACTCCAGCCGCCAATCCCGCCGAGGGCCAGACTGTAAAGCGCCTGACCTCTGCTACCGGTGAAGCTGCCGTCCACATCGTACGTGAAATCGATCCATTGCGGGCTGTCGGTCTGAGCATCGAACCTCAAGCTTTCGTTCATGCTTACGCCAGCCCCGGCGTTCCCGAAGGAGTCCGTCGTGAAGGCGACGGCCTTCAGCTGGCCCGTTCTTAGGTCACCCGAGGCCAGGGCATCGGCATAGCCGAAAAGGGTGCAGTGAGTGGCGCCGCCACAGGCGCCCAGGTAGCTGTAATCGACGTGCGCGCTGTTCGACGAGGCGACCGGTCCTGTCTGGCTCGGCGGGGCGACGGGACCAGGCCCGTTTGCACTCGACGAGTACGTAGCGCTAGCGGTGGTCGTGACATCTGCCATGGCGCTACCCGCGAAGCTGGTCGCAATCGCTGAGACGACCAGCCCAGCCAGCAATTTCTCCCTTGTCGCAAGATGTCGCGTCGCTCGAGCGACAGCATTCGGCTTCTTCATGATGGATGCCCCGGTCCGAAGATGACCGCGGTCGCCTTGTTTTCTGATCGTCATTGTGCCCCCCGGCCTGTCCGAGCGGGTTGTTGGACCCCGAACGGCCCACCACCCGCATGTTCTGGACGGGAGGTTCATGCGATGAACTTTCTCCGTCCATCGCCATTCGGGGGGTGCGCGAGGACCAGGAGCTTTTTGCGGGCCATCCTGACGGCCGCATAAGGGTCGGTGACTGGTAAGGGCCACCGGGGGCGGCGACACCACACCGACCCCCCGGGCGTCGCGGGTCGACTTTCCCGGGGACTGCGGCGTGCTAGGCTTTGCCTTGAAACAGGCGGAGACCGGATGTGCTCAGCGAACGACGTCGCGGCTTGCTTGTGCTGAATGGCCTGGGTCTCTTTGTCACCGCGCTGGCGGTCGGCTGGGCCTATTTCTTCTTTACGTTGGGCGCGATCGACCTGTGGCCGTTCGTCAGGGACGTGCCGGTCAGCATCGGCGGCGATCGCCGGGCGTGGAACATGGCCCATCTGGAGGCGATCACGAACGGCACCCTCCTGATCGCCATCGGCGCGGCGGGCGGCTATCTGCGATTGGGCGAGCGGGCGCAGGCGGTCCTCTTCTGGTCGGCGCTGGCCTTCGCCTGGCTCTTCACGTTGCCGGCCATCGCCAATGCGATCTTCGGGACGCGGGGGCTGGAGTTCGGCGGCGGCCCCTTCCCGGGCGACGTGACGATCAACAACATCATCTTCCTGTTCGGCTGGCCGGCGATGGTGGGCGTTCACCTGGCCGCCGTCCTGCTGGTGTGGGGCGCCTGGAGCCATCTGAGGCATCAAGGGAAGGGCGGGTCGTGAGCGCCTCGAAGATCGTCGTGCGGCGCATCCCCTTCGCGTTCGACGAACAGATCGACCCCGTCTGGCATCCGGCGCGACCCGAGTGGAGCCACATGGTCAACGGCGCCTCGCTGGCCATGCCCTATCTGGAGCCGTTTCTGATCCGGACGGTCACCGAGGCGCTGCGCCAGGTGAAGGACCCCTTGCTGGCCGCCGACGCGCGCGCCTTCATCGGCCAGGAGGGCGTCCACTTCCAGAACCACCGCCGCTACAACGAGATCCTGAAGCGCAGCTATCCGGAACTGGCCGGGGTCGAGGCCGAGATGGAGGCGGACTATGCCCGCTTCCAGGCGCGCAGCCTGCGCTGGCGGCTGGCCTACACCGCCGGGTTCGAGACCATGACCATGGGCATCACGGAGTGGCTGATCCATCAGCGCGCGCTGCTGTTCGGCGACGCCGACCGCTCCGTGGCCTCGCTGGTGCTCTGGCACATGGTGGAGGAGACCGAGCACAAGACCGTGGCGTTCGACCTCTATCAGCACCTCTGCGGCGGCTATTGGCCAAGGGTCTGGGGCACGCTGTTCGCCGCCTGGCACGTGGCGCGCGCCAGCCGCAAGGGCTATCGCGCGATGCTGAAGCGGGACGGGCGCTGGACGGACTGGAAGAGCCGGCGCGCCCTGTGGGCCATGGTCGGGCGGTTCGCGCGCCACGCCTCGCCGGCCATCCTGCGCTCGCTGTCGCCGAGCTATCACCCGAGCCGGGCGAGGGATCCGGACTGGGTGGATCGCTGGTTCGAGGCCTATCGGGGACTTCCCGAAGGGCGGATCCCGCTGCTGGACACCGCCGACCCCGAGATCCCCGCACGATTTTCGACCTGAGCGGGGAGCTTTTGGGGTTAGGAGACCTATCCCCATCACGGCGAACGTGAGCGTGTCCCCTTGAGCGGCTCTCCCGGCGAGGCGACGCCGGCGGTATGGCCCGCCGGCGCCGGACGCGTCACATCTTCATCGAGACTTCCAGGCCGAAGGTGCGCGGTTCGTTGAAGAAGCCGCCGAGGCCGGTCCGATCGCTCAGGAACTTCGCGAACACGTGTTCCTGGTTCAACAGGTTCCGCGACCAGATCGAGACGGTGGTGCGCCCCGGCCCCGTCGGCAGGTCGGCGATCGAGAGTCGCGCGTTGACCAGGAACGAGCTGTCGCCCTTCGGCTGACGGATCGTGACCGCCCGGGTTACCGGGTCGTACGCGACGTCGGTGTAGTTGGCGTAGTAGCCGTCGCCATAATTCCCATCCAGGTGGGCCACGAACCGGGCCTCGCCGAACGCCGGACGGCTGTAGTCGATGGAGAAGCTGGCGGCGTTCTCGGGCGTGTAGACCTGATAGATGGGGATCGGCACGGTGATGATCCGGCCGTTCGCCTGCGGGAAGGGGTTGAGCGTGTCGGGGATTTTCACCTTGTTGTACGCGTAGCTGCCCGACACGGTGAGTTCGTCGGTCACCGCGAAGGCGACGTCGGCCTCGAAGCCGCGCAGCTTGCCCTTGCCCGGCGCGTTGGTCGTTTCGGTGGTCGTACGCTGCGTCTGCAGCAGGGCGCCGGTGACCGGGTCGGTCTGCAGATACTGCGCGCTGAAGTCGAGCTGAATGTCCTTGTAGCGGCCGTCGTAGGCCGACACGTTGACGCGCACACGCCGGTCCATGAACTCGGCCTTCGCGCCGGCCTCGAACATCGCGACCGTCTCGGGGTCGAACGGCGCGTAGCGCAACGAACGGGAGTTGGCGCCGCCCGACTTGTAGCCCGTGCTGTACTTTCCGTAGACGAGGATGTCCTCCGAGACGTCGAAGGCCACGTTCAGGATCGGGTCGAACCGCTCCCAGGACTCGTCCAGCGGATTGGGCGAGGTGAGGCCGCCGATGATGCGGCCCGCCGAGCCCAGGGGGAAATTCACGTTGTTGATGGTGCGCATCCGGCCCTTCTTCTCGTCGCGCGTGAAGCGGCCGCCGGCGGTGATGTGCAGGGCGTCGTCCAGGAGCGGCGGGGTATAGGTCGCCTGGCCGAACGCACCATAGCTCTTGGTGGTCACTTCGCTGGCGCGGTCGATGCGCTGGGTCAGCGGGTCGATCGCCCGAGGCACGCCGTTGACGCCCACGGCGTCGGTGAAGGTGTTGGTCGCGAAGGCGCGCGCGTTGTCCGAAACCCTTTCGCGGTAGTACAGCGCGCCCAGCACGTACTTGATGCGGGGCAGGTCCCCGATGAGTTGCACCTCCTCGCTCGACTGCTGCTGCTTGAAGTAGGCGAGGCTGTAGCGCCCGTAGTCCTGGTTCAGGAAGGTCGCGCCCGTGCGGAACACGCCGGCCGACTGGGCCACCGAGCCGTTGTCCCACTGCGACTGGGTCAGGTCACGGTAGGACGTGATCGACTTGACCAGCGCATGGTCCGAGAGCTTCCAGTCCAGGGTCAGGCGATGGCCCTCGGTCCTTCCGATGCTCTCGCGTTGTGGGACCCCGAACGTGGCGTTCCTGATGCGCTTGGTGCTCGCCGTGTTGCCCGCCGCCGGGGCCAGAGCCGTCGGATAGGTGCTGGCCGCGAGAAACTGCTGATAGAGGGTCGTCGTCGCGTCATAGGCGGCGTCGTAAGCGTAATCGGCGGTGAAGTTCGCGACCGGCTCCCAGAGCAGGCGGGCGCGCAAAGCCCGCTTGTTGTAGCCGCCGAAGTCTTCCGCGGTGGCGAGCGGGTTCTTGACCCAGCCGTCACGCGCGGTGACGACGCCGTCCAGCTTGACCGAGATGTTGGCGACCCTCGGCAGATCCAGGTGCATTTCGCCCACGTAGCCGGCGAAGTTTGAGACGCCAGCCTTGGCCATGAGCCCGAACTCTCCGGTCGGCCTCTTGGTCGTGATGCTGACGGCGCCGCCTTCGGTGTTGCGACCGAACAGCGTGCCCTGCGGCCCCTTCAGCACCTCAATGCTCTCCACGTCGTAGAGCGCCGTCCCCAGACCTTGCGGGCGGCCGAGATAGACTCCGTCCACGTAGATGCCGACGCCCTGGTCCCGGGCAGGCTGGTTCGAGTCCGACAGGACCCCGATGCCGCGCACGTTCATGATCAGCGCGCCCGGCCGCGAGAAGAACGGGGCCACCTTCAGGGACGGTATCGCGCCGTCGCCCAGGTCGACGAGCGAGTAGACGTTGCGGTCTTCCAGGCCCTGCGACGTGAGAACCGAGATGGCGATCGGCGTATCCTGAAGGTTCTCGCTTCGCTTTTGCGCCGTGACCAGCAGCTCCTCGAGCGCAGGCCCCGCATCGCCGTCCGCCGCGTTGGCGTCGGCGGCCCGCGCGGGCGCGGCGGCCGTCAGGATCAGGGCTAAAGTGCTTGCAGAGGCCAGGTAGCCGTAAAGTCTCATGGTCATCCCCTCGATTTGAGGGGCAGGCGTAGCGACCGGTCTCGATCCTTTGGTGATGGTTCCCGGACGCCTGCACGAACTTGCCGCGACACACTCAAGCTTGTTTGACGGCAGGGGTGTGACGGGGGTCGCACCTGTCTGGTCGCGCGGGCCAGGCCGCCCCGATGGCCGTCAGGGAAGACGGGACAGAACCCGTTTTCGTGTGCGCGCGCTTAGCCGTCGCCCATGCGCCGCCGCCGCGGCCGAGCCCTGAGGGGCGGCGGCCGTGCGGCGGCGACGGGCGAGGCGGCGGGTGCGAGACCGCCTCGCCTAGAGCGCGTTGGGCGAACGCGGAAACCGGTTTCGCCCCAGAACGCACTCTAAATCAAAGGGCTCGAGCCTCCAGTCCTGGAGATCGATCCAAACCGGCGCAGGCTCTACCCCACCGGCTCCAGGGGCGGCTGGTTCAGCGCCTCGCGGTAGTTGCGGTGGAAGTGGTGCAGGGCCGGCTCGTTGCGGCCGAGGATGACCTCCTTGAGCTGGCCGCTCTCTGCGGTGCGCTGCTGCAGCGCGCCCATCACGTAGTCTTCCTGGGCGATGGTGCTCTTGAAGACCTCGAACGAGGCCTGGAGGCTGGGGCCGCGGCGGTCGTTGGAGGGATCGTAGACGGCGCGCGGATCGACGCCGGCCGCATCGCGGGCCGCGGCCTCGGCGGCGGTCTCGGGCGAGAAGTAGAAGCTGACCTTGGTGACCGAGCGGCCCGGATGGGCGGGGTCGGGGTAGATGCGGATCAGGGTGGCGCTCTCGCTGCTGCAGATCAGCTGGATGTTCGGGAACAGGTGGTAGAGCACGAAGGTGGCGCCCACCACGCTCCACTCGGACTCGGGCAGGGTGCGCAGGCGGTCGATGCCGCGGCTGGCGGTGACGAAGCGGTGGTGGCGGCCGAACTCCTTGAAGTGGAGGTTGTTGCCGTAGAACACGCGGCCCAGCGTGTCCTTGTGCAGCTTTCCGAAGTGGTAGGTCTCGCCGAAGGTGTCGTTGGCGAACTTCCAGTTGAGGTCGCCGGGGATGGGCGTGGCGCCGGCGAAGCCGTGGCGGGCCAGGTCGAACGAGGCCAGCTCGGCCGCCAGCTCGGCGCCCAGAAGTTCGTCGACATCCAGGTGGCCGTCGGCCTGGGGATGCACCCAGAGCAGGCCGTCGCGCTCGACCGCGGGCAGGGCGATGAGGCCGTGGCACGACTTGTCGATGGCGCCGAAGTGATCCTCGTTGGGGACGGCGAGGAGGTCGCCGGTGTTGGCGTAGCTCCAGTTGTGGAAGGGACAGAGGAAGACCGATTGCTTGCCGCGCGGTTCCGAGGCCACCTTCACCGCGCGGTGGCGGCAGGCGTTGAGGAAGGCGCGGAAGACGCCGTTCCTGTCGCGCGTGGCCAGGAGCGGCGTGCCGAAGTCGTCGAGCGTGAAGAACGCGCCCGGCTCGGGCAGGTCCTGCGACAGGCCGATCAGCTGGGGGTGGTTGCGGAAGAAGGCGTCCCACTCCCGGGCCGCCTGGTCGGGGCAGACATAGGCGGCGGTGGGCACGCGGTACTGGACGCCGGCGTCGACGTTCCGGCCCTCGTCGAGCTGCTGCATGAGCTCCTTGAGGATCTCGACCTGGAGTTCGTGTCTCATAGCGTGATCTCTCTGCTGACGGGCGGGACGGCGATGGCGCTGCGCACCAGGCGGAAGATGGCGGCGATGGCGGGCGAGGACCGGGCGTCGGGCGCCGCGCGGCGGCTGGAGACCCGGACGCCCTCGTTCACCAGCATCAGCATGGCGGCCAGATCGTCGGCGAGCGCGGGCGGCGCGCCGGCGGTCCGCAGGCTGGCCTGGAAGGCGTGCTGCACCCGGTCGAGGTGGCGGCTGGCGTGGGCGGCCAGGCCGTCGTCGACCCCGGCCATCTCGAGCGAGGTGTTCACCAGCATGCAGCCCCACTGGCGCAGTTCGCCCCGCCCGCCGAACAGGTCGCCCTCGAAGAAGCCCTGCAGCGCATCGAGCGGCGGCCTCTGGGCGCAGGACCGCTCGAGCAGGGCCAGCGTGCGCTCGGCGAACAGGTCGAGGCAGACGATGAACAGGCTGCGCTTGTCGGTGAAGGCGGCGTAGAAGCTGCTGCGCCCGATGCCCATCGCCTCCAGCAGGTCGGCGAGCGAGCTGGCCTGGTAGCCCTTGCGCCAGAACAGACGCAGGGCCCGGTCCACGGCCTTGGATCGATCGAACTCCGCGGGGCGCGCCATGACTTGCAGAGTGGACCGATCGGTCCAGAATGCAAGGCCGGCCGCCGGCCTTCGCCCGCCGCGTCGCCCAACAAGACGAGAGGACACGCCATGAAAGTCTACTTCGCCCCGAACTCGCGCGCCGTGCGGACGGTCTGGCTGCTGGAGGAGATCGGCCAGCCCTATGAACTGGAGCGCTTCCAGCTGGGGCAGAAGGAGATGCGCGGCCCGGAGTACACGCGGATCAATCCGAACGGTCGGGTCCCGACCCTGATCGACGGCGATACGACGATCTCGGAGAGCACGGCCATCGCCCAGTACCTGGGCGCCAAGTACGCGCCGCACCTGATCCGGGGCCCGGACTCGCCGAACTTCGCCATGTACCTACAGTGGCTGCACTATGCCGAAGGCATGATCATGCCGCCGATCAACAACTATGTGGTCGAGACGATCCTGCTGCCGCCCGACCGCCGCAACCCGGAGATGGCGGCCCGCGCCCTGAAGCTGCTGAACCGCACGCTCGACGCCGCCGAGGCGCACATGGCGGGGCGCGAGTACATGGCCGACGAGTTCACCGTGGCCGACACGATCACGGGCCACGCGATCATGATGGCGCGGCGGATGGGCGCCGACTTCGCAAACTGCCCCAACCTGTCGGCCTATGCCGACCGCCTACAGGAACGGCCGGCGTTCAAGGCCGCCGAGGCGGCCTGACGCCCCGGGACGTCGTCGCCGAAGCTGACCGGATGGTTGCGGGGCGCAAAGGCCTCAGCCGCCGGACTGCAGGGCGGTGAAGACGGCGAGCTGGGCGGCGAAGGCGCGCTGGAAGGCGGGGCGGGCTTCGGCGCGGGCGATGTAGGCGGCCAAGGTGGGGTGGCGGGCCAGCATCGCGGGGTCGGCGCGGCGCAGGACCGTGACCATCATCAGGTCGCCGGCGCTGAAGTCGCCGTCGAGCCAGGCCGAGTCGCCGAGATGGCGGGCGAGCTGCGTGAGGCGGACGTCGATACGTTCGTCCAGCAACGGCAGGCGATCGGCGAACCAGGGCCGGTCGCGCTCGACGAGGCCGGCCATGGAGCGCTCCACGATAGGCGGTTCGACCGTGCTGAGCGCCGCGAACATCCAGGTGACGGCGCGGGCGCGGCCGTGGGAGGCGTGGGGCAGGAGGCCCGGATGCTCCTGGGCGATGTGCAGCACGATGGCGCCCGACTCGAACAGGCTGAGGCCGTCCGACTCGTAGGTGGGGATCTGGCCGAAGGGGTGGAGCGCCAGGTGCGCCGGCCCCTTCATCTCGGCGAAGGTGACGAGCCGCACGTCGTAAGGCTGGCCCACCTCTTCGAAGGCCCAGCGGACGCCCATGTCGCGGGCCAGACCGCGGCCGCGGTCCGGCGAGGCCTGGAAGGCGGTGAGGGTGGGACGCATCGTGATGGTCTCTCGGCTCTGAGCGTTCGTAGCCCAAGGACGGGCGAGCGGCGCGCGTCACGACAACACCTTCGCGCGGTTTCGCGGTGACGACGGCCCGAGGGGCGCCTAGGGTTGAATGATTCCCCTGTGAGGCGAACGCCGCAGTCCGGGGGGGCGCGGGGGTAGATTGGGCCACTAGAGAGTGGTGAGTAGGGGGGAGGCGCGGGACTTGGCCAAGATGGCGACAAGGGACGCGTTCGAGGACATGGCGCAGGAGGGGCGCGGCGACGCCGGCGCGCTGGCGCTGGGGCTTCGCCATGGCGTGACCCGCGTGGGGCTGCGGGCGCTGGCGGCCAAGGCCGTGCATGTGGCCGCCGCGGCCCCCGAGCGAATGGTCGACATCTTCGACAATGCGGCGGCCGGGTGGCTGGGCGGGGCGGTGTTTCCGCCACGCACGCGGCTGCCGGACCCGCTGCCGATCACCGAGGGGTTCTGGCGCAACCTGTGGAACATCGCGGCGCCCGCCGTGGGCGCGGGCCGGCAGGGCTATGCGCAGCAGATGATGGAGATGGCCGGCGAGTTGGACCCCCGGATCAACTCGCGCATGGCGGCGGCGGCGCTGGCGCTGCCCGGCGTGGCCGAGGCGACGGCGGGGCCGATCCCGGGGCCATTCGACGTCGAGCGTCTCGCGCAGTTCCCGCCGGCGTCGCTGGGCTATGCCCTCAGTCAGGAGATCCTGCGGCCGGGCAGTCCGGCGGCGGACGCCTACTGGACCAGCGTGATTCCCTACCTGCGCCACATGCCGGCGCCGCTGAACCACATCAACGTCCAGGTGATCCAGTGCATGCCTCTGTGGGGGCTGGTGGCAGGATACTCGCTGCGGCCGCTGGACCGGGTGGCGATGGGCGGATTCCTGATGGGCCAGGTGGGGCACCACTATTCGGCGCTGGCCAGCGCGGTGACCCTGACCGCGGCGGCGGCGCGCCGGCCCGACAACATCGAGGTGGTGCTGGACTGCCTCTTCAAGGGCTGGACGCAGGGGCGCGAGACGCAGCTGCTGCTGGGTGTGGACTGGGAGTCGCTGTTCCACCTCCGGGTGGATCAGGCGAGGACGGCGCTGAAGGTCACGGCCTTCGACTCGCCTTACGCGCAGGCCCAGCGCGCCACGCTGATGTAACTCACGCTTCGCGAACGGCGGGACGGGTCGTTCGCGAACGGCCGGCGGCGGTTTGCGTATGGGCGGATGCGGGCGGCGCGGGGGTCGGCCAGGGTGGGGTCAACACCCCGACCGGAGCTTCTCCCCGATGCGACTTCCCCTGCTTCTCGCCCTCACCCTGTGCGCCGCGCCGTTCGCGGCGAGGGCGGCCGACACCGCCAGCCTGACCGTCACCTTCACGGGCCTGGAGCCCAGGGGCGCGGTCAACTTCGTGCTGGTGAACAGCGCCGAGGCCTATGGCGACAAGGCCGCGCCGGTGGCGGCGGACCGGATCGCGGTCACCGGGGACACGGCCAGCAAGACGTTCGAGGGTCTGGCCCCCGGCCGCTACGCCGTGAAGGCGTTCCACGACGTGAACGGCGATGGGAAGATGGGGACCAACCCCTTCGGCATCCCGACCGAGCCCTACGGCTTCTCGAACAACGCCAAGGCGGCCATGGGCCCGCCCAAGTGGGACGAGGCCGCCTTCCAGGTCAACGCCGGCGCCGGCGTCCAGACCATCTCGATGGCCCGGTGAGCGCCATGGATCGCCGCCAACTGCTGGGCGCCTTCTGCGCCACCGCCGCCGCCAGCCTGATCACCCCCGAGGTCGCCCGGGCCGCGCAACCCACCTGGTCGGCCGCGTTCGCCGATTTGGACGCCGACGTGCCGAGGACGCCGATGACCCTGGTGCGCGGCCGTGCGCCGGCGGGACTGGCGGGCTCGCTGTACCGCAACGGGCCGGGGAAGTTCCGGCGTCCTGGCGGGTCGGTCGAGCACTGGTTCGACGGTGATGGCCTGATGCGCGCCTACCGGATCGCGGACGGCCGCGCGACGGTGGAGGCCCGCTTCATCGACACGCCGAAGCGCCGCGCCGACATCGCGGCGAACGCGGTGGTCACGCCGGGCTTCGGCACGCCGGCGCGGCCCGGCGCCAAGGTGGGCGACAACGACGACGTCAACGCGGCCAACATCTCGGTGATGCGGGTGGGCGGCGAGTTGTGGGCGCTGTGGGAGGCGGGCTCGCCCATCGCGGTCGACCCGGCCGACCTGTCGACCAAGGGGGTGCGCACCCTGCGGGACGACCTGAAGCACATGCCGTTCCTGGCCCACCCCAGCCGGGGGCCGGATGGCGACGTGTGGAGCCTGGGCGTCAACGGCTCGAAGGCCATCGTCTGGCGGCTGGCGGCGGACGGGACCCTGAAGGAAGCCCGGATGCTGGACATGCCGCGGGCCAGCTACATCCACGACTTCGTCACCACGCCGCGCCACCTGGTGCTCTACCTGCAGCCGTGGGTGCAGGACCGGTTCACGACACCGTACGCCGACAGCTTCTCGTGGCGGCCCGAGATGGGCAGCCAGGTCCTGGTAGTGGACAAGGCGGACTTCTCCCGGCGGCGGGTCTACGAGCTGCCGCCGGCGTTCGCGTTCCACTTCGGCGGGGCGTGGGAGGACGCGGACGGCACGATCCGGTTCGACGGCTGCTTCAGCCCCGACCCCAGCTTCGCCCGCGAGAACGGCAGATCGCTGATGACCGGGACCTACAAACGCCAGGCGCCGCCCTTGCTGGGACTGGTGACCCTGCGCCCCGACGGCAAGGCCGGCGTCGAGTCGGTGGGCGTGGCGGCCGAGTTCCCGCGCAACGGCGCGCGAACGGCCGAGCCGCGGCGCTACACGATCCACGCGGCGGGCGATGCGCCGGACGTGCCGATGTTCAACGGGCTGGCCAGCCACGACTGGAAGACCGGCAGGGCCGACGCCTTCAACTTCGGCGCGGGCATGCTGATGGAGGAGGCGGTGTTCGTGGCCCGGCCGGGCGGCTCGGGCGAGCTGGACGGCTGGCTGCTGGCGCCAGCGGTGAACACCAAGGCGGGGGCGACCGAGCTGCACGCGTTCGATGCGCGCCGGATCGCGGACGGCCCGGTCTGCACCTGGCGCGCGCCGCTGACGCTGCCGGTGAGTCTGCACGGGACGTTCGTAGGCGCCTGAACGGCTTGCGGCCCCGCCTCATGGGGGAGGCGGGGCCGCGCTCCGACCGCCGGGGTCGCCCCGGCTGCACCGAGGCCGGGACGGGCGGATCCGGATCAGGCCATCGCGCGCCGCCCGCGGGCCGCGGCGCCGGCGAGGCCGAAGCCCAGGATCATCAGCGCCCAGGCGCCGGGCTCGGGGACGGCGCCGGCGGTGTCGCGGGTCAGCGTCAGGCTGAAGCCCGTGGAATCGTTCGAGTAGTTGCCGCCGTTGTTCAGGAAGAAGGCGAGCCATTCGCCCTGCTCCAGCTCGACCGAAGCCGACTTCGTGAAGGTGAGGTTCTGAGCCGACAGGAAGGTCAGAGGCCCGCCGACAAACTGCCCGCTCGCGTTTGTGCCGCCTGCGATGCCGACGCCCGTCGGCGAGTTGTCGAGGACATTGAAGCTGACGGTGTCGTGAAGGAGACGGCGGCGCGGGCGGCGGCCGACGCGGCCCGTCGGGAACTGGCGGCGGCGCTGGCCGTGCTGGCGCGCGAACGGGACGCCAAGACGCAGTTCATCCGCGCGGCCAGCCACGATCTGCAGCGGCCGCTGCAGGCCGCCGCCCTCTATCTGGATCGTGTGAAACCCGGCGGCCGTGCGGCCGAGCAGGCGCCGTCGATCGGCTCGGTGCGGCAGGCTCTGAACGCGGCCCGCGCGCTGGTGGCTGCGATGCTGGAGCACCTGAAGTTGGAGAGCGGCGCCGTTCGACCGCAGGTGACGCGCGTCACGGCCGGCGAGGTCTTCGACCGGGTGCTGCTGACCCAGGGTCCGGCGGCCGCCCTGGCGGGCATCGGGATTTCCGTGGCAGGGCGCGGCCTGAGCCTCAGGGCCGATCCGATCCTGCTTGCGCGGGCGCTGGAGAACCTGGTGGCGAACGCCATCCGGCATTCCGGCGGGCGCCGGATCGTGATGGGCGCGCGCCTGCGCGGTGACGAGGTGGCGCTCATGGTGGTGGACGACGGCCGCGGCCTGGCGCCCGGCGACGAGGCGCGGATCTTCAGCCCGTTCCAGCAAGGCGCCCATGTGGGCGACACCGGCGGCTTCGGCCTGGGCCTGTCGTCGACATGGGGTCTGATGGCGCTCATGGAGGGGACCTGCGGCGTACAGCCGGGGCTGACCCGTGGGGCGGCGTTCTATATTCGGCTGCCGGCCGATCGGGCCGATCCTGTCGCGGGCGTCCGATGCGCGGCCTGATCTGTGACGACCACCCTCTGATGCGCCAGGCGCTGGCGGCGACCATGCGCGACCGCTGGCCGGGCGTGATCATCGACGAGGCCAGTGACTATCCGCAGGCCTGGGCGGCGGCCGAGGCGCGGCCGGATTTCTGCCTACTGGACCTGGACATGCCCGGCGCCGAGCCGGCCGAAGGCCTACGCGCTCTTAGGGCGAGGGCGCCGGGCGCGGTGGTGCTCGTGGTGACGGGGTTGACCGATCCAGCGCTGCTTGCGGCGGTCGCCGGCTGCGGCGTGACCGCGGTTCTGTCCAAGAACACCGATGCGGCGGTGCTGCTGGAGGCCATTCGCGAGGGCATCCCGCAGCTTCAGGAGCACGAGGCGCGTACGCTGCCGCCGCGCCAGCAGGAGGTGCTGGGCGGGCTCTCAAGGGGGCTGACCAACAAGGAGATCGCCATCGAACTCGGCATCTCGCCCGCCACCGTGAAGATTCACGTCTCGCGCCTGATCAGCTGGCTGGGCGCCGCTAACCGCACCGACGCCGTCGCGCGGGCGCAGCGGGGACGGGTGATCTAGCCAGCGGCCGTCCTGCGCCAGCCGCACCAGCAGCTCGCGGAGTGCGCGCCCTTCTCCCGCGAGGGAGAAGGGCGCGGACAGGCTTAGCTGACCGTGTCTTCGCGGATGGTCTTGCGGGCCATCCAGAAGCAGACGAACGCCACCATCCCGAAGCAGGAGGAGATGATGAGGGCCCAGCGGACGCCTTGGGCGGCGCCCAGGCCCAGGCCGTTGTTCAGGTAATCCGAGAGGATGCCCACAGCGAGCGGGCCGAGGCCCAGACCGACCAGGTTGATGATGAAGAGCAGGATGGCCGCGGCGGTGGCGCGCATGTGCGGCGGCACGACCGACTGGCCGGTGCCGTAGACCGGGCCGTACCAGAGGGTGCCCAGGAAGGCGTTGATCGCCAGGATGAAGAGGGCGATGGCCGCCGAGTCGATGGTGACCGCGACGATGTAGACCGGGATCGTGACCAGGCTGGCGATGGCCGGCGCCACCATGTAGGCGCGCAGGTCCTTGCGGCCGAATTTGTCGGCGATCCAGCCGCCGACCCAGGAGCCGATGGCCCCGGCCGTGCCGCTGATGAGACCCAGCGCCAGCCCCAGGAATCCCACCGACTTGAGGCCGAAGTCGTCGGCCAGGGCCGCGATCTCGGCAGGGTGATTGCGCAGGAAGAACGAGGCGGTGAAGGGCGCGTGGCCGTAGCCGATGAAGGCCTTGATGGCGGCGGCGAAGGCGATGAACCAGAAGGTGGGCCGCTTGGCGAGGTAGGCCATGGTCTGGCTGAAGGTCGCGGTCGAGGCCATGCGAACCTTCTCGGCCTGGGCCGAGAGCAGGCGCCGCGGCTCCTTCAGCGTGAAGAAGGCCAGGGCCGCGAAGATGAGCCCGGGAGCGCCGGCCACCAGGAAGGCGGTCCGCCAGCCGTAGGCGTCGGCCACGATGCCGCCCATGACGAGGCCGATGAGGCCGCCGATCGGCGTGCCCATCGAGTAGAAGGCCAGCGCCGAAGCGCGCTTCTCCTTGGGGGCGTAGTCGGCGATCAGCGAGTGGGCCGGAGGCGTGCAGCCCGCTTCGCCCACGCCGACGCCGATCCGGTAGATGATCAGCTGCCAGAAGTTGCCGGCGGTGGCGCACAGCGCGGTGAACCCGCTCCACACCGCCACGGCGGTGCCGATGATGTAGGGGCGGTTCTTGCGCTCGGCCATCCGCGCGATCGGGATCCCGAGGAACGTGTAGAAGACCGCGAATGCGAGGCCGCTCATCAGGCCCAGTTGCCAGTCGGCGAGGCCCAGGTCGTTCTTGATCGGCTCGGCCAGGATGTTGATGACTTGGCGGTCGAGGAAGTTGACGACGTAGATGCCCAGCAGCAGGAACATCGCGTAGCGCGTGTAGCCCGCCGAATAGGGCGTCCCGGCCGAAGCTTCGGGGACGGCGGGTTTCGCAGCGGACGTGGCGTCGGGCGAAACGGCTTCGGTCATGGGGGCGCGTCCTCGTTCAGCAGCTGTTGTTCTTATGATTGGTGCGACTAGATGGCGCCCGGCCCCCCGCCGCAACAGTTCAAGTGTTTCAGGTCCGCAGCAAGGAGTCGGCGATGCAATTGGTGATCGGCACGAAGAAGTGGTCGACCTGGTCGATGCGACCGTGGCTGGCGCTGAGGCGCGCCAGCCTGCCCTTCGAGGAGGTGCTGGTCGAGCTGCGCCAGGAAAACAACATGAGCGAGGCGGCGATCCGGAAACATTCGCCCTCCGGACTGGTGCCCTGCCTGAAGGATGGCGACCTCGTGGTCGTGGATTCGCTGGCGATCTGCGAGTACGCGGCCGAGAAGGCGCCGCAGCTGTGGCCCAGGGACCCCGCGGCGCGGGCGCTGGCCCGTTCGGCGGCGGCCGAGATGCACTCGGGGTTCGCCTCGTTGCGCGGCGAGTGCCCCATGGCGCTGGACGTCGAGCCCCGGCCTGTCGACATCTCGCCGGCGACCCAGGCCAACGTGCGCCGGATCGTGTCGCTGTGGACGGGGATGCTGGACCGCTTCGGCGGGCCGTTCCTGGCCGGCGACTGGTCGATCGCCGACGCCTTCTACACGCCGGTGGCGTCGCGGTTCCGGACCTATGGAATCAGGCTCAGCGACTACGGCGACGACGGCCGCTGCGGCGAGTACAGCGCGCGTCTGCTGGAGCAGCCCGAGTTCCTGGAGTGGGAAGCCGCGTCCAAGTGAGACGCTATGCTGCGCTGATGCGGGCGGTGAACGTCGGCGGCCAGGGGGCGCTGCCGATGGCGCAGCTGCGCGCGATGCTGGCCGAGCTGGGCTTCGACGATCCCCAGACCCTGCTGGCCAGCGGCAACGCCCTGGTGGGCTCGACGCTGACGCCGGCCGAGATCGAGAGGGTGTTCGAGGCCGGGATCGAGAAGACCTTCGCGTTCAAGACCGACGTCTTGGTGCGCGACGTGGACCAGCTGAAGTCGGTCATGGCGTCCAACCCGTTCCCCGAGTTTGCACGGGAGCGGCCATCGACCTTCATCGTCTACTTCCTGCGCGGGGAGGCGGACGGCGACCTCGCGGACCTGAAGCCGTTCTGCGTGTTCGGCGAGGAGGTCGCGGCGGGGCCGGGGTGTCTCTACCTCTGCTATCCGGAGGGCTCTGGGACCTCGAAGCTGTCGGGCGCCGTGATCGAGCGGAAGCTCAAGGTGCGCGGGACGGGCCGCAACTGGAACACGGTGGGCAAACTGGCGGCGAAGCTGGGCGGGTAGAGCTGACCTAGGTCGCGAACTGGTCGTCGAGGTAGCGCAGGTCGGGGGCGTCGCCGGTGTTGGCGGTGGCCTCAAGGCCCAGCCAGCGGCGCATTTGGGGGCTCAGCGAGGCTTGCGTCTCGGCCGAGAGGGCGGCGTTCCAGTTGACCTGCTGACGCAGGAACGGGCGCGTGTAGTAGCCGAACAGCAGGGCGCGATCCTGGTCGGCCGTGATGTTGGCGCCCGACGTGTGCCAGATGCGGCCTTCCATCACGATGATCGACCCGGCCTTGGCCTCGAAGGGCTTGAGGCGCCGGTTGGCGTCGGCTGGGACGTTGGCGCGGGTCTGCCAGTGGTGGCTGCCGGGGATGAACAGGGTGGCGCCGTTCTCGAACGTGACGTCGGTCAGGCACCAGATGACGTTGAGCGCCCAGGGCTGAACCCAGGGCTCGGGCACGACGAGCGACTGATCCGAATGCAGCGCCATGGATCTCGAGCCCGGGCGGGCGATGTTGGCGGTGAAGTTGGAGATCAGGAAGTCGCGGCCCAGCAACGAGCGGACCATCTCGACGGCGGTGGGGTGGGCGATCAGCTCGCGGAAGATCGCGTCCAGCTCCATCAGGAAGAAGACGCGCACGTTGCTTTCATTGGGATCCAAAACCGGCATGTAGGTGTCGACGCCGCGCCGACGGCTCTCGTCGGCCGCGGCCCAGAGGCGGTCCAGGGCCTGGCGGGCGGCGGCGGGGTCGAGGACGCCCGGGATCACGCACCAGCCGTCGTCGTGCAGCTGGGCCTTGGCGGCGGCGAGGGGGTCTTGCATGGCGGCGACCTCTCACGACGGACGGAACGGCCCGCAGGCTGCGGCGGCCGTCCCCGCGTCAGTCAAGCGGTGCGCGCCAGGCGGTTCAGGTCGGCCGCTATTCCAGATACATCGCCCGCAGCTTTGCGACGTCTGCGGGGCTGACGCCCAGCGCCTTGTCGAGATAGGCGTCGACGGAACCCCAGCGGCTTTCCACCTCGGAGAGGGCGACGTCCAGCAGAGCCCGGCGCTGGCTGTCGTAGAGCGGGCGGGGGGTCTTGTAGTTCGGGTCCTGCTGGTAGCCGGCGAACATGGCCGCGGCCGGATTGGCGCCGGCGGTCGCGGGATCGATGCGGGGCATCTCGAACTCGGGCCGCCGGTAGGTCGTCGACAGGTGGTAGTCGGCGATGATCGTCTCGCGCGAGACGCCCAGGGCCGAGAGCACCATGGCGGTGGCGAAGCCGGTGCGGTCCTGGCCGGCCGAGCAGTTGTAGGCGACCGCTCCGTCGCCTTCGAGCAGCTCCTGGAACAGGATCCTGAGCTGGGGCGCCAGAAGTTCGGGCATACGGCGGTAGACGGCGTGCATCCGATCATCGCCCGACGGGGCGGCGGCGCCCGGCAGCGTGAGGCTGGTCATCGTGTAGCCGACGGCGGCGTAGCGGACGCCGGCGATGCGGCTGGGGGCGAGGGCGCGCTCCTCGCTGGAGCGCAGGTCGACCATGTCGGCGAGGCCCAGGGCCTTGATCATCATGAGGTCGGCGTCGGTGAGCATGGCAGTGGCGCCCGAGCGGTAGATCCGCCCCCAGCGCACGGACTTGCCATCCGCGCCGGGATAGCCCCCCAGGTCGCGGAAGTTGGAGCCTTGCTGGAGCGGCAGCGCGCGCTCGGCCACGCGGGTGACCTTGCCGTCGCCGCCATCGCGCAGGAGGAAGAAGGGACGCGCGTCGGCAGGCGCGACGTACTCGGCGCGGCCGTCACGGCGGCTGGCGGCGACGAGCGTCGCCGCGGAGAGCGGCGCGTCGGCTGTCGGGGCGACATAGACATCGACGGGGTCGGGATCGGTCCAGGTGATGACCACCCGGCCCTCGGCGCGCTCGGCCTTCTGGGCGGTGATCGCGTTGGCCGGACCTGCGGCCAGCAGCAGCGCCAGGACGGTCAGGGCGGGATGTTTCATGGGCGGCGGCCTCTTCGGGAGTTCGAAGACGCTTAGGCGTGCGCGATGAGAGCGCAGCGACGGTTTCGTGATGCCCGCGTTAAGGCGCCCGAAGTTGGTGGGGCCTGGTGCGGTCAGACGCCGCCAGGTCCCGTGCGGACCTCGACGTCGCGGGGGCCCACCGGCTCGCCGCATTCCGAGCACGCGAGCACGGGATGGAAGTCGCAACCGCAGGCGCGGTGGCGGTGGAGCAGGGGCGGACCTTGCTCACCGGCGTAGTGGGTGTCGCCCCAGTGTACGATGGCCATGATCACCGGGTGCAGGCTCAGGCCCTTATCGGTGAGGCGGTACTCGTGGCGGACCGGGTTCTGCTGATACTCGTCGCGGCGCAGGACGCCCTCGTCCACCAGATGCTTCAGGCGGTCGGCGATGATGCTGCGCGAGATGCGCAGGCGGCGCTCGAAGTCGTCGAAGCGGCGGATCCCCAGGAAGCAATCGCGCAGGATCATCAGCGTCCATCGGTCGCCGATGACCGAGACCGAGCGGGCCACCGAGCACGGCTGGTCGGCGAGCTGGCTCCACTTCATTCGAACACTCCGAGGTTTGCGCAAGGGTGCGCTTGACTGGGTTCGGATTCAAGACGAACGTGGGTTCAAATTTAGAACGGAGGGGGCGCAGATGGCCGAGGACGCGAAAGCCGCGCGGGGTGTCTGCCTGGTGGTGGGGGTTGGCGACGGCCTCGGCTCGGCGCTGGCCAAGGCGTTCGCCGCCGAGGGCCACACGGTGTGCATGACCCGCCGCGCCCGCAACCTTGCCGACCTGAAGACGGTGGAGGCCCAGATCCGAGCGGCGGGCGGCGTGGCGCACGCCTATGGGGTCGACGCCCGGTCGGAGGACGAGATGGCGGCGCTGTTCGAGACCATCGAGCGGGAGGTAGGACCGCTGGAGGTGGTGGTCTTCAACATCGGCGCGAACGTGCGCTTCGGCATCCGCGAGACGACGGCGCGGGTGTTCACCAAGGTCTGGGAGATGGCCTGTTTCGCAGGCTTCCTGGCCGGGCGCGAGGCGGCCAGGGTGATGGTCCCGCGGGGGCGGGGCACGATCCTGTTCACCGGCGCCACGGCGAGCGTCCGGGGACGCGACGGGTTCGCGGCGTTCGCTTCGGCCAAGCATGGCCTGCGGGCCGTCGCCCAGAGCATGGCGCGCGAGCTGGGGCCCCTGGGAATCCACGTGGCGCATGTGGTGATCGACGGCGCCGTGGACGGCGTGTTCATCCGCAGCAACCGCGACGACGTCGACGACCTGTTGGCCGATGACGCGATCCTGCGGCCGGAGGATATCGCGAAGAGTTACGTGGCGCTCAGCCAGCAGCCGCGCTCGGCATGGACGCACGAGCTGGACGTGCGGCCCTGGAAAGAAGCCTGGTGAGGGGAACGACCATGGGAAAGACCATCGACTTCATCTTCGATTTCGGAAGCCCGAACGGCTACCTGGCCTGGAAGGTGCTGCCGGGCATCGCGGCGCGGACCGGGGCCACGCTGAACCTGATCCCCTGCCTGCTGGGCGGGATCTTCAAGGCCACCAACAACCGCTCGCCCATGGAGGCGTTCGGCGAGGTGAAGGGCAAGCTGGCCTACGAGGGCCTCGAGACGAAGCGCTTCGTCCAGAAGCACGGCCTGTCGAAGTACCGCCAGAACCCGCATTTCCCGGTCAATACGCTGCTCATCATGCGCGGCCTGATCGCCGCGCGGCGGATGGGCGTCGGCGAGGCCTATCTGGAAGCCGTTCTGAAGGCGATGTGGGAGGACGGCCAGAAGATGGACGACCCGGCCGTCGTCGCCCAGGTGCTGACGGCCGCAGGCCTCGACGCCCAGGCGCTGCTGGCGGCGACGCAGGACCCGGAGGTGAAGGCCGAGCTGGTCGCCAACACCGAGGCCGCCGTGGCCCGGGGCGTGTTCGGAGTCCCGACCTACTTCGTCGACGGCGAGATGTTCTTCGGCAAGGACCGCCTGGACCAGGTGGAAGAGGAGGCCGCGAGGGCGGTCTAGGCGCCGTCGCGTCACTCGCGTCACAGTCTTTGGAGGGCGACGGAGGGCGGACGATGGACATGGGCTCGGCGCGGGCGTTCGGACCTGACGCGATTGTGGACGCCGAGGCGTTCATCCATCCCAGCGCGCAGATCTATGGCAAGGTCAGCGTGGCGGCGGGCGCCTCGATCTGGCCCAACGTGGTGGTGCGCGCGGAGTCGCAGGAGGTGGTCATCGGTCGCCGGACCAACATCCAGGACTTCGTGATGGTCCACGTCGGGAACGGGACCGGCACGATCATCAGCGAGGACTGCTCCATCACCCACCATGTGACCCTGCACGGGTGCCGGATCGGCGACCGGGTGTTGGTGGGGATCGGGGCCACGATCATGGACGGCTGCGTGATCGGCGAGAATTCGATCGTCGCCGGCCAGACCTTCCTGAAGGAAGGCACGGTCATCCCTCCCAACTCGATCGTGATGGGGGCGCCCGGCAAGGCGGTGAAGGTGCGCAACAGCGCGGCGGCCAACGCCTTCAATGCCTGGATGTACCGAGAGAACGCCGCCGCCTATGTCCGCGGCGAGCACAGGCTGTGGGCCAGCGCGTCATTTTCGGAGGCGGCGCGTATCGAGCGTGGCCGGCTGGCGGCCCTCTACGACGGCGGCTAGAAGCGGCGGACTGGGGCCGCCCCTGGCGGTCGATGCCAGGCGAAGCGCCCGCACCGCGTGCGTCGAAGCGTCGCGGCGACCTCGTACCGCGTTCACCGCTCGTAAGGATCGCGCTGTTTACCGTGTTTTCCTGCGCTTGAATGCGCGAAGGGGGACCGCGTGACCATCCGCTCTGCCGACGACGTGGAGGGCGTGATCGCCTTTGTCGCCGCGCAAACCAGCGACGTCATTCTCCGCGCGAGCGCCGCGGGCGAGATCACCTATATCTCGCCGACCGTGCGCCGCTACGGCTACGAACCCGAGGACCTGATCGGCGGGGCCATCGGAATCCTCGTTCACCCGGACGACGCCCCCAGCCTGAACGCCAACAATCGCGCTCTGTTGCGCGGCGAGATCGATCCCAGCCTGTACCGCGAGCACCGTTACCGCACCGCCGACGGCGACTGGGTCTGGCTCGAGGGCAACCCCCACCTGGTCTTCGACGACAAGGGCCAGGTGGTCGAGATCGTGAACATCTTCCGGGATGTCACCCGGCGCAAGCAGCTGGAGGCGGCGGCCCAGGCCGAGGCGGAGCAGTTCGGAACCGCCTTTCGCGACGCGCCGATCGGGATGTCGCTCGTGGGCCTGGATGGGGCGTTCCTGCGGATCAACGAAGCCTTCTGTCGGATGGTCGGCTACAGCGAGGCCGAGCTGCTGGCGCTGGACTTCCAGAGCATCACCCATCCCGCCGACCTCGACGCCGACCTGAAGCAGCTGGCGCAACTGATCTCCGGCGAGATCGCCAGCTACCGGCTGGACAAGCGCTATATCCGCAAGGACGGCGTTGAGGTCTGGGCGCAGTTGTCTGTGTCGCTGGTTCGCGGCCCGGACGGGGAGCCGAGGCACCTCGTCTCTCAGGTGCAGGACCTGACCGAACGACGCGCCGCCGAGGAGGCGCTGCGGATCAGCGAGGCGCGCTACCGCCTGCTGGCCGAGGCCAGCGAGGATGTGACCGTTCAGCTCGATCTGCAGGGGGGGATCACCTACGTTTCGCCGGCGGCGAGGATGTACGGCTACGAGCCCGACGATCTGGTCGGGCGCGCCATGAGCGAGCTTCTGCACGCCGATGACCTGGAACAGGTGCGCGCCAACTTTGCGCTCGCCGCCGTTGGGGGCGTGGCTACGCCGCAGCAGCGGTTGGTCCGCATCAGGAGCGCTGCGGGCGAATGGGTGTGGATGGAAGGCAATCCCCGCGCCGTCCGCAATGAGCGGGGCGAAGCCACAGGCATTGTGACGACGTTGCGCAACGTCACCGAGCGCCGGGAGCAGGGCGCCCTGTTCGAAGCCGCCTTCGAGAACGCGGCCATGGGCAAGACCATGGTCGACATGGGCGGCTATATCCTGCGGGTGAACGCGGCGGCGTGCCGAATGATGGGCTACGCCCGCGACGAGTTCCAGGCGCTGCACCTGGACGCGTTGATCCACCCTGAAGAATACGGGAACGATGACTCCCGCGCGGCTCAGCTCGTCGCCGGCGAGATCGACAGCTACGAAAGCGTGCGACGCTATCGCAAGGCCAGTGGCGACTATGTCTGGGTCCGCATGACCGTGGGCCTGGTCCGTCACGCCGACGGGCGGGCCAAACATTTCATCGCGGAACTCCAGGACCTGACCGAGCGCCACGCCGCCGAGATGGCCCTGAAGGCGAGCGAGGCCCGCTACCGCCTGATCGCCGACAGCATCACCGACGTGATCATGGAGATCGGCGCGGACCAGAGGATCACATACGTCAGCCCTTCCGTGAGCTTCCTGGGTTACCAGCCCGAGGAGCTGATCGGCACGCCGTTGCACGCCTGGGTGCATCCGGAAGACCGGACGACGTTCGAAGGCGCCGCCGCCGCCCGCGAGACTGTCACGCCGATCTCGACGGACGCCCAGCAGTTCCGTCTGCGCACCGCCTCCGGCGCGTGGGCCTGGATGGAGGGCGCCCCGCGAACCGTGACCGACGACGCCGGCCGTTCGGTGACCGTCACCACGCTGCGTAACGTCACCCAGCGCCGCGAGCAGGAGGCGCTGTTCGAAACCGCATTCCAGCGCGCCGCCCTGGGCAGGAGCATCGTCGAACTGGACGGCCGCACCCTCCGCGCCAACCAAGCCGTCTGCCGCATCCTCGGCTATACCGAGGAAGAGATCACGGGGCTGGAATCGAAGGACCTGCTGCACCCCGACGACGTCGGGGCAAGCGGGGAGCAGTCCGAGCGGCTGATGGCCGGCGAGATCGAGAGCTACGACAGCGACCGCCGCCTGAAGCGCGCCGACGGCGTCTACGTCTGGGTGCGGATGACGGTGGCGCTGGTGCGGTTCGCCGATGGGACGCCCAAGCACTTCGTGATCGAGCTGGAGGATTTGACCGAGCGCCATGCGGCGGAGGCGGCGCTGAAGGCCAGCGAGGAGCGGTACCGCCTGATCGCCGAGAACACGTCTGACATGATCATCATGACGGACCTGTCGGGGAAGGCGACCTATGTCAGCCAGGCCGTTCGCCAGGCGGGCTACCGCCCCGAGGATATCGAGGGCCGGAGCTTCGCCGAGAGCGTCCACCCCGACGACCTGCCGCGCCTTTCCACCGCGTTCCAGAGCCTGGCCAAGGGCGGAAAGCATGAACGGGTGCGCTGGCGCGGCCGCGACCTGGTCTCCGGGGGCTGGGTCTGGCTGGAATCGAATCCGAGCCTGGTGCGCGATCCCGTGAGCGGCGAGGTGACCGGCTTCCTGGACGTGATCCGAAACGTCCAGCCGCAGGTCGAGCAGGAAGAGGCGCTCAACAAGGCGACCACGGCCCTGCAGCAGAGCGAGGCGCGCTATCGCCTGATCGGCGAGAACACCTCGGACATCATCGTGATGGCGCAGGCCAACGGGCGCATCGACTACATCAGCCCGTCGGTGAGCAGCATCGGCTATACGCCCGAGGACCTGATCGGGACGGCGTTCGTCAAGCAGATGCACCCGGAAGACCTGGCGCTGGTGTGGCCCGCGCTGAAGGACCTGCCGCCTGGCGCGACGGCGCCCCGCATGCGCTGGCGCGCGCAGCACAAGATCACCAAGGACTGGGTGTGGCTGGAGTCGCAGCCCACGATGCTGAAGGATCCGGAGACGGGCGGGCCGGCGGGCTTCCTGGACGTGGTGCGCGACGTCACCCGCCAGGTGGAGCAGGAAGAGGCGCTGGCCCAGGCCCGCGCCGAAGCCGAGGCGGCTGCGGCGGCCAAGAGCCAGTTCCTGGCCAACATGAGCCATGAGATCCGCACGCCGCTGACCGCCGTCCTGGGGTTCACCAGCCTGCTGGCCGAACTGCCCGAGCTGCCCGCCGCGGCGGAAGGCTACGTCGACCGTATCGCCGGCGCGGGCAAGGGCCTGCTGGCGATCGTCAACGACATCCTCGACTTCTCGAAGCTGGAGGCCGGGAAGTTCGAGATCCGGCCTCGGCCGACCGACGTGGCGGCGCTGTGCGAGGAGACGCTGCTGATGTTCGCCAACCAGGCGGAGGCGAAGGGGCTCACGTTGTCGTTCGAGCTCGGCGAGGGCCTGCCCAAGACGGCGATGCTGGACGGCGACCGGCTGCGCCAGACCCTGATCAACCTGATCGGCAACGGCATCAAGTTCACCGAGACCGGGGGCGTCACGCTGGCGGTCGCGCCGTCGGCGCGCGACGAGATCCGCATCGAAGTCCGCGACACCGGACCGGGCCTCGACGCCGAGGCGCAGGCGCGGCTGTTCCAGCGTTTCAGTCAGATCGACAGCTCGATGACCCGACGCCACGGCGGCACGGGACTGGGCCTGGCGATCTGCAAGGGCGTTGCCGAGGCTATGGGCGGCGAGATCGGCGTCGCCAGCACGCCGGGCGAGGGCGCGGTGTTCCACATGCTGCTGCCGGCCCCGGCGGTGGATGCCCCGCAGGAACACGCGCGCGACGACGCGCCGCTGACGATCGACGGCACGCGGGTGTTCCTGGTCGACGACAACGCCACGAACCGCGAACTGGCCCGGCGGATCCTCGAGGCCGCCGGCGCCGAGGTGCACGAGGCCGGCGACGGCGTCGAAGCGGTCGAGCGCCTCGCCGTGCTGCCGGTGGACGTGGTGCTCATGGACCTGCGGATGCCGCGGCTGGATGGTCGCGGCGCCCTGGCGCGGCTCAGGGTCGAGCCGGGTCCCAACCAGGGCGTGCCCGTCCTGGCGTTCACGGCGGACGCCGACCTGGCCGGCGAGCACGACCTGGATGGCTTTGACGGACTGGTGCGCAAGCCGCTACAGCCGCTTGAGATGTACGCAACTATCGCGGCGGTCACCCAGTGGCTGCCGGACGACGAGAACATGTCCTATGCAGCGCATTGAATCGCGGCCGCGTCGGGTGCTTGTGGCCGAGGACGACCCCTTCCTGCTGGAGCTGATCACGACGCGCCTGGCGATCGCCGGCTTCGATCCGCGGCCGGCCAAGGACGGGAATGTCGCACTGCAGCGGCTGGCCGAGTTCCGGCCCGAGGCCATGGTGCTGGACATCAACATGCCGATGCTGGACGGCTTCGGCGTGCTTGAATACATGCGCGCGCAGAGCCTCACCGAGAAGACGCCGACGCTGGTTCTGACGGCGCGCAACAGTCCCGAGGACGTCACCAGGGCCATCCGGCTGGGCGCGCGCGACTACCTGTCGAAGCCGTTCAAGGACGAGCAGCTGATCGCCCGTGTGGGCCGGCTGCTGGCCCGCAATCGCACTGCCTCGGCGGGGCCGCCTAAGTGACCGGAACCTGCAGCCGGCACGTGACGCCGGCGGGGTCATAGGTGATTTCGGCCGGCGCCCCCAGTTCGCTGGCCAGTCCCGCGAGCAGACGGGCGCCGAAGCCGGATGAGGTGGGGGCTGTGACCGCCGGTCCGCCTCGTTCGCGCCACAGCAATTCCATCGCCCGGTTCCCAGACGGCGACCAGACCAGCTCGACGTGGCCCTCGGACGACGAGAGCGCGCCGTACTTCACCGCATTGGTCGCCAGCTCGTGCAACGCCATCGAGAGCGCCAGGGCCACGTTCGGGGCGAGTCGGCGGGCGGGGCCGCTGATGGTGATCCGGGACCCGGGAGGGTCGTCGTACGGGCGCAGCGCCTCGGATGCGATCTCACGCAGGTCGGCGCTCTTCCAGTTCTCCCGGGTAAGGACGTTGTGGGCGGCCGACAGAGCCAGCAGGCGCTCGGTCAGGCGTTCGCGGGCGTCTCGCGTGACCATCCCGTCGCGCAGGGTCTGGTGGACCAGCGACTGGATCGTCGCCAGCGTATTCTTCACCCGGTGGTTCAGCTCGTTGATCAGCAGCCGCTGGCGCTCGGCGGCCTGTCGCTCGACCCGGGCGCGGGCCAGGGCGGACCAGGTGCGGGCGGCCACGTCCTCCATCAGCGCCGCATCCTCGCGGGTCCAGGCGCGGGGCCGGGGTTCGTGGGCGTAGAAAAGCGCATCCAACCGGCCGTCGCGAACCAGCGCGACCACAATCAGGCCTCGGACCTGGATGGCCTGGTACGCCGCGTAGTATTCGCTGGTGCGGGGATCGACCATCACGTAATCGACCGCCAGATCGATGCCGCGCCGCATATAGCTCATCAGGGTGGGACCGAAGTCGTCCAGCAGGAACCTGGAGCCGGCCAGGCTGGACACCCCTGGCGCCGTCCAGTCGCCGCGGACATGGACCACTCCGTCGTCGCCGATTTCGGCGTAGCCCATGCGGGCCACGTTCAGACGCTCGCCCATCATCCGCGAGGCGGTGGAGAGGATCTCGTCCGGATCGTCGATCAGGCGCAGCGTGTCGGCGAGCGTCAGCAGATAGGCGCGGCGGCGCTCCAGCTCTGCGAGGCGGGCGCGGTCCGCGCGGATGCGCGCCTCGGCGGCCTTGGCCTCAGTGATGTCGGTGACGACGCCCAGAAGCCCGCTGGGCCTGCCGTCCTCGTCGGACTGCACCGCCGAGCGCACCCGCAGCCAGCGCTCCTGGCGGGTGCCGGGACGGGTGATGCGGTACTCGATCTCGTACGGCGCTCCGGACTGGATGGCCCGGGTGACGGCGGCGATGGCGGCGGCGCGATCGTCCGGATGGATGTGGTCCAGCATGTCGCGCCAAGTCAGGCCCTGGTCCCGCGGAAGGCCGGAGATCTCGGAGGCGCGGGGCGACATTTCGATGACGTCGGTGGCCATGTTCCAGCGCCAGTCGCCGAAGCCCGAGGTGGCCAGCGCAAGCTCCAGCCGCTCAGCGTATTCGGCCTCGCGGGCCATGCGACGGCGGCGCTCGGTGATGTCGCGGAAGCTGATTCCCAGGCCGACTTCGAGCGGGAAGGCCTTCAGGCTGAACCAGCGGCCGTCCCGGACCTCGGAGGGTGTCTCGATCTCGACCTCTTCGCGGCTGAGCATAGCGCGCTCGACGAACGCTCGCATTGCGGCGTCGTCGCCCAGGGCCATCCCATCCCAGGCTATGCGGCCCAACGCCGTCTCGCGGCCGAGGCCGTAGTGGGCTTCGGCGGCGGGGTTGATGTAGACGACGCGGTACTCGAAATCCAAGACAACGAAACCGTCGCCAAACCGGTCGAGGATCTCTGCGATCTGGCGGCTCTGGCCGGCGACATCACGGTTGGTCGGGTCAGGAATGGCGCGTCCCCGGAAGCCCACTGCAGTCCAGGAACGATGTTGAGCGCAGCCGTAGCCCGCGACAAGGAGGTTCGGGAGGGCGATGTCACTTGGTCGCGACCTGATCCTGCGCCCGACGCACTACGCCCGGCCTTCCGGTGACCGGGCCCTCGGTGCTCAGGCCAGCTCGTGCAGGTCGGTGCCCAGGCTCATCTCGAAGTCCTGCAGGGTGTCCATGAGCTGGATCGCGTGCGCGGCCAGCGGCTTGCCGCGCGGAAACTGGTAGCGCCAGTAGGTGGCGATGTGGCTGACGAGGCCGCAGCCGTCGCCCAGCGACAGAAACATTTCGGGAGACTTCAGCAGGAAGTCGCGGAAGGCCAGCGCATTGCCTTCCATGGTCAGCTGGTTGAACACCTCGTCATAGACGTTGAGGTGGTTCATCACCGACTTCACCTGCCGTTCCATCTTCTGGCGCAGGCGGTTCTTGAGCTGCTCCAGTTCCTGGGCGGTCTCGGAATCGATCGGGCCGACGACCCGCACGCGCCCAAGTTCCGCGAAGACGTCGCGAAGGTTGCCCCAAAGAGTGTTCAGGACCCACTTGTAGTAGAGGAAGCCCTTCCAGGCGAAGATCCCCTCCTTGTAGTTCTCCCGCTCCAGGCGGAGCGTCAGCCGCAACGGTTCCAGGCGGGCGTCGGTCTGGGCCGACAGCAGGGCTTCGACCAGCCGGGCGATGTTGGCCTCCTGCCCATCTGAGTCGCGGTAGGCGAGTTCGATGAGCTTGGCGATCTCAGAGCCCACGAAGCGCTGCATCTTGGCCAGGTCGGGGGCCGAGATCTCGAAGTGGGTCGGGCTGATGTCGAACGACCGGCGTTTCATATGCTCGCGCAGCAGGAACGGGTCGAGCGAGGGCAGTTCGTCGATGGCCTCGAGCACCGCCACGTCACGGGCGAATTCGGGGTAGTCGCCGCGCAGTTCCTCGAAGATGTCGAGCCAGCCCGTCTCGGAGACGAACAGCGAGCGGCCGCCAAGTCCAAGGTCCGAGCGCTCGAAGGGGATGATCAGCTTGGTGGCGGTATAGCGGACGCGGTCGAACGCCTCGCGCTCGGACTCGCGGAGGCGGTGGCGCACGATGACGGCGCCGTTGAGGCTCTGGGCAATGAAGAACGGGGACTTCTCGTGCTCGGGATTACCCGCGTTGCGCATCGCGAGGGCGGCCAGATTGAGGACGCGACTGGTCGACGCCGTCTTTTCAAGACCGCGCAGGCTACGGTACGTGCGGTCGGTTCCCTTGCCCAAAGCCTTATCCCCGGCGTCGTTGGCGCTCCGGGGAGGGATCACCAGCGACGCGAACGACACTCAGCTGTGCCGTCTGTAAACTCCGTTAATCAAACGTGCGATTCGAGGTTTGTGCGCGCTCTGGTGGCTGACGGGTCGGGTTTGATTACTCAAAATGGGTCTGCTGACGGGTTCTGCGCATCCAGAGAGTTCAGTTGAGGGAACCGCGTTCGGCCCGCCCCGGCCTTGCGTTGCGCGAGCTTCCCGAACAGGGTTCCGGAGCTTTCGAGTTGGGGATTCTGAGACGATGAGGATGCGGGGGAACGCCGTCGTGGCCGCGGTGGCTGGGGGGCTGTTGGCCGGAGGCGTGGCCGTCGCGCAGGACCAGCCGGCCTTCCCGTCTTCGCTCGACCGCGAGCCCCTGCTGGCCTGGCTGCAGCGCGAAACGGACATCGCGCCCGAGCGGGTGGTGGCGGTGACGCCGCAGGCGCTGACGTCGGTGGTTTCGACCTTCCCGGCCACCGCCGTGCAGGGCCCGCGCGTGGTGATCCGCGCCGAGGCGCTGAGCGCGGACACCTATGCGCGCACCGGCGCGCTCTCGTGGCACGTGTCGCTGAGCGCCGACTGTGACGGCCATCGCGTGCGTCTGGGCGAGACCACGGGTTATCCGCAGCGCAACCTGCTGGGCGAGCGGCGGCAGCTGCGCCCGGCCGAGACCGAGTGGCGTGCGCCCGAGCGGGGCACGGCGCTGGACAACGCCTGGCGCGCCGCCTGCGACGCGCAGTTCAAGGGCCCGTTCGGCGGCAGGACCCTGAAGGTCGCCATGGAGACGCCCGCGACGCCTTCGCCCGCCACGGCCGAGCCGCCGGCCCGCAAGGCCGAAGCGCCGCCGACCCGGAACCCCGAGCCGAAGATCGGCGCGGCTCCGCAGAAGGCCGGTGGGCTGGTGGCGCAGATCGGGGCATCGCCGTCGGACGCCGACGCGCGTGGCCTGCTGAAGGCGCTGGGCGGCAGGCTGGGCGGTCGCGCCGCTTGGGTCGAGAAGGCCGACGTGGGCGGACGCACCTGGTACCGCGCCGTGGTTGGCGGTTTCGCCGACGCCGCCGACGCCAACGGCTTCTGCGCGGGCCTGAAGGCGGCGGGCAGGGGCTGCTTCGTGCGCGTGGCGAGCCGGTAGCCGACGCCGGGCGGGCGCCACTCCTGATTAGAACCGCTTAGCGTTTTCCCCTTTTAGTTGTATCACGGTGCGCGCTGAGCGCGCATCTGGCGAAGATGTCCGTCGGGGCGTCGGCTGTGGCCGTGAAATGGCCACAGCGACACTGTTCACTGCACCGCGTGGGCGATCGGAGTCGCCCGGAGGGCGAATGCTGGCAGGGCTACGACACTTCCTGATGAACCCCTGGATGGGACCGATCGGCATGGCGGTCTCGATCGCGCTCGCCGTGGCGTTGGTGGTGTCGACGAGCCTTTGGCAGGGCGAGCGGGCCGAGTACGAGGCCCGCATCGCCGAGCTTTCGCGCGCGTCAGAGCGGGCGCAGTCTGGCCTGCGCGCCGAACTGACCGCGTGTCATCGGGCCGATCAGGAGCGCGAGGCCATGGAGGCCGAGTTCGCCAAGCGTGGCGCGACGCCCGACAAGATGCGGGCCGCCGCCCTGCTGGCGGCTCAGCCCGAGGGCATCGACGCCTGCGCGCGCATGGAGAGCGCCGACCGGGCGGTGCTGTCGAACCTGAAGCCATGAACGCCGCCGCGCTGAGGGCGCCTATCCTTTTCGCCGCGACCGCCCTGGCGATGACCGGCTGTCAGACCGTGGGCAAGCCCAAGACCGCCCCGCCGCCGCCGGCCGCCGCCCCTGTCGCGCCGGCGCCCCCGACGATCCTGGTTATGCCGTCGAAGCCTCCCCCGCCGCCGCCGCCGAGGAGCTGCGTGCCGCGCAACCTGCCGCCGCCGCCGCGCTACCCCGACACCGACGCTGCGCTGCGCTCCTCTCCGGGCGCCGCCGACCGCTATCAGCTGATGGCGGCCGGCCGGATCCTGCGTCAGCAGCGGCTGGAGGACCTTGAGCGCGTCGTCCAGAACTGCCGCTAGACCGCCAGGCCCACGGTCACCGAGCCCGTGTAGCCGGCCGTCGGGTCGCCCGTGAGGGACGGGGTCATGGCGGCGATCTGGGCGGAGGTGTTGTCGCCAAAAACGTTGTCGCTGGCGGTGCTGGTCTGGGTGAAGCGCTGCGCGCTCTGGCCGTAGCCCCCGGCCGCGTAGACCGCCTGGCAGACCGCGGCGGGTATCGCGAATTGCGAGACGAGGCTGCGGTTCGCATACGCTGTCGCCGTGGCCAGGCTGCGGAACACCTCGAAGTGGATGTGCGGGTAGCGACCGGCGTAGCAGCCCGGGACGATCGTCGTGAAGGTGGCCTGGCCGTTGGCGTTGGTCGTCTGGACGCCGCGCAGGTAGTTCTGCTGCGGCAGGTCGTAGATCGAGTACTGGCCCAAGGCGTCAGCGTGCCAGATGTAGATGGCGTAGTCGGCCAGCGCGGCGCACGCGCTGTTCACGTTCACCAGGTTGATGGTCAGAGTCAGAGGCACCCCGGCTGCCGTGCCCGACAGGCCGGCGAAGCTGGTGCGGATGTCGCTGCGCAGCACGCCCGAGGTGTTCAGGATGTTGGAGAGGACGCCGTTGGCCATGTTCGAGCCGTCGGCCGGATAGGGGCCGTTGGTCTCGGTGGGTGTGCTGGCGCAGGTGGTCGATCCTGTCGTGCCCGTGCCAGTCGTGCCCGTGCCCGTGGTGGTGGTGGTGGTGGTGGTGGTCGTCGTCGCACTGGAGGTGGCGGTGGTCCCGCTGTCGCCCGACCCGCCGCAGCCTTGTAACATCAGCGCGCCGCCGCCCGCCGCCATGAGGCCCAGAAGCTGTCGGCGTCGCATTATCTGAAGGTCGAAGAGGAGCCCGCGGTCGTGGTCGTCGTGCATGCAGTGTTCCCGTCACAGCGTTTCGTAAGAACTGCACTATGTGACCACGGATAGGCGGGCGTATTGCAGCGAGGTGTCGGCGCCGTGCCGGGCGCTGAAACGAAAGCGGCCCGGGATCGCTCCCGGGCCGTTCGCACGATGAACAGTTGGGCCGATCAGTACCGGTACTGAACTTCCAAGGTGTAGGTGCGCGGCAGGATGTAGGAGACAGTCTGGTTCACCCGGTTGAACAGCGGGTGGTTCACATTATTGCCCACCGAATTGTTGCTGATCCGGGTGCCCGAGATGCCGGCGGATCCGCGCTGATCGAACACGTTCTTGATCGAGCCGATGATCGCGAACTTGTCGTCCTTTTCCCGGAACACGGCGCGGAAGTCGGTCGTGCCGTAAGACTTGGCCTTGTTGTAGTAGGCGTTGAAGACCGAATAGTAGGTCGAATCCCGCCACACGTAGCTGCTCGACACCGAGAACGTGCCGGGGTCGAGCGTCCAGGTGTAGTTCGCGTTGATCGTGAACCGGTGCGGCGTCGAGGACGGCAGGCGGGAGCCCGAGATGTCCTGGTTGACGTTTACCAGCAGCGAGCAGGCAGTGGCGCCCGTGCCGGTCGGCGAACGGCCGGGGATGCAGGCGTTGGCGGCCTGGGCCGAGGCCGGCGCGATCTTGGCGCCGGGCTGCAGGGCCAGCGGATCATCCGGATCCGGCGAGAACACGCCCTCTTTGATCTTGGCGTTCAGGTAGGAGTAGTTCGCCAGGATCTGCAGGCCGTCGATCGGCTGCCAGGTGGTTTCCAGCTCCAGACCGTAGTTCTCGGCCTTGGGCACGTTCACGAACCGGGTCTGGTTCGCGCCGAGCGTCTCGTTGAAGAACGACAGCGGGATCTGGATGTCCTGGTAGTCGTAGTAGAAGGCCGAGGCGTTCAGCTGGAAGCGCCCGCCGAAGGTCTTCTTCAGGCCCACTTCGAAGGCGTCGATCATTTCCTTCTCGGTCGTGACGAACGTCTGGAGCGTCGTCGTTCCCGAGTCGAAGCCGCCGGCCTTATAGCCGCGGGAGTACTTCCCGTAGACCAGGGTGTCGGCGTCCGGCTTCCAGTCGACGCCCAGGGTGCCGGTCACCGCGCTCCAGTCGTAGTTCAGGAGGCGATGGCGCAGGCCCGTCGTGGCGTCGGTGTAGATGCCCGCCACGCCGCCTACGACGGCTGCGTCGGTGACCTGCACCCCGTTGATGGTGCTGAAGCCGGGGGAGGCCGCCGCCGTGATGTCCACCGGCCGGCCGTTGACGCGCGAGACCGGGCACGACGCGGTGTAGAGGCAGAACAGGCGCGCGCCCTCGAACGAGGTCTTTTCATCGTAGGTGTAGCGGAGGCCGGCCGTGACCTTGAACGCGTCGTTGATCTGCCAGTCGATCTGGCCAAAGGCGGCATAGGACTGGTTCTTGTTTTCGGACTCGCCCACGGCATAGCGGCGGAGCGGGTTCGGCGCGGCTGCCGCGGTGGACAGCGGGTTGGTCGCGCTGAACAGGACCGGTGTCTCGAAGCGCGCATCATCCGGGAAGCGGGCGTCCGAAAGCCGGTAGTTCGACCCTTCGCGGAACTGATAGACGCCGAACAGCCACTGGACCGGCCCCTCGTGGGTCGAGGCGATGTTCAGTTCGTTCGAGAACCACCAGACCTCTTCCTGGTACTGGTTGTGCTGCCTCGGGAAGTAGAGCGCGTTGACGGTGGTCGCCGGGGCCAGCGGGTTCTGCAGCGGCAGGAAGAACGGCGCCTGCCGCGGCGTGCCGTCCAGGTCGGTCTGCAGACGATAGTCGTAGTAGGTCTGGCCGGTGATGTACTTCACATCGAAGTTGTCGGCGTGGAACACGACCTGCAGGGTGGTCGTGGTGCTCTCTAGGTTGATGAAGTTCCCGTCGTCGGTGTTGTAGCAGAACTGGCAGGTGTTGCCCGGCAGCAGGCTGGAGCCGATGCCGAAGTTGGCCGCGTTGGGCGTCAGCGGCGCCTGCAGCGGCACGTCGGTGACACGGCTGCCGTACGCGGCCGTCGTGCGGCCGCCGGGGCCGCGGCCCAGGGTGTGCCACTCGGTGGTCGAGTGCTTCAGCCACCATTCGACCTTGCCGTCGGCGAAGTTGCCGTCGAGCTGGCCTTCGACGGTCCAGACGGCGCCCCGGTTGCCTTCGTCCGGCAGGTTCGGATTGAGGTTTTCGAAGACCCCCTTGCCGTTATGGCCCCACGAGCCGGCGAGGCGGCCGCGGACGCCGCCGAACAGCGGGCCCGAGATGGCGCCTTCCAGCGTCTTGGCGTCGTAGTTGCCGTAGCTGGCGCGCGTCTCGCCGTAGAAGTCGTCGGTGGGCCGCTTGGAGACGATGTTCAGCGCGCCGCCGATGGCGTTCTTGCCGTAGAGCGTGCCCTGCGGGCCCCGCAGCACCTCAGTGCGCTCGAGGAACAGGGTCGACTGCGCGAAGGCCGTCACCGAGGAGGTGTAGAAGCCATCGTTGTACATGGCCACGCCGCCCTCGGTGGAGCGGTTGTTCGAGAAGCGGCCGATGCCGCGCAGCGACGCGCGGTCGTTGTTGGTGGAGTAGGCCAGGCCCGGCGTGAAGTTGGTGAGGTCCTGAACCGAGTTGATGCCGACCAGCTCGCGGCGCTCGTCGGTGAAGGCCGAGATGGCGACGGGCACGTCCTGCAGGGACTGCTCGCGCTTTTCGGCGGTGACCACCAGCTCTTCGATTTCCGTGGCCTGAGCAAAGGCCTCGCTGGAGAACGCTGTTAGCGCAAAGGCGCATGACAGCAGTATGCTCTTTCTCGATCCCATCTGGACGTATTCCCCCAAGCCCGTTTGAACAGCGCTCGTAGATGGCGCTTGAATTCGAATGTCCGGCATGGCGGACGCCGCGTCAATAAGCGTGCAACCTCAAGGAAACCGATTTCGGTCGAGACGGAATTGAAGCCGCGGTTCGCGGAACGGGCGGCACAAGTGGTTTACGGCGTACGGGGTCGGAGGGCTTCTTCAGGAGGCGGTATGGCGTAGGGCGCGTCGCCGGGGCACTCTGGGGCGCGGAGGACGGATGGCGAGCTACAGGCGGCGGCTGGAACAGGATCTGGACGGCTGGATCTCCCGCGGGCTGGTTCCCGCGGAGAACCGCGCCGCGATCCTGCAGGGCGTTCGTGAGGGACGCCGGCTGGACGCGGCGACGGCGCTTGCGATCATCGGCGCTCTGATGGCCGGCGTGGCGGTGATCGCCTTCGTGGCCGCCAACTGGGGGGCGATACCGCGGCTGGCGCGGTTCGGAATGATCCTGGCGGCGTTCGGCGCCGCGGGCGGCGCGGCGGCCTGGGCCAGCGCGCGGGGGCGCCCCATCGCAGCGCAGGCCCTGCTGAGCGTCGCGGCCCTCATCTTCGCCGCCGCCATCGGCCTGACGGGACAGATCTTCGATATCACCGGCCAGCCCGCGACGGCGCTTCGGTCCGCGGGCCTGGCGGCGGCGTTGCTGGCGCTGGCCGGACGTTCGCCGTGGGCCGGGGTCGTGGCGCTGCTGATGCTGGCGCTGGGCGACTTCACCGACGGGCAGATGTTCGGGCGCGACAAGATCCTGTTCGGCTGGCTGGTGCTGGCGGCGCCGCTGGGGGCGGCGGCCGCGATCGTCTGCCGGTCGCAGGCCCTGGCGCACGCGGCGGGGCTGGCCGCCATCGTCGCGGTAATGACCTTCGATCCGCTGGTCCGCGGCCACGCCGAGACCCTGTTCCTGGCCGCGGCCGGCGTCCTGGCGGCCGGCGCGGCGGCGGCGCGCTGGGGTCGTGAGCGCTTCGAAGGGCCGGCGGGCGTGCTCTACGGTTGGCTGGCCTGGGGCGCGCTGTTCTGGTTCGGCGCAGCGGGGTTCGACGAGACTCTGCGCGGGGTGACCCACTCAGTGGCGTGGCTGGCGCTCGCGGGCGCGGCGGTGGGGCTGGGGCGGCATGATCGGCACGCGGGCGTGACGTCCGCCGGGGTCGTGGGCCTGTTCGCGGGGGGCGCGACACTGCTGTTCAACCTGGGGGTCGGGCTGATGACCTCGGCGGCGGTGTTCGCGGGCGCAGCGCTGATCGCGTTGGGCGTCGCGTTCGTGCTGCGGCGGAGGACGGCGCCGTGAGGTTGCCGTCCATCCCGGCTCGGATCGTAACCGCCGTGGTCTTGCTGACCCTCGGGCTGGTCGGACTGGTCGTGCGCGAAGGCGTGGCGCGGGCAGGCGGGCAGGAGGTGCGCCTGGCGATCACCGGCTACGACCCGCGCAGCCTGCTGACCGGCCACTACGTGCAGTTCCAACTGGTCGACAAGATCCCGCCGCAGCAGATGTGCGTCTGGAAGGGCTCCCGCCTGGAAGCGGCCCCGGGCCAGCTGTGGCTGGCGGCGCGGCGCGACGGTTCGGCGCACCGGCTCGTGGCGGCGGCTCCCAGCCGGGCCGCAGCGCTGCGGCTGGGCGATGTCGCGATGCGTGGGGCGGCCCTCTGCTACGGCATGCGCCCCCTGACGATCGGTGATCGCGAGGTTCCGGAGACCGTCTCGGCCACCCTCGACATCGGCGTCGACCGCATCCACCTGGACCAGGGGGAAGCCCAGCGCCTTGAAACGGCTCTGCGCGGCCGCGACGGCGAACCGCCGCCATCCTGGGCCGTGGTCTCGGTTGGTCAGGACGGCAAGGCCCGGCTGAAGGGCGTGATCGTCGGCGACCGGCGCGTGGACTTGAGCTGGTTCTGAACGACCCCGCCGCCTTGGGGGGTTAGGGCCTTACTCCGCCAGGTCCACCGCGTCGGGCCTGCGGCCCTCGGATTCCGCCTTGCGGGCGCCGGCGAGGATGCCGGGGAGCGAGTAGTTGCCCTCGTGGCAGGCGTACTCATAGACCGGGCCCTTGGCGGCGTTGAGCGGCATCTCGGCCTTCCAGACCTGCTTGTAGACCGTGGGATCGTCCACCTCGAAGGCGTAGAGAATCTGGTCGGCGGAGACGCGGGTGAAGCGCTCGGTCACCCTCGCGTCGGGCGACAGGAACAGGCTGGCGCCGAAGTAGGGCCGCAGGGACTCGCCCGGATTGAAGCCCGTCGTCTCCACGACCAGGGTGTCGCCCTCCCACCGGCCGATGCTTTCGCCCATCCAGTTGCGGATGTGGGTGGGCGAGCGGGTCTTGTCGGCGAGGCGGATGATGCGGGCGTCGTGGTTCATCTCGACCACGATGACCACGTGGTCCTTCGCCTGCTGCAGCTGGTAGTGGTTGTTGTACAGCACGTTCATCATCGGCGGGCCGGCGGTGGAGCCGAAGCCCAGGATGCAGCGCTCGCCCAGGGGGCGGGCCTCGGGGCCGTCGAAGGTGTTGCGGGCCTTGTTCAGGGTGTCCTGGTAGAGCTTGTAGCCCTCGGGCTTGTAGGGAAGCCTGCCATCGGCCGGGTCGATCAGCCACGAGGTGCGCACCTCGCCCCTGATGCGGCCCATGCGCGTGCCGGGATCGGTCCAGAAGGCGTTGTAGCCCCCGGGATCCTGGCCGGCCTTGGGCGCCGGGGCGTTCGGATCGGTGGGCCTGGACTGGGCTTCCATCATGCGCGCCCGGCCGCTCTCCATCGCCTTGGCCTGCGCCTCGGTGATGGTCAGGGTCTTGAATTGCGGGCCGCGCTCCAGGCTGGTCAGCGAGGCGTTGGACCAGACGCCCTCGAGATCGGGCTGGCCGAAGGCGTTGCGCGGGGCCTTGTAGTCGGCCGCTGTCGCCGCGAACGCGGTGGCCGCGAGGAGGCCGGCGAGAAAGAGGGTGCGCATGCTCAGGCCTTCTTATCGGTGAGGGCGGCGTAGACCGCCTTGGGAGAGATGTCGCGGACGGCCGGCGTGCCGCGGCCCGGGATCGAACCCTCGATGTTCTGGATCATGCCGACGAAGACGATGTCGTTGGTGGGATCGATCCAGAACCAGGTGCCGAACGCGCCGCCCCACCAGTAGCTGTCCTGGCCGTGAGGCAGGCCACTCTCGGCCGGGCGCTCATGGACGGCGAAGTCCATGCCGAAGCCCAGGCCCTTCTGGACCGGACCATAGAGGTCGATGCCGACGCCGGGCCTGAGGACCGACTTGCGCATCAGCTTGACGGTCCCGAGCTTCAACACCCGCGCGCCGTCCAGCTCGCCGCCGTTCAGCAGGGCCTGGCAGAAGCGGAAGTAGTCGGGGGCTGTGGAGTAGAGGCCGCCCGATCCGGCGAGGAAGCGCGGCTTGGCGGTGGCCCGTCGCATCTCGCCGGGCATCCGGGCGATCTTGCCATCCACGTAGTTGTGCACGGCCACGAGGCGGTCGACCTTGGCCGGATCGACCCAGAACTGGGTGTCGGTCATCTTCAGCGGCGTGAAGATATGCTTCTGGAAGTAGTCGGCGAGATCCATCCCCGACAGCTTTTCAACGACATAGCCCTGGATATTCACGCAAGGCCCATAGGCCCAGTCCGTGCCGGGCTGGCTGACCAGCGGCAGCTTGGCCAGCTTGTCGATCATGCCCTGAAGATCGGTCTCGGCCAGATTGACGCCTTCGTAGACCGAGCTCACGCCGAAGCCGGCGGTGTGGCTCATCAGCTGGGCCATGGTCATCGGGCTGGCCTGGGCCACGTCGCCCGCCGGGGTCCTGACCTTGAGGCCGGCGAACTGGGGCACGAACTTCGAGACGGGATCGTCGAGCTTCCACTTGCCCTGCTCGTAGAGCTGCATCATGGCCACGCCGGTGATCGGCTTGGTCATCGAGGCGATGCGGAAGATCGAGTCCGTCGCCAACGGGGTCGGCGCCGAGGCGTCCTGCTTCCCGTAGGCGTCGAGGTTCACGACCTTGCCCTTGCGGGCCAGCAGGGTGACGACGCCGGCCAGCTTCTGCTGATCGACCAGCGCATGCATCTCGGCGTTCAGAGCCGCGACGCCCGCGGCGGAGAAGCCGGCCGAGGCCGGCGGCTGCACGGCGATCTTCGCCCAGGCGGGCAGGGCGGCGAAGCCCGCGGCGCCCGCGACGCCCAGCAAAAGGTTGCGGCGGTCCAGCATGTCGTCCTCCCCGGAGCCGGCGTCCGTCTGTGCGGACGCTCCAGGCCCAGCATTCCCTGTCTTCGAATACTCGACCAGCCGTTTTGCCGGGATGTTTCTGACGCTACGGTGGCGGGCGAACAATGCGGGGGAATCGCGGGTGGCAGGGATCAGGACGGCCGAGGCGCCGGCGGCGAAGAAGCCGCTGTGGACGCAGCTCTACCTGCAGGTCCTGGTCGCGATCGCCCTGGGGGCGGTCATCGGCCACTTCTGGCCAGCGACCGGCGAGGCGCTCAAGCCTCTGGGCGACGCCTTCATCAAGCTGGTGAAGATGATCATCGCCCCGGTGATCTTCCTGACCGTGGTCACCGGCATCGCCGGCATGCGCGACATCGGCAAAGTGGGCGGGGTGGCGGCGAAGGCCTTCGCCTACTTCATCACGGTCTCCAGCTTTGCGCTGGTGGTCGGCCTGATCGTCGCCAACCTGCTGCAGCCCGGCGCGGGCATGAACATCGATCCCGCCACCCTCGATGCCGAGGCGGTCAAGGGCTACGCCGCCAAGTCGCATGACATGACCATCGTGGGCTTCCTGATGGACATCATCCCCGCCACGGTCGCCGGCGCCTTCGTGGACGGCAACATCCTGCAGGTGCTGTTCTTCTCGATCCCGTTCGGCGTGGCGCTGGCCATGATCGGCGAGCGCGGCCAGCCGGCGCTGGACGTTCTGAACGCGGTGGCCGAAGCGTTCTTCCGGCTGGTGGCGATCTTCATGCGCGCGGCGCCGATCGGCGCGTTCGGCGCGTTCGCCTTCACCATCGGCAAGTACGGGATCGAAAGCATCCAGAACCTGCTGATCCTGGTGGCCACCTTCTACGGCACCTCGATCCTGTTCGTGCTGGTGGTGCTGGGCTCGATCGCGGCGCTGAACGGCTTCTCGATCCTCAAGCTGCTTCGCTACCTGAAGGAGGAACTCTGGCTGGTTCTGGGCACCAGCTCCTCGGAGGCGGCCCTGCCAAGCCTGATGGAGAAGCTGGAGCGGGCGGGCGCGGCCAAGGCGGTGGTCGGACTGGTCGTGCCCACCGGCTACAGCTTCAACCTGGACGGCACCAACATCTACATGACCTTGGCGGCGCTGTTCATCGCCCAGGCGCTGGGGATCCAGCTGTCGCTCGAGGAGCAACTGCTGCTGCTGGGGGTGGCGATGCTGAGCTCGAAGGGGGCGGCCGGCGTGACCGGCGCAGGGTTCATCACGCTGGCGGCGACCCTGCAGGTGGTGCCCAGCGTCCCGGTGGCCGGGATGGCGCTGATCCTGGGCGTCGACCGGTTCATGAGCGAGTGCCGCGCGCTGACCAACTTCGTGGGCAACGCGGTGGCGACGCTGGTGGTGTCGCGATGGGAAGGGCAGCTGGATCGCGAAAAGCTCGCGGCGGTGCTGAACGCCGCGCCGGGCGAGCTGGCGGCGAGACCCGTCGAGGCCGATGCGGACTGATCAGGCGGTCTTGAGCGCCTGGGGCGTGGTCGCGGCGTGGCCGACACAGCGCTTGATGGTCGCCATCAGCCCGGAGACCAGGATGGGCTTCGACACGAAGTCGTTGAATCCCAGGGCGACATATTCGGCGGGGCGACGGGAATAGACGTCCGCGGTCAGCGCGATCACCGGCGTGGTGCGTTCGGGGCCGGAAGAGGCGCGAAGCTGTTCGATGACTTCGATGCCGGTCATGCCCGGCATGTGGATGTCGAGCAGCATGATGTCGAAGGCCTCGACGGCCAGCCGCTCGAGCGCGTCCTTGCCGCTGCACGCCATCACCGCCTGGTGCCCGAAGGCGCCCAGGATCTCCTGCACGACGCGCAGGTTCATCGGATCGTCATCGACGTGCAGGACCTTGAGGCTCCTGCCGCCGTCACCCGGGTGGGACACGGGCTGGCTCCGAGGGGCGACGCTTAGGGGGAAAGCGCCCGACAACGCCTCAGATTTGAGGCCCGGAGTTTAAGGTAAGGCTATCGGATGTGCTGAATCCGGCTTTACCACGACGATTGACGGGGCATGGCTCAGGAATCCCCGCCTCGCCGTTCAGATCATGCCCGACGCGGCCATGATGATCGCGACCGCCGAGGCGCACAGCGCCATCGTTTCGGGAAGCCTGGACCAGCGGATGGCGTAGCGAACGCGCATTCAGACCTCGGGGGCGGGATGCCTGTTGGGGCTCGCCACCCGGACCACCGCACTCAGGGGGGAGGGATGGGTTGCGGCAAAGGGTCGGGGCTGGGGCGGCCGCCGGCCTTCGGTCCGGGTGACGAGGTCTCGTAAATCCAGTTGTTGAAAGTTTAGTAAATACTGGATTCATCACTGTCAAGCGCCGGCCACTCGCCTGTCAGGGATAATCCGTTCGGCTGATGCGGCCTGTGGTGACGCGGCGCCATCGTGGGCCTCTCAAGTGACCAAGGGGTGCTTCCATGAACTTCAAGACTACGCTCGTCGCCGCAGGCCTTTCCGCCATCGTTCTCGGGCCTGGGCCCGCCGCCGCGGCGACGGTCGTCAACGCCACGCGGATCGAGATCACCAGTGCGATCCCGGACTGGATCCAGATCGCCGAAGTGTTCGCCTTCGAGTTTGGGTCGCTTGACAATGTCGCGTCCGCCGCCGAAGGCGGCACGGCCAGCGCCACAAGCTCGGGATTTGGCGGCCCTGCCCACGGCGCGATCGACGGCAACGCCAGCCCTTCCTACGGCAGCCACTTCTATCACTCGGGATCGCCCGGCGGCGGTGAGAAGCTGACGATCAACCTGGGTCGCACCGCGACCCTCGACAGCCTGCGGATCGTCGGACGCAATGACCTGCGCGGTCGTGACTTTTGGAATGTCTCGGTCTTCGACGCGGCGGATACGGTCCTGTTCTCTGGCCAGCTGGATGCTCGAACGACCGCGAACTTCGACGCCGTCGCTAAGTTCGATGCGCCGTCCGTGGGCGGCATCCCCGAGCCATCCACCTGGGCGATGATGATCCTGGGCTTCGGCGCCGCGGGGGCTGCCATGCGCTCGCGCCGACGGGTCGCCGTGGTCTGAGGCCTCGCTCGGCGGGCCCGCGCTGTCGCCGGTCTCAGCGCGGGGCCGGCGCGCTGGCGAGGCGCATCATCAGCTTCACCAGCTCGGCCTGGCGGGAGACCCCAGTCTTGTCGAAGATCCTGGCCAGCTGGAAGCGCACGGTGTTGACGCTGAGCCCGAACTTCTCGGCCGCCTCGGCCAGCGTCAGGCCTTCGAAAATGGCGGCGGCCAGGCGTACCTCGGCGGCGGTGAGTCCGAACAGGTCCCGCAACTCGCCGTCGGGCGCATCGACCGGCGACTCCAGGTCGGTCACGCTCACCAGGACGGGCGCCGTGGCTCGGAAGACGGCGCCCTCGTCCAGGGGCAGGGGCGCCGTCCGCAGCGCCAGCGCCGGTCCGCCATCGCTGCGCGGCACGCTCATCGACCCGCCGGTACGGGCGGCGTCGCGATTGGCAGCCAGCCCCACGAGCCGCTCAAACCGCCGTGCGGCGTCGCCGTCATGGGGCGTCAGACGCCCGTTCAGGACGGTCAACCCCAGCCGTCCCCGCAAGATCTTCTCAGCGGCGCGGTTGGCGAAGATCAGCGTGCACGCGGCGTCCACGAGAAACAGCGGATGCGCTGAGTTGTGGAGCGCTTCCGACAGGCTTCGGACCACCCCGAGCGGGCCTGCCAGCCGCCGGCCGATGGCGTAGGCCCGCACCATGTGCGGCTGCAGCCGCGCGGCGAGATCCAGATCGTCGGACTCGAAGGCGTCGCCGGTCCGACGACCGATGTTGATGGTGCTGGCCACCGACCCTTCGTTGCCCAGCCGGATGAAAAGCGCCCGGTCGACGTCTTGGGGGCGCATGAAATCGTTGTAGTATTCGGATGCGTGATAGGCGTCGCGGTCGAGGCAGTCCTCATCGGTCTGGATCCGCTGGGTCAGCGTGAGAGCCACGCCCGGATTGGCGTCATCGGACTTGAAGATGTTCAACGCGCCGAAGTGCTGGGCGTAGGCGTCCACCCACGCGGGATCCGAGCGGTAGAGGATCGCCTCGACCCCCGCGCCGGTGGACATGTCGATGCGCGTCAGGCAGCCGCGGAGACCTCCGACCGACTCCGAGAGACGCTCCATGACGTCGACCCAAAGGTTGGGATCGTAGGCGGAGGCGTAGATGCGCTGGATCAGGTCTTCCTCGGACTTCAGGTTCGCGCCCATGCTTTGGACTCCTGTCGGCCGCATTCTCCGCGGTTCATCGACCCAGCTTAGCCGCACGCGCGCGGGCGACATCATCCATTTGGATTAAGCCGTCATCCAAACGGACTAATGCCGCGGGCTGGTCAGCCCTGGTCAGGCCGGGGCGGCGTCTCCAGCGGGGCGGTGATCCGGCAGATCACGCCCTCGGGCTCGAACAGCAGTTCGGCGACGCCGTTGAGGTCGGCGCGGACGCCCTGCGACAGGAGGCGCGAGCCGAAGCCGCGGCGCTTGGGCGCGGCCACCGGCGGACCCCCGAACTCGCGCCACTCCAGCTCGAACAGCACACGGTCATCCTCGCGGCGTGTCCGCCAGGTCAAGGCGACTCCGCCGACGTCGCCCGACAGTCCGCCGTACTTGGTGGCGTTGGTGGCCAGCTCGTGCAGCGCCATCGACAGCGCGATGGCCGCGCGGGCGGTCACGCGGACTTCGGGGCCCGAGACGGTGATGCGGGTCTCGTCGAAGGGCGCCAGTCCGACCTGGGCGATCTCGCGCATGCCGGCGCCTTCCCAGTTCTCGCGGGTCAGGATGTCGTGGGCGGCGGATAGCGAGACGAGGCGCGCGGTGAAGATCTCGCTCATCTCGGCGGGGTTACGCTCGCTGCGCAGGGTCTGGCGGGCGATGGACTGCACGGCGGCCAGGGTGTTCTTCACACGGTGGTTCAGCTCGTTGATGAGCAGAGTGCGGCGTTCCTCGGCCCGCTTGCGCTCGTCGATGTCGATGGCGGCCGACAGCGTCTTGACGATGCGGCCGTTGGCGTTGCGTTCGAACACCACGGCGCGGTCCAGAATCCAGCGGTACGTCCCGTCGGGCCGCAGTACGCGCAGCTCGAACTCCGACACCTCGCCGTCCGGGCGCTGGGCGAGGTAGGCGAGGCGGCGGCCCACATGATGGAAGTCGTCGGGGTGGATGAGGCGGCGGACGAGGTCGCCGCCGCCGGCGATGAGTTCTTCGACCGTATGCCCGTAGACCGCCTCGGTGTTGCCGCCCACCCAGATCGACGATCCGGTCTCGAAGTCGAAGAGGTAGTTGGCGCTGGGGGTGACCGAGTTGACCCGCGCCAGCTGTTCCCGGTTCGCACGCGCGACCCGGTCGAGAGTCTGTGCGTCCGTGAGGTCGTAGAGGCTGACGACGACGCCGGTGACGCCCATGTTCCCGGCGGCGCGGGGCGCGACCTGAAGACGGAGATGGCGAACCTCTCCGGCGCGGTCGTCCAGGGTGAGTTCGAAAATGGTTTGCTCGCCCTGCAGGGCCTTGGCCATGGGCTCGCGCAGGGCATCCATCAGCGGGGGATGGACGACGCTCTCAGCCGCCTCGTCCGCTGCAGGCGCAGGCTTGAGCAGCCATCTCTGGAAGGCCGGGTTGGCGTAGTCGAGGACACCCTCGGCGTTCATCACCAGCGCGCCCCACGGCGCGGCGTCGGTCATCCGATAGAGGCTGGCCCGGTCGATAGGCGCGCGCCCCATCTGCGCCTCGAGCTCTGCGACCCGGGCGGCGAGCCGCGCATTCTCCGCCTTCAAGTCCTCTGACAGATCCACAAGTCCCGGAAAGCAATGTTCCAATTGCCCGCCAGGGTAGCGTGGGTCGCCAGGACTAGCGAGCGATGTTCCTGCGACTTATTCGCTGGGAGCCCGCGCGCCAGAGGAGGACGCTCGTGCGCTGCGGAGCCGCGCCGCCGGGACCCGCCGTCCCGGTGAGCGTGCGGGCCGAGTGCGCCGTATCCGGCTAGCAGGGGTAGCGGCGCTCGATCGTCACGCGACGGCCGATGTAGGGATCGTAGACGCGTTCCCGCGTGATGCAGGTGCGCTCGCGGTAGCGATAGGGCCGATCGTAGGGATCGTAGGCGCCATAGCCGCCGGAGTAGCGATCATAGCGCGGATCGTAGCGGTAGCCGTTGTCATAGTAGTAGCCGCCGCGGTCACGTCGGTTGCCGCCATTCGACAGCGCCGCGCCCAGGGCGAGGCCCGCCACGCCGCCCAGGATGGCGGCGGCGACTTCGTCATCCCCGCCACCGCGATGATGGCGATAATGACGGCGGTCGGCGAAGGCCGGGCCGGCGGTCGCCAGGACGGCGCCCGCCGCGATGACGCCGGCCATGCCCGAGGTGAGGATCTTGCGCATATGTGCCTCCTGATCGGGGGCCAGTTAACGCGCGCGCGCCATGAACCGTGGCTGAACGCCGATGTCAGCCGTCGGCGCCGGAGACTCCCGAAGCCTCCGCAGGGGCGAGGGGCAGGTCGAAGGTCACACGCGTCCCGACGCCCACCGTCGAGTCCAGCTTCAGCGCCCCGCCGTGCTGCCGGACCAGTTCGGCCGAGAGCGACAGGCCCAGGCCCGTGCCGCGGCGGCGGCTCTCGGCGTCCCCGGCCTGGGCGTAGGCGCGGCCCACCCTGGGAAGATCCGCCGGCGAGATGCCGCGTCCCTGGTCGGCCACATGGATCACGAGCCGATCGCCCACGATCTCGCCCGAAACGGTGACGCTGCTGTCGGGGTCCGAGAACTTGATCCCGTTCGAGACCAGGTTGATGAGCACCTGCTTGACCGCACGGGGATCGGCCCAGACGTCAGGCCAGGGTCCCGGGACAGATGCGACGGTGACCCCCGACTCCAGGGCCAGGCCTCGGACCAGACGAAGGGCCTGTTCGACGACCTCGCCGCTGGCGATGCGCGCCGAGACCAGCTCCATACGGCCGGCTTCGAGGCGGGCGGTGTCGAGCAGGTCGGTGACCAGGTCGGCGAGGTGCGAGCCGGCCAGTTCGATCGACTGGGCGTAATCGACGTACTTGGGGCTCCCCAGCGGGCCGTGCGTCTGCCGGGACATCAGGCTTGAGAACCCCACGACCGAAGTGAGCGGCGAGCGCAGCTCATGGGTCATGGTGGCCAGCAGCAGCGAGCGGGCCGCCATGGCGTCCTCGGCGGCCTTGCGGGCCTCGGTGGCCTCCTGGAGCAGGGCGTCGCGGGCGGCCATGACGCTGGCCACGATGATCGGACCCAGGGCGACCAGCATCACGCCCAGACGCAGGGACAGCATCGCGAGCGGCGTCTCCAGCGACAGGCCGAAGGCCTGCGGGTTCGTACCGATCACCAGCAGCGTCCACACGGCGAAGGTGAGGTTCAGAAGCGCCGCGGCGGCGCGGCCATAGGTGAGCGCGCACCACAGCAGGGTGGGGACGGCGAACGCCAGCGCGCCCGGCCCGCCCATCAGCGGCGTGACGGCGAGGCTCAGCAGATACGCCAGCAAGGGCGCCGCCTCCGCCGGGCGCACGCGCGCGATCCGGCGGGACCACTCCGCCGGCTGCAGGCGGCTCGGCGCCGTCAGCATGACCGGCAGTATGATCATGTAGTTGGCGAGCTCGGTGGCGGCCCAGAAGAAGAAGACGCCGGGCGAAGCCGCCCCCCGGAACAGGAAGGGGTGCGCCGTCGCGCCGGCGATCCCGACCGCGATCGACGCCAGCGCCACCATCACGATGACCGAGATCACCGAGGTGGGCCGCTTCAACGCGACATCGTCGGCCTGAAGCCGCGAAAGCAACAGGAAGCCCACGATCACGCCAGAGAGGTTGATGCCTGTCAGGGTCAGGGTGCGCACAAGGGCGCTGCCCGTTGCGACATCGGCCACCACGTAGGCGACCAAGGCGGCCAGCCAGCCGGCGGGGGTCGCGAGCCGGGGCCAGCGGACAAAGAGCCCCAGCAGCACGGCATTCGCGGGCCAGAAGGCGCTGAGGAGGCCGACCGGGCGCAGCACAATACCTAGAAGAGCCGCGGCCAGTACGGCGGCCGCCACGACGAGGGGGCCGGCGACCCGGGCCCGCAAGGGGCCGGAAGCCGATCGATCAGCGACCGAGACAATCTGGCCGGTGCTCATGACCCCACTGCCACTTGGCGGATCTGTTGGGCGGCGAACAAATCAGCGCGGCGCGTGGGGATCAACCCGCCAAGAGGTCCCCTGCGACAAACTGTACCTTACGCGCCCTAGCGGCGCCGCCCGGCGCTCGCGGCGCGGACTGGCTTGAACTCGGACGAGGCGTTCCAATCGGGCCAGGCGGTGGAGTTGGCAAGGTCGCGTCCCGCCTCGAACGCCAGGTTCACGTCGTCGGCCGCGCCCCGGTAGTCCTGATCGGCGGCCCACACGTCGCAGGTCTGGTGGTAGCATCGGGCGGTGTAGTCCTCGACCCACTTGTCGCCGGCGGCCTTGCCGCCCGAGACGAGGTCCGCGCCGCCGCTCATGCCCATGAAGAGCACAGTGGGCACGCCGCGCTTGGCGACCGAGAAGTGGTCGGCGCGGTAGAAGAGGGCGCGCTCCGGCCGCGGGTCGGGGGTGATCGTGCGGCCGTGCCGGGCGGCGACACCGGCCAGATGGGCCTCCAGCTCGTTCTGCCCCGAGCCCACCAGCACCACGTCCTTTGCCGGGCCCGCGGTCTGCAGGACATCGAAGGTGTAGTTGGCGACCATCTTGGCGAGCGAGGCCTCGGCCTGCTGGGCGTAGTACTCGCTGCCCAGGAGGCCGCGCTCCTCGGCGGTCCAGGCGGCGAAGAGAATGGTGCGCTCGGGAGGCGGCCCGGCCTTGAACGCGCGCGCGGTCTCGATCACGCCGGCGACGCCCACGGCGTCGTCGACGGCGCCCGGGCGGATCGTCTTGCCGGTCGGATCGGCGGGATCGACGCCGTAGGCATCCCAGTGGGCGGCGTAGAGGATCGTCTCGTCCGGCCGCTTGGCGCCGGGCAGCGCGGCCAGCACGTTCTGGCTCTTCAACTGCGTGACCGTGTTGCGATAGTCGGCCGAGAACGTGGTGCCCTTGAGCGGAACGGGCGTGAAGGCGGCGGTTCTGGCGCGGGCCTTCTCGGCTTCGAAGTCGAGGCCGGCGTCCTTGAACAATTGAACCGTGAGATCGCGCTGGATCCAGCCCTGCAACAGCAGCTTGTCCTTGGCCGGGTCCTTGCGCACGACGTCGAAACTCTCGCCGTTGGGCGCCACCACGGTGTTCCAGCCGTAGGCTGCGCCGGCCGTCTCGTGGACGATAAGCATGCCGAGGGCGCCCCGACGGGCGGCCTCCTCGTACTTGTAGACCCAGCGTGCGTAGTAGGTCGCCGCCTTGCCGCCGAACTTCCCTGAGACCGGGTCGAGCGAGGTCGCCTCGAAGTCGGGGTCGTTGATGAGGACGATCGCGATCTTGCCCTTGAGATCGACGCCCTTGAAATCGTCCCAGCCGCGTTCCGGCGCGGTGACGCCATAGCCCACGAAGACCATGGGGGCGGCGCGGATCGCCACACGCTCGACCGGACGCTGGGTCTCGATGCGCAGATCCTTCTGGGTCGCCAGCGACGTGGATCTGCCGTTGACGGTGAGGGTGTAGGTCCCGCCCGGCTCGGTCTGGAAGCGGCGCAGGGGCACGTCCTGCGTCCAGCCGCCCCTGTCGCCGGCCGGCTTCAGGCCCAGCGCCTGGAACTGACTGACGATGAAGTCGATGGTGCGGGGCTCGCCCGGGCCGCCCGGACCACGTCCGGCATAGGGCTCGGACGCGAGCTCGCGGGTGATGTCGGACAACCGCTGCGCGGAGATCGCCTGCGCCTGCGCAGAGCCTGCGCCAAAGATCAGCAGCGAGAGGACTGGAGCGATAAAGGGACGCGTCATATTTCTCGTATAGTGTGTAACGAGGCTGGCCGCCTGGGGTTTGACGCGGTGGCTGACGTCTAAGGCTTGCAGGGGCTGTCGCCGCGAGGCACATGCACCGGAGAGTTAGGGTGCGACCGATGGGAATCTTCGACGACGCGACGCGCAAACTGGCCGGCGACAGTTTCGGCCGGCATGTAAAGCCCGAGGGGCTGGCGGGCCCGTTCGAGATCTACGAGGGCTATGACGAAAACCCGCTGAGCCGCCTGCGGCGCCTCAGCCGCTCGGCCCGTCGCAGCCTGCAGGCGGCGATGGACCGCGAAGCCCTCGCGATGGGCGCGATCGGCCTCGCGGTCGGGGTCGCGATCGGCGCGGCGCTGATGCATCGGCGCAGCCGCCGCTAAGCCGCAAACTTCGGGCCGCTATGTCGGGCGTCCGACGTTCCTCCTGAAAAAGAGACGCTTGCGGCTTGGCCGTAGGCGCCTAACCGCCAGAGCTGCGTTTAGCCCCCAAGGCGCGCGGCCGACGCTGCGACGCCGCGGCGTCCCTGCCTGGCGGAGAGCAATATGACCGACATCCCGACGAACAGCACAACGCCCACCGGCCGCAGCGCCCAGGCGAAGGACCTCATTGGCCAGGCCGGCCAGACCCTGAAGGCCGAGGCGCAGAGCTTCGCACACGTGGCGCAGGACCGCGTGCAGGCCGAAGCGCGGCGCGGAACCCAGGTGGCGACGAAGACCCTGGGCGATTTCGCCAACGCGGTCCGCCGCGCGGGCGATGACCTGGACCAGAACGACCAGACTCCGGCCTCGCGGCTGGTGCGCCAGGCGGCGGACGGGCTGGAAAGCCTATCGCGCAACCTTGCCGACAAGGAGCCCGGCGACCTGATGAACGCCGTGCGCGACTTCGGCCGCAAGAACCCGGCGGCCTTTATCGGCGGCGCGGTTCTCGTGGGGCTGGCGATCGGGAGATTTGCCCGGGCCAGCGAGCCCGACTCGTCCAGCGGCCTGGGCGACGCAGACCTGACGCTGGCCGGCGCCGACATGCTGGACAGATCGCCGACGGCGGCCTTTGGCGGCGGTCTCGCCGCGCCACCGGTTGAGGACGCCAGCGGGTTCAAGGCTTCCGACATCGATGCCGACCCGGCGCTTGCCGCCGAGGACGGGACCGCGGGGCTGGGCGAGACCTATCCCACGACGACGCCTCCCGTCGGAGGTCGCTAGGCCATGGACGGCGGCGGACCCTCGCCGAGAGGGGCCGGCGTGGCCGACCTTCTGGGCCAACTGGGCGGCGACATCGCCGGACTGGTGCGCAAGGAGGCCGAGCTCGTCCGGGCCGAGGTTGCGGAAAAGCTGAGCGCGGCGGGCAAGGCGGTCGCCGACATCGCCGCCGGGGCCCTGCTGCTGGTGGCGGCGCTTCTCGTGCTGTTGCAGGCGCTGGTGCTGGCCCTGTCGAAGATCATGGACCCGATCTGGGCGTCGCTGCTGGTCGGCGCCGGCGTGGCGTGCGTCGGCTACGTGCTGGTTCGCGCCGGAATGAAGGCGATCTCGATCAAGGGCCTCGCGCCCGACCGGACCGCCCGGCAACTCAAGAAGGACGCAGACCTCATGAAGGGGAACCCCCAATGACCAAGACACCCGCCGAGCTGGAACGCGAGGTCGAGGACGCGCGCGGCCGCATCGACCGGACGGTCGAGGCCCTGAAAGACAAGATGCAACCCAAAGAACTGTTCGATGAGGCGACGAAGATCATGGGCGGAACCAGCAACAAGGTGCTGACGACGGCGGTGGAGCAGCTGCGCGAGAACCCGATCCCGATCGCGCTGATCGGCCTGGGCGTGGCGTGGCTGGCCATCGGCCAGACCCGACGCTCGAGCGGGGGCACGGGGTATCCCGCCGGCTACTATCCGGTCCACGAGGGCTACGACGACGACGAGTCGATCCGGGCCCGCGTGAAGGCCAAGGCCGAGCAGGCCAAGGCGCGCCTCTCGGAAACCGCCGAGCAGGCCAAGCAGCGGCTGTCCAGCGTCCAGAGTCATGCGGGCGACAGCCTCTCGGCGGTTCGCGACAAGGCGTCCGAGTATGCTCACGTCGCCCAGGACAAGGCCGGCGAGTACGGTCGCCTGGCGAAGCGGCGGTTCGACGACACCCTGGACCACGAGCCGCTGGTGATCGGCGCCATCGGACTTGCGGTCGGCGCGGCGATCGGCGCGGCTCTGCCGGCGAGCCCCGTCGAGCGGCGCTACTTCGGTCCCGCCCGGACCAAGGCGGCCGACGCGGCGAAGGCCTCGCTCGATCAGGTCAAGGACGTGGCCCAGCGCGCCTATGAGCAGGTGAAGGACGAACTGCATCGCCAGACCGGCCCGGAAGGCGAGGGCGCCACCCTGGCCGAAAAGGCCCAGGCGATCGCCGAAGCCGGCGCCCGAACGGTCAAGGAAGACCTGGAAGGGCGCGCGCACTAGCGCGACCCGGGCCTCTGCCTCCCGAGCCTAGGGAGGCGGAGGTCTCGGCGCCGCCCCCGCGCGGCCGCTAGAACCAGGCGCGCAGGCCGACCACGAGGCGGGTGTCGCTGCGGGAATCTCCGGCGAGCCGGGCGAGGTCGGCGGTGTCGCCGAGTTTGCGCTCCCAGTTCACGCCGACATAGGGCGCGAACTCCGGGGTGAAGGCGTAGCGGAGACGCAGACCCAGCTCTAGGTCGGTGACGCCAGAGCCCACGCCGATGGCCCTGTCGCGACTGGCGGCGATATTGATTTCGCCGCGGGGCTCAAGGATCAGTTTCTGGGTGAGGCGCAGGTCGTACGAGCCTTCCAGACGAGCCGAGATGTCGCCCTTGTCGGAGAGAAAGGCCTGGGCGCCGACTTCGAACCAGTAGGGGGCGAGGCCCTCGACGCCGAGGGTCGCATAGGTGCGGCGGGGACGGGGCTGGAAGTCCTGACGCACGCCGGCCTGCAGGTTGAAATAGGGCCCGATGGCGCGCGCATACAGCGCCTGGACCTCGGCGGCCTCCAGGTCATCCCCGGCGCCGTCGCCCTCGGTCTTCAGAACGACGCGGTGGATATCGCCGCCGTAGGAGGCGCTGGCTTCCCAGCCGAAGCCCGTGCCGTGCCCGGTCGGGCGGACCTCGGCCGTCTCGACCATCACCGTCGTCCACCGCATGACGCCATGTTCCCGGCGCAAGGTCTCCCGCGCGGCGGCCATGACCTGCGGCGGGAAGAAGCGGTCGGCGGCGTGGTCGGCCGGGATGGGCGGCGCCGGTGCGTTGCCCACGACGCCTTGGGGAGCCGACATGTTGTGGCCGGCGTGCGGGTCGGCGCTCTTCGCCTCCGGCATCATGTGGCCGGCATGAGGATCGGCCGCGGCGGGCGACGCAGGCATCATGTGACCTGCATGCGGGTCGGCAGGGGCCGCTGGGCTCGTCTTCGGCATCCTGTGCCCCGCGTGCGGATCTGCAGGCTGCCCCGCGGGCGCGGGCATGCGGTGGCCGGCGTGCGGGTCGGCGCTCTTCGCCTCCGGCATCTTGTGACCCGCATGGGGATCGGATGGGGCGGGCGGCGCGGTCGCCTCAGGCGTCCTGTGGCCCGCGTGGGGATCCGCGGGCTGGGCTAAAGCGGGCGTCGCGAGCGCGGCGGCGGCCAGGATCGCAAGGCGCATCACGCGGCCTCTCCGTCCAGAGGGCGCACCGTCACGACCTTGAACATGCCGGCGTGCATGTGCAGCAGCATGTGGCAGTGGAAGGCCCAGTCGCCGGGCGCGTCGGCGGTGAGGTCGAAGGAGGCCTTGCCGCCCGGCATGACGTTGATCGTGTGCTTGCGCGGCTGGTGGCCGGGATTGCCGTTCACCAGATCCATGAAGTGCCCGTGCAGGTGGATCGGGTGGTTCATCATGGAGTCGTTGACCAGGGTCACGCGGACCCGCTCGTCGCGGCGGAACGGTATGGGTTTGGTGATCTCGCTGAACTTCTCGCCGTCGAAGGCCCACATGAACCGCTCCATGTTGCCGGTCAGATGGATCTCCATCGACCGCGACGGCGGGCGCGTGTCGGGGTTCGGCTGCAGCGCTACGAGGTTCGCGTAGGTCAGGATGCGGCCCGGCTCGGTCTCCAGGCCGGTCGGGCGGTCGGCGACCCGATCGACGGGCATCGGCGAGATCATCTGCACGCCGGGGCCCTGGCGCACCTGCGGCGCGTTCTTCGGGTCCAGCATCGACATCGTGTGCCCGCCGCCGCCGCCGTGGTCCATGCCCGCGTGACCGGCCATGTCCATGCCCATGTCCTTCATCGTGAGGATCGGGCGGGCGCGCAGGGGCGGCGCGTCGGCGATCAGGCCGGGGCGCGGCGACAGCGTGGCGCGGACCAGGCCCGAGCGGTCGGCCGCCTCGGCCACAAGGGCGTAGGGCCGATCCTGCGTGGGCGTGACAACGACGTCGTAGGTCTCGGCGTTGGCGATCTGCAGTTCATCGACCTCGACAGGGCGCACATCCTGGCCGTCGGCCTGCACCACGGTCATGGCGAGGCCCGGGATGCGGACGTTGAAGAGGGTCATGGCCGCCGCGTTGACCAGCCGGATGCGCACCCGCTCGCCCGGCGTGAAGAGGCCGGTCCAGTTGTCCTGGAGGCCGTGGCCATTGGCCAGGTAGTGGTAGGTCGAGGCCGTCACGTCGAGGATGTCGGTGGCGTCCATTCGCATGGCCGCCCATTCGACCCGGTCTTTCAAAGACTGGTCCTTGCCCGCCAGCAGCCCCGCCACCGTCTGCTTCTGGCGGTTGAAGTGGCCCCCCTCCTGCTTGAGCTTCTTCATCAGCACGTGGGGGTGGGTGAAGCTGTAGTCTGACAGCACGACCACATGCTCGCGGTCGTAGGCCACGGGGTCGGCGCCCTTGGGGTCGATCACCAGCGGCGCATAGTGGCCCTCCAGCTCCTGGAGGCCCGAGTGGCTGTGGTACCAGTAGGTCCCGGCCTGAACGATGGGGAATTCGTAGACGAAGGTCTGACCAGGCTTGATGCCGGGGAAGCTGACGCCAGGAACGCCGTCCATTTGGAAGGGCAGGATCAGGCCATGCCAGTGGATCGAGGTGTCCTCGGAAAGCCGGTTGGTGACGGCGATGCGGACGTTCTGGCCTTCCTTCAGCCGGATCAGAGGACCGGGGACCGTGCCGTTGATCGCGATGCCGTGGCCGGCGCGGCCGTTGATGCGCAGCGGCGCATGGTCGATCGTCAGCGCGATCTCTTCGCCCGACAGCGTCCGGCGGGGCGTGATCCCGGGCGTCTGGCTGTGCGCCCAGTGGGGCAGCGCGCCGGCGGCGCTCAGCGCGGCGGCGCCGGTGAGGATCTGTCGTCGATCGGGAAAAGCGGTGGCGCGGGGGCGCATGCTGTCGGGACCTAGGCTCTACTGGTGGCGGGAATCGGGCGCCGCTGCGCCCGCTCGGGAGAGTTCGTGATGCTCAGGCTGTCGACCCAGATCCATAAGTGGCTGGCCCTTGTGGTCGGCCTGCAGGTCCTGGGCTGGGTGCTGGGCGGCGTGGTGATGACCGCCATCCCGATCGAGAGGGTGCGCAGCGAGCATCACCTCGCCAAGTTCCAGCCGGACTCGCTGCCGACCGAGGGACTGGTGGATTATCGCCAGGCCGCCGCCGCCGTTGGCGTCACGCCGGTCGAGGCGACGCTGAAGTCCAGCCTGCGCGGACCGCTCTGGGTTCTGAAGGACGCCCAAGGCGGGAGCCACGTGGTCGACGCGGCGACGGGCCGGCACGTCGCGCCCCTGCCGGCGAAGGAGGCGCGCTTCCTCGCCGGCGCGCAGTACGAGGGCAAGGGGCAGCCGGGCGTTCCTCAGTGGTTCGCCACCGCGCCGCAGGAGGCGGGCAAGCCCGGGCCGTTGTGGGCGGTCGACTTCCACGACGCCGAGAACACACGGTTCTACCTGTCGCCCGAGACGGGCGAGGTGGTCAGCCGACGCTCGGATGTCTGGCGGCTCTACGACGCCTTCTGGCGCATCCACATCCTGGACTTCAGGGACGGCGAGAACTTCAACCACCCGTTGATCATCGCGGCGGCCGTGCTGACCCTGCCGGTCGTCATCACGGGCCTGATCCTGCTGTGGATCCGCCTGGCGCGCGACCTGAGGGGCGTGCTGGCGCGGCGTCGCAACGCTTAGGATCACCGCGCGGTCCGTTCCAGGAGCTGGATGAGTTCGGACGCCTTCTGGCGCTGCTGATCCCTGTCGCCGGAGACGATGGCGCCCTCGATGCAGTGACCCAGGTGGTCGCGCAGCATCTCGGTCTCGACCTTGGCCAGGGCGGCGCGCACGGCCTGCAGCTGGGTCAGCACGTCGATGCAGTAGCGGTCTTCCTCGACCATGCGGGCGATGCCGCGCACCTGACCCTCGATGCGGTTCAGGCGGTTGAGCAGGCGCGGCTTGTTCTCACGTTCCATGGGCGGCTCCATCGACAAGCCCTCTATATACCCCTGCCGGGTAATTGCAATATGCCCTATGGGGGTATATGTGAAGGGTCCTGGAGGCAGCTATGACCGACCCGAAGACCTGTGGGCATGCACATCACGACGCCCACCACGATCACGCCCATCATGCGGCGGCCGTTACGCCGGACACGACGCTCGATCCCGTCTGCGGAATGACCGTCGATCCGCAGAAGACGGCGCACCACGCCGAGCACGCCGGCCGCGACTTCCACTTCTGCTCTGCCGGATGCCGGACGAAGTTCACCGCCGACCCGCTGCGCTATCTGGAAAAGGACCGTGCGCCGCCGCCGGCCGCGCCGGCGGGCGCGATCTACACCTGCCCGATGCACCCCGAGGTTCAGCAGGTCGGCCCCGGCAGCTGTCCGATCTGCGGCATGGCGCTGGAGCCGGAACTCTTCACCGCCGACGCGGGCCCCAACCCCGAACTGGCCGACATGAGCCGCCGCTTCTGGATCGGCCTGGTTCTGGCGGCGCCGGTGTTCCTGCTGGAGATGGGCGGACACCTCTTCGACCTTCACCGCCTCGTTCCGGCCCAGGCGTCGAACTGGATCCAGTTCGCGCTGGCGACGCCGGTCGTGCTCTGGGCGGGCTGGCCGTTCTTCGCGCGAGGCTGGGCGTCGCTGCAGACGCGCAACCTCAACATGTTCACGCTGATCGCCATGGGCGTGGGCGTGGCCTGGTCCTACAGCGTGGTCGCCACCCTGGCGCCGCAGATTTTCCCGCACGCCTTCCAGAGGCATGACGGCAGCGTTCCGATCTACTTCGAGGCCGCGGCGATGATCACGGTGCTGGTCCTGCTGGGGCAGGTGCTGGAACTGCGCGCCCGCGAGCAGACCTCAGGCGCGATCCGCGCCCTCATGGACCTTGCGCCCAAGACAGCGCGGCGGGTCCGCGACGATGGGTCGGACGAGGAGGTGGCTCTGGACCTGGTCGCCGTGGGCGATCGCCTGCGCGTGCGGCCCGGCGAGAAGGTCCCGGTGGACGGCGAGGTCCTGGAGGGCCGCGTCTCCATCGACGAATCCATGGTCACGGGCGAGTCCATGCCGGTGACCAAGGAGCCCGGCGCCAAGGTTGTCGGCGGCGCGATCAACAAGACCGGCTCCTTTGTCATGCGCGCCGAGAAGGTGGGGGCCGAGACGCTGCTGTCGCAGATCGTCCAGATGGTGGCCCAGGCGCAGCGCAGCCGCGCGCCGATCCAGCGCATGGCCGACCGGGTCTCGGGGTGGTTCGTGCCGGCGGTGATCGCCGTGGCGCTCCTGGCCTTCACCGGCTGGGCGCTCTGGGGGCCGGAGCCTCGCTTCGGCTTCGGGCTGCTGGCCGCCGTCTCGGTGCTGATCATCGCCTGTCCCTGCGCCCTGGGTCTGGCGACGCCGATCTCGATCATGGTGGGTGTGGGCCGTGGCGCCCAGGCGGGCGTGCTGATCAAGAACGCCGAGGCGCTGGAGCGGTTCGAGACCATCGACACCCTGGTGATCGACAAGACCGGGACGCTGACCGAGGGGCGACCGGCGGTGACCGCGATCCTGCCGGTCGCCGGCCTGGACGAGTCCGAAGCCCTGCGACTGGCCGCCAGCCTCGAGCGGAGCAGTGAGCACCCGCTGGCGGACGCCATCCTGCGGGCGGCGAAGGATCGCGGCCTCACCCTCTCCGAGCCGGAGGCGTTCGACTCGCCCGTGGGCAAGGGCGTCGAGGGCCGGGTGGACGGCCGGATGCTGCTGCTGGGTTCGGCGCGGTTCCTTGAGGAGCGCGGCATCGACACGTCGGCGCTGACCGACGACGCCGATGTCCTGCGCTCGGACGGCGTCACGGCGATCTTCATGGGCGTGGACGGGCGCGCCGCCGCGACCTTCGCGATCGCCGATCCGATCAAGGCCACCACCCAGGAGGCGATCCGCGCCCTGAAGGCCGAAGGCGTGCGCCTGGTGATGATGACCGGCGACAACCGGACCACGGCGATGGCCGTCGCGCGGCGCCTGGGTATCGATGAAGTCGAGGCCGACGTGCTGCCGCAGGACAAGGCCGCCGTGGTCGCACGGTTGCGCGCCGAGGGCCGCCGCGTGGCGATGGCGGGCGATGGCGTGAACGATGCGCCGGCGCTGGCGGCGGCCGACGTCGGGATCGCCATGGGCGCCGGCGCCGACGTGGCGATTGAGAGCGCTGGCGTCACGCTGCTGCACGGCGATCTGCAGGGGCTGGTGAAGGCGCGGCGGCTGTCGCGCGCGGTGATGCGCAACATCCGCCAGAACCTGGTCTTCGCCTTCGCCTACAACGCCGCCGGCGTGCCCATCGCGGCGGGCCTGCTGTATCCGGTGACCGGATGGCTGCTCTCGCCGGCCATCGCTGCGGCGGCCATGGCGCTGTCCAGCGTCAGCGTGGTGGGCAACGCGTTGCGGCTGAGGACGGTCAGAATCTGAACCGCTCAGGCGGGCGACCTACTCGCCTTCTTCGCGGACCGCGCCGCGGTTGCCCGCCTGCTCACGGCCCTGCCTCTCTTCCTCGCGTGCGCCGGCCAGGATGCCCGGCAGGGCATAGTTGCCTTCGTGGCAGGCGTACTCATAGACCGGGCCCTTGGCCGCGTTCAGCGCGATCTCGCCCTTCACCTTTTGCGTGAATGTTTCGGGATCATCTAATTCGAACTGATAGAGAATCTGGTTGGCGGCGACCCGAGTGAAGCGCTCGGTCACCTTCAGGTTCTCGGTGGCGCCGCGGAAGGCCTGGTCGGGCCGGAAGTTGGTGGTCTCGACGACCAGCGTGTCGCCGTCCCACCGGCCGATGCTGTCGCCCATCCAGGGACGCACATGCGCAGGCTGATGCTTGCCGCCGATCCGGACGACGCGGGTGTCGTGGACCATCTCGATGACGATGGCCACCTCGTCGCGGGTCTGCGCGATCTGGTAGTGATTGTTGTAGAGCACCGGCAGCATCGGCGGGCCCGAGGTGGAGCCGAAGCCGACCAGGCAGCGCTCGCCGAGGGGCCGGCGTTCCGGTCCGTCAAAGTTGCCGACCCGCGCGTCGCCCTGCCGACGCTGGGCGCGGGCCATGGCTTCCTTGGTGAACGGGATTCGGCCATCGGCGGGCTCGACGATGATCGACGAGCGGCCCTTGCCGTCCAGCCGCATCACCTTGGTGCCGGGGTCGATCCAGAAGGCGTTGTAGCCGCAGGCCGGGCCCGTCGCGCCGCTGCCGCACTCGGGCAGATCGTCGACCTTCGTCTCAGCCGCGGTGGGCTGGGCCAGGCGCGCATTGCGCTGGGCCGTCGCGCCCTCGGCGCGCGCCGTTTCCTCATCGGTCAGCAACAGCCGGTTCCCCAGGCGCGGATCGCGTTCCAGTCGGGTGATGGTGGCGTTGGTCCAGACGCCCGACAGGTCGGGCTGGCCATAGCTGTTGCGGGGCGCCTTGTAGCCCTGAGCGGCCGCGGCGCCTGCCGCGAGCGCCAGGACCGAGGCGAGCGTGAGGAGCGTGGTGCGCATCAATTACTCCCTTCATCGGCGGTCGCCGGCGCGGCGGACTTGGCGGTCTTTTCGGCCTCGCGGGCGCCGGCCAGGATGCCTTCCATGGCGTAGTTCCCCTCGTGGCACGCGTACTCGTAGACCGGCCCTTTGGTGGCGTTGAACGCCACTTCGCCCGAGATCGGCGCGGTATAGGCGCCAGGGTCGTCGACGGTGAATTTGTAGCGGATCTTGTTGGGGCCGATCCGCGTGAGCCACTCGGTGACCTTGACCTTGTCGCTGGAGCCGCCGCGCAGGCCCTGCTCGGGACGCAGGTTGATGGTCTCGATGACCAGGGTCTCGCCGTCCCACCGGCCGATGCTGTCGCCCATCCAGGTCTTGAGGTTGGACGGGTGATGCTGGGCGTTCAGGCGCACGATGCGGGTGTCGTGCACCATCTCGACCTGGAACAGGACCGCGTCCTTGGTCTGCACGATCTCATAGACGTTGTTGTAGTAGCCGTTGGGCAGCATCGGCGGGCCGGCCGATGAGCCGAATGACAGGATGCACCGCTCGCCCAGGCCGCGCGCCTCGGGGCCGTCGGCGCCGCCGAACGTGCGACCGCGGCGGCGCTCCATGGCCTCCCGGGTGAGCGGTGGGAATTGGCCGTTGGCGGGCGAGATCAGGATGGACGTGCGCTTCTCGCCGTTGAATTCGATCAGATTGGCTTCGCTGTCCTTCCAACCCTGGTTGTAGCCACAGTTGAGCCCGGAGATCCCGTCGGGGCCGCAGTCGGCGTTCTTGAGGTCGGTGACCTTGGCGTCGGGCGGGGTCGGCGCGTCGGCGCGGGCGACCTTCTCGGCGTTGGCGTTCTCGATCGCCGCGGCCTCTGCCGGCGTCAGCACCAGCCGATCGCCGAACGCGGCGGGGCGGGTCAGCGGCGTGATCGTGGCGTTGCTCCAGACGCCCTGCAGGTCGGGCTGACCGTGGGCGGTGCGCGGCGCCTTGTAGTCCGCGGCCGCCGCCGGCCCGGACAGGGCGGCAAGCGCCACGGCGAGCAGCCCTGGACGCACCATCGCTAAGCCTCCCAGCAAACCGGTTCTTCTAGACCGCTGAGGGGCAGGATAGGCCGACTTGGCGAAAGGGGAAGGGCCTTCAGGCCGGGTCGCGGCCACCCCTGAGCGCCTGCGACGCTCGCCAGCCCAGCCACGCGGCCGGCAGCATCCAGAGCCCCGCCGAGACCAACGGCGCCCAGGGGCCGATGCTCGAGAACAGAACCCCGCCCACGATCGGGCCGGCGACCCGGGCCAGCGACCCGGAAGCGCTGGCCGCTCCGAGCACGGCCCCCTGGCGGTCGGGATGAGTGGCGCGCGACACGATCGACGTGGCGGCCGGCTGCCAGAGGGCGTTTCCGACGACGCCGACGCACAGCAGGACCGAGGCGACCAGGGCGGTGGGCGAGATCGCCATGGCCGCGTAGCAGGCCGAGGCCAACAACGCGCCGATGACAATGGTGGCTCCGGCCCCCAGTCGCCGTACCGAGTAGCCCGCGATCGCGCCCTGGCTGGCGGCCGCCGCGACCCCGGTGAAGGCCATCAGCAGGCCCACCTCCTTGGGACCCCAGCTGAAGCGGGCGTCCAGCCATAGGCCCAGGTTCGACCAGAGCGACGAGGACGCGAAGAACGCGAAGAAGATGACGCCGAACGCGCGGGCGGATACGGGATTGCGCAGGCCTTCCCCGACGGCGGCGAAAGGATGGCTCCGCGGAGGCGGCGCGCCGTCGAGGCGGCGGCTTTCCTTCACGAAGGCCAGGATGCCGACGATCGCCAGCAGGCAGAGGCCCGAGGCCACCAGCAGCGGCGGCCGGAAGCCGGCGGCGCCCAGTTCCGGACGGGCCAGCAGGCCGCCCAGCGCCGGTCCCACCACGAAGCCCACGCCGAAGGCCGAGCCGATCAGACCCAGTCGCCCCGCCAGCTTCTGGGGCGGTGAGACGTCGACGATGTAGCCCTGGATGGCCGACATATTGCCGGCGAAGAACCCGGCGGCGCCGCGCGCCAGGACGGCGATCCAGATCCCGGGGGCGTAGGCCAGCGCCAGGTAGCCCACGGCCGAGCCCGCGATGGTGATCAGCAGCACCGGGCGGCGGCCGATGCGATCCGACATCCGGCCCCAGAACAACTCGCCCAGGAACTGCCCGGCCGAATAGGTCGCGAACAGCAGAGACACCTGCCAGGGCGGGGCGTTGAAGGCAGTGGCGAAGAACGGCAGCAGCGGGATCACCACGCCGAAGCCGATCAGACTCAGGAAGACAAGCAGCAGCAGCACCGGGACGGCGCCCGGCGCCGAACGCGGGTCGGAGGGCTCTGGCTGTGCGATGGTCACCGACCAGGGCTTATCAGCCCGGACACGATCGTCAAAAGAAACGGGCCGCGCCTCAGAGAGACGCGGCCCAAGTCGGCGGGAAGAATTCTACTTCCTGGCGGGCGCCGGCGGCGCGGCTTGCAGCTTCCTCACCTGGTCGAGATGGCCCTGGATCCTGGGGACGGCCTTGGCCGCGGCGGCCTTCAGGCCGGCGTCCTCACCGTCGTCGGCGTAGCCCTGCATGAGGGTGAGAGCCTCGGAGTGGGCGGCGTCCTGCTGGCTCAGATAGACCTGATCGAACTCCGCGGGGTTGGCGGCGTTGAGGTTGTCGATCAGCCCCTTGCGGCGCTCGTCGAGGCCGGTGGGGAGCGTCTTGCCCGCCGCCGCGACCAGGGACTTCATCTCATTCGACAGCGCGGTGTGGTCGGCGACCATCATCTTGCCGAAGGCCTTCACGGCGGCGGACTGGCCCTTCTTCTGGGCGATCTCGCCGGCCTGGATCTCGTACATGTCGCTGATCGCGGCGTTTGTGACGAAGGCGTCGGTGGAGACCTGGCCCACCGTTGCGGCCGACGTCGCGCCGACCGCCGCGCTGGTCGCGTCCTGGGCAGTGTTGACGGCGTCGTTGGTCGTGCCCGGGTCGGCCGGATTGGCGGCCTGGTCGGTCTTCTGGCAAGCGGCCAGGGTCAGCGCGGCGGTTGCCGCCGCTGCAAGAATGAAGGCGCGTTTCATGGATGCTCTCCCGTTGGGATTTGTGGGGAGCCCAACGGGTCGCCGCCGGGGTTGTTCCCGGGCTAGCGGACGATCATCAACGCGGGCGGGACGAGGTGCAGCCGATCGCCTGCCAGATCGAGCGCCATCCGGTAGCGCGAGAACAGGCCGGTCCCCAGGAGACCGGACGGCGCCGGCGCATTGGCGGCCGGGCGATACACCTGGATCTCCACGTCCCGGAGCGTCAGGTTGCCGATCGTGACGGCGCGCGCCGTGACGCGCCGGTCCAGACTGAGGCCGCCCAGACTGACCGAATGGGCCTGGCTGACAATGCGCCCCGGCGCGAGCAGCCCTGCGTCGCGAGCGGCGTTCTCCGACAGGGCCAGGACGCCGGCCGAGCCGGTGTCGACCAGCACCTCGATCGGCTCGGCGGCCTCGACCTGGACCCGGACCATCGGCCCCCGGCCTCCTTCGGCCAGCACGATGGTGCGGGCGTCCGGCGGGGGCGTGTAGGCGCCGGGGGTCAGAAAGCGCACGCGGCGCATCGGGAAGTCCGCCTCGATCACCACGCGCCGCAGCAGGTCGCGACCGATCAGCATCTGGAACTCACGGCCTGTGGCCTGGGCCAGCGGAGCCAGGTCGAGGGCCGCGGCGCGCAGGTCGGCGACGGCCAGCCCGGGGAGCGCCAGGTCGAGCCGGACGGTATGGGTGAGCATGGGCCCGCCGCTCACGCCGAACGCGACCAGGGGAGCGGCGACGTTGCGTTGCAGCTGAAGTCGTTCGGCCAGCGCCCGGTCGACGGCGCTGAACTGTGCGCCGGAATCGATGACCGCATGGATCGGAGTCCCGTTCACGGCGACCGCGATCTCCATCATCCCGCCGTGCGGAATGGGCTGCCAGGGCGTGTCGCGGCCGTTCCGGAAGCGGGGCGTCAGCGGCGGCCAGGGCAGGCGGTCGCGCACGAGGAACAGGCCGCCTGCCGCGGCGGCCACGCCGATCAGCAGCGACCGGCGCCCGATCACTGGGTCTGCAGCTCGTCGGCGCCGATGGCGAAATGGCCGTCCAGCCAGGCCACGATCTCGCGGGCGGCGGGATGGTCGAACGCCGAGAAGCGGGCGCGCAGGCGTTGGTGCTGCTCGGGCGTGATCCCGCCCAGGCCGGCGTCCTCGAGCAGGAGCAGGGTGCGTTCGACGCCGTCCGCCAGCGCTGGGCCCAACACATCGTGCGCGGCGCGGCGGAACGCGGCGAGGTACTGATAGTCCGCGCCGTCCCGATAGCTCTCGATCAGCGTCAACGCCGGGATGCGCGAGAGCACCGCCTGGGACGCGGTGTTGATCCCGTGCGCGGAAATCTCTGCGCCGATGGCCGCCGGGCGGCCCGTGAAGGCGCGCAGATGCAGATGCGGGCTCATGCGCGGTCCGTCGTTGACCGGATAGTTGTCCCAGAGGAACGGCTTGCGCCGCATCTGCTCGGCCACGCGGGCCAGGTGTCCGGGCGAGAATTCACGCGCGCAAACTTCCTCGCCGGTCCACATCAGGTGGACGGCGGGATCGAGCCCTCGACCCAGGTCCTCCAGATAGTTGGCAGGCCGCTGGCCAAAGACGCGGTCGAGCACCGGATCGTCGGTGTAGTAGCTGGGACAGGCGATGACGCGGGAGGCCGTGGTGCGTTCCGCGATCCAGTGGATGATCTCGACCTGCCGCGCGGCGAGCTCGGGCAGGTCGCCCTTCATGTCGTCGAAGAAGACGCCCAGGTCGGCCAGACCCAGGCTGTCCAGCTGGGCCAGCTTGGCGGAGAGGTCGGCCTTGGCGGCGTCGTCGAAGTTGAGGAACAGCTCGTAGGGGCTCAGGCCCACGCCGAACCGGACGCCCGCGTCGCGACAGACCTGGGCGAAAGCGGCCAGCTCTTCCAGGGTCGCGTCCGGATAGGGCTCGCGCCAGCGGCGGCGAAGATGGCCATCGATCTTTGGGGCGTAGAGGTAGAAGCCGTATCCGGCCGGCGCCAGGGCGCGCACCATGTCGGCGCGCTCTTCCCACGTGTAGGGCCGTCCGAAAAAGCCCTCGATGATGCCGAGCTCGGGTGTCATGCGTCCTGAATAGCGGTTTCTATCGCCTTCGCCACCGCCCGGCGGCTGCAGCGGGTGGCCGTCGTGGCTATTGAGGTGACGCTGTAAATTTGTAAGGTCGCGGGCCTTAAGCGGGAGGAACCCTGATGAACCCCAACGCCGAGTTCGACCTGATCGTCTATGGCGCCACCGGCTATACCGGCCGCCTCGTGGCCGAGCACCTGGCGCAGCGCTATGGCGTGGGCGGAGAGGTGAAGTGGGCCATGGCGGGCCGCTCGCAGGCCAAGCTGGAAGCGGTGCGCGACGAGATCGGGGCGCCCAAGGACACGCCGCTCGTCGTGGCCGACGCCGACGATCCGGCGCAGCTGGACGCGATGGTGAAGCGCGCCAAGGCGATCATCACGACGGTCGGGCCCTATCAGCTGTACGGCGACGCGTTGGTGGCCGCCTGCGCCAAGGCCGGGACCGACTACCTCGACCTGTCGGGCGAGCCCAACTGGATGCGCAAGATGATCGACGCGCACCACGAGACGGCGAAGGCCTCGGGCGCCCGGATCCTGCATTCCTGCGGCTTCGATTCGATTCCGTTCGAGGCGGGCGTGTGGTTCTGCCAGGAGACGGCGAAGGCCAAGCTGGGCGGCGTGGTTCCGCGCGTGAAGGGTCGGGTGCGGGACATGCGTGGCGGCCTCTCGGGCGGCACCGCGGCCAGCGGTGCGGCGACGATGGCGGCGATCCAGAAGGACCCTTCGCTGCTGGCGATCATGATGAGCCCGTTCGGCCTGACCCCGGGCTTCGAGGGCCCCGCCCAGCCGGCCGGCCAGACTGCGGAAGAGGACCCGGACGTGGGCCCGGTCGCGCCGTTCATGATGGCGGTGATCAACACCAAGAACGTTCACCGCTCGAACTTCCTGATGGGCCATCCCTATGGCGCGGACTTCGTCTACGACGAGATGGTGATGGGGGCGCCCGGCGCGGGCGGGCCGGGGTTCACCGACCTGGGCAGCATCCCCGGCGGCCCGCCGAAGCCCGGCGAGGGTCCGACCAAGGAAGAGCGCGAGGCGGGCTTCTACGACATCCTGTTCGTGGGGATCGCCAAGGACGGTCGGCAGGTGCGCGTGGCGGTAAAGGGCGACAAGGACCCGGGCTATGGCTCGACGTCCAAGATGCTGGCCGAGACGGCGATCGCGCTGGTCCGCGCGCCGGACGTGCAGGGCGGGGTTCTGACGCCCGCGGCCGCGCTGCAGGGGCGCCTGGTGGACCGGCTGCAGGCGAACGCCGGCCTGACGTTCGTAGTCGAGTAAGCCGGAGGGGCCCGGGGCGTTGGAGGCGCGCCCGGGACCTTTCGAACTCAGGACGCCTTGCGGGCCTCGGCGAGCTTGCGGAGGTTTTCCTCGTGGTCCGAACGGCTGAGCTTGTAGGTGCCCATGACGGCGATCATCGCCAGCCAGATCGACAGGATGGTGGGCACGTACAGCGCGCCGAACCGCCACAGCGTCTCGTCCGACACCTGATCGGGTGAGGCGCCGGTCGGGAATCCGGACACGGTCAGCACGAAGCCGGCGGCGATCACGCCCACCCCCTGGACCGTCTTGCGGATGAAGGTGGAGGCCGCAAAGAACAGGCCCTCGGATCGGCGGCCCGTCCGAAGTTCGGCCTGCTCGACCAGATCGGCCAGCATCGACGACGACAGGATCTGGAAACAGATGATCAGCCCGGTGTCGATCATGGTGGTCAGGACCACGACCGGGAAGTTGAAGGCCGGGTCGTCAGGCAAGACGCCGAACAACTTGAGGGTCACAGGCAGCGGCGCGCCGAGGAACGCCACGAGCCCGATGATGATGGCGCCCCGCTTCTTGCCCAGGGTGCGGGTGATGTACGGCGCCATGAGAGAGCCGATGATCGCCGAGCCGAAGACGCTGAACGTGATCCAGCCGATCTGCTGGGGATCGAACCGCCAGAAGTAGATGCTGAAGTAGAAGGCCAATGCGGCCGACAGCCCGGTCGCCACCGCGCCCAGCAGGGCGGCGAAGAACAGCGAGAGGAACGAGCGGTTCACGAGGGTCTCGATGATTTCGCGGAAGATGGCGCCCAGCGTCATGCTGCGCTTGGGCGGCGGCGGCTTCAGGTGGCGGATCCGGGCGTGCGTGCCGCCGGCCGACACAATGATCGCCAGGAAGATCAGCACCGAGGAGATGATGCCGTAGAGCTCGTAGGCCTCGCGGTTGAACCGCCCATCGGGGATGGCCGCCGTCACGAACATCGGGAACAGCGCCATGAACATGAGCACCGACATGATGTTGCCGCCCGTCCACCCGAAGTAGAACCGGAAGCTGAGCAGCGAGCTTCGCTGGTCGTAGTCGTCGGTCAATTCCGGCGCGAGGGCCGAACTGGGTGTTTCGTAGAAGGTTATGAAGGTGCGGATCAGCACCGCCATGACCAGCAGGTAGACGAAGAGCGCTTCGTCCGACCAACCCTGCGGCGGGTTCCACATCAGGAAATAGGTCGCCGCCACCGGGATGGCCGAAGCGTACATGAACGGGTGGCGCCGGCCGAACCGCGAGTGGAAGTTGTCGGACCAGTAGCCCACGATCGGATCGCTGATCGCATCGAGGACCAGAGCGGTGGTGATGGCCAAGCCCACGAGGCGCGCGTCGACCCCGATCACCTGGCTGTAGAACAGCAGCAGGAAGTAGTTGAAGCCGTTGTCTTTCACGCCATAGGCGACGGAACCGAAACCGTACGCCAGCTTGGTCCAGAGCGACGGCGCACCCACGGGCGCAACCTGGCCTTCCACGGTGCTCGTCATGCGTCCTGCCCTGCGGTTCCCGGTGCTTGCGACCGTTGGGGCCATAGTTTCGGCGAGGCGCGTTTTTGTAAACCGGTCGTTCAAATCGTCGGTGTCACCGCCTTGAGGCAGGGCTGACCGAAGGCTTCGTCACATCAGCCCCAGCGCCTTGAAGCTGGCGACGCCGTCGCGGCCCACCACCAGGTGGTCGTGGATGGCGATGCGCATCGGGCGGGCGGCGTTCACGATCTCGCGGGTCATGTCGACGTCGGCGCCGGACGGGGTCGGGTCGCCCGAGGGATGGTTGTGAACCAGGATCAGCGCGCTGGCGGACAGTTCGAGGGCGCGGCGCACCACTTCGCGCGGGTAGACCGGGGCATGGTCGACGGTGCCGCGGTTCATGATCTCGTCGGCGATCAACTGGTTCTTCTTGTCGAGGAAGATCACCCGGAACTGCTCGCGCGACTCGTGCGCCAGGGCGGTCTTCACATAGGCCAGCAACGCGGCCCACGACGAGATCACCGGCCGGCGGGCGACCTGTTCGCGCGACGCCCGCAGGGACGCCTCGTGGATGAGCTTGAGATCGAGGGCGACAGCGTCGCCTACGCCCCTCACGGTGCGCAGCTCCTCGGGCGTCGCGCCCAGGACGCCGCCCAGCGACCCGAAGCGGGCCAGAAGCTGCTTGGCCAAGGGCTTCACGTCGCCCCGAGGGATCGCCCGGAAGAGCAGCATCTCCAGCACTTCGTAGTCGGGCAGGGCGGCCAGGCCGCCGGCGGCCGCGCGGTCGCGCAGGCGTTCACGGTGGCCCAGGTGATGCGGCTGCGGCGCCGGCGCAGGCGGCGTACGCCACAGATCGGGCTGGGGGGCGGCGTCTTCGACGGCGTGGGGACGGGCCATGGCGAAGCTATTTGTTCCGCAATTGTTCTGATCTGGCAAGTCCCGCGTCCGACGCCCCCAATCGGGGGATGCCGCAATCGCCGGCACGTCGCACCCTGTGGCCACAAGGGGGGGTGCTGGCCATGAAGACGGGTACGATTCTCGGGGTCCTGGGGGCGGCCGCAGCCGTGGCGGCCATCGCGATCGCGGCGCCGGCGCGCTCCGCAGAGAATCCGCCGGGGCACACGTTCAACGGCGCGGTCACGGATTGTGGCGCCTATTGCGACACCGACAGCGCCGACCAGGAACTGATCGACGGCGCGCGCACATCGGGCGTCGTCCCCGAACCGTCGGCGTGGCTGCTGATGCTGACCGGCATCATCGCCCTGGGCGGCATGTTCCGGGCCGCCCGCCCGGCGTTCTCCGACTAGCTGTCGTGCGGGCGGGTCAGCCGCCCGTCGCCCGGATGGCGTTGTCGTCCGAGTTGCGGTCGATCTGCTTGTTGTAGGGATCGACACCCGCAAACTTCGGCGGCTTGTCCACCGTGACCGTCAGCCGCTGCACGCCCGACCGAAGCGGCACGGCGCGGAGCGAGAGGACGTTCGCACGGGCGAATCCGGGCTTACCCGGTTCGGCGTCGAACACGCCGACGTCAAACACCTCGCCCGTGGGGATCGCCACGGCCGTCTCGCGGCCCTGGCCGTCGGCGTAGGCCTTCCTGGCCTCGATCTCAAGCACCACGTCGTACCGGCCGTCGGCGCGCTTCTTCACCTCCGCCGTGCGGGTGCGCAGGTCGTAGATCGTGATCTTCTCGAAGAGGTCGGTGATCAGCTGCTGGGTCGCTGGATCGGGGCCGGCTTCGGCCCGCAGAGCGGCGATCAGGTCGGTCGAGCGGGGGTAGGGCGCGCCCTTGAAGGCGTACTGGGCCAGCAGGCGGCGAAGGGCGGCATTGACCTTGGCCTCGCCCATCCGGTCGCGCAGCAGGTACATGACCAGCGAGCCCTTGCGGTAGTGGATGTAGTCCTGGTTCTCGACGCGATAGAGCGGCTGCTCTTCGACCAGCTCTCCGGAACGGCTGCGCAGGTATCGGTCCAGCTCGAACTTGAGGAACTTGCGGATGCCGTCCTGGCCGTAGGTCTTCTCCATCACCAGCAGCGCCGAGTACTGGGCCAGCGTCTCTGAGAGGCTGGTGGCCCCCTGGACATCGGCGCCGATGATCTGGTGCGCCCACCACTGGTGGGCCAACTCGTGGGCCGTGACATAGGTCACGTAGTCGATCTTGTCGGGCTTGGTGTTGTCGGTGACGAAGCCGATGGCTTCGGAGTAGGGCATGGTGTTGGCGAACGCCTGCGCGAAGCGCTCATAGCCCGGGAACTCCAGGATCCGCGCCTGGCGGAACTGGTAGGGGCTGAAGTTGGCCTGGTAGTAGTCCAGGCCCGTCTTCAGCGACCCGATCATCCGGTCGACGTTCCAGGGATGCTGGGGGTCGTAGTAGATCGCCAGCTCGACGCCCTTGTAGACCTCGCGCTTGATCGCGTAGCGGGCCGACTGCACCGAGAAGAAGTTGAGCACCGGCGCTTCTGTGCGGAAGCGGATCGTGCGGCGGCCATCGCGGGTGGTGTCCGAGGTGATGTAGCCGGGCGCCACGGGGGTCTGGTTGGCGTCGGTCGTGACCGAGATGTCGGCGTTCACCCAGTCGCCGTTGGGGATGTAGTTGTGGGTGAGGCCGTTGGCGTCCTCCAGCTTGGGTGGCCGCAACTGGGGCGGCAGGCCGTACTTCCGTCGCTTGGCGCGATCCTGCAGCAGGCCCATTCGGTCCATGCCGACCAACGGACCGAACTCGAAGTTGTTCACGAACGTGCCGTTGTCGACGATGCGGGTGGTGTTGCCGCTGTTCTTGAAGCCGCGCTGCTGCATCACGGTCTCGAACGACAGGGCCGTGCGCTGGCCGGGCTCGAGCGGCCGGTCGAAGGTGAAGATGCGATAGTTGAACCTGTCGAAGGTCCGCACCCGGCCGGCGCCGTTCACGCTCATCTGCAGGGCCTTGGTGTCGCGGGCCAGCCGCACGTGCAGTTCGCGGATCGGCACGCCGGTGTCGTTCACCAGCTCATAGACGCCCTCGGTCTCCAGCCTGGGCTGGTGGGGATAGAGGTCGAGGTCGAGGTGCACGGCGGTGACCGACGGCTGGGGCAGGTTCTCGTACTTCAGGAACGCTTTCTCGTAATCGGCCTGCCATTCCTCGTTCTGGAGGGTGGTGCGGTATTCGTTCCAGACGTTGGTGTTGACGAAGATGTAGCTGCCTAGGCCCACGAACGCGACGAGCGCGGCCAGGCCGAACACGCCGGCCAGGCTCAGCATCCGCCGAGGCAGCCGGCGCAGGCGGGGCTGCAGGCGGATTTCGGTCCCGCGGCGCCAGAGGCCGTACGTCAGTACGACAAGCAGGATGGCGAAGGCGGTCCAGTAGGCGCGGACCCAGCCGGCGAAGCGGGCATAGTCGCCTTGGCCGTTCATGTCGGACAGGGGCAGACGGCCTTCGGGCACCGCGCCGTAGTTGTAGAGGACGTGCTCGAAGCCCAGCTGGTTCAGCGAGATCGAGGCGATCAGGTAGAGGACCATGAGGCCCCATCCCACGAACTTGTGGGGCGAGATCGCCTGGAAGAACACGGCCAGGATGGCGATCAGCGTCCAGTCCAGGGCCGTCGGCAGGGCGTACCAGAGAAGGTATTTCTCCATCTGGAAGTCGAAGAACCCTTTCGACGCCTGGACCGCGATCCCGGCCACGACGCTGACCAGCAGGGTGGCCACCAGCACCAGGGAGAGGGCGATCGTCTTGGGGACGATGAAGGTCCAGTCGGGGGCGGGGGTGGCGTCCACGATCTCGTGGGTCTTGCGGTCGCGCTCTCGCCAGACCAGTTCGCCGGCGTAGTAGATGGCGATCACGATCACCACGAGCGTGAAACTGCCTTCCAGCGTGGTGATCACCCAGCGGGTCACCGGGTAGAGAGCCGCGCCCTGCAGCTCGGCGCCGAGCAAGAGCGCGCCGGCCGAATTGAAGAGGCCGATGAACAGCAGCACCGCGAAGGCGGGGCTCTTGAACACCTGGCTCATCTCGAAGCGGGTGCGCTCGATGATCTGGGTCAGAGCAGCCTCTCGCGGCCGGGGCCGTGCCAGAGGACGCGGCGGCGGCGGCGGATCGGCCTCACTCTTCGCGGCCTTGCGGGCGTGGGCGCCCTTGGTCTCGAAGCGGTAGGCGAAATAGGCGATGGCCAGGATGGCCAGCGACACGGGAACCCAGATCACCCTGTTCCACAGCAGCGGCCCCTCGATGGGGGGCATCATCGCGTTGGCTTCCGAGGCGGTGTAGTAGCGCGTCGCCAGATCGAACGCGGCCAGGCCGAAGGGCTCCAGGAACGCCGCCAGCAACAGCTTGTCGGGGTCGCCCAGCATGGCGTTTGCGGCCACGTAGGCGACCAGGAAGGCGGCCACGCCCAGGTAGGTGGCCATCATCGATCGTGTGGCGGTGGCCAGCGAGAAGAAGATCGCCGACGTCAGGAACAGGCCCGGCAGCACCAGCCAGAAGTAGGCGAAGGCATAGTCGCCGATGCGGTTCGGCCCCATCGTCTCGGGGTCGACCCACCACATCAACGAGCCCGCCACGATGGCCAGCGGCACGAAGAGGAACGACAGGGCGACCGCGGCGAAGGCGCCGGCGAAACGGCCGTAGAGGTAGTCGAACTTCGAGATCCGCGTTGAGCGGATGATCGGACCGAACCCCGTCTCGTCGTCGCGCACCACCACGTTGGCCACGAACGCCGTCGAGGCGAACATGAAGAACACCGTCATCGTCAGCATGATCTCGCCCATGGCGCGGGGGGAGTTCTTGTGGACGTTGCCGCCCGAGCCGATGGAGATCACGTCGACCGCGGTCGCGGCGAAGACGATCAGGAAGAAGATGAGGCCGGCGATCCAGAAGATCGGCTGGCGAAGCTGGTAGCGCAGCTCGAAGGCCGCGATCTTGCCGAACATCTGCGTCTAGGCCGCGCGACGGGAAGCGTCGAGCGTCGACATGTAGACGTGTTCGAGATCGGGCTCGGCCTCGCGGAAGGCGGGATCGGGCGCGCGATCGGCGACCACGTGGATCACGGCGCGTCCGGCCGACAGCCGGTTGGAGATGATCCGGTTCCGCTCGCCCTCGGCCGGCAGCTCGCTGCGGTCGATGGTCTTGGTCCACACCTTGCCGGAGAGTTCGGCCACCAGTTCGGCGGGAACGCCCTCCTTGAGGATCCGGCCGGCGGCGAGGACCGCCATGCGCGGGCACAGCTCGGCCACATCGTCCACGATGTGGGTCGACAGGATGACCACGACATTCTCGCCGATCTCGGCCAGCAGGTTGAGGAAGCGGTTGCGTTCCTCGGGGTCGAGTCCGGCGGTCGGCTCGTCGACGATGATCAATGAGGGCCGCCCGATCAGCGCCTGGGCGATGCCGAATCGCTGGCGCATGCCGCCCGAGTAGCCGGAGACCCACTTCTTGCGGTCGTTCCAGAGGTTCACCTGGGTGAGCAGCGTCTCGACGGTGTCCTTGCGCTCGCCCTTGCCGGCGATGCCCTTGAGGACCGCCATGTGATCGAGCAGGTCGACGGCCGAAACGCGCGGATAGACCCCGAAGTCCTGCGGCAGATAGCCCAGCGTGCGGCGCAGCTTCTCGGGCTCTGCCACCACGTCGATATCGCCGAAGCGGATCGATCCGGAGGTCGGCGCCTGCAGCGTCGCGATGAGACGCATGAGGGTCGATTTGCCGGCGCCGTTGGGGCCCAGCAGGCCGAACATGCCCTTGCCGATCTCGAGATCGACGCCATCCAGCGCGCGCGTCCCGTTCGGGTAGACGTGCGTCAGGCCTTTGATCGAAAGCATTCTAATCCGACTTCCACCCCATCCCAGGTCCAGGCTGCCTCAACGCGGTCGCAAGGGGCAAGTGAGGGATGTGTAACTTACGGCGCGTTACGCCTTGGCGGACGCGAAGGAGGGCGATGATGCGGCGGTTTCGACGGGCCATGCCGGCGCTCACGGCAGTGTCGCTGACGCCATCGGCGCTGTCGGCCTTCCTGACGCGGGAGCGTACGACGCTGCTGCTCGGCGAGCGGTAGCCCGTGGGGGCGGGCTTGCCTCAGGTGAGGTCGAGCGGGATCTTCGCCACGTCGCCGACGTAGGCCTTGCGGGCCTGGGCGCGCCATTGGGCGGCCTGGGCCTTGTCGGCCTTCTCCAGGATGCGCAGCGCCAGGCCGTCCTGTGGCCACTCGACCAGGCTGGCCTTGGCTTCGCGGATAGCCTCGGCGTTGCGGCCGGCCTTCAGGTGGGCGGCGGCCAGGCTGCGACGGACCGGATACCACCAGGGCGGCGGGTCGAAGTTCTTGGGCACCGGATAGGCCTTCTCCTGCGCCGCAGCGGCCTCGGCGAAGTGGCGCACGGCTTCCTCGGGCTTTCCGGTGACCATGGCGGCGCGACCGCGCAGGACGCCCTCGGCCACGGCGGCCATCTCGGCCTCGCCGCCGAGGTCGCCGGTCTGGGCGCCCTGGGCGATGACCGCCCGGATCGCCTCGGCCTCGCGACGCACGCCGGCCGCGTCGCCCTTCGCGGCGAAGGCCTCACCGCGCGCGTAGTGGCGATAGATGCGCAGGAACCGGCCGTCGTCCGGGTCCTGCGGCACGGCCAGCGCGCGGTCGGGCGCATAGCGGCCCAGCGCCACGAGGCTGCGGGCGCGCGACATGACGCGGTTGCGGGGCAGGCCGGCGGCCTTGAAGCCCTTCTCGGCGTGGTCGGCGTAGCGCAGCGCCAACGCCTCGTCGCCCGCCATCAGCGCGCCCGAGAGACCGAACAGGTAGTTGTGCAGGTAGTAGCGCTGGGCCAGCGAGCCCGAGGTCGGCAGGGTCGACTGGCTTTCGACATCCACCTTCAGGGCCCGGGCGTTGGAGAGCGCGACGTCCTCGTAGTGGCCGACCCGCATCATGGTGTGGGTGCCCATGTGCACCAGATGGCCCGAGCCGGGGGCCAGGTCGGCCAGCCGTTCGGCATAGGGCAGAGCCAGGGGCGCGCGCTGCGCGAACTCAGTGGCATGGATGTAGTAGTGGATGGCTGCGGCGTCGTCGGGGTTGGCCTTCAGCACCGCCTCGATGATGGCGATCGAGCGTTCGACGCCGGAGAAGTCGTCCTGTCGGGCCGGGATGATCAAGGCGTGCGCCGCCAGATTGGCGACCAGCACGTCGCTGGGATTGGCCTTGTAGAGCTCGTCCAGGTCGCGGCCGAACGCCTTCTCGCGCCCGCCCGACGGCGGGGGCGTCTCGGCGTAGCGGGCCAGGAGCGCGGTCGCCAGGCCCTTGGCGCGCACGTCGTCGGGCTTGGCCAGGGCCAGCGCGCGCTTGGCGGCGTCACGGGCGACCACCGTCTCGGCGGGCGTGATGCCGGTGTTCAGCGTCGGGCCCAGCGACAGCGCCACGCCCGAGGCGCAGAGGCTGCAGTTCGGGTCCAGCGCCGCGGCGCGGGCGAAGGCGGCCTTGGCCTCGTCGTGGGCGAAGGCGTGGTAGAGGCGAAGCGCGTGGTTGAACCAGGCCGCGGCGTCCGGATTGGCGGTGTCGACCGCGTAGGTCCCGTTGCCCATGCCGGGCAGCATCACGCCGGTGGCGGCGCCCACGGTGGAGGCGGCGGCGTCCTCGGCGCCGCAGATGAAGCCGATGCCGACGAGCGACGAACTCATGCCGGGCGCGAGCGCCGTCGGCGCGGTGGCGAAGATGGCGGCGGCCAGGCTGATCGCGAGTTTCATGGCGCGAGCATCGCCCCCGGAGTGCGCCGGGGCAAGAGCGGGGCCTTACCTGCCGCCGCTACGGGGGGAGGTGAACGCGTCAGGCCGCCAGGATGGCCGGGCGGAACTGGCCGGTGGGCGAGGCGGTGAAGATCTCGACGCCGTCCTCGGTGACGCCCACCGAGTGTTCGCACTGGGCCGACAGCGACTTGTCGCGGGTGACCGCCGTCCAGCCGTCGGCCAGCAGCTTCACGGGATGTTTGCCCAGGTTCACCATCGGCTCGATCGTGAAGAACATGCCGGCCTTCAGGACCTCGCCCGTGCCCTTCTGGCCGAAGTGCAGGATGTTGGGGGCGTCGTGGAACACGCGGCCCAGGCCGTGGCCGCAAAAGTCGCGCACCACCGAGCAGCGCATGCTCTCGACGTATTGTTGGATGGCCGCGCCGATGTCGCCGGTGCGATTGCCGGGCTTCACCTGGGCCAGGCCGCGCTCGAGCGCTTCGTAGGTCACGTCGACCAGACGCTTGGCCCGCGGCGCGACGGCGCCGACGCCGTACATGCGGCTGGTGTCGCCGTGCCAGCCGTCGACGATGACGGTCACGTCGATGTTGGCGATGTCGCCCTCGCGGAGCGTCCGCTCGCCGGGGATGCCATGGCAGACGACGTGGTTGGGGCTGATGCAGACGGTCTTGGTGTAGCCGCGGTAGCCCAGGCAGGCGGGCAGGGCGCCGTGATCCAGGATGAACTCGCGCGCCAGGTCGTCCAGCTTCTCGGTGACCACGCCGGGAACGACGTAGGGCTCCAGCATGTCGAGGCATTCGGCGGCCAGACGGCCGGCCTTGCGCATGCCCTCGAACCCCTCGGGTCCGTGCAGCTTGATCTGGCCGGTGCGATAGTCGCCGTCGAGGGTGTCGGTCATGGGAGGCTCCAGGAGAGCCTATGTCGCGATCCTGGCACGGAAAATCAACCGCTTGGTCGCTGGCGCGACAGGGCGCCGCCGTTGAAGGCGAGGTCGGTCTAGGCGGGTCGGGTGGTCGGGCGCGGCCCCCACGGGGTCATGGCGACGAAGGCGACCGACGCTGTGCCGGCTGTGACCATGCCGGCCGCCACCAGCGCGAAAAGGGTCCAGTCCGGCGCGTCGTTGGCCAGCAGCGCCCAGCCGCCCACCGCGATCACCACCAGCCGCAAGGTCCCGGCCAGCAGCGGTCCGCCGATGCGCCCGGCGCCCTGGGCGGCAAAGTAGAGCGAGAGGTTGAGGCCGAAGAACACGAAAGCCGGTCCTGCGAACCGGAGGTAGAGGGACGCGGCGGCGGCGACGCCGGGATCGCGCGTGAAGATGCTGACCCACAGGCCCGGCGCCACCGCCAGGATGATCCCGATGACGCCCAAACCGGCGCCGCCCATGACGCCCGCTGTCCACGCCACCCGACGAGCACGGGCGACCTGGTCTGCGCCGATGGCGATGCCGACCATCGGCAGGGCCGCGACGCCGACCGAGAAGGCGATGGGGACCAGCAGGAACTCCATCCTCGAACCGATGCCGTAGCCGGCCAGGGTCTCGGTGCCGAACCGGGCGGCGATGGCGGTGAGGATCAGGATGGCGCCGACGGTCTGCAGGGGCGACAGGAGGGCCGGCGCGCCGACGCGCAGGATGTCGGCGAAGGCGTCGCGGCGCAGGGGGCCGATGAAGCGGAGCCGGATCTTGGCCCGCGGCGACCTGAGGATGACCAGGAACGCAGCGGTCGAAAGCAGCGCGGTTGTCGCCTGGCCCAGCGCCACGCCCATCAGGCCCAGCGCTGGCGCGGGCCCCCAGCCGAAGCAGAGCGAGCCGCCGATCACCACCTGCAGCGCCGCGCCGCCCACCATCACCACCGAGGGCCGCGCCATGTCGCCTGTGGCGCGCAGCACCGAGGCCATGACGTTCAGCAGCCAGATCGCCACGGCGACCGAGAACACGACGCCGGCGTAGGTCACGGCAAGTTGCAGCGTCTCGCCGCGCCCGCCCAGCAGATGGAACAGGGCCCCGCCGAACAATGTGAGGGTCAGCGTGAAGATCAGCCCGAACCCCAGAGCGATCCACGCGCCGTGGCGCGCGAGAACCTCGGCCCGGGCGATGTCGCCGGCCCCGATGGCGCGGCTGACGGCGGAGGAGACGCCGCCCCCCATCGCGCCCCCGCTCATCATTCCCATCAGCATGAACATCGGGAACACCAGCGCCGCCGCGGCCAACGGCTCGCGGCCGAGTGCGCCGATGTAGGCGGTCTCGGCGATGGAGACCGCGGTCGAGGCCACCATGCCGATGAGGTTGGGCGCTGCGAGGCGCGCGAGGGTGGGCGCCACGGGCGCGGTGAGCAGGGGGTGTGGCGCAGGCGCGGCGGCGGTCATCGGCGCAGCTAACGCCGTTGCCCTAGCGTCCGGCTATCGGATGCGCAGGGTCAGGGCGCCAGGTTGGCGCCCAGCCAGGGTATGCGGTCGGCGAGGGTGACGCCGGATGGGGCGATGGCGCAGCGGTAGGCCAGCACCTCGACGCCGCGGGCGGCCGCCTCGGTGAGGCCATGGGCGTAGGCCGGGTCGAGGTCGGCGCAGGCCTGGAAGGCGTCGCAGTCGGTGCGCTGGATGACGAACAGCATCACGGCGCGTTCGCCCGCCTCGACCATGGCGGTGAGCTCGCGCAGGTGCTTCAGGGAGCGGGCGGCCACGCAGTCGGGGAACTCGGCCAGGCTGTCCGCGCGGCGCAGGTGGACGTTCTTGACCTCCAGCCAGCAGCGCGCGCGCTCGGGGTGGTCCAGCAGGAAATCGACGCGGGAGTTCGCGCCGTACTTCACCTCGCGACGATGGGTGGCGTAGCCGGACACCTCGGGGATGGCGCCCTCGGCCAGCGCCTCGGCGACGATGCGGTTGGGGTGCAGGGTGTTGATGCCGACCAGGCCGCCGTCCACCTCCACCAGCTCCAGGGTGTGGGCCAGCTTGCGCTTGGGGTCGTCCGACTTCGACACCCAGGCGGGGAGGCCCGGCGTGTTCAGTCCCAGCATCGCCCCGGGATTGGGGCAGTGGGCGGTGATCGGCGTCCCGTCCTCCAGCACCACGTCGGCGAAGAAGCGCTTGTAGCGGCTGACCAGGGTTCCGCGGACGAGGGGGGAGGGGAAGAGCATGGGTGAGCCCTTAGCGGCGAGCGGCGGCGACGGAAACCACTGGGGCGCGATCCACGTCCGGAACCGGTCGGTCCTTGACCGCCCGGGGCGGTCGCGCCAACTGGGAAGCATGACCGACAATGCTCCCGACCGCGTCACCTGCGCCGTGCTGATCATCGGCGACGAGATCCTGTCCGGCCGGACACAGGATACGAACCTGCGCGACATCGCCCGCTATCTGGGCGTGATCGGCGTCGACCTGGCCGAAGCGCGGACGGTGTCGGACGTGTTGCAGGATATCGTCGACGCCCTGAACGCGCTGCGCGAGCGCTACGACTATGTGATCACCACGGGCGGGATCGGGCCGACGCACGACGACATCACCGCCGATGCGGTGGCCGCAGCGTTCGGTGTCGAGCTGGAAGAGCACCCCGAGATCATCGAGATGATGTCCAAGCGCTGGGGCACCGAGCTGAATGCGGCGCGTCGGCGGATGGCCAGGGTGCCGGTGGGCGGCGCGCTGGTGAAGAACCCGGTGCAGGGGCCGCCCGGCTTCACGATCGGGAACGTCTTCACCCTGGCCGGCGTGCCGTCGATCATGCGGGGCATGCTGGAAGACGTGGGACCCAGGATGCGGGGCGGGCGGCCGACCGTGTCGCGCACCGTCCGCGTCGAGGGTTCGGGCGAGGGCGTGATCGCCGCGCCGCTGGAGGCGGTCGCCAAGGCGCACCCCGACATGAGCCTGGGCAGCTATCCGTTCTTCAGCCCGGACGGCTTCGGGTCGAACCTGGTGGTGCGCTCGCGTGATCCCGACGCGCTGGCCGGCGCTGTCGCCGAGCTGATCGTCGCGCTCAAGGGCGCGGGAATCGAGAACGTGCGCGAGATCGAGGTTGCCTGACCGGCCCACCTGATATCACCTGACGCGGAGTGACGGGCCCCGGCCCGACGGGAGACCTTGCCGATGCTGGCCCTCTTGTTCGTGGTGGCCCACCTGGCAGGCCAGCCCGCCGCCGAGGACGTGGAGGCGCCGGCCCTGCGGACCACGACGGCCCCGAAGGCGCCCGACAGGATCCGCAAGGACGATCTGGTCTGCCGTAAAGAGGCGCTGGTCGGGACGCGCATGCCGGTCCGGGTCTGCCTGACCCAGGGCGAATGGGCCGAGCGCGGCGTCGCCGACCGCGACAAGGTGGAGAAGGCCCAGAGCCAGAAGCCGGCCTACTTCTGAACCGTTGGTCGCGGATCCGTTGCGCGACGACCGGCCGCTGATATCAGATAGGGCAACACCCGTTGCCTCTCTGGAGCCACTTCCGATGATCGCCGCTGTCTTCGCCATCGCCTTGATGGCCGCCGCGCCCGCCGCTGGCGAGGCCGCCGCCCCGGCCAATGCCACGCCCACCAAGTCGGCGAAGCCGGACAAGAAGGACATGGTCTGCAAGAAGGAAGCGGTTCTTGGCAGCCGCATGCCGCAGCGGGTGTGCATGAGCAAGGCCGACTGGGACCAGCGCGCGATCGACGCCAAGGTCGACACCGACGCGGCCCAGCGCAACCAGCCGATGCGGACCCAGTAAGCGATCCCGTACCCGGCTTGTCCACAGCAGCGCTGTGGACGAAAGTCCTATATCCCCGTCTTTGCTCGGGAATAGACCCTTCGTCGCACTGAGGGGTGTGGGCTTTCGCCTGTGGATAACTTGTGCATTAGATGACCCCGGAGAGAGGGGCGCGGCTTGCGCGCGCTCGCAATCGCTCGAGGGTTGGCCGTGAAAACGCTCGCCGTCATGTCCCGCAAAGGCGGGGCGGGGAAGACCACCGTGGCGGTCAATCTGACCCTGGCGGCGCGCGCGCTGGGCGTCCGGGCCGTGCTGGCGGACGCCGACCCCATGCGTAGCGCCCACGAGGTGCTTCGTGGCCGCGATGAGGCCGCGAACCTGCTGGTCGAGACCAGCGCCTCGAAGCTCTTCGCCCTGACCGAAGCCAGCCGCCGGGCCGGCGTGGAACTTCTGGTGATCGATACGCCCGCCGCTCCCGAGGCCGACGTGGCCGAGGCGGTGAAGGTGGCCGACCTGTGCCTCGCGGTGGCGCGTCCGACGTACCTGGACCTGGCGGCCGCGGTGCTCTCGGTGGCGGTGATCCAGCGGCTGGGCCGCGAGGGGCTGATCGTCCTGAACCAGTGCGCGCCGTCGCGGGCGGGCGTCGAGCCGCCGTCGGTGCTCAAGGCTTTCGAGGCTCTGCGGTTCGCCCACCTGCCGGTGGCGCCCACGGCGATGCGGGCGCGGATGGTCTACCAGACCGCCTTCGCCCAGGGCCGATCGGTTCTGGAGAGCGACCCACAGGGGGCGGCCGCGCAGGAGGTCCGGGCCCTCTTCGGGCAAGTCTGGCGGCGGCTCAACGGCGAGCGGCCCGCGGCGATGTCCAGCGCCAACGACGACCTCGCGCGCGCCCGCCGAGGCCTGATCCTGGCGCCGACCGCCTAGCGTCCCTATGCCGTGGCCAGGTTCTCCAGGCGTGTGAGCCAGTAGTCGGCGTCGTAGCCGGCGTCGCCGGTGAGGTAGCGCCAGAACTTCACGCGGTTCACGAACTCCAGCCGTCCCGTGTCGTCCTCGAACCACGGCTCGGGTGTCATCAGGATCTGCTCGACGCTGAGGGGCTGCGGACCCTTGAGATAGAAGATCGGCCGCTGGCCGGTCGGCCGCTCCAGGGTGGAGAGGTCGAACTTGGCCACCTGGGACGAGCCCGGGTTGATCCGCACCTTGAACATGGTGCGCGTGCGCTCCGACAGGTTCACGCCGCCGCCATGCCAGATCCCCGAGTGCAGGAACAGCAGCGTGCCTGCCTCGCACACCATGTGCTGCTGGCCGCGAATGTTCTGGTAGCGGCCGAGCGCCGCCTCGCTGACCTTGCGCAGATGGGTGCCCGGGATGAACCGCGTGCCGCCCATGTCGCGGGTGACGTCGTGCGGGTAGTACATGATCTGCAGGTCGAAGGCCTGGCGGGGATCGATGGTCGAGTCCTGGTGGGTATGCTGGCTGACGTTCTCCCCGCCGCCGGCCGCGTGATAGGCGGGCGGGAAGGTCACGTGCAGGAAGTGGTGGTCGAAGACCGGATCGTCGCCCACGAGGCTGCGTATGGCTCCCGCCACGACCGGCAGAGCGAGCATCCGCGCCATGGCCGAGCCTTGCGGATAGGTCTGGGCCAGCGGAACCCCCGCGCCCACCTCCGGGACGCCGGCGTTGGCCAGCATCTCGCCGTAGGTGCGGCGCAGCTTGCGCCCCGGCTCGGGCGGCGCGATGTCGCCCATCTCCCGCAGGAACTGGGCGTTGATGTCGGGCGGGACCACGGCGTCCATCCGCAGGAAGCCGCGGGCGGCGAACCGCGCCATGTCGTGTGCGCCGAGCAGGGGCAGGTCGTTCACGCCTCCACCTCCGAGAGCTGTTCGAACCAGAATTCGTACTTGAGGTAGCTGACGTCGAACTCCCCGCCGCGCTGATGCGGCAGCAATTGCGAGGCCTGGAAGAGGCGCCAGCCATCCTTCAGGGCGTCGAGGCCGGTGCGGTAGGGCGGCTCGTCGGCGTCGCCCGCCATGTGACGCGTCCCCCCGGTCCCGTCGTAACGGCTCCATCCGACGACGGCGGAATCCAACGCGGAGTTGGCCAGGTAGAGAACCAGCACTGTCTGTCGTCGCATTTCGCCCCCCGCGTGGAATGGTGGCACGAAGCGAGCTGGACCGGGAAGCCTTGACCGACGAAGCCTTGACCGACGCCGGGGCGCCCGCGAGAAGTCCAATCCAAATACGGGAGGACTATTCGAGATGGCGTTCAATCCCTTCGACCTGACGGGCAAGGTCGCGCTGATCACGGGCGGCAACGGCGGGATCGGCCTGGGCATGGCCGAGGGCCTGGCGGCTGCCGGCGCCAACGTGGCGATCTGGGGTCAGAATCCCGAGAAGAACGCCAAGGCCGAAGCCACGCTGAAGGGCTACGGCGTCGAGGTCCTGGTCCAGACGGTGGACGTCAACGACGAGGCCGCCGTGGTGGCCGCCGTCGCCGAGGTGCTGGCCAAGTTCGGCCGCCTCGACTTCGTCGCGGCCAACGCCGGGGTCGGCGGCGGCGCGCCGTTCCATGAGATGACCACCGACAAGTGGCGGCGGGTCACGACGGTGAACCTGGACGCCGTATTCTGGACCTTCCGCGAGGCGGCCAAGCACATGATCGAGCGCGCGGGTCGGGGGGATCCGGGCGGCTCGCTGCTGGTCACGTCGTCCACATCGGCGATCCACGGCGCGCCGAAGAACCAGGCCTACGCAGCGACCAAGGGCGCGGTGCTCTCGATGGTCCGCGGCCTGGCGGTCGAATACGCCCGCTATGGCATCCGCGCCAACTCCGTGCTGCCGGGCTGGATCCGCTCGGACATGACGGCGGCGGCCCAGAAGTGGGACAAGTTCAACGATCAGGTGATCGGCCGCGTGCCGATGCGGCGCTGGGGCGAGCCCGAGGACTTCTCGGGCCTAGCGGTCTACCTGGCCTCGGACGCATCGAAGTTCCACACCGGCGACGCCTTCGTCATCGATGGCGGCTACACCATCTACTGAGGAGCGTCGCATGACCGACCGCTACGCCCGCTATCAGCGGCTGAAGTTCGAGCGGCCGGCGCCCGGCGTGCTGCGGATCGTGATGAGCAATCCGGGCAAGCTGAACGCCGCCGACGAGACGATGCACCGCGAACTGGCCGAGGTGTGGCGCGACGTCGACGCCGACCCCGACACCCGCTGCGCCATCCTGACGGGCGAGGGGACGGCGTTCTCGGCCGGCGGCGACTTCGGGATGATCGAGCAGATCGTCGATGATTTCGAGGTCCGCGTGCGGGTCATGCGCGAGGCCCGCGACATCGTCATGAACATCATCGACTGCCAGACACCGGTGGTCAGTTCCATGCGCGGTGTGGCGGTGGGCGCGGGGCTGGTCTGCGGTCTGTTGGCCGACGTCTCCATCGTGACGCCCGACGTGCGGATCATCGACGGCCACACCCGCCTGGGCGTGGCGGCGGGCGACCATGCGGCGATCATCTGGCCGCTGCTCTGCGGGATGGCCAAGGCCAAGTACTACCTCCTGACCTGCGACCCGCTGAACGGGCAGGAGGCCGAGCGGATCGGGCTGGTCTCGCTGTGCGTCTCCGACGAGGACCTGGACGCCAAGGCGCTGGAGGTGGCGACCAAGCTGGCCAACGGGGCCACCCGCGCCATCGCCTGGACCAAGCACACCCTGAACCACTGGCTGCGCACCGCCGGGCCGACGTTCGACGCCTCGCTGGCGATGGAGTTCCTGGGCTTCACCGGGCCGGAAGCGGCCGAGGGGCTGGCCTCGCACCGCGAGAAGCGCAAGCCGAAGTTCGTCTAGCCTGTGCGCCCGGCCTTCAGCGTCTCGGCCAGGGCGTAGTGCTGGGCGGCGCGTTCGGTCTGGCCTAGCGTCTCATAGAAGACGGCGAGGTTGTGGGCGGCCATGTGACCGCCCCGCCCGGGGACGGATCCGTCGAGGTCGGGCTGTTCCCCGATCTCCAGGCAGCGCTGCCAGGCCGATTCCACGATGGGCAGGAAGTCGCTCGCCGCCCGCTCGGGCGCCTGGTTGGCGCACTCGAGGTAGAGATCGCCCAGGGCGAAGTAGAAGTCCGGGGAGTTCGGCCAGCGTGGGATCTCGGCGCCGGCGAGTTCGAGAGCCTGATCCAGCTGGCCCGCGGTCTTGAAGGCCGTCAGCGCGCGAACCACGAGGCTGTGGCGCCAGGGCGTGTCGAGGGGCGCCAGCCGCAGGGCCTCGGCGAAACACAGCGCCGCCTGGGGCGGGCGGTCGCGGACCTGATGCTCGCGGGCCAGCTGATACCACAGATAGCCGTCCTCCGGCGCAGCCTGGAGTTCGGCCATCAGCAGCGCCTCGTTGCGGCCGGCCTTCCGTTCGAGATTGGCGGCGGTGTAGCCGTCGTGACCCAGGATCAGGCCCGTGCGGACGCTGCGGGCGGCCCCGACGGGCTGCTCGTGGACGCGGCCCTCGTAGCGAACGCCGCGGGGCAGGAGGCGGGGCAGCCAGGCGCTGGCCGCTTCCCGGCCGGGCGTGTCGGTCTGGTTGTCCAGGCGCACGAGGCCCAGGCTGCCGTCGACGGGTAGATCCTTGAGCGCTTCGGCGCCGCCCGCGATCCACTCGTCGGCGTCCAGCACCAGGTTCCAGGCGGCGTCGGATTGGGCGAGCGCAGCGTTGCGGGCGGCCGAGAAGTCGTCGATCCAGGTGAAGCTGTGGACCTCGGCGCCGGCTGCGGCGGCGATGGCCGCGGTTTCGTCCAGCGAACCCGTGTCGAGCACGATCATGCGGTCGACATGGGGCCGGGCGCTGGCGAGCGCGCGCGCAATGGCGTGCGCTTCGTCACGCGCGATCATCACCAGGGCGAGGCGAGTCATCTAGTCCGTGAATACCACGGTCTTGCGCCCGTTCAGCAGGACGCGGTCCTCCAGGAACCAGCGCACGGCCCGGGCCAGGACGCGGCGTTCGATGTCGCGGCCCTTGCGGATGAGGGCGGCGGGCGTGTCGCGGTGGCTGATGCGTTCGACGTCCTGCTCGATGATCGGGCCCTCGTCGAGGTCTGCGGTGACGAAGTGGGCCGTGGCGCCGATCACCTTCACACCGCGGCTGTGAGCCTGGTGATAGGGGCGCGCGCCCTTGAAGCCCGGCAGGAACGAGTGGTGGATATTGATGCAGCGGCCTTCCAATTGGCCCGCCAGGTCCTCGGACAGCACCTGCATGTAGCGGGCGAGGACCACCAGTTCGGTCCCCGTGTCGCGGATCAGCTTCAGGAGTTGGGCTTCCTGCGCCGGCTTGGTGTCCGCGGTGACCGGCAGGTGATGAAAGGCGACGCCCTGCAGGTCGGTGTGGGGGTAGGTCGAGGCCGGGTGGTTCGAGACCACGGCGGTCAGGTCCATGGGCAGCTCGCCCTGGCGCCAGCGCCAGATCAGGTCGGCGAGGCAGTGGTCCTGTTGCGAGGCCAGGATCATCACGCGCCGGCGTTCCTTCCGGCCCCGCAGGGTCCAGGTCATGGCGTAGTCGTCCGCCAGCGGCCGCAGGTGCGCCCGCCATTCGTCGGCGCCGGCTGCGCCCGGATCGAAGACCACGCGCATGAAGAAGCGGCCGGTCTGGTCGTCGTCGTACTGCTGGGCGTCGAGAATGTTGGCGCCGCGCTCGAACAACAGGGTCGAGACGCGGGCCACGATGCCGGGGCGATCGTCGCAGGCGAGGGTCAGGATCATGTGCGCGCCTTGCACGCCCAGCGCCGGGACGGTCAAGCCGAAGCGCGAGCTCGCCGTCGACGATCGCCTGGCTCATCCCCGGACAATCCGCCATTGCAGCCCCGCCGCCTCGGCGCGCAGAGTGACCTGTCGTTCGTCGGGCGATCAGGGGTGTGCGATGCGAGTTGCGAGTTTCCTGGCCATGGGCGCGATCCTCGCGCCGACGTTCATGCCGACCGTTGTGACTGCGCAGGACCGCGACCCGGCCCGCGCCTGCGGCACGGCGATCCGGTACGAAGTCCAGGACCGCTATCCGCAGGCCCGGGGCGTCCGCATCATCGACTCAAGCAGCCGCGACGCGGGACGCAGTGAGGTGGTGGTGACCGGCCGCGGCGAGTTCGAGGACCGCAACGGCGGCGAGGCGCGGTTCGGGTTCAGCTGCACGTACAACTACCGCAGCGAGCGGACCTACGATCTGCGGGTCGAGGATGTGAGCCACAAGGACGGCAAGAACAATGGCGCGGCCGTCGCAGGTCTGATCCTGGGCGCGATCGTCCTGGGCGCCATCGTCGCCAGCTCCAAGGACAAGGATCGCGAACGGGACGACTGGCGCCAAGACGACGTCTGGAGCCCTGCCGACGGTGTGCGCTGCAGCGCGCGCGAGCGATCGTGCCACAAGAACGGCCGCTTCTCGCAGAAGTGGACGGACCGGGTCTTCTACCGGGGCGGGTAGGGCCCGATTGGCGGTTCGTCGGCAATAGCTGTCGTCATCCCGCGAACGGGCCGCAGGATGACGGTGACACGAAGCTCAGGCCGAGCGTCGCGCTGCCTCCGGCTTGTCCGCCGCCCCCGCCGGATAGCGGAAGCCTTCGCCTTGGCCCGCGGACGCGGCCAGCTGCGCGGCGGCGAAGTCCCAGTTGGCGAGGTTGTCGAACCAGCGCTCAAGGAACGCTTTCCGGTCGTTCTTGTAGTCCAGGTAGTAGGCGTGCTCCCAGAGGTCGCAGACCAGCAGCGGGAACAGGCCGTCGCGGACCAGGGTGTCGTCGGCGTCGTGGGTGGAGACCACCTTCAGGCCGCCCGAGGCCATGACGATCCAGACCCATCCCGAGGCGAAATGGCCGACGCCTTCTTCCAAGAAGGCGGCCTTCAGGGCCTCGAGGTCGTCGAACGATTCCGAGATGGCGCGGGTGAGCTGTTCGTCGGGGCCGGCGCCGCCCGGCGGGCGCATGGAGCGCCAGAAGAACGCGTGGTTCCAGGCCTGGGCGGCGTTGTTGAACAGTCCCTTGTCGCCCTTTCGATGGGCCTCGCGCACCAGATCCTCGAGGGATCGGCCCGCCAGCTCCGCCTTGGCCGCAAGATCATTCGTCTTCTCGACGTACGTCTTGTGGTGCTTGCCATGATGGGTGCGCAGCGTGTCCGCCGACACGAACGGCGCGAGCGCGTCTTCGGAGTAGGGGAGGGCGGGAAGGACGTACATCTGGGGCCTCGCGAAGCGGTATGGGTGTCGGCTGTCCCAACCCTTGGGGCGCCAGCCCGTTCCGAAAAGATACCGACGATTTACCATTGCGAAGCTCGCGCATCGGTGTGAACTCTAGCACGTCGGGGGGAGCCGCTTGCGCGGCGAGCCTCGTCGCATTGGTCCGTTCGCGGGCCGAAGGCGTCGGCACGGGGCGCCCCAAAGGATTGGGGTATGGGGGTTACCGTAGCGCGTTTGGGCGCTGCGGCGACGCTTGCTGTCGCCGCCACGCCAAGTCTTCTGCATGCTCAGGCCGTTGCGCCGAGCCGGCAGGAGCTGAACCCGGCCGCCAGAAGCGAGCGCCTTCCGGCGCCGCAGGCCGACCTGTTCTCCAACCCGGATGCGGGGCCATGTCCGCTGGCCGAGAACCCGGCTGCGCTGACCGTGACCTCGGTCACGTTGAACGGGCTGGAGTCGGTATCCGCCGACGAGCTTCGTCCGGCCTATACGGCCTTTCTCAACAAGCCGGGCGGGGATGCGTCCGACCTGTGCCGGATCAGGGACGCGGTCGCCGACGCCCTTTTCGCGCGCGGAATTCTGGCGCGGGTGGAGATCCCGGCCCAGACGATCGACGGCGGGGCGGTGACCCTGGAGGTCATCGAGGCCCGGATCGTCAATGTGAGCCTGCGCGGCGACGCCGGGCCGGCCGCGCCGGCGCTCGAGAAGTACGCCGCCAAGCTGCGTGGCATGACGCCGTTCGATATCGAGCGCGTGCAGCGCTTCATCTTGCTGGCCTCGGACGTGCCCGGCCTGAAGGTGCGGGCCTCGGTGCGGCCCTCGAGCTCGGGCGGCCGGGGCGCCGTCGATCTCGACCTCAATGTCGAGCGCGACGAGGAGGAGCTGATCGTCAACGTCCAGAACCTGCAGGGCAAGGCGACGGGCCGCTGGGGCGCCCTGGGGCGCTACGACCTGAATGCGCGGACCCGTTACGGGGAACGCCTGACGCTGGTCGGCTACCGCACCGTCTTCCACAACGAGCAGTGGGTGGCCCAGGCGCTGTCCGAGGCGCGGCTGGGCGGCGATGGCTGGGTGGTGCGCGGCGGGCTGGCCTATGGCGAGAGCCGGCCGGGCGGCGCCTTGAGCGGCCTGGGCCTGAAAAGCGTCAGCGTCGTGGGCAATGTGGAGGCGGCCTATCCGCTGGTCCGCAAGCGGCGTGAGAACGTCTGGGCCGCGGCGGGCTTCGAGTACATCGACCAGGACACGCGCCTGTCGGGCGGCGGCAAGCTGATCAACGACGACCTGCGGGTGTTCTACGCCCGTGTCGACGCCGACCAGACCACCTACTTCGGCTATCGGCCGATCGTACTGCGCGGCAATGTCGGCGTGCGGCGCGGGATCGAGGGCTTCGGCGCGACGGACGAGGGCGACCGGCTGCTGTCGCGCGCGGGCGCCAAGACCAACGCCTGGACGCTTCTGGCGGAAGCCTCGGCCCAGGCGGTGATCACGCCCAAGCTGCAGGCCTACGTCGAGGTGAGCGGGCAGTACGCCAACCAGCCCCTGACGTCGTATGAGGAATTCTCGGTGGGCTCGCTCACCGTGGGGCGCGGGTATGATCCGGGCTATATCTCGGGCGACAAGGCGATCGCGGCCAGCTTCGAGCTGCGCGCCGGTCCGTTCCAGCCCTCGCCGAAGTGGACGTTCAGCCCCTACGGATTCTTCGACATCGCCCACACCAGCGACCAGGATCGCGGCGGCTTCAACCAGACCGTCAAATCCGTCGGCGTGGGCTTCCAGATTCCGGTGCGCGAGCGCTGGGTCCTGGACGTGAGCTATGCGCGCCCGCTGGACAAGCGCGCCTTCGACCGCAGCAAGCCGCCGGGCCGGCTGCTGGTCAACTTCACCGCCCGCTTCTTCTGAAGGTGGCCGTCATGCGCCTGAACACCTCGCTCCGAATCCGCCTCGCCGCCGGCGCGACGCTGGTTCTGCTAAGCGCGCAGTCCGCACAGGCGCTGCCGAGCGGACCGGGCAGTCCGATTGTCGCCGGAGGTACGGCCCCCGTGATCTCGGGCGGCGGCAACACCCTGACCGTCGACATCAACGCCACGCGCACGATCATCGACTGGGGCAGTTTCAACATTGGCGCGGGCGAAAACGTCACCTTTGCCTTCGACCAGCGCAACCAGATCGCCCTCAATCGAACGACGGGTCCGGTCACCATCGATGGCGCGCTGACGGCTCGCACAGGCGGGGCCGTGGGCGGCAACATCTGGATCTACTCGCCCGCTGGCATCGCGTTCGGCGCGAACACACGTGTCGACGTGGGGGGGCTTCTGGCGACCAGTGCGGCCGTGAATCAGGGCTCGTTCCTGACTGTCGGCAACCTGAATCTCCCCTTCACGGGGTCGGGCAACGGGGGCCACGTCACGATCGCCGGCGGCGCCCAGTTCAACGCGGTGGGCCATTTGGCCTTCGTGGCCCCCAGGGTGACCAGTGGCGCAGGCGCGGTGGTGAATGCGGGCGACCTGGGCACCGCAGCCTATGGCGGCGTCGACAGCTACGAGATCCAGTTCATCCCGATCGGCAACAACGACCTGGCCTTCTTCACCTTCCTGGTGCCGAACGCCGCGGCCGGCACGGCGCAGACCGAAGCGCTGAACCTGGCGGGCCAGACGACGGGCGCGAACGTGTACCTGCTGGCCATGAGCCGCGCGGCGCTGACCAGTCAGCTGATCAACGCCCCCGGCCTGTTGGTGGGGCAGTCGTCGGTGAACAATTATGGCCAGGTCACGATCTCGACCGGCCGCAATATCCTGCTGGGGCAGGTGAACGCCGAGACCTCGCAGGTGGCAGGCGTCACCACCGCATCGGTCAGCATCGGCGAGATCAACGCCGGCGGGAACGTGAACGTCTACCTGACGGGCACGGGCAGCATCGGCAATCTTTCCGCGACGCGCATCCGCGCCGGCCAGGGCCTGCTGATCGCCGCGAATGACATCAACATCCCCGGCGGCACCAGTTCGGGTGACCGGGGCATCCTGGCTCGCAACACCTTCATCGACACCGCCGGGACCGTGAACATCGGCGCGATGACATCCAACACCGACATCAACATCCAGCGAGGCGCGGCCCAAACTGGACGGACGACGTCGCAACACATGCTGACCGTCACCTCCGCCAACGTCGGGCGGGACTTCTTCGTGTTCAACGCCCAGACGGTCAACATCGGGTCGATCACCGCGGCCAACCAGTCGCAGGTCTTCAGCAACGGCAACGTCGCCATCGGCACGCTGAACACCAACGGCTACACCCGGGTCAGCTCCAACCAGTTTATCACGCTGAACACCGTCAACGGCGTCGACCTCGACCTGCGTTCCGCCGGGGGCATCACCGCGAGTTCGCTGATCGGCCGCACCTCGACGTCGATTGGGACGGCCGGGCCCGCCGACATCGCCACGATCACCAGCCCGACCCTGTCGCTCAACGCCGTGTCCGCCCGTATCGGCAACGTCGCGATCAGTGGCGACGCCACGCTGCGGGTGGTGTCGATGGACCTGCTCAACAGCTTCACGGCGACCAACCTGACCATCGAAGGCGTGTCCGGCCGCTTCATCCTGGGCGGCTCGGATGTGCTGGGCCTGAACAACAATGAGTTCCAGCGCATCCGGGTCACGAACTCGCTCAACCTCTACGCCGGGCTGCAGGCTCCCACGGTCAATGTGCCGATCCCGACGTATGGGACCTTCTTCGTGGACGACCTCACGCTCGACCCGACGCGCGTCCCCCGGCTGAATGTCTACGCCCGTAACGGGCAGGAGGTGCTTGTCCGTGGCCGGATCGAGGTCGTCGGCCCGAACGGTTCGCTCAGGATCGGCGATCCGGCCGCGGACTCCCTGTGGACGCCACGGAAGATCTCGATCCTTGGCGGGCTCGGGACGGCCCAAGGCGATCCCCTGGCGGGCTTCACCAACGTAAGGGCGTTCGAGAGTGTCGCCCTGCACGCGACCAATGACATCCTCATGGGATCGCAGCGGTTCCTCGACCTTATCGGCGACCTTCCGCCCGCGCAGATCGACATCGGCCGGGGCGTCCCGCTGGGCGTGGCGGCGCAGGGGGATGAGATCGGCAAGCTGTTCCTTGTGGCGGGCAGCGTGACGCTTACCGCCAACGACCGGATCGTGCAGCAGAACACCGGCGTCTTCGGCTTCGAGGGCGGACTGTACCTGACCGGCGCCGGCGTCCAGGCCAACGCGCCGATCCTGACCATCGGACGGGCCCAGGTGGCAGACCTGTTCGGGGCGTTCGACTCGGGCGACGGCGTGCTGGCGATCGGCGCGGCCGGGGCGTTCTCCAGCCGCATCGCACGGCTGGAAGGCGACACCAGCCAGGGACAGATCCGCATCAACGGCTGCCTCCTGGGGATCGGATGCGCCCTCTCCACCCCGTCCAGTCAGTTCCGCATCCAGCAGTTCCGGCCCGCCGCGCCCCGGGCGGCCATCGACCCGCCGGTGCTGACCCCGCCGCCGCCTGTCGACGACGATGAGCGTGAGGCCGAGGCCGTGACCACGGGCGCGGGCAACGAAGAGATCTGGCGGAAAGACCCACAATGAAGGCGATGACCATGCGCGTGGCGCTTCTCGCCGGCCTGACCGGCGTGATGACCGCGGGAGCCGCTGCGGCCGCCCCGCTTCCCGAGCTGTTCCCCCTGGGCCAGAGCGGCGCCAGCGGGGCCGTCTGCGAGGCCGTCCGCGACTATCAGGACGCGCTAGGGCAGGGGGCCGACGCCAAGGCCTGGCGGGTCCGTTGCCGGGGCTATTCGTCGGCGCTGGGCCGCATCTATCAGTTGCCGGCCGGGCAGAAGGCGGCCTGGGCGGCGGCGCTGCGGACGCGAGCGGAATGCGGGGCGCCCGAAGCCGCGCCCGGCGGCCTGCCGGCGACGCTCGCCACCTGCCGGATGGGCGGGGCGCAGGGCGCGCCCTATGTGGTGTTCTCGTCCGAAAAGGGCGGCGTCGTCACGGTGGCCGAGGGGCTCGCGCCGCTGTCGGACGTGGTGGAGACGGGTCTGAAGGTCGCGTTGGGGCTGGCCAAGGCGCCGGCGTCGACCGAGGTTCGCACCTCGGCGGCGCAGGCCGAGATTGCGGCCGACTTCCCCAACCTGGGCGGACTGGCGGCGGCGGATGCTGCTGCGGCGGCCGACCCGGAGCGGCTGCGCGCGCGGGGCTACGTTCAGAACAACGAGTGGCGGTTCGACGAGGCCGAGACCGTCTTCCGCGCCCTGGTGAACGAGGGCGAGGCGCGCAATGCGCCGCCCGCACAGCGGGCGGATGCGCTGCTCAACCTGGCCATGAACATCTCGAACAACGGCCGGTTCGACGAGGCCGAGGCGTACTTCGCCGAAGCCGAGAGCCTCATCGCGCCTGACGACGCCCTGACGCAGGCCCGCAGCCTGAACTACCGGGCGCTGCACCTGCGCAATCGCGGCCGGTTCGCCGAAGCGATCACGGCGGCCCGCAGCGCCCTGCAACTGCGCGCCAGCGCCTCGCCGGTCGCGGCCGCCGCCAGCGGGGGCGGAGCAACTCGGGCGACCGGGGCGGTGGTCATTGATCCGGGCACGGCGCGCAAGCTCAACGCGCCCTCGGTGGCGCAGAGCCAGATCGAACCGTCCAGGGTGACGGTCGCCGAGCAACTGGCGATCCAGGACGCCCAGGCCTGGCAGGTCATCAGCACGTCGCAGGCGGCGCGGGGCGAGACCGCCCAGGCGCGGGCCTCGCTGGGACAGGCGCGGGACATCCTGGCTCGCAGCGTGGCCCTGGGCCGCCTGACCGCGTGGTTGCAGTCGCGGGTCGAGGCCGATCTCGCGGGCCTGGACCTGCGTGAAGGCCGGGCGGGGCAGGCCGTGACCGGCTACGACCGTGCGATCAGCATCCTGCGCACCCGCCACACGGGCAGCTCGGGCGAGGGCGCGCTGCTGCTCGACCTGGGCCGCGCCCAGGTGGCGGCGGGGCGCGATGTGGACGCGCTGGCCACCTTCGGCCGCGCCATGCAGATCTTCCGCGCCCAGCGCGGCGGCCTCGGCGCCTCGGCCGATGCGGCGCAGCCCTACTTCGATCTCCTGCTGAAGCGGATCGGCGAGGACCCGGCGAGATCGACCGAGTATGGCGCCCTCTACTTCGACGCCGCCGAGACGGTGGTCTCCAGCGCCACGGCTGAAACCGTGAACCGTCTGGCGGCGCGGGTGGCGGCGGGAGACGGCCAGATCGCCGGGCTGTCGCGCGCCTTCGAGGACGCGCGCCGCCGCGTGCGCGCCACTGAGAGCCAGATCGCCGCGCTGCAGGCCGAGAACAGCTATTCCGACGCCGTGCGCGACCAGATGGACGCTGCGCTGAAGGCGGCGCAGGCCGAGGCCGACGGCCTGGAAGCGCAGATGCTGGCGGCCAACCCGCGCTACAATCAGCTCGTCGCGCCTGGGGCTTCGGCGGCCGATATTCAGAAGGCGCTGAAGCCCGATGAGGCTTACCTCCGGCTGCTCCCGCTGGGCGGCAAGACCTATGGCGTGCTGCTGACCAGCAAGGCGGTGAAGCCCTATGCCGTCGCCATGGGACGCGGCGAGGTACAGGGCGCGGTGACCCGCCTGCGCCAGCCCCTGGAGCCGACGGAATCGCTGGTCCCGTTCGACGTCGCCGGCTCGGCGGCGCTGTTCGACAGGCTGTTCGGTCCGGTGAAGGCCGAGGTGCTGGGCGCCCGCCACCTGATCTACGCGGCGGACGGGCCCCTGGTCTCGCTGCCGGTGGCGCTGTTCGTGACGGACACCACGCCGGTAAGGGCCGACGCCAAGGGCGATCCGGACTATGTGAAGACGGCCTGGCTGGGCAAGCGCGTGCGCTCGTCGCTGGTGGTCTCGGGCGCCAGCTTCCTGCAGTCGCGGGCGTTCGCGCCGTCGGCCGCCAAGCAGCCCTACCTGGGCTTCGGCGACCCGGCCCTGCCGCGGGGCGACGAGCGGGCTTTCACGTCGGTGACGCGTTCGATCCTGCGGCGCAGCGCTGTGCTGGAGCGGGTGTGCGGCGAGACCCGAAACGCGCTCCTGCGCATCGAGGCCCTGCCCGAGACGGCGGCCGAGGTGCGGGAGGTGGGGCAGAGCCTGGGCACGCCCGGCTCGGTCGTAACCGGCGCGGAGTTCAGCGACGACGCCGTGCGTTCGCGGGGCGACCTGGCGAACTATCAGGTGCTCTACTTCGCGACCCACGGTCTGCTGCCCCAGCCCGACGCCTGTGTGCCCGAGCCGGCGCTGGTCACCTCGCTGGGCGTCGGCGACTCCGACGCGCTGCTCGACACCAGCGAGATCCTCAACCTGAAGATCGACGCCGACCTCGTGGTGCTGGCGGCCTGCGATACGGGCGGGCGCGGCGCGGGCGTGGACCGCACGGGCCTCACCGGCGGCGGCGAGGCTCTGGGCGGACTGACGCGCGCGATGGTCTACGCCGGCTCACGCGCGCTGGTGGTCAGCCACTGGTCGGTGGACTCAGAGGCGTCGGTCAAGCTGATGACCGGCCTGTTCGCCTCGGGCGCGCCCACTCTGGCCGAAGGGCTGCAGCGGTCGCAGGCGGCGCTGCAGGCCGACCCGAACTACGCGCACCCCTACTTCTGGGCGCCCTTCACCCTGGTGGGGGATGGCGAACGGCCGCTGCCGGCGATGACTCGCCGCGTCGCGGCGGCCGTGGCGGATCGTTAGGCCGCCTCGACGCGCCAGCCGCCGCCTGCGTCGCGGCAGGCGGTGTAGCGCTCGGTGTAGCTGCCCTGGCCGCGCTCGGTGATGGTCTGGCGCACGGCGCGGCAATCGCCGCCGCCTCCGCCGGCCGGGCGCACGACGCCGCGCGAGACATAGCCCTGCACCACGCCGTCCTCGATCACCGCCAGCCAACCGCCCGCGGCCGAACCGCCGATCTGGAGCTCCTCGCCGTCCTGCAGGCGGTCGACGATCGGGGCCGAGGTGTTGGGCGCGGCGCGCATGTTGATCCGCCCCGTGGCCACATAGGTCCCGCCCGCATTGCTGACGCGGGTGGCGGGCGAGACGCCTTGGGCGTAGCGCCAGCGGCTGGTGTAGGTCTGGCCGCCGCCGTAGCTGGACCCGCCCGCGTCGCCGACCACCTCGATGCGCCCGCGGGCGCCGGTCGTCGGGTCGGACCAGGTCTGGGGCCGGCCGGTGTTCAGCGCGGTCTCGAAGGCGCTTTGGGCGTCGACGCGGGCCTTGCGGTCCATGCGGCAACCGATGCTGTTGCCGATCGCCGAGCCGATGCCCGCGCCGATCACGGCGCCGAGCGCCTCGTTCTTCTTGCTGATCTGGCTGCCCGCCAGCGCGCCCACCAGGCCGCCCACGACCGCGCCCGTGGTGTTGGCGTTGCCCGCGGCGTCACACGAGTACAGCGAGCCCAGCCCGGCAGCTGACGCCGCCTGGGGGGCCGCTACAATCAGGGCGAGGGCCGATACGGCGATGGTCAGTCTTGGCATGGTCATCCTCCTCGTTCCCCGAAGCGGTCATGATGCGGCAGTTCTGTCGGCAAGGCCAAGGTCGGAAATGACGAACGAGTGGACGCCGCCGCCGCAAACGTCGTACCCGACACGCACGCGGGCGTGGCGGAACTGGTAGACGCAGCGGACTTAAAATCCGCATCCGTATGGAGTGTCGGTTCGAGTCCGACCGCCCGCACCAGTCCGGAGCCTGGCGCCGTCAGAGGATGGCGAAGATCGAGTGCCGGATGCCGGAGCTCGTCCGATGGCCGCAGCCGACGGCCAGGACTCCGTTCAGCCATGCATAGCGCGGGTCCGCCGTTTCGAAGACAGGCGCGATGCGGATGTAGTAGTCCGCCGAGGGCACATGGTCGGCGCGGGCCGGGTCGCGGAAGGCCGCGCTGACGTCGTCGCTGATCACGCTGCGGCCCGTATAGGTCACGAAGATCGTCGCCCCGTCGTGCGTCCGGAACAGGACGCGGGCGTCGAATGTCCCGGCGGTCTGGCCCGGGGCAATCTCGCCGCTGGTCGACCAGTTGCCGCCGCCCGGCAGGATCTCGCCCCGTATCCGCGGCCCCTCGAACGACCCGCCGGTGACATAGCCCACCCGCCGCGAGGCCCACGGCGACTGGCCCAGCGGCATGATCGCGCCGCCGACGTGAAAGTCGGCGACGCAGAGCGGCTCGCTCGCGAGGTGCGGAAAATCGAACGCCAGCCCCGCCACGCCGTCAGCTCTTGCGCTGCGGCGTGCTGAGGAAGTCCTGGGCGTTGAAGCCTTCGGGAGCGGCCACCTCGACGATCGGCTCGTCGCGGTTGTCGTATTCCATGCGCAGCGCGCGCGTGATCACCGCGTGCATCGCGTAGAGGGTGGTGATGTAGGTGAACTCGAAGATCTGCTCGTCGCTCCAGAACGTCTTCAGCTTGTCGAACACCTCCACGGGCGTGCGGCCGTCGGCGGCCGTCAGGCAGTCGGCGTAGGCGAGGACGGCGCGCTCCTGGTCGTTGAACACGTCCGAGACCGTCCAGTGGGCGATGGCGCTGATTTTCTCCTCAGGCACCTTCAGGGCCCGCAGCGACTTGCAGTGCTGGGAGAAGACGAACTGGCTGCCCTTCACCCATCCGGCCCGGGTCTGGCCCAGTTCGCGCAACACCGGATCGATCTTGCGATCCGGGTGGCGGTAGACCGCGAAGCCGTCGACGGCATGCTTGAAGATGTCAGGGGCCAGGGCGAACACCGTCCACCAGTCGCCAGGCGTGCCGGTGGCGGTGCCGGGGCTGGCGACGGGGTCGCGGTCGGGACCGAAGAGTCGGTCGTAGTAGGCGGTCACGACTTCCGAGGTGACCTGGTCGCGGGGGACCTGACGAAGGACGGGCATGGCGTTTTCCTGGACTGTGCGGATCAGGCGGTTTTGCGGAATTCGGCGACGTGGGCGCTGTCGAAGTATTCGTCGAGGCGGGTGACCTTGCCGTCCTCGACCTGGCAGACGATGCAGGCCGGTAGCTCCAGCCTGACGCCGTCGTGGGCGCGGGTCCCTTTCAGCACGTGCTGCTGCACGAACCCGCCGGGGAACACCTGGAGCTGCCGGTCGGCGTACTCCCGATCCAGAATCCGGGTGACCATGCCCCTGAGCGTGGCCCGGTTCTCGGCTGGGGTCTGCTCCAGTCGGTCGGTGTTGTGCCAGATGCGGGCGTCGGGCGCGTAGCAGGCGACGAGGCCGTCCACGTCGCCGGCCTCGACGCAATCGAAGAAGCGCTTGGCCAGCGCGCGGATGGCCTCGTCAGTCATGGGGCTTTCCAAAACGCGGCGCGGCTATTCGGCCGGCTCGGCGACTTTGCGGCCGGGTTCGCGCGGCGTGCCATCGGGATTGAGGACCAGATTGACGCTCCGCGACCCGTCGGCCCGCGCCGCCTCATGGGCGATGTCGTGCGGCCCGAGCGGCTTGGTCCACGACGCGAATTCCAGCAGCGCGCCGTCCGGATCGAAGAAGTAGATCGACCGCACAAAGACGTCGTCGGTCACGGTGGGAGAGATCTGGCTGGGCGAATTGTCGTGGTTCGACACCGCCGAAACCTGGACGCCCTTCGCCCGGAGCCGTTCGCAGTACTCGTCGAACTTCTCGGCGGGCACGTCGAAGGCCAGGTGATTCATCGAGCCGTGGGCGGACGCGAGCCCTCCCTGACCGGGCAGGGTGCTGGGCGCCGAGACGCCGGGCACCCCGTCGCGCGCGTTGGGGAACCAGAAGAAGGCCAGGGAGTCGCCATTCCCGATGTCGAAGAAGAAATGCTGTCCCATGTTGTTGGGCAGGTCGATCGTCTTGGTCAGCGGCATCCCCAGGACGTCGCGATAGAACTCCACCGTCCGGGCCATGTCCTTGCAGACGAGGGCGATGTGGTTGACGCCCCGGATTTCGAATTCCCGGTTCTTATTCATGACTTCCTCCTTCTGCGGCGCCGCTCCGCGCCGCCTAGCGGTCTAGAAACCCTGGGGCGCCGTGGAGCGTGGCGCATGTGAAACGTCGAGGGGCGTGAGGTCGCGCGCCCAGGCTGCGAACTCCAGCCGGATGCCGTCGGGATCGTGGAAGTAGATCGATCGGATGAAGGTGGGGTCGTCGCCGACCAGCGGGGCCGGGTCGCGATGCGCCACCACATCGGTCACGTCTATTCCGGCGGCGATCAGGCGATCGCGGTAGTCCGTCAGGTCCTCCGGCGCCACGTCCAGCGCCAGGTGGTTCATGGATCCGTGCGCCGACGGTCCGCCGCCGAGGGGCGCCTGCACGACGCCCGGCTGGGCCTCGGGAGCGGCGGGAAACCAGAAGAATGCAATCGAAGCGCCGCCGCCGGCGTCGAAGAAGAAGTGCTGGCCCTTGCCATCCGGCAACTCGAGCGTCTTCACCAGCGGCATGCCCAGGGCGTCGCGGTAGAACGCGACCGTGCGAGCCATATCCCGGCACACGAGGGCGATGTGGTTGACGCCCCGAAAACGGAACCCCGGCGTGTCTCGGTGGCTGTCCATCCTGAGCCTCGCGCGTTGCGGCCGACAGCGGCGCGGTCCTGATCTCCTCAGGAAAGCGCCGCAAGCCCCGCTTTCGCAACCTCCATATCCTGTTCATAGTGACCGCCGCTCACCCCGACGCCGCCAACGACGACGCCGTCGATCTCGATCGGATAGCCGCCGCCAAAGACGATCAGCCGCGGCGTCTTGACAATGCCGTGCAACAGCGGCGGGTCGCCCTTGATGAAGTCGTGCCACGTATGGGTCGCGATCCCGTACGCTGCGGCGGTGTACGCCTTGTCCTGGGCGAGCTCGACCGACAACAGCGGCGCGCCGTCCATTCGGGTGTAGCCTTTCAGGACGCCCGACTCATCGGCCACGGCGATCACCATCGGCACGCCCATCTCGGCTGCCTTGGCCTCGGCGCCGCGCAGGACCTCGGCCGCCGCCGACGCGGTGATCGAACCCTTGGTGAAGGTGCGCGCCATCCTGCCTTCGCTCCCCGTCCTGTTCGCGGCCGCAGTCTCGAGGCGCGGCCTGACCTAGCTGTAGCGGGGCGGCCCGTCGGCAGGCGCCCCAAAATGATTTGCGGCGGCGGTCAAAATAATTGGCGGCTCACGCGAACTCGGTCGCGGCCAGGCCGAGCTCGGCGCGAAGCCAGGACCGGAACGCCTGCAGCCGCGGCGCGCCGGCCATCGCCGGTGAGTACACGAGCCAGTAGGCGATCTTGCTGGTCACTTCGATGTCGAACGGGGCCACCAGCAGGCCAGACGCCAGGAAGTTGTCGATCAGAGGCCGCCGGCCAATGACGACGCCCATGCCCTGCAACGCCGCGGTCGTGGCCAGCTGGATGGTGTCGAAGCGCAGGCCATGGTGCGGGTCGAGGCCTTCCATCCGCCAGCACTGGCCGCGGGCGTGCTCGATCCACTCGGGCCAGCCCTCCGGCGTCCGCGACACGATGATCAGGGTCTGGTTGACCAGGTCCTCCGGCGTGCGGAGCGGAACGGGCCCTTCCCTGACCGAGGGCGTGCAGACCGGGAACATCACCTCGGGGACGAGGCGCTCGGCCGTCAGGCCGGGGAAGGCGCCCTTGTCCAGGCCGGCGCGAACCGCGATGTCGGCGCCCAGGCCGCGCAGGTCCACGACCTCGCCAAATCTGCCTCCGGTGTTGATCTCCAGCTCGATGGTCGGGTGGTCCCGATGGAACTGGGCTAGGCGTGGCACCAGGAAGTTGGCGGCGAAGGACGGCAAGCTGTTGACCACGAGCCGTTCCACGCACGAACGCTGAGCCAGCTGCTCGACACCGTCGTGCAGAATGCGAAAGGCCTCGGTGGCCGCCGTCAGAAACTCTGCGCCGGGTTCGGTGAGCTGGAGACCGCGGGCGCCGCGGACGAATAGCTCTACCCCCAGGTGGTCCTCCAGCGTGCGGATCTGGTGGCTGACCGCCGCCGGCGTGACGTTCAGCTCGTCGGCGGCCTCGCGCACGTGACCGAGGCGGCCGACCGCCTCGAACGCTCTCAGGGCCGTCAGCGGGGGCAGGCGCATGCGATCACCAAGGCAGTCAGACGACCCTGGTCCCGGCCCCCTGCGAGGGCCGACCCGACAAAGCTGGTTTGTCCTCGGGCCAAAATTTTATGCGGTATGGACAGAATACTTCGTAATCTAACATTCCCTCCAAGCAAGACAATGATCGGCGCAATGCCGGCGGGGAGGAGGGATCATGCTCAGGAAGACTCTGCTCGGGTCGGCGTGTGTCGGCGCGATGACGATGGGTGCGTTCATGCCGGTTTCGGCGATGGCGGCCGAAAACGAGACCGCGATCGAGGAGCTGGTGGTCACCGCGCGGATGCGGGCCGAGTCGCTCCAGGAGACGCCGGTGGCGGTCACCGCGGTGACCGAGAACCAGATCGCGAAGATGTTCGTCCAGGACCTCTCGGATCTGACGCGGGCGGCGCCGAACTTCACGATCGAGGGCGTGGGCGCCATCCACCGCAATGCGTCGGTCGCCTATTCGCGAGGGATCGGCTACCAGGGCGTGGACCAGGCGATCGACCCCAGCGTCGGCATCGCGGTCGACGGCGTGTTCTACACGCGTAACATCGGCGCCCTGCAAAGCACTTTCGACATCCAGCAGGTCGAGCTGCTTCGCGGACCTCAGGGCACGCTGTTCGGCAAGAACACGACCGGCGGCGTGATCAACATCACAACCAAGAAGCCCGGCTCCGCCTACAGCTTTGCGGGTCTGCTGCGGATGGGGAACTACGGGCGGGCCGACGCCTCGATGGCCGCGGATCTGCCGGTCAGCGACACCCTGGCCTTCCGGCTCTCGGCGACGCGCCAGCACTCGTCCGGTTACATGCACAACCTCTACCGCACGCCCACGGGCCTGCAGCCCGTCGAAGAGTGGCTGGCCGGCGACGACGTGCAGTCGATCCGTCTAGCCATGCGTTGGAACGCGACCGAGGATCTCGAGGTCAACGCCAGCTACTCCTACGTGAAGGATCGCAGCGACTCGGTGAGTGGCGTGAACGGTTCGTTCCCGACCGACGCGCTGTCGCGGATCGGACGGCCCGGCTTCGGCTTCCCTGGCGGACCCACCGACCCCTTCGTCGCCATGCGCAACTTCCCGAGCGGCGACTTCCAGGACACCTACGCCGGAACGGTCAACCTGACCTACAAGGGTCAGGGCTACCGGCTGGTCTCCATCAGCGGGATCGTGCGCAGCTCGAACTTCTCTTACAGCGACTTCGACGTCACCGACCTGGCGTTCTTCGAGACGACCGCCTCCAAGCGCCACAAGACGATGTCGCAGGAGCTGCGCTTCGAGTCGGAATTCGAAGGCCCGTTGCAGTTCGTCGCCGGCGCCTACGCCGGCCGTACGAAGTGGGACGCTGACCAGATCTTCTTCCTGGCGACCCAGACATACGAGGCCTCGCGGCAGAAGGAAAAGACCGCGGCCGGCTTCGCCCAGGTCGACTTCAGCGTCACGGACCAGCTGACCCTGACGGCGGGCGGCCGGTATTCCTGGCAGGAGAAGGACTTCGTGCGCCGTCTGCAGCGCCCGATCGCCACCTTCGCGGCGACGCCCGCGGTGACCGCATCCGAGGACTGGTCCCGGTTCACCTACCACCTGGGCGGAAACTATCAGATCAACGACGACGCGATGGTCTACGCCAGCTATTCGACGGGCTTCAAAAGCGGCGGCTTCAACTCGCGCGCCGCTTCGGCCGCCACCATCGGACCGTTCCGCCCGGAGAAGGCCAGGGCCTTCGAGGTCGGCCTCAAGTCCGACTGGATGGAGAACCGCCTGCGCGTGAACGTGGCGGCGTTCTGGAACAAGTACAGCGACCTGCAGGTCTCGGTTTTCCGTCCGGCCACGGTCGGCACGGGCGAGGAGCAGGTGGTCGCCAACAACGCCAACGAGCGCGCCCGCGGCGTCGAGTTCGAGGTGACCGCTCTCCCGGTCGACAACCTGACGGTCACCGCTTCGGTGGGTTACCTGGACGCCGACTACACCAGCTTCGTGGCCAACCTGTCGGGCGGCGCGGCCACGGCGGCCAATCCCTGCGGCGGCCTGCGTGACCGCTCGCTGAAGGGACCCTGCCTGCTCGTGCCCACCCGCGTGCCCGAGATCACCAGCCGCATCGGCGTCTCCTACGATTTCGAGCTCGCGGGCGGCGGCACGATCACGCCCGATGTCGCCTGGTCGCATGAAGGCGCGCACTTCACCGACACGCTCAACGTGCCGCAGGGACGCCAGAAGGCCTACAGCGTCTGGGACGCCAGCCTCACCTACGTCGAGCCCAAGGGCCGCTGGCGGGCGTCGCTCTGGGGCAAGAACCTGAACAACGTCGCGCACCGCCTGTCGGCCGTGCCCACCGCGGGCGTGTTGACCCAACTCTACTTCGCCGAGCCCCGCACCTACGGGGTCGAGCTCAGAGTCAATCTGGGCGAGTAGCCATCGGGGGGATTGCCGGAAGGAGACGACTATGGACGAGCCCATGCGCTACAGCGGCGTCAATCACGTCGCACTGGTCGCGCGCGACATGGCCGAGACGGTGGACTTCTACACCAACGTTCTCGAGATGCCGCTCCAGAAGACGATCGACCTGCCCAACGGGCGAGGCCAGCACTTCTTCTTCGACTGCGGCGGCGGCGGATCCATCGCCTTCTTCTGGTTTCCGAACGCGCCGGAGGCGGCGCCGGGCGTCGCCTCCATGCATCCCGACTACCAGAAGGTCGGATCGCAGACAGCTCATGCCTCGATGAACCACCTGGCGATCAGCGTGCCCCTCGACAAGTTCGACGAGTATGCCGAGCGGCTCCGTCGCCGGGGCGTGTCGCTGCGCGTGTTGAACCACGAGGACTCCGAGCGACACGGGTCGGAAGAGGTCAACGAGAACACCTGGATCCGCTCGATGTACTTCCGCGATCCGAATGGCATCCACATGGAGCTGGCGGCGCTGGTCCGGCCCTACCGCGAGAGCGACGTCGCCCACGATCCGGTGAACGCCAAAGGTGAACGGGTGCCCCGGACTTCAAGCGCGAAGGTCCCGGCCTAGGGTCCGCCATGACGGCGCAAGCGCAGAGCGACGCTTCTCTACCGCTGGCGCCAGCGTCCGCGGAGTACCCGCCCGTCGGCTACGCCTGGTTCGTCGTTGGCGCGCTGTCGATCGTCAACATGATGTCTTACGTGGAGCGGCAGATCCTCACGCTGCTGTTCGCGCCGATCAAGCGTGACTTCCAGCTTACGGACACCCAGGTCAGCCTCCTGGCCGGGGCGGCGTTCGTGATCTTCTTCGTCGTGTTCGGCCTGCTGTTCGGCAGGTTGGCGGACCGCGGCAACCGCAAGCGGATCATCATGCTGGGGGCTTTGTTCTGGGGCCTGGCGACAGCCGCTTGCGGGGCCGCTCAGAACTTCATCCAGCTCTTCATCGCCAGGATCTCGGTGGGCATCGGGGAGGCGTCGCTGGGCCCCTCGGCGCTTTCGACGATCAGCGACTATTTTCCCCGCCACAAGCTGGCGCGCGCCATCAGCTTCTATACCGGGGCTCAGTATGTCGGCGCGGGGCTGGCGTTGGTGGTGGGCGGCCTGGCCATCCACCTGGTGGCTCAGCTGCCGCCGATCGTGCTGCCTGGCGTCGGCGTGCTCCGGCCCTGGCAGATGACGTTCGTCCTCGTGGGCTTGGGCGGTCTCCTCGTGCTGATCCCCATGTCCTTCGTCAAGGAGCCCGAGCGACGGGGCGTGGCGAAGTCGACCGGACCGGCGGGCGCAAACCGCGGCGAGATGCGGGCCTTCCTCGGCGCCAATCGGCGCATGCTGGCGAGTCACTTCGTGGGGTTCGCCCTGTCCTCGATGCTGGGCTTCGGGGTCGTTGCCTGGGTGCCGACCTTCTTCATCCGCGTCCATGGCTGGGCGGCGCAGGACATCGGCTACGTATACGGGGCGATCCTCGCCGTCATGGGCGGGGCCGGCGTGCTTGCGGGCGGCCGCATCGCCGAGTGGATGGAGGCGCGCGGCGTCAAGGACGCCTATTTCCTGCTCCCGATGATGTCGGCCTCGACGACGATGGTCCTGTTCATCTCCGCCATGTTCGCACCCACGGCCGGGCTCGCGCTCGGCCTGCTGGTCTGTTCGACATTCTTCAGCAGCTTCCCTGTCTCGCTGATCATGACGGCGCTGCAGGCGGTGGCCCCGAACCAGCTGCGCGGGCAGCTCACGGCCCTGTTCAGTTTTGTCACGAACCTGCTTGGTGTCGCGACCGGACCTACCGTCGTGGCCGTGCTGACCGACTACCTGTACCGCGACGAGCAGGCCGTCGGTCTGTCGCTGGCGACCGCCAGCGCGATCATCACGCCCTTGGTGGTCATCCTGCTGGCGATCGGGCGGCCGGGCCTGCGCGACAGCCTCGAGCGCTCGACCAGGCTCTACGAGGGACGGCCTGCCGGATGAGCATCCAAGACACCATGGCAACCGGAGTTGGCCTATGCCGCGCGTAACGCCTCTTCCCCGCAGCAAGGCGTCGGAGGACGTGCTTGCCTTCTACACCGAGGTGTTCGGCGTTCGAGATCCCGTGGCGGAGCCCGGCACGGCGACGGGCACGCCCGGCAACTGGTGGACCGCCTGGGCGCGGGTGCCGGGGATTTTGCGCGCGTTCCGCGCCTATCCCGCCGGCGACTGCCCGCTGGACCCGCAGTTGCGCGAGCTGGCCGTGCTGAGGACCGGTTACGCGCGGGGCAGCCACTTCGTGTTCTCCCAGCACAGCAAGTCGGCGCGCCGCGCCGGCCTCGCCGAGGAGAAGATCCGGGCCGTGCCTTACTGGACGATCTCGGACGCTTTCAGCGACGCCGAGCGGGCCGTGCTGGCCTTTGTCGACGGGATGATCCTGGAGGGCGGGCGCGTGCACGACTGCGTGTTCGCGGCGCTGCGCAAGGCGCTGCCCGAGGACCACATCCTGATGCTGACCTATTTCGTCAACATGTATGCCCTGCATGCGACCAGCACCAAGGCGCTGCGGCTCGAGTACGACGACGTGCCGGAGCGGGTGGTCGAGATTCCCGCGCCCGAGCAGGGCGGCGTGCAGGACTGGCGCGATCCCGTCTGGGCCGAGCGTGGCGCTCTCTAGGGCGATAGCGGGGAGGAGAGTCGAAGTGCCGATCGGTGTGATCGCAAGGGTGAAGGTCGTGTCCGGCAAAGGCGCGGAATTCGAGGCGGCGTTCGCCGAGCAGGCCAGAGGCGTGCGTGAGAACGAGCCGGCCAACAAGCTGTACCAGCTCGTGCGCTCGCGCGAGGATCCGGACAGCTACGTGGTGATGGAACTGTATGATGACGATGCGGCGCTGGAAGCCCACCGGGCCGCCCCGCACATTCTGGCCAACCGGCCGCGGATGGCGCCGCTGGTCGCCGAGAGGACCATCGTCGAAGTGTACGACGTCGTCTGAATGACAGACGATTCCTCGGCTGGACGTCTATCGCTTAGCCTTCTAACTAATGAGGCATGTCGGCGGAGATCCTCGAGGTTCTGAAGCGTGGCGGCTTCCTGGCGGAAGGCGCGGAGGCGCGGCTTGAACCGTTGACGGGCGGGGTCTCCAGCGACGTCTTCCGGCTCGAAACGCCGACGGGCGTCTACTGCGTCAAGCGGGCGCTCCCCCAGCTGCGGGTCGCCGCCGACTGGCGCGCGCCGGTGGAGCGGTCTCACTTCGAGGTGGAATGGCTGAGGGTTTCGCAGGCGTACGCCGGCGGCGCGATCCCGGAAGTGCTGTTCGAGGACCGGGCCTCGAACCTGTTCGTCATGAACTTCTTTCCGCCGGACAAACACAGCGTCTGGAAGGCCGACCTGGCCGCCGGCGATGTGGATGTCGGGTTTGCGGAGTCGGTGGGACGGCTGCTTGCCGCGCTCCATGCGGGTGCTGCGGGAAGCGCGGCGGTGGCCGCGCGATTCGACACTACGCCGCTGTTCGAGGACCTGCGACTGGGGCCGTTCCTCAGACACTGCGCAGAGGCCCACCCCGATCTTGCCGCGCGCCTGGTGCGCCTGGCCGACCGCACGGCGGCCACGCGCATCACGCTGGTGCATGGCGATGTGAGCCCGAAGAACATCCTGCACGGACCGGCGGGTCCGGTGCTGCTGGACGCCGAGTGCGCCTGGTATGGCGATCCCGCGTTCGACCTGGCGTTCTGCTCGGCGCACCTGTTGCTGAAGTCGGTCTGGAGGCCGCCGCACATCGCGGCCTATCTGGCGGCGTTCACGGCGCTGCAACGCGGCTACCTTGCCAGGGTGACCTGGGAAGACGCGGCGGCGCTCGAGGCCCGGGCGGCAGAGCTGACGGCGGCGGTGCTGCTCGCGCGCGTGGACGGCAAGTCGCCGGCCGACTATCTGCGCAGCGACGATGATCGAGGGTTCGTCCGAGCGGCGTCGCGCCGCCTCGTGGCGGACACGCCACCTACCATGACCGGCCTGGCCGCGGCCTGGCGTGACGACCTGGGAGCCAGATGAAGTCCACCATAACCGCCGTTCGCGCCCGCCAGGTCTGGGACAGCCGCGGCCGTCCCACAGTCGAGGCCGACGTCACCTTGGCTGGAGGCGCCATGGGGCGGGCCCTCGCGCCGGCCGGCGCTTCGCGCGGCGCGCACGAGGCCATCGACCTGCGGGACGGAGGCCCGCGTTTTGGCGGCATGGGCGTCGACCGGGCCGTAGCGGCCGTGAACGACGAGATCGCCCGCCTGCTGATCGGCCGCGACGTCCGCGATCAGGCCGGCCTGGACGAAGCCATGGCGGCGGCCGACGCCACCCCGAACCTCGCCCGCTTCGGGGCCAACGCGACCGTCGCGGTTTCGCTCGCTGCTCTGCACGCGGCGGCGGCGGCTGAGGGCGCGCCCCTATGGGCCTGGCTGGCTCAAGGGCGGAAGGCGCGCATCCCGCTGCCTGAGATCCAGATCTTCGGCGGCGGGGCCCACGCGGGCCGGCGCACCGACGTGCAGGACTTCATGATCATGACCCCGCGCGCCGCCACGGTGCGCGAGGCCTTCGAGATCACGGCCGAGGTGTTCCGCGCCGCTGGCCAATTGATGGCCGACACCGGCCGCCTCGCGGGCGCCGCCGATGAAGGCGGCTGGTGGCCGGTGTTCGACTCTAACGAACAGGCGCTGGGCGACCTGACGGCCGCCATCGAGCGGGCCGGCTACCGGCCGGGTGAGGATGTCTTCATCTCTCTGGACGTCGCCGCCAACGAATTGGACAGGGGCGACGGTCGCTATCGTTTGGGCCTGGACGGGTCCGAGTTCTCGACCGACGAGATGGTCGAGCGCGTAGCCGCCTGGGTGCGGCGCTATCCGATCCTATCCATCGAGGACCCGGTTAGTCAGGACGACCTCGCGGGCTTCGCGGCCGCCACGGCGGCGTATGGCGAGCGGGTGCAACTGATCGGCGACGACATCCTGGTGACCAACGCCGATCGCGTCCGGCGCGCGGCCGAGGCCAATGCGGGCAACGCCGTCCTGGTGAAGGTCAATCAGGCCGGGACGGTCACCCGGGCGAAGGCGGCCCTGGATGCCGCCAAGGCGCTGAACTGGGGGGCTATCGTCTCGGCGCGGTCAGGTGAGACCGAGGATGTGTCCATCGCCCACCTCGCCACCGGCTGGGACGCCGGCCAGATAAAGGTCGGCAGCTTCGCCCGGTCTGAACGCATGGCGAAATGGAACGAACTGCTGAGGATCGAGGAGGCCATGGGCGCGGACGCGGTGTTCGCCGGCGTCTCGGCCTTCGCGCCGTCGGTGACGGCGGGGCTGAAATGAAGGCGGTCCTGCACTATCGCGCCAGCGCCGGCTTCCGCGCCATGCTGGCCCACCAGGCCGCAGCGGCAGGCGTCGAGGCCGTGGTGGTCGACGAAACCGACGACGCCGGCTTCGCACGCGAGATCGCCGACGCCGAGGTGCTGCTCCACGTGCTGAAACCGGTGACCGCGGCGATGATCGCCGGCGCACCCAGGCTGCGGCTGGTCCAGAAGCTGGGCGTGGGTGTGAACACGATCGACCTTGAGGCCGCGAAGGCCGCCGACGTGGCGGTGGCCAACATGCCCGGGACCAACAGCCAAGCCGTGGCCGAGATGACCCTGGCGCTGATGCTCTCGGTCCTGCGCCGACTGTCGTACCTCGACCCCCTGACCCGGCGCGGGGAGGGCTGGTCGCCGGACACCGACCTGATCGACGGCGTGGGCGAGATCGCCGGACGCACGGTCGGCTTTATCGGGTACGGAGCCTCGCCGTCACGGCTAAGCGCGGCGCTGGAGGCCCTCGGCGCCCGGGTCATCTACACGGCCCGCAACCCGAAGCCACAGTTGCCCGGCCGGTTCGTGTCCCTGGAGGAACTGCTCGCCACGTCCGATATCGTCTCGCTTCACGTCCCGCTGACGGCGGAGACCGAGGGCCTCATCGGGCGGGCCGCGCTGGCGGCGATGAAGCCGGGCGCGATCCTCGTGAACACGGCCCGTGGCGGCCTGGTGGACGAGGCGGCTCTGGTCGAGGCTCTGCACTCGGGCCGGCTGCGTGGCGCAGGCCTGGATGTCTTCGCCGCCGAGCCGGTGGATCCGGGCAACCCGCTGCTGATGCTGCCGAACGTGGTCGTGGCGCCCCACCAGGCCTGGCTCACGCCGGAGACCCTGGACCGTAGCCTCGTCGTGGCCTTCGACAACTGCCGCCGTCTGATGGACGGGCAGGCGCTTGTGAATCAGGTGGTGTGATGCCCCGTCCCACGGTCGTCTTCGCTTCGGGGCAGCTTCTGACGGACGATGTCTGGGCCCCGCAGGTCGAAGCCCTGACGCCCGACTACGACGTGCTCCTCGCCGATCACGGTCGGGACGACACCATCGCCGGTATGGCCGCGCGCCTCCTGGCCGGCGCGCCGGAGGGGTTCCACTTGATCGCTCACGCCATGGGCGGCTTCACCGCCTTTGAAGTCATGCGCCAGGCGCCGCAGCGGGTGCTGAGCCTGGTGCTGATCGCCACGCTGGCCCCCAACGACGGACCGGCCCAGACGGAGCGCCGGCAAGGCTACATCCGGCTGGTCGAGGCGGGGCGCTTCGACCAGGTGGTTGAGGAGCGCGTGCCGATCCTGCTGCCGCCTGAGCGCCGGGGGGAGGAGGCGCTGCTCGCGCGGGTCCGGAAAATGGCGTCCGACACGGGCCCGGATCGGTTCCTGGCCCAGCAGCGCGCCATCATGAGCCGGATCGACAGCCGGCCGTCGCTGCCTTCGATCAAGGTCCCCACGCTCGTGATCCGGGGCGCCCAGGACGGCATCACCACCCCCGCGCACCAGGACGAGATCCTGGTCGGCATTCCGCACGCTCGCTTCGTCGAAATCCCGGCCTGTGGGCACCTGCCCACACTGGAGCGCCCGGAGACGACAACCCGGCTGCTACTGGAATGGCTGGCGGAGGTGTCGACCTAGCCCTGCAGTTCGCGCCGAACGATCGCGGCGCCGTCGGCCATGGCCTTCAGCTTCCCGAAGGCGACTTCGCGGCTCTGGTACTTCATCCCGCAGTCGGGCGCGATGATCAGGCGCTCGGCGTCGATGAAGGGCAGGGCCGCGCGGATGCGCGCGGCCACCGTCTCGGCCGTCTCGACGTTCGGGTCGTTCAGGTCGATGACGCCGTACATGATGTGCTTGCTGGGCAGTTCGCGCAGGATCGACGGGTCGAGCTTTGGCTGGGCCGCCTCGATCGAGATGATGTCGACGTCCGAGGCTTCCAGCTCTTCCAGGAAGGCGTAGCCGCCCGGCTTGGACGCCCCGCGATGGACATGCGCGTAGCCGAAGCAGATGTGCAGCGCGGTGATGCCGCTCACGCCCTTGCAGGCGCGGTTGATGGCCTCGATGGCGAAGCTGCGCGCCTCGTCGGCCTTGGCCTGCAGGTAGGGCTCGTCCAGCTGGACGATGTCGCAACCGGCGGCGAACAGGTCGCGCATCTCGGCGTTGACGGCGTCGGCGTAGTCCAGCGCCAGCGCGCGCGCGTCGGGGTAGTAGTCGTTCTGCGCCTGCTGGGTCATCGTGAATGGCCCGGGGATGGTGATCTTGACCGGCCCGCCGACGCGCTGCTTGAGGAAGCCGGCGTCCTGGGCCTCGATGGGACCGGTCCGCCGGATCTTGCCCGCCACGCGCGGCACAGGGTTCATCGCCCCCGTGCGGTCCATGGCTAGGCCGGGAGGGTCGGTCTCGATTCCGGCCAGCGCGGTGGCCAGCCGGTTGGAGTAGCTCTCGCGCCGCATCTCGCCGTCACCGACGATGTCGATCCCCGCCAGCTTCTGGTCGCTGATCGCCACCAGGGTCGCCGCCTCCTGGGCGTCGGCCAGTTGCTGCGGGTCCTTGATGCGCCACAGCTCCTGGGCCCGCACGCGCGGGGGCAGGCGGGACTTCAGCCCCTCGCGGTCGATCAGCCAATCCGGCTGCGGGTAGCTGCCGACGATGGTCGTGGGGAGGAGCGGCAGACCCGGGAGCAACATACGAACGAATTCCGATTGATTAGTATTCTATCTATTCTGTAGGAAGGCCGGGGCCTGTCAACGGACGCGATTGCGGCTGGACAGGCGCGGTGGAATTGTCCGGGCATGAGCGACAACCAATTCTACGCCGACCCGGGCAACAGCATCGGCTACCTGACACGGATCGCGTTCCGCTTTTTCTCGCGGGCCCTCGAGATGCGCACGGCCGCGCACGGGGTCTCCAGCGGCCAGTGGCGGTTTCTGCGCGTGTTGTGGCTCGAGGATGGCCTCACACAGCGCGAGCTTTCGCGTCGTGTCGGCATGCGCGAGCCCACCACCGTGATCGCGCTCAAGAGTCTGGAGCGCAGCGGCTTTGTCGAGCGCCGCCAGAGTACGGAGGACCGCCGCAAGGTGCACGTCTTCCTGACGCCGGAGGCCAAGGCGCTTCAGGGGGTGCTGCTGCCCGACGTGGCCGAGGTGAACCGCATCGCCATGGCTGGGCTCACCGAAGACGAGGTGACGGTGCTTCGCAAGGCGCTGATCCAGGTTGGCCGCAACCTGGCGGCCGATGTCGGCGAGGATACGCCAACCGACTCCGCCGCCTAGGCATTCGAACACCCCCGAGGGACACAGATGACCGTGAAGCTTCTCGCAATGGCCGGCAGCACGCGCACCGGCTCACTGAACCAGGCGCTGCTCGATCTGGCGGTCGCCGAGGCCCGCGCCCGGGGCGCCGAGGTGACAGCGATCCGCCTGAAGGACTTCGCTCTGCCCCTCTATGACGGCGATCTGGAGGCCAACGCCTTTCCGCCCGCGGCGCGGGAGCTGAAGGCGCTGTTCGTGGCCCATCACGGCTTCCTGATGGCGACGCCGGAGCACAATGGCTCGACCAGCGCGGTGATGAAGAACGCCATCGACTGGGCCACGCGACCGACCGAACCGGGCGAGGCGGGGCTCGTCGCCTTCCGCGGCAAGGTGGCGGGGCTGATGGCCGCGTCGATCAGCCCGTTCGGCGGCCTGAGGGGCATCACCCACCTGCGCCAGATCCTGGGGACCATCCAGACGGTAGTGGCGACCGAACAGGTGCTGCTGCCGTTCGCGCAGAACGCCTTCGACGAGGCCGGCGGGCTGAAGGAGGCGCTGCCGGCCCAGATCCTCGGCATGACGGTAGCCCGGGTGATCGAGCTTGCCGAAAAGCTGCAGCCGCCCACCGCCTAAGGTGGTCTGCGGGCGTCGAAGACCGCTCAGCGCTTCAGGTTCGGATCGAACGGCAGCTCGTAGCCTGTAAGGCGCGTGCGCAGCAGCTTCTTGTCGATTTTGCCCGTGGGGCCCAGGGGGATCTCGTCGACGAAGACGACATCGTCCGGCATCCACCAGCGCGCGATCCGGCCGTCGAGATAGTCCAGGAACTCCTGCTTCCCGGCCGCTTGTCCGGGCTTCAGCTGCACGAGCAGGATCGGCCGCTCGTCCCACTTGGGATGCACCACGCCCAGCACGGCGCACAGGGCCGCCTTGGGGTGTCCCACCGCGATGTTCTCTACGTCGATGGAACTGATCCACTCGCCGCCCGACTTGATGACGTCCTTGGCGCGGTCGGTGATCTGCATGTCGCCGTCCGCGTCGATCGTCGCCACGTCGCCGGTGTCGAAGAAGCCCTCGTCGTCGAGGGCCGAGCCGTGCGGGGCGCCGTAGTAGCCGCTGGCCACGGTGGGGCCCTTGATCATGAGACGGCCGAACGTCCGGCCGTCGTGAGGGAGGCGCGCGCCGGCGTCGTCCACCAGCTTGAGGTCGAGGTTGCCGACGATGCGGCCCTGCTTGAGCTTTCTGGGCACGCTGTCCTCGAAGGACAGCCCGGGCCGCTTCGGGGTGGATACGGTGGCCAGCGGCGAGGTCTCGGTCATGCCCCAGCCCTGAATGACGTCCACGCCGAAGTCGTCGTGCAGCGTGCGAATGATGCTCTCGGGGCAGGCCGATCCGCCCACGGTGACGCGCTGGAGCGTGGTCAGCTTGCCCTTCGTCTCCTTCAGGTGCGCCAGCAACATCTGCCAGATGGTGGGAACGGCTGCGGAATAGGTGACGCCTTCGGTCTCGATCAGCTCGTGCAACGCCGCGGCGTCCAATTTCTGACCCGGCAGAACCAGCTTCGCGCCCACCAGCGGGGCCGAGTACATCACCCCCCAGGCGTTGGCGTGATACATCGGCACGATCAGCAGCACCGCGTCGCGCGCCGACAGGTTCAGCGCGTCGGGCTGCAGGGTCATCATGGCGTGCAGGTAGTTCGACCGGTGCCCGTAGAGCACGCCCTTGGGGTTGCCCGTGGTGCCCGAGGTGTAGCAGAGCCCCGCAGCAGAATTCTCGTCGAAGCCGCCCCAGGCCGCGTCGGCAGGCCGCCCCGATAGCCAAGCCTCGTAGGCTTCGGCCGGGAAGGAGGCTTCGGGCGCCGCCTCGCTGAGGAAGATCACCCGCTTGATGGTTGGGCACTGGGGAAGCAGTTCAGCCAGCAGGGCGGCGCAGGCGGGATCGGCGAACAGCACCGTGTCTTGCGCATGGTTGGCGATGTAGACGATCTGTTCGGGGAAAAGGCGGGGGTTCAGGGTGTGCAGAACCGCGCCTATGCCCACTGCGCCGTACCAGACCTCGAGGTGCCGGTCCGAGTTCCAGCCCATGGTGGCGACCCGGTCACCGGGCCCGATCCCCATCTCCAGAAGGCCGTGTGAGACCTGCTTGGCGCGTCGATGGAGGGTGGCGTAGTCGCTGCGCGTGATCGGCCCTTCGACCGAGCGGGTCACCACCTCGCGGTCGCCGTGCCATCGCGCGGCATGATCGAAGATCTTGTCGAGGGTCAGCGACCAGTCCTGCATCAGGGCCCGCATGGGCGGTTTGCTCCGGTTGTCTCTGGATCGGGAATAATGATTAGATTACGAAGTATCTCATGAGCCGCCAAGCGGCCGAGCCATGTAGCCGCGCCTGACGGTAGGGGAGAGAACGCGTGATCGACGACACCGACCTGCTTGCGAAGCTGGACCGCCAGTTCCTGGGCTTCGTGTCGCCGACCTCGCCACGGATCATGGCAGGCGGTCATCCCTGCCAGGGCATCTACACGACACCCAAAGGGCAGCGGCCGAAGACCGCCTTCATCGCCACGCATTACAACGTCGACTTCTCCGAGCACTACATCGCCCCCTACCTCGCCGCACGGGGCTACGGCTTCCTGGGCTGGAACACCCGCTATCGCGGCGCCGAGGACCAGTTTCTTCTGGAGCATGCGGTGATCGACATCGGGGTCGGCGTGCGCTGGCTGAAGGAACAGGCCGGCGTCGAAACGGTGGTGATCCTCGGCAACTCCGGCGGCGGCTCGCTGATGGGCGCCTACCAAGCCGAGGCGATCGCCCCCACGCTAGGCGACCTGGTGACGGGGGCCGGTCTAGAGGCGCTAAACACGTTGCCGCCGGCGGATCTCTATGTGTCGCTCAACGCCCACCAGGGCCGACCCGACGTGCTGACGGACTGGATGGATGCTTCGGTGGTCGATGAGAACGATCCCACGCTCACCGATGAGAGCCTCAACCCCTTCAATCCCGACAATGGTCCGCCCTACTCGCCGGAATTCATCACTCGCTACCGAGAGGCTCAGCGGGCGCGCAACCAGCGGATCACGGACTGGGCCAAGGTGGAACTGGCCCGGCTGAACGCGGCGGGCATTCCGGACAGGCTGTTTCCGCTGTTCCGGTGCTGGGGGGACCTGCGGATGATGGATGGAACGATCGACCCGTCTGAGCGCCAGACGCCGATGTGCTATCGGGGCCACCCGGCGGTGGCGAACAAGACCCCTTCCATCGGCCGGGCGAACAACCTGAAGACCTGGCTCTCGATGTGGAGCCTCGAGACGTCGAAGTGCAAAGGCGCCGACCAGCTCGCCAAGTTCCGACTGCCGGCGATGGTGGTGCAGGGGCTGGCCGACACGGGCGTCTTCCCGTCGGACGCGCAGAAGATCTTCGACAACCTGGGCACGGCCGACAAGGAACTGCACATGATCACCGGCGCCCACTACTTCGAGGACAGCCGAAAGGTGCGCGACGACATGGCGGACCTCATCTGCGACTGGGTGGCCAGGAAGCGCTGAGGCGTCGGCGTCGCGGGATCGGTTACTCGGCCGCGGCGGTCCGGGAGCCCGCGTTGCGGGTGGTGAAGCTGCGCCAATCCGTGGTCTTCGGGGCGAGACCCTCGAATGAGGCGAGCTCCGACGGGCGCGTCGCGCCCTGCGTGCCGATGACCGGTCCGCCGGCCGCGGCCCCCTTGGCGGCGGCCACCATCTGGCGGCGGAACTGGATGATGGCGGCGTCGCTGGAACCCAGGTGATCCTCGCTGCGGTCCGCGATGGGGCCCATGCTCTCCCACATCGCCATGTCCTGCGCGGGGATGCCCTGGATGCCGGTGAAGTCGCCGGCCTTCATGGCCGCACGGTCCTGGAGAAAGTTGTTCTGGAGGTTGCGGACCTTCGTCCAATCCGCATTCAGATCCACGCCCGGGACCGCGCCGCAGAACCTGCGCCAGGCGTCCTGAGCGATCCCCTTCGTCGGGTGCCACGCGACCCAGTAGAACATGCAGTTCACGTCATCGATCGGCACCAGCATCTGGGCGAGGTTGTATTGGTCGTTCGGCGGGATCAGCACCGTGAATGGTGCGATGAACACCGTCGTGCGGATGTAGACCTGGGTCTCGGGATCACGGATCGGGCGGCGGATGGCCGCGTAGTGGAAGCCGTAGTCGGTCGCCTCGACCTCAAGGCGCGGCGCCTTGTCGTTCGAGGGGCGCAGCCAGGCGGTCTCGGTGGCGGTGGAGCCTTCCACTTCGGCCGTCGGCATGTTGGTGGAATGCAGGCTGGAAGAGTGGGCGCTGTCGATCGAGCCCTCGAGCACCTGGGCCCAGTTGCAGGCCGCATGCATCTTCACGATCGAGATCCGCGTCGTCGACGAAGGCGCCCAGGCCGGGGTCTCGAACGGGCGCACGCTTCCGGGATCCCCCATCCAGACCCAGATGAAGCCGCCGGCTTCATGGGTCGGGTAGGCGCGGGCCCTCAGGTTCCGCATCGGGCTGTCGGCCGGTTCGGACGACATGTCCTGGATCTCGCCGTCCACCCCGAACTTCCAGCCATGATAGAGACACCGCAGGCCGCATTCCTCGTTGCGGCCGAACGCCAGCGACGCGCCGCGGTGCGGACACCTCTCGTCCAGCACGCCGACCCGGCCCCGGGTGTCGCGAAACACCACCAGGTCGACCCCAAGCAGGCGGGTGCGCACCGGCGCGCCGTCGGCCTCGGCCACCTCTTCGCTCATACACGCGGGCAACCAGTGCTGACGCATCACCTGGCCCATCGCCGCTTCGCCCTCGACGCGGCAAAGAAGTTCGTTGTCGGCGGGTCTCATGCGCTCTTCCGGCGGCGGCGTTGCAAAACTTAGATTACGAAGTATTTTACGGATCGAGGCCGCGATGTCCAGCGGCGGGAGGATACGGACCGCATGGCCGATCGCGTGCTCCGCCTGGGCGTGATTGGGCTAAGCCGCGCCTTCGACCTGACCCGTCCGACGCTAATGGCCGACCCTCGTGTGCAGGTGACGGCCGCCGCCGATCCGCGCGCCGAAGCCCGCGCCGCGTTCTCGAGCGAGTTCGGCGCGCCCGCCTTTGCGGAGGCGGGCGAACTGCTGGAGCAGGCCGATGTCGAGGTCGTCTACATCGCGACCCCACACGCCACCCACACAGAGCTGACGCTGGCCGCAGCGAGGGCGGGCAAGCATGTGCTGGTCGACAAGCCCATGGCGCTGCGCCTCGCCGATTGTCGGGCGATGACCGAGGCCGCGCACGAGGCCGGTGTTCGCCTGCTGGTCGGGCCCAGTCACGGGTTCGATCCGCCTGTTGTCAGCGCCGCCGCCCTGATCGCTTCGGGGGAACTCGGGCGACCGCGAATGGTGACCGCCATCAACTTTACCGACTTCCTCTACCGACCGCGTCGGCCCGAGGAACTCGACACGTCCCAGGGCGGCGGCGTGGTGTTCAGCCAGGCCGCGCATCAGGTGGACGTGGTGCGTCGGCTGGTCGGCGCGCGAGTCGCGACGGTTCGCGCCGCCACCGGCGCCTGGGACCATGGCCGCCCCACCGAAGGCGCCTACCAGGCGTTCCTGACCTTCGAGGGCGGAGCCTCGGCGGCGCTCACCTACAGCGGCTATGGTCGCTACGACACCGACGCCCTCATGGGCTGGGTCGGCGAGACGGGAGGCCCGAAGGACCCCGAGGCGTACGGCGACGCGCGGCGGCGGCTGTTGGGCGCCTCCGAGGCCGAACTCAAGGCGGCGCGCGCCTATGGAGCGCCGCGGGAGCCGTCGCCATCGCCCATCGGTCACGAGCACTTCGGCTTCGTCCTGGTCGCCTGTGAGCGCGGCGACCTGCGGCTCACGGCGACAGGCGTCGACGTCTACGGCCCCGACGCCCGCCGAACGCTCGACACGCCCGTGCAGGCTGCGACGCGCCACGGGGTCGTCGACGAGCTCTGGGCCGCCGTGGTGGAGGGTCGCCCATCGATCCACGATGGCGCCTGGGGATGCGAGAATCTGGCCGTCTGTCTGGCCATCCTGCGATCCGCGGCGGAGGGCCGCGAGGTCGCCATTTCCGAGATCGAGGACTCGCCATGAGCAAGCTGCGCCTCACCCTGGCCTGTTGGGACTACGACCGGACTCGGGCGCTGGCCGACGGCCGCGTGCAGCCGGAGGGGATCGACCTGAACTTTCTTCCGCTGCACGTGGAGGAGACGTTCTTCCGGATGCTGCGCAACCGCGAGTTCGACGTCGCTGAGATGTCGCTCTCGTCCTACTGCGTCTCGCTGATGCGCGACGATCCGGCGTTTGTCGCCATCCCGGTCTTCCCCTCGAGGTTCTTCCGCCACTCCTGCATCTTCGTGTCCGCCAGGAGCGGCATCCGCGAGCCGAAGGACCTGATCGGAAAGCGCTTCGGCGTGCCCGAATACCAGATGACGGCGCCGGTCTGGATTCGCGGGATTCTGTCCGATGAGTATGGCGTCGCGCCCACCTCGGTGCGGTACTTCTCCGGAGGGGAGGAGGAGCCCGGGCGCGACGAGAAGCTGAAGCTCAGCCTTCCGCCCGAGTTCAGCGTCACGCCGATCGGCCCCACACAGACGTTGTCCCAGATGCTCGCGGACGGCGAAATCGACGCCCTGCACACGGCGCGGACACCCTCGACCTTCTACTCGCGGCCTGACGATGTGAGGCGGCTGTTCCCCGATTTCGTACCCGTGGAGAAGGACTACTACCGGCGGACGGGCATCTTCCCCATCATGCATGTCGTGGCGATCCGCCGCTCGGTCTACGAGGCCAACCGTTGGATCGCGCAGTCGCTCTTCAAGGCCTTCTGCGAGGCCCAGGCGCTGACGTACCAGAATCTCGCCGTCACATCGGCCATGACATCGATGCTGCCCTGGCAGGTCGCCGCCGTCGAAGAGGCCCGCGCCGAGCTCGGCGACGACTGGTGGCCTTACGGCTTCGCGAAGAACCGCACGGTGCTCGACACCTTCCTGCGATACCACCACGAGCAGGGCCTGTCGGCGCGGCGACTGCAGCCGGAAGAGCTGTTCGCGGCGGAGACGTTCGAAGCGTTCAAGATCTGATGAGCCGTCTCGCGCCTCTCGAGGGACTGCCGCCGGATCAGAGCCTCGGCTTTCAGGTCCGCCGTTGTCATCGGGCATTCGACCGTGTCCTGAACGCCCACCTCGCGCCCGCCGGTCTCAGCAGCGGCTTCTGGTACTTCCTGCGCGCGCTCTGGCAGGAGAACGGGGCGACGCAGCGCCGCCTGGCCCAGCTCAACAACGTCACCGAGCCTACAGCTGTGGCTGTGCTGGGCGCCATGGAGCGGCTGGACCTGATCCGCCGCGACCGCAACCGGCAGGACCGGCGGAAGCTCAACGTCTTCCTTACGCCGCGGGGCGAGGCGCTGGAGGCGGAGCTGATCCCGACCGCGGCGCGGATCAACGACATCGCGGGCGAGGGCGTCTCGCCTGCCGATCTGGCCACCTGTCTCAGCGTGCTGAAGCGCATGAGCGACAACCTGACGCGCGAAGCTCAAGCCCGGAGCCCGGCCCCATGATCACGCTCTACGGCGGTCCCACGCCCAACGCGCGGAAGGTGGCCATCGCGCTCGAGGAGATGGGACTGGCATGGCGGCTGTCGCCGATCGACATCCTGGATGGCGATCAGTTGGCCCCTGCCTTTCTCAAGCTGAATCCCAACAACAAGGCGCCCGTCATCGTCGAGGATGAGGATGGGGCCGATCCATTCGTTCTGTGGGAGTCGGGCGCTATCCTCTGGTATCTCGCCGACAAGACCGGCCGCTTTGCGCCGGTCGAGCCACGGGCGCGCGCGATATGCCACCAGTGGCTGATGTTCCAGATGTCGGGCGTGGGGCCGATGTTCGGCCAGAACGCCCATTTCTCATTCTACGCCAAGGCGCGTCACGACTACGCGATCCAGCGCTATGCCAATGAGGTGACCCGCCTGCTGCGGGTCCTGAACGGGCGTCTTGCCGAAGGCCCGTACCTTGCCGGAGACGACTACACCGTCGCCGACATGGCGACCTACCCCTACGTGCTGCGCCAGGTCGAGGCGCGGGCGGCGGAGTTCCCCCACCTCAAACGGTGGTGCGAGAGGGTTGGCGCACGGCCGGCGGTGAAGCGGGGAATGGAGGTGGGCCGCGACCTCCTGAGGAAAGAGACCATCGAGGGGGGCCTTTCGGGCCTCTCGGACGAGCAGCGGTCGATCCTGTTCGGCGAGATCCAGCACGCCGCGCGCTGAGCAGCTTCCCCGCCGCGACAAAATATGTAGAGTTCTAAGGATTATGGGGAGGGCACGTTGGAACCGGACACACTGAGAAGCCGGCCGCTGTGCGTCGTGGATATCCGGCTAGACGACGACGCGCCGCTGGCGCTGGGCAAGTCGCCGTTCCGCAACCGGCGCGTCAGCTACATCGCAGGAGGCGAAGTCGAGGGCGAGCGGCTGCGCGGCGAAGTGCTGCCTGGCGGCGGCGACTGGTCCGAACTGGGCCCCGGGCCCGATGGCGCCGCGCTCACGTTGATCGACGTCCGTTCCATCTGGAAGACGCATGACGGAGCAATGATTTACGTCACCTACGGCGGGCGCCTGGTGATCCCCGCGGACGTGCTGCCGGCCTTCCGCGATCCGGCGCAGGTCGAGGGGCTGTCCGAAGACAGCTACTACTTCCGTATCCAGCCGGTGTTCGAGACGGCCGACGATCGCTACGGCTGGCTGAACGCGACCGTGGCCGTAGGCGTCGGCAAGCGGACGGCCGCCGGGGTCCGCTACAGGATCTTCAGTCTTGAGTAGCGAGCCGGTCCGCCCGGCCTCGCCGACCTATGCTTGGTATGTGGTGGCCGTGCTGCTGCTGGCCTACACGCTCTCGTTCATCGACCGGATGATCCTCAGTCTGCTGGTCGGGCCAATCAAGGCGGACCTCGGCATCAGCGACACCCAGATGAGCCTGCTGATGGGGTTTGCGTTCGCCATCTTCTACAGCGCCCTCGGAATCCCGCTGGGCTGGTTCGCCGACCGCCGCGCGCGCAAGGGCCTGATCGTGGCGGGGATCGCCGCCTGGAGCCTGATGACAGCGGCCTGCGCCTTCGCGCGCGGCTACGTCGGACTGTTCCTGGCCCGGGTCGGGGTGGGTGTCGGCGAAGCGACCCTGTCGCCCGCCGCCTACTCGATGCTGGGCGACTACTTCCCGCGCGAAAAGCTGGGCCGGGCGATGGCCGTCTATTCCATCGGCGTGCCGCTCGGCTCAGGCATCGCTTTGGTGGCGGGATCGCTGGTGGTGAAGATGGTCACCGAGGGGCCTCCGGTGATGCTGCCGCTGGTGGGAGCCCTGGAGCCCTGGCGACTGACGTTCCTCTGGGTCGGCCTGCCCGGCCTGCTCGTGGCGTTGCTGGTGGCGCTGACGGTGCGCGAACCGCCGCGCCAGGGCGTGGCGCCAACAGCAGGCAGCGGCGAACTAATCGCGTTCCTCAAGTCGCACCCGGCCGCCATCGCCTCGCACTTCGGCGGGATGGCCCTGGTGGCGCTGGTCATGTACGGCGCCATGGCCTGGATTCCGCAGTTCCTGCATCGCACCTACGGCATGCCCGTGCCCCAGGCGGGGTTGTGGTTTGGCGTCGCGACGGCGGCCTGCGGCGCAGGCGGCCTACTGCTAGGCGGCTGGCTGGCGGATCGTCTCTATCGCCGCGGCCTCAAGGACGCGCACCTGAGGGTCATTCGACTGAACGCCGTCTTATTGGCGCCCCTGTTCGTCGGGATGGCGCTGGCCCCGACAGCGCCGGTGGCTCTGGGCCTGATGATCGTGGCCATGCTGGTGGGCACCCTTCACGGCGGCGTGGCCGGCGCGGCGCTGCAGATGATCACGCCCAACCGCCTGCGGGCGCGGATGGTGGCCCTGTACTTCCTGGTCGCCAACCTGATCGGGCTTGGCCTGGGCCCGACCGCCATCGCCCTTGTCACCGACCTCGGCTTCGGGCGGCCCGAGGATCTCCGCTATGGCCTGGCCATCGTGACCGCTGTCGCGCTGCCGATCGCGGCAATCGTCCTGAGCGTCGGCCTCAAGCCCTTCGCCCGCGCCGTGGAGGCCGCTGAGCAGAATACTTAGCATACTATGGAATCTGGTGTACCGTGACGACAGGCCCTGCGATGAAGACGGGGTCAACGGGGAGGTTGCGATATGTCCAAGCGTCTGACCGACGGTGTCTCATGGGCGGCCATGACCCTCGCCCTGTTTGCGGCCGGACACGCCGCCGCGCAGGAAGCCGAGGTTTCGGAACTGGTCGTCACCGCCCAGCGGGTCGAGGAAAACATCCAGAAGGTGCCGATTGCGGTGACGGCCTTCGGCTCCGCCGCGCTGGAGCGGCAGTCCATCGAAACCCTGCAGGACATTGCCATCCGCACGCCCGGATTCAGCGCCGGTCAGGTGGACCCGGTGCAGCCCAACTTCGCCATCCGCGGCATCGGCTCGGCCTATGGCATCAGCCAGAACGCGGGTGGCGACGCCTCGGTCGTGGTCTTTGTCGACGGAGTCTACGCCGGGCGTGGCGGCACCCCCGATATCGACGCGATGGATCTGGAGCGGGTGGAAGTGCTCCGGGGGCCGCAGGGCACGCTGTTCGGCAAGAACGCGGTCGGCGGTCTCATCCAGTACGTGACCCGCAAGCCGTCCAACGACACCCGCTTCCGCGTCGAAGGCAGCCTCGGCAACTACGACCGCCGCACCTTCAGCGCTCGGGGCAACATTCCGCTCAGCGACACCGTCTATCTGTCGGGCGGCGTCTCGGTGAAGCTGCGCGACGGATACGAGTTCAATCAGACCACCGGCAATGACGTGAACGACCAGGACCTGCGCACCGCGGCTGTCGCCCTGCGCTACCTGCCCAGCGAAGACCTGGACATCGTGCTGGCGGCCGATTTCACCGACCAGGACCAGCGCGGCAACCCGCGCGACAACATCTGCGACGCGACCCTCCGGGGCGGTGTGCACTGTGTCGGGGTCAACCCCGACCCGCGCATCGTGAACGCCTACACCGACGGCTACACGCGCCGCTGGCTCCAGACCTATCGGGGCGAGGTGAATTGGAAGACCGCGCTCGGGACCGTCACCTCGATCACCGGCTATCGCGCGGTCACGACGAACATCCGCATCCCGTTCTTCGCGAACCCGGTGAACCCTCCGAACCAGATCGAGTCGACCCAGACCGATCACGAAAAGAACGATCAGTTCAGCCAGGAAGTCCGACTGTCGTTCGACGCCTTCGGCGGCCGCCTGAGCGGCCAGGTCGGGGCCTACTATCTGCACGAGGACAACTTCCGCATCGAGGACCTGCGCCAGGACTTCCCGTCGCCGGCCCTGACGGGCGTGGCGACCTATCCGCAGGACGTTTCGGCCAAGAGCTATGCGCTGTTCGGTCAGGTCGGGTTCAACGTCACCGACACGCTCACGCTGACCGCCGGTCTCCGCCAGACCTGGGAGGAGAAGTCGGGCCGCTTCATCGGCATGAAGGTCTCCGGCCCCGGCCAGCCGCCCCCGCTGGGCGCCAACTACGACGTCCGCGGCCGCAAGAAATGGAATGCGCTGACGCCCCGTTTCGCAGCGGACTGGCAGGCGACGCCGGACATCCTCGTCTATGCCTCCGCCACGCGGGGCTTCAAGAGCGGCGGGTTCCAGGGTATCGCCGGCACGGCGCTCAGCCAGTCGACCCCCTATGACCCCGAGTACGCCTGGAGCTACGAGGGCGGCGCCAAGACCCAGTGGCTGGACAAGCGCCTGCAGGTGAACGCCTCGGTCTTCCACACCGACTACAAGGACCTGCAGGTCTCGCAGCTGGTGCCACTGTGCTGCGTCGTCGTGGGTAACGCTGCGACGGCAGAGATCGATGGGTTTGAGGTCGAACTGGTGGCGCGGCCGATCCCCGGCCTGCAGCTCGAGGCGGCCTATGGTTACCTGGACGCCAAGTTCACCAGCTTCGCCAACGGCGCGACGGCCAACTTCACTGGCAACAGCCTGCCGCGCTCGCCCAAGGACAAAATCCACCTGGGCGCCCAGTATGGTTTCGATGTCCAAGGCTGGGGCGTGCTGGGCCGGGTCGATTACACCAACCAGGCGCACATGTTCTTCGAGGCGTCCAACATCGCGACCCAGAAGCAGGCCGGCTACATCAATGTCGACGCGCGGCTCGCGCTGACCTCGCCCGACAAGCGCTGGCAGGTGGCCGTGTGGGGCAAGAACCTGACCGACGAACTTGTGGCCACCTACGTCACCGCCTTCGCCCCCTATAGGCAGGTGCTGGTGCCCTATGCCCCGCCGAAGACCTATGGGGTGACGCTGGTGTGGAGGATGTAGGTTCCCGACGAGAACGCTGAGGGGCGGGAGAGGTGTCGCATGGCTGAGCCTGACGCGTACGCGCGGGAGGATGCGGGGCAGCCCCCCTCGCTGCATCCTCCGTACAAGTCCACCAGCCTCCGCTCACCCTCGCGGCCCCTGGTGCGGATCCCCCAGACTCTGACCGAGACGACCGGGCCCCGCGACGCGGCGGGGCTTATGGGCCCGGCCATGGCCGACCTGACGGCTCATCACGCCGGCGTCCCGCAAGGCCAGAGGATCATCGTGGCGGGACGGGTGCTGGATGAGCGCGGGCGCCCGGCAGCGAACACCCTCGTTGAAATCTGGCAGGCCAACGCCGCCGGCCGCTACATCCACGCCAAGGACCAGTGGGACGCGCCGATCGATCCCAACTTCACGGGAATGGGTCGGGTGATCACCGACGCCGAGGGGAGATACCAGTTCGTCACCGTGCGACCGGGCGCCTATCCCTGGGGCAATCACGACAACGCTTGGCGACCGTCGCACATCCACCTGTCGCTGCTGGGTCCGGCGTTCGCAACGCGGCTCGTCACCCAGATGTATTTCCCCGATGATCCGTTGATCCCGCTCGACCCGATCGCCTGCGCCGTGCCCCAGCCCTTTCGGGACCGGCTGGTGGCCCGCTTCGACCTCGACACCACCCGGCCGAGCTGGGCCCTGGGTTACCTCTTCGACCTGGTGCTGCGCGGACCCGGGGCCACGCCGATGGAGGCGTGAGCGTGGCCGACAATCAGAGTCCTGAGCGGTTCGGCCAGACCCCCTGGCAGACCGTGGGTCCATTTTTCCACTACGCCCTCCCCTGGAAGGGTGGAGCCGATCTGGTCGGGACGTCCGACCTCGGGGCGCGGCCCGACTTGATCCCGTCCGGGCACGATCTGCTGCACGTCGCGGGCCCGCGCGGCCCCGTGGCGGGCGATATCATCGAGATCACGGGCCGCGTGACAGACGGGGCCGGCGAGGCGGTCCCGGACGCCCTGGTGGAAATTTGGCAGGCGGATTCGGCAGGCCGCTACCCCTCGGAGGCCGACCCGTCCCTCGCGCCTGCGTTCCCGGGTTTCGGAAGGGCCGCGACGGACGAGGATGGAACGTTTCGCTTCCGTACGATCCGCCCAGGCCGCGTTCCGGGACCCGGCAACAGCCTGCAGGCGTCTCACATCGCGGTCGGCGTCCTGGGCCGCGGCCTGATCAAGCGGCTGGTGACGCGCCTGTATTTCGAGGACGGAGAGGGGCTCGAGGACGATCCTATTCTCGGGCTGGTCCCAGCCGCCCGGCGCGCGACCCTCGTGGCGCGCCGCGCCGGGGACGCGCTCTGGCGCTTTGACATCCGCTTGCGGGGCGAGCACGAAACCGTCTTCTTCGACATCTGAGCCGGGAAGGGACATGTGACCTCGCTCCTCAGGGATCGGCCCGGGTCGACCCCGGCCATGCTGGCGGTGTTCGACGATGCGGCGACGCTGGCCCACGCGCTGGCGTTCGAGGCCGCCCTGGCCCGCGCCAGCGCGGAGGAGGGGATCATCCCGCAGGCCGCGGCCGACGCCATCGCGAGCGCCTGCGCCTCCGCCACATTCGACGTGGCCGAGCTTGCCGAGGCCGCCACGCACGCGGGGACGCTGGCCATCCCGCTGGTGGCGCGCCTGCGCGAATTCGCGGGCCCCGAAGGCGGCGCGCATGTTCACTTCGGATCGACCAGCCAGGATCTGGCGGACACCGTCATCATGCTCCAGGCGAAAGCCGCCGCGGCATTGGTTGCGGCCGAGGCGGCGGACCTCACGCAAGCCCTTGCCCGCCTGGCCCGGGACCATGCCGCGGCCCCGATGCTGGGCCGCACGCTGACGCAGCCGGCCCAGGCCATCACCTTTGGGCTGCGGGTCTCGCATTGGTTGCTGGGGGTGGATGCCGCGGCGCGGCGGCTGGATCGCGAGTGCGCGCAGGCGCTGGTGCTGCAACTGGGTGGCGCCGTGGGCACGATGGCTGGCCTCAGCCCTGCCGTCGCCGAGCGAATGGCCCGCGACCTCGACCTGGCCGTTGCGGTCGCTCCCTGGCATGCCCGCCGCGAGGCGCTGGCCGGCGTGGCGACGGCGCTGGCGATCCTCGTCGGCGCAGTCGGCAAAATGGCGCGTGATGTCGCCCTGATGGCCCAGTCCGAGGTGGGCGAGGCGTTCGAGCCGCGTGTCGAGGGCCGGGGCGGCTCGTCGGCGATGGCCCACAAGCGCAACCCCACTGGCTGCCAGGTGGCGCTTTCGGCGGCGGTGCGCGCGCCAGGGCTCACGTCCGCGATTCTCAGCGGTCTCCCGCAGGAGCATGAGCGTGGCCTGGGGGGCTGGCAGGCGGAAGGTCCGGTCCTCGCCGACCTGTTCGGCCTGGCCCACGCGGCGCTCTCGGCCATGCGCCCTGTTGCGCAGGACCTGGAGGTGGACACCGCCGCCATGCGGCGCAACCTGCGCGCGGCCGGCGTCGACGAGGACGTGGGCCACGCCGAGGCGCTCGTGCGGCGGGCGCTCGGCCACTACGGGAAGGACCGCTGATGCCGTTCGTAAGCCGCGATGGCGTTCGCCTCTACTGGCGCGTGGATGGCGAGGCCGATCGACCGGCTCTGCTGCTTCTGAACGCCATCGGCTGCGACATGAGCCTCTGGGACGGCGTCGTCCCGCACCTCATGTCGCGCTTCCGGGTGCTGCGGATGGACGTCCGCGGGCACGGCGCCTCGGACGCCCCGGCCGGGGATTACAGCCTGGACGACCTCGCCGCCGACGCCCTGGCGGTGTTGGATGCGGCGGCTACGCCGCGCGCCGCAATCTGCGGCGTGTCGCTGGGCGGCATGATCGCCATGACGCTGGCGCTGAAGGCGCCTGCGCGGGTCGAGGCGCTGGTCCTGGTCTGCACATCGGCCCAGATGGACCCCGCCGCGTGGCAGGCGCGCATCGACACTGTGCGCGGGCAGGGGCTGAGCGCGATCGCCGACCTGGCCATGGAGCGGTTCTTTTCAGAACGGTTCCGACATCAGACCCCGGGCGTCGTGGCGAGCGCGCGGACCCGGCTTCTGGCCATGAGTCCTGACGGCTATGCCGGATGCGGGGCCGCCATCCGCGACATGGACCTTTCGGCGCGCCTCTCCGGTATAGGCGCCCGGGCGCTCGTGATCTCCGGCGACCGCGATGTCTCGACGCCCTTCGAGGGGCATGGAGATCGGATCGCGGCGGCCGTCCCCGGCGCCCGGGCTGTCGCCCTCGACACGGGCCACCTGCCCAGCCTTGAGGCGCCCGCCGGGCTGGCCGGCGCCATCGTCGATTTCCTGGCGGGGAACGCTGCCGCCGACGAGGCCCGGGCGACCCTCTTCGACGCCGGCCTGGCCGTCCGCCGGGAGGTTCTCGGCGATGCCTGGGTCGATCGCGCGCTCGCGGCCCGCACGCCCTTCAACGCCGACTTCCAGGCGATGATCACGCGCTATGCCTGGAACGAGGTCTGGGGCCGGCCCGGGCTCGACCACCGCACCCGCCGCCTGCTCGTCGTCGCGATGACCGCCTCCCTCGGCCGTTGGGAGGAGTTCCGTCTGCACGTCCGCTCCGGTTTGGAGCAGGGCGGGTTCACGCGCGATGAGCTGAAGGAGGTCCTCCTGCAGACCGCCATCTATGCCGGAGTTCCGATCGCGAACACGGCCTTCGCCGAGGCGGCGGCCGTCATCGCGGGTATCGATTGAACCGATCGCGGGCGTCGGCGGCTTGGTCGCCCTCTGCCTAAGGAGCTTTCGGGCATGCGACGCCGCTTCCGGCCGGCAGGGACAGGCATCGGCCGTCGATATCGGCGGGGGGTGTGAGGCCAATGGCGGCGGCCAGTGTCGGGGCGATGTCGACCGTCTCTACGGGGATGAAGCGGTCCTCGGCCCTGGCGCCCTTCCACCAGAACAGCATCGGCACGCGACGGTCGTAGTTCCAGGGTGAGCCGTGACCGGCCCGGGAGTCGCCGTTCATGCCCGTGCCCAGGCTGGTCAGCGGCTGCAGGGCGCTCAGGATGTCCGGCGAGCGGGTCGGATGCGCGCTCATGGCAAAGCGCTCCTTGAGGCTGACCTCCTCGGGCGGCGCGCCCTTGCGGATCGGCGTGGCCAGCAGTTCCTCGCGGGTGAAGACGGCGGCAAGTTCGGGCTGGGCGGCCAGGGTGCGCACGGCGGCGGCCATCAGCTTTTCCCGGTCGACGCCGGCGACCTCGAGCAGCATGACTTCCTCGGGCGAGCCGGCCAGCGGCGGCTTTTTCAGGTTGAACTCCGCCATCAAGGCGGTGTTGACCCGGCCCATCACCTCCGACGCCGAGACGCGACCAGCGGGGTAGCCCTGGGCGCGCAGGCGCTCCGGGATGTCGGAGCCTCCATGGTCGGCGCTGAGGACGACCAGATAAGGCACCTTCAGAGCGTCGAGGTCGACGAACAGCCTGGCAAGCGTCGCATCCAGGCGGTGCATCTGCTCGCACATCTCGGGACCGCGCGTGCCGTAGCGGTGGCCGACCCAGTCCGTCGCCGAGAAGCTGACGGCCAGCAGGTCGGTCGCAGGCCCCTGGCCGAGACGATAATGCTTGATCAGGTCGCGCGCCGCCTCGCCGGTGATCTCATCGCCGGCCGGCGAGTTGATGAGGGCGGCCGGGATCGAAGCGGCATAGCCGTCCGGCGGCAGCTTGGATTCCCAGGTCTTGCCGCCGATCTCCACCGTTGTGGCGGCGGCGCGGCAGGCGGGGGTCTGGTAGGTCCATGTCGGCCTCTGGGTCCAGCGTGGCGCGAGCCGCCGGTTGGTCGCCGCGACCGGGGCCAACGCCTTGGCGGCGTCGCCGCCCGGCGGGACGTAGGTGGTGAAACCGTAGCCGCTGAACAGCCAGAAGACGCCGTCGGGCTTATGGCCGGCCATGGTGATCGCCGCGCGGTCCTTGCCGGAGACCGCCACGACGCGGCTCTGGGGCGAGGTCTCCTTCAGCCAGTCGCCCAGGGTTGAAGCCTCCAGGCGCGCCGGGCCCACCGGGCTGGCCTTCGCGTCATGGGCCAGCACGACGCTGGTGTCGTTGACGCAGTACACCGGCCGCCGGGTCGCCGGGTCGAGAAAGGCGTTGGCGACGATGCCGGTCTTGTTCGGATGCTTGCCGGTCAGCAGCGTCGAGTGCCCGGGGCAGGTCTCGGTGCCCGAATGCGTCTGGTAGCCGCTGCGATAGGCGACGCCGCTCGCCATGCGCGCCAGGCCGCCCTTGTAGGTTCCGCGCCACTCGTCGAAGAGGTTGGCGCTGTACTGGTCGATGCTGATGGCGACGATGAGCTTTGGCTTCGCATCCTGCGCCAGGGCCTGGGCCGCGGGCAGGGCGGCGAGCGCGAGCGTCGCGGCTGCGGCAAGGCTGCGAAGGGCGGGAAGCGTCATAGGTCGGTCTTTCGTCGCTCGATCGGGATATGCGTTCCAGCCCTAGACCATGGATGTGACGACCAGCCACCCCTCGCGCGAATTCTGCGGTCGTTGCGTGTCGATGGCGCGCATCCTGGGCGTCCATGGCGACGAGCGTTGTCGTGTGCTGCGGGGCTGCCTAGAACTCTTGCGTGGGCCCCGGCCCTAACGTGTGAGGCAGGGTGCCATGAACTCCAAGCTCGCGGGCGTGTTCGCCGCCGTGGTCGGCCTGTCGCAGGCCCACGCCCAGACGCCGCCCGAGAAGCCAGCCAAGTGGGATGTGAACGCGCCGCAGGGCGCAGTCGTCCGTCAGGTCCCGATCAACGTCGACGAGGGATCCTGGATGGACCTCGACGTCAGCCCCGACGGCGCCTCGATCGCCTTCAACCTCCTGGGCGACATCTACGTCATGCCGATCAGCGGAGGGACGCCGAAGCGCATAGCAGAGGGTTTGGCCTGGGAGGTGCAGCCGCGCTTCTCGCCCGACGGCAAGCGGATCGCGTTCACCTCCGACCGGGGCGGCGGCGACAACATTTGGGTGATGAACGTCGACGGGTCCGACAAGCGCCAGGTGACCAGGGAGGACTTCCGGCTCCTCAACCAGCCCACCTGGAGCCCGGACGGCCGATTCATCGCCGCCAAGAAGCACTTCACCACGAGCCGCTCGCTGGGGACCGGCGAGGTCTGGCTCTATCACGTGTCGGGCGGGGCCGGCGTCGTGCTGGTGAAGCGGCCGAACGAGCAGCACCAGAAGGAACTGGGCGAGCCGGTGTACGCCCGGGACGGCAAGTCGATCTTCTACACCCGCAACATCACGCCCGGCCCGATCTTCGAGTACGCCCAGGACTCGAACACCGACCTGTTCAACATCGAGCGCTACGACCTGGAGACAGGTGAGATCTCCACGGCCGTGTCGGGCGCCGGCGGATCGGTGCGGCCGGCCCCGTCGCCTGACGGCAAGAAGATCGCCTTCGTCCGTCGCGAGCGGACCAAGTCCAAGCTGTATGTGAAGGACCTGACCTCGGGAGTGGAGCGCAAGGTCTATGACGCCCTGGACCAGGATGTGCAGGAGGTGTGGGCCGTCAGTGGTCTCTATCCCAACATGGCCTGGACTCCGGACGGCAAGTCGATCGTCTTCTGGGCCGGAGGCAAGATCCGGCGCGTGGACGCCGATGGCGCGAACGCCGGGGTGATCCCCTTCCGGGTGAACGACACCCGCGGTGTCATCGATGGCCCCCACCCACAAATCGCCGTCTCGCCCGATCGCATCCAGACGAAGATTCCACGTTTCGCGGCCGTGTCGCCCGACGGAAAGACTGTGGTCTTCGAGACCCTGGGGAAGCTCTATGTGAAGCCGATGGGCGGCGGTGAGCCCCGGCGTCTGACCAAGGCCGTCGAGGGCATGGAGCTGTTCCCGGCCTGGTCGCGCGACGGCAAGCAGATCGCCTTCGTAAGCTGGACCGACAACGGCCTGGGTCAGGTCCAGGTTGTCCCGGCAGGCGGAGGCGCGGCGCGCACCGTCACCATCCAGCCCGGCCACTATGCCCGGCCGGTGTTCTCGCCGGACGGCAAGATGATCGTGTTCGAGAAGGGCGGCGGCGGCGGCCTGACGTCGGGCGAGTGGTCTGACAGCCAGGGTGTCTATCGCGCGCCGGCTACGGGCGGCGCGGCGGTCCGGATCTCAAAGGATCTTTCGTCGCCGCAGTTCGGAGCCTCGAACGACCGAGTCTTCATGGTCGGGCGCGAGCGCGGCAAGCTGCAGCTGGTCTCCACCGACCTGAACGGCGAGGCCAAGCGCGTCCATGCCGCGGGCGAACTGGTGAACGACTACTTCGTCTCGCCGGATGGCGCGTTGTTCGCCTTCCGCCAGAACTACGAGGTCAGCGTGATGCCGCTGATGCCGGGGACGCAGGAGGTGGCGGTCGACCTGAAAGGCGGGCCCCTTCCGGTGACCCGCGCCTCGGTCGGCGGGGCCGACTACGTCAACTGGTCGGGCGGCGGGACCCAGCTGCACTGGAGCCTGGGGCCGGTGGTCTACACGGCGGCGGCCAAGGACCTGTTCCCCTCGGCGCCTCCCGGCGAAGGGGCCGCGAAGTTCCAGCCGCCGAAGACGGGCGTGTCGCTGTCGATGGACGTGCCCGCCGACCGTCCCAGGGGGACCGTGGCGCTGACCGGCGCGCGGATCGTGACGATGGCGGCTCCGGACGGCGGCGTGATCGACGACGGAGTCATCGTGATCCGCGACGACCGTATCGCGGCTGTGGGCAAGCGGGGCGCAGTCTCTGTGCCGGCCGAAGCAAAGGTCGTGGATCTGGGCGGGAAGACCATCATCCCGGGCCTGATCGACGCGCACGCCCACGGCCCGCACGGGGTGGACGAGCTGGTGCCGCAGCAGAACTGGTCGATGATCCTGAACCTGGCCATGGGCAATACGACGGCGCATAACCCGTCGTATCCTTCGACCGAGATCTTTGCCGCGTCCGAGATGCAGCGGGCGGGCCTGATCCTGGGCCCGCGCACGTTTTCGACGGGCACCATCGTCTATGGCGCGAAGCAGGCCGGCAACTACGCCCAGATCGACAGCCTGGACGACGCGCTGGCCCACGTCCGGCGGCTGAAGGCCCAGGGCGCCCACAGCATCAAGAACTACAACCAGCCCCGCCGCGAGCAGCGTCAGCAATTGACCGAGGCGGCCCGCCGCGAGGGCATGCAGGTGGTGGCCGAGGGCGGGGCCCTGTTCGGCCTGGATATGACCCACATCGCCGACGGCAACTCGACCGTCGAGCACAACGTCCCGCTCTCGACCTTCTACGAGGACGTTCTCAGCTTCTTCTCGCAGAGCAAGACCTACTACACGCCGACCCTGGTCGTGACGTTCGGCGGGCTGGCGGCCGACCCCTACTGGCGCGCGCACACCGACGTGTTCGAGCAGCCGATCCTCAAGCGCCATGTGCCGCCCAGCCGGCTGGCCGCCGAGAACGTGCGTCGCGAGATCGCCCCTGAGAGCGACTACGTCGACGACGACAGTGCGCGCGAGGCGCACAAGCTGGCCAAGCGCGGCGTGCCGGTCTCGATCGGCGCCCACGGCCAGCAATCGGGCCTCGGTCCCCACTGGGAGCTCTGGTCGTTCGTCCGCGGCGGTATGACGCCGATGGAGGCGCTGCAGGCGGGCACGATCGTGCCGGCGCGCTCGCTGGGCATGGCCAGGGACATCGGCTCGCTGGAGGTTGGCAAGCTGGCCGACCTCGTGGTGCTGGACGCTGACCCCACGACCGACATCCGCAACAGCGAGAAGGTTCACCGCGTCATGCTGGGTGGCCGGCTCTACGATCCGCTGACCATGAACGAGGTCGTCACCGGCGAGCGCAAGCGTGCGCCGTACTGGTGGGAGCAGAGGTAGCCGCTACTCCCCGGCGCCGATCAGGACAAACGGCGCCCAGGCCGCAGGGTGAGCCCAATAGGGCTGCCAGCCCTCGATCGGCGTGGCGTCGGGCCGGCGGCCGGTGCGGATCGACGCCATCGCCCGCTGCAGCGCCTGCGCCCCGTTGAGGGTCGAGTCGGCTCGCTGCGCGGCCAGGGTCTCGATCATCAGCGCCTCCGTTGCGTCGTCCAGGACGCTCCAGTGGCTGGCGAGCAGCGCCTTGGCGCCGGCATAAAGGAACGCTCGGGCGAGGCCGGACAGGCTTTCGGCCTCGGGCTTTCCATCGGGCGCCGCCGTGTTGCAGGCCGAGAGGATCAACCAGTCCGCAGAGAGCTTCAGCGTTGCCGCCTCCGAGGCGGAGAGATAGCCATCATCGAGCGAAGAGGGCGTGGACGGCGGCGTGAAGACAAGCCCGGGCTCGTCCAGCTTGTTGATCGATGTGGGGATCAGGCCGTGCGTGGCGAGCACGACAATGCGCGCGGAGGCGAGAGTGGCGTCCGACTTGATTGCCGCCTCGGTCGCGTCGTCGCCCAGTCTCAGGCTTGTGGCTTGCGCGCCTACGCTGCGGGCGATCGCCAGCAACTCGCTGCGGGTATGGGGCAGGGGCGCGAGGCCTTTTCGCAGCATTTCGGGGTTGGCCAGGGTCTGCCGTCCCGTGTCGCCCCGATGGACGTCGGCCGGGGCGAGAATGAAGCCTTCTCCGGTCAGGACCGGATCGCCGAAGCCGCGCAGGATCTCGCCGCGTTCCCGGACGTCACGGACCACGTTGAATGCGCGGAGGCTCGAGACGGAAGGAAGCGTCGTCAACGCGTAACGGTCCGCCAGCCACGCCGCCGAAGCCAGTCTCGACGCGGAGCCGGTCTGGGCGTCGGCGGGCGGCGCTTGGGTGATGAGCAGTCCGAACGGAAGCGCGCTGAGGGCGCCGCTCGCGGTGACGAAGAGCTGCTTCACGCCCTCCAGGGCCGGTTCCACAGGGGCGATCAGATCGTTGTAGAGGCTGTAGGCGGCGTTCAGATCGAACTCCGGGATGGAATCGTCGGCCGCCGTCGCCATCTGCGCAAGGTCACCCCGCCGGCGGCCCGCCAGCGCCTTGCCGCAGGTGGTCTCGTCGACCTGGCAACGCAGGCGCGCGACGCGTTCGGCCACGGAGTTCGAACCACCCGCCAGCCGGCTCCATGCGATCTTCGTCTTCGACACCGCGAAGACATGGATGTCATTCCACAGGTCGACGGTCAGAAGCAGTCCTTCTCCCGGCCGCAGCCGGGCCTGGACCTCGGCCAGCGAGAGCGGCTTGGGCGAAGCCAACTCTGCGTACTGCGGGAAGCTCTTGCGCAGTTGCGCGTCTGCGGCGGCCAGACGAGCGGCGACTCGCGCCATCTCATCCTCGAGTCGCGCGATTTCGTCGGCGTCGTTGCCTGTCAGGGCGTCCGTCAGTTCGGCGCTGATCGTCTGGAGGTCTCGCGAGAGCGATTGTTGGAGTCGGGCGGCCTCTCCAAGCTTGCCGGATCCGGCCGCCATCCGCGCTGCAGTCTGGGCCAATGCGCGCGCCGCGGCGGATACCTCAAGGTCCTGCGCCGCCAGAAACGTCTCGGCCTCGAGCCCGCGGGTCCGTTCGCGCTCGGCATAGCCGACGGTCAACAGCAGGCCGAGAGCGGCCGTCCGTCCGTGGTCGGAACGGATCAGGTCGCCCGAGAGGGCCTCGCGTGCGCTGGCGCCCGTCGCGTCGGCGGCGCCGGCAAGGCCCTGTTTCAGCGCCTCGATGTCGTTGAGGATTGCGCGGACCTCAGCCAACGCCGCAGGCCGCGTGGCCGGATCCTGCGAAGCGGCCTCAGCCGCCATGAGCCGTATGGCCTGGCGTTCGGGCCGGGGGACATTCGGGTCGCGGCCGAAGCGCTTCGCAAGCCACGCCATGGCTTCGCGCCCGCCGACAGGATCTCCGGCCAGGGTCAGGATGTCGCTGAGTTCGCGCACGGCGTCGGGCAGATCGTACACCCACGCGTGATCCTGCAGCGCCAGCCGACGCTTCCGCAGCAGATCCAGCGCCTCGGTCTGGCGGCCTGAGACGGCGAGCAGCCGCGCGCGCGATGCGGACAGAACGTCCGACATGGGGTCCGCCGTCGCCGCCCTGGCGACGGACGGATGCGCCGACGCCGCCCCGATCACCTCGAGCGCGCGCCCGATCCTGTCGGTCGCTTCATAGGTCCTGGCCAGCCACAGCGCCGCGTAGGCTACAGTCGTGGGGGCGGCCGCCCGCGACTGCAGATAGTGGTCGAGCGCCGCCTGCAGGTGGGGCGCGGCTTCCTCAGGGCGACCCTGTGACCACAGGTTGAAGCCCAGGTCGCGCGCTGCGTCGGCCCGCGCCTCCCCGCCGTCTGCCTCCTCCAGAGCCTTGCGGCGCAGTGGCTCGACCGCGGCGTAGTCGCTGTAGCCCAGCTCTAGCCAGTGAACGATCTCGTCACGCTCGTCAGGCCCACAGGCGGGGTTGGAGAGCAGGCCAGCGTAGAGATCATGTCCGGCGTCGTCGTCGCCCTTGTAGCCGAAGTAGATCGACAGATTGCGCAGGAGCCGTGGCTCGCAGGCGCCGCCCCGGAGCCGCCGGATGAGCCCAGCGCCGAGACGATCGAGGGTCTCGACATCGTCCGCCTCCAGGCTGAGGTCGAACAGTTGATCGCTGGCCTGGGCGCACGCGGGGGCCCAGGCGTCCAGGCAGGCGCGGGGCAGAACGGCGAGCGCCGCGCGCGCTCCGGCGCCGTCGCCTGCCTCGAGCAGGTGCTTCGACAGATCGAGCGCGACGTCGGGAAGACGCTTGTCCTGGGTGCGGGAAAGGTAGTCCACCCGGCCGCGCAGGTAAGGGATCGACTGGGCGAACTGGCCCGAGACGTCATGGTACAGGATCAGGTCCGCGCGCGTGGCGTCGGCCGCGGCTTCCTGCGCTGGTCCGGCGGCCATCTGGATCTTCAGGATTCGCTGCAGAAACGGGATCTGCTTCTGACTGCGCTGGGGATCATCCAGCGGAACTGTCGCGGCAAGATGCCGGATCGTGGGGATGATCTCCGGGGACTCGCTTCCATGCAGCCGGATCTCCAGCTGCAGAAGCTTTTCCAGAGCTCGCACCTGTTCGGGCGAGTCGCTGTCGGCGCGCGCCGCCTCATATCGCGCCGCCTTGATCTCAGCCTGCAGCGCTTCGGTCTTTGTATCGCTGGCTCTGGCTGGACCCAGGGGACTCGCCAGGACGGCGAGACTCAGGAGGGCGGCTCTCCACCAGGAACTACGGGGGCGAGCCGGCGTGGCGGCGCGCATCCCGGGTGCCGCCGGCGACCGTCTGTCAGCGCCGCGGGGCGAGCCGGTTTAGATCGCGTTCCGACGGCGAGATGCGGCGATTCAGCGGGGTGTCGTAGCGGTCGTCCGCCGGGACCACGCCGTTGAAACGGCCGAAGGCGTCGTAGCTGTTATAGTAGAAGCGCGGCGCATCGGTGTTGGAGCGCGAGCCCTGGCTGTAGCTCAGGCCGGTCGGGCCGCCGCCACCGCCGAGGTAGGAGTCGCGAATATCGACGCCCTGGGCGGCCGGCGAGGGGCGCAGGTGCTGCTGCTGATCGACGTTCGGGGCCGAGGTGACCGTCAGCGCCAGGGCCGGTGTGGCGAGAGCCGCGAGGCCTAGGGCGATCAGAACCGGACGCATGAGGCGACCTCCACGAACGTAATGCCGCCGAGCCTACGGGGCGCCGCGCTCGACCGCAACCGCTCAGGCGCGACGACGGGGTGCGACGCCAGCCCCCATCTGTTCCCACGCCGCCACCACGCCGCGCTCAGCCAAGCCAGCGAACAGGCGCTGGACGGCGGCGGCATGCTCCTCGGCCAGCGTCTGTATGGCGGGGCGATCCAGGATGTCCTGGGCGACGGTGATTCCGCCGCGCGTGCGGGCGACGAGTCCGACCCCCTCCAGGCCCAGCACGTGCCGCCGCACGGTCTCGCCGGGCATACGCAGGCGGCGGGCCACGTCGGACACCCTTATGGCTCGAAATGGCGTCGGCTCGGCGGCGGCCTGCGGCGGCCAGGGAGCTTCGTCGAGCGCGGTGACCAGGATCGCCAGGAACGTGAGAGCTGAGGCTACGTCCTCGCCCTCGCGCAACAGGCCGTCGAGGCCGCGCAGCAGGTAGTCGGAAAGGAGCCGAGCCGCGCCACGCAGGGGCACGCCGTCGTCGATGCCGTAGTTGGTCGCGGGCAGGGGATCGAGAAGGTCGCCTTCCAGCAGCCGCGCGTAGAAGGCGATCAGTCGCTCGTGGGCCGCGAGGACGCTCTGCAGATAGGCCGGAGAGGTCAGAAACGACTCGGGGATCACGATGCCGGAGCCCGGGATCGTCTTGCACACCCCCTGGCCCTCAAGCTTCTTCAGCCGCCGACGTGTGGTCTCGAAAGGAATGCCCAGCGAGTTGGCCATGGCGTTGATGCTGGCCGGGCGCCGGGCGTCGTCGGGAGCGGCGTGCTCGAGGTCGCCATAGGCCTGGCGGGCGGCGGGATCACGGGTGAGCGGCGCTATGTTGGCCTGGTTTACCGCAAGCACCAGCAACGCATCCATCGGGCTGAGATCTGCGAGCCCGGCCGCCACCTGCTCCAGCGTGAAGCCGAGCGAAAGTCGCGCCAGGGTCCAGACACGCGGCGAAGGCGTCACCATGGCGACGTCATGCTCCCCAGCCGCTCAACCCGCAAGCGTTGTCTCCCCCCAACGCAAGCGCCATCGCTGCGTTGTGTTCAGCCTTCGGCGGCAATCAGCACGAAGGGCGCCCAGTAGGCTGGATGGGACCATTCCGGCCGCCAGCCAGGCAGCGGGCCGCCGGTGGGGAGTCGCCCCGTCCGCACAGCGCGCATCGCCCTTTGCAGGGCCTGCGACTTGGTCAGCCGAGGGTTGGCGCGCTGGATCGCCAGCGTCTGCACGGTCAGCGCCGCGGTCGCGTCGTCGTAGACGCGCCAATGGCTGACCAGCAGGGCGCGCGCGCCGGCGTAGAGGAAGGCGCGCGCCAGGCCCGACAGGCTGTCGGCGCCCGGCGTGCCGTCGGCGGCGGCTGTGTTGCAGGCCGACAGGATCACCCAGTCGGCCGAGAGGTCCAATGCCGCAGCCTCGGAGGCGGTGAGGACGCCGTCGTCCTGCGACGTCGCGCGGGCGGGCGGGGTCAACACGAGACCGGGCTCGTCGACGCCGCCGATCTCTCGCGAGAGCAGGCCGTGCGTGGCGATGGCGACAACGCGCGCGGCCGCCAGATCGGGTGAGGACTTGAGCGCCGCCTCGGTGGCCCGGCCGCCCAGGCGCAGGCTGGCCTGGGGCGCGCCGAGGGTGCGGGCCATGGCGCGCAGTTCGTCAGCCGTACCGGGGAGAGGGCCGAACGCCATGGCCAAGGCCTTGGGGTCGGCCAGCCGCCGGTCGGGGCTGGCCCCCTTGAGCGTCGGATCGCCATAACCCACGAAGGACCAGCGCGTCTCCGGCCCGCGTCGGCTGTGCGCCGAGGCCCGCAGGCTGGCTACGGACGGGAGGGTTGTCAGCGCATACCGGTCGGCCAGCCAGCTGGCGTGCGCGAGGGCGTCGGGCACGCCGCCTGGATCGCGGGTGGGCAGCAGCGCCAATGGCAGCCCGGCCAGCGCGCCGGAACTGGTGACGTAGAGCCGGTCGACTCCGGCCAGCGCCGGCTCGAGCGGCGCGATCAGGTCGCGATAGACGCCAAAGGCGACCTGGCCGTCGAAGGTCGCCTGGCTCTCGCCGGCGGCTGTCCGGCGACCGCTGCAGGCGCTGTCGTCCACCTGGCAGCGAAGGGTGCGGATGCGCCGTTCCAGGTCCGCCTGGCCTCTGGTGATGCGGTTCCAGGCGGCACGGTTCCGCGAGATCGCGAAGACATGGACGTCCTCGCCGGCGGGGACGATCAGCAGCAGTCCCTCGCCGGTCCGCAGACGGGCCTGTGCCTGAGGGATGGACAGCGCCGGCGGCGATACGGTCTCGGCGTAGCGCGGATTGTCGCGCGAGAGGCGGGCGTCGAGGCTGGCCAGCTCACGGCCGACCGCGTCCAGCGCCCCCCCGATCCGTGCGGCCTCACCGGGGTCGTTCTGGGGCAGGGCCTGGACCAACTGGCCCTCCAGTTCCCGAACCTGACCCGCCAGAGCCTGTCGCACGCGGGCGTCGCGGGCGGTGGCGGTCTTGCCCAGCGCCGCGCGGGCCGTGGTCTCGGCCAACGCACGGGCGGCCGGCGAGATGTTGAGGTCCTGCGCGGCGGTAAAGGCGGCGTTCTGCAGGCGCGGCAGCTCGCCGGGCGTCTGTTGCGAGGCGTCCCAGGCCACGGTGAGATAGCGGCGGAACGTCGGCCGCCCGTCAGCGACCGAGTCCTCGCCCGCGCGTGCTCGCCGGAGCGCCGCATCGGGGCCCGACCCGACGGCGAGGCGATCGGCGGCGCGGCGGGCGCGAACGATGGCGACGGCGCGCGCCGACATCTGCTCGGCTCCCGTGTTGGCGGCCTGTCGGTGCTGGGCCTCGGCCAGGGCGTCATAGGCGCGGCCGGTGTCCGGGTGGCGCTCGCCCAGGGTGGCGCGGCGAATCTCCAGCGCCTTCAACAGCAGTGGTTCAGCCTGGGCGTGGCGTCCCTGGGCGACGAGGTCGCCCGCGAGGCCCGCGTAGAGGGTGGCCGTCGCCGGCGTCCGTTCGCCCCGGGCTGCGCGGGTGATCTCCAGGGCCCTGCGGTGCAGCCCTTCGGCCTTGCGTCGCTGGCCGCTGGAGGCCAGCGCATCGGCCAACGCGCCATAGCTGGCCCCCGTGTCGGCGTGGCGCTCGCCCAGCACCTTGCGGCGTATGGCCAGCGCCTCGCGCAACAGGACCTGGGCCTCGTCCGACTTGCCCTGGGCAGTCAGGTTCGCGCCCAGCGCCGCCGCATCGGCGGCCGTTGCCGGGTGGCTGCGCCCACGAAGCTCCTGGTCGGTGGCCAGAGCCAGACGGTGCAGCGGCTCGGCCTGGACGTGCCGGCCCTGGGCGTCGAGGTTGGCGGCGATCCGGGCGTAGGCCTGAGCGGTCGCGGCGTCGCGTTCACCGAAGGCCTGACGACGGAGCGCCAAGGCGCGTCGGTGCAGAGGCTCGGCCTCGGCGTGGCGACCCAGGTCGTCAAGGGCGGCGGCCAGAGCCCCAAGGTCGGCTGCGACGCGGGGATCGGCCTCGCCGGCGACGCGGGTGTCGATCTCAAGGGCCGCGCGGTAGAGCGGCTCCGCTTCCGTGGCCCGGCCCAAGGCCCGCAGGACATCGCCCAGGGCGACCGCGCCGGCGGCCGCCGCCGCGCTGCTGGCGCCGAACAGGCTCCGTCCGGCGTCGTGCAGTTCGCGACGCAGCGGCTCGGCCTCGGCGAAACGGCCCTGGCGCTCAAACAGGGCGGCCAGGTTCGACATGGCGATGAGGGTCTGGGGGTGCGCAGCGCCCAGAGCGCCGCGATCGACGGCCAGCGCCTTGCGGAAATAGGGCTCCGCCTCGGCGTCGCGCCCGCGATGGACCAGGGCCTGGCCGATCCAGGACCAGGACGCGGCCGTGATGGGCGCCTCAGGACCATAGGTGCGCTCCTCGATCGCGGCGCGCCTGCGCGTGGCCTGCTCCAGCCTGCGCCAGTCGCCCGCCATCTGCGCAGCCTCGGCCTCGACGACGAGGGCCGACCACGCCCGCGCGTCCTTGCCCGTCGGCGCGCGCGAGGCGGCGCCGGCAGGCGCTGCCGTCGCGAGAATCAAGGCCGCGCAGGCCCCGACGCCTGCACGACGAAAGCGGGGCCGCATCTCCCGTTCGTCCTTTCCGAATCTCCCGTAGGTCGAGCCTACTCGCTGGGAAGGCGAGCGCGCATGGGGCCTGTGGTCGCGTGGGGTCCTGTCGCCCCGATGTAGCCCAAGGTTGCGGCGCGTTGCACGGCCTGCGAGCGTCCGGCGACCCCCAGCTTCCGCGCCGCGTTGGTCACATGAAACCGGACTGTTGGCAAAGAGATGGCGACGATCTCGCTGATCTCGGAATCCGTCTTCCCGGCGGCGGCCCACTTCAGGCACTGGATCTCGCGGCGGGTCAGCCGGGCCGGAGGCTGGTCGCTGCCGGCGACCGCGTCCTCGTAGGTGGCGACGAACCGCAGGGCCAGCACGTGCAACTCGGCCGCATTCGCGGTGAAGGCCCGGACCACGTCGATAGCAGGGTCGGGCGTCGCCCACACCACCGCCCCGATCACCCCGCCAGGCAGGTAGACCGGACTGACGATCGCCGAGGCGACGCCATAGGTGTCGATGGGCCCTTCGCTGTTGATCAGCTCGAGCGTCGGGTTCGCCCGCCAGGAGCCGAAGCGGGCGCCATCGAAATAGTACGGCTCGGCGCAGGCGCGCGCGGCGTGAATGAAAGCGGCCTTCAGGGCGAAGCTGTGGTCCTCCCAGTAGCGCAGGGTGGGATCGATCCAGCGGAACACGGTTTCGGCCAACGGCCGGCCGTCCACCCCCAACGGAGGTTGGGCCGAGCTGATGTCGGCGGCGGCGGCCACGAAAGGCAGCCCGATCCGCGACCCGGCCGCCACGATCTCGTGAGCCAAGGCCTCGGATTCCTGGAGGAAAGGGGCAGCGTCGCGCATGCCGTAGGGTTATTCCTATTACTTCCGATAGCTTGTTCTGACCCGCTAGGGGCCGCAAGCTGGCGAGGTGCGTAAATCCCTCGCGCACGTCGCGGCGACGCCATGGATCTTGAGCTACGTGATGAGGACCTAGCCTTCCAGGCCGAGGTCCGGGCCTTTCTCGATGCGAACCTGACACCGGAGCTGCGCGCTGCCGGCGCCGGGCTCACCAGCGTGTTCTGCGAACCCCGGTTCAGCCTCCCGTGGCAGCGCATCCTGCACGAGCGTGGGTGGGCGGCGCCCAGCTGGCCCAGGCCGTACGGCGGTCCGGGATGGAACGAGGTGCAACGCTCGATCTTCTCGGCCGAGTGCGCCCGGGCCGGGGCGCCCAGCCTGTCGCCCATGGGCCTGAAGATGGTGGGGCCCGTGATCATGGGCTACGGCACGCCCGAGCAGAAAGCCTACTACCTGCCCCGGATTCTCTCGGGTGAGGACTACTGGTGCCAGGGCTATTCCGAACCCGGCTCCGGCTCGGATCTCGCATCGCTTCAATTGCGCGCTGCAAGTGACGGAGATGACTACGTTCTCTCCGGATCCAAGATCTGGACCACGCATGCCCACTTTGCAAATCGGATGTTCTGCCTGGTGCGGACCTCGACCGAGGGCAAGCCGCAACAGGGCATCACCTTCCTGCTGCTGGAGATGAAAAGCCCGGGGATCGAGGTCAAGCCGATCATCACGTTGGCGGGCGAGCACGAGGTGAACCAAGTGTTCTTCGACAACGTCCGGGTTCCCAAGGCCAATCGGATCGGCGAGGAAAACCAGGGTTGGACGGTGGCCAAGTACCTGCTCGAGTTCGAGCGGGGCGGCGGCTCGGCGCCAGGGCTGCAGGTGGGTCTGGCCCGCGCTCAGAAGATCGCCGAGGCAGCCGACGGGGACGATGCCGCCCATCGGCGCAGGCTGATCGAGGCCGAGATCGCCATCACCGCCATCGATATGTCCGAGCGGATGGTCCTGGCCTCGCTGGCCGGCGGCAAGAATCCCGGCCCTGCGTCGTCCATGCTCAAGATCAATGGCACGGAGGCCATGCAGCGGTTGGATGAAATCTCCATCGCCGCCCTGGGAGCCTACGCCCATGTCGATCAGCCCCAGGCGCGCGAGCCAGGGTCGAATGTCGAGGCGGTGGGGCCCCACGAAGGCCTTGTTGCGATGCCACGCTACCTGAACAACCGGGCCGCCTCGATCTATGGCGGCTCCAACGAGATCCAAAGGGACATCATCGCCCGGCTCGTGCTGGGGCTGTGAGGGAGGAAGCCATGACCCTGCTGCTGAACCTGAAGCGTCCGCCGTACCGGACCTATTCGATCACCCAGCTGTGCCGCGAGTTCAACGCCACGCCGCGCGCGCTGCGGTTCTATGAGGAGCAGGGCCTGCTCTCGCCGGCGCGTCGGGACACGGCGCGGGTCTACTCCTACAAGGATCGGGCGCGGCTGCAGCTGATCCTGCGCGGCCGCCGCGTTGGCCTGTCGATCGCCGAGATCCGGGATATCCTCGACACCTACGACGAAGAAGGCCCCACCGCTCAGGACGCCGAAGCGCTGCGCATCCACAAGAAGCGGATCGAGCAGTTGCAGGCCCAACGGGCGCACGTGGATGAGGCGATCGAGGAACTGAAGCAGGGCGCCAAGCACCTGATCTGCAAGTACCCCCAGCTGGCCGAGAACGCGCAGTAGCCCTCGCGGCGCCGCGCGTGGGCCGGAAACCGGCCATGACGCGGCGCGTCCGTCACGCCGACCCGATCCACGGACGCCCGCGCGCGGACGCGCTCGGCGGCGGGACCGGGCCAGCGGCCCGGAGATCAGCCTGCGCGGGTGCGCGTGCAGACCAGACTTCCGAGCGTCGGCGAGCCGGAACGGCGGAGGTCGTGCCTCCGGTCAGGTTCCTGGCCGACAACGACGACGCCAGGCGACAGCGGGCGAGGACAGGCGTCTCGCCTGCTGCGGCTCACAGCGAAGGGGCGGGGGTCTAGACCCTGGCGATGGCGTTCGGCGATGGGCTGCAGTGTCGCAGGCCAAAGGCCAGTGCGTCTCCAGGTCGGAAGACAGCGCAGTCCGCAACGGTTGAGCGCCGATTGCCGAAACTCGCCTGCCAGGGTGTCTGCCCTTCCCATGAGACCCAATCGAAGTATCGTGAGGGTTGTAGTGGGGGAAGTGATGTGCGTGCGATAGTTGTCGGTGGACTGGGTTTTGTCGGGTCTCACCTGGTACGGGAACTGACGGACCACGGTCATACGGTTGTTGTCATCGACTGTGGGCCTTTCGGGCCCGGTGTCGAGGACGGACATCCGCAAGGCTCGATCGCCGCAAGCTTGGCCTTTCGACGCCATGAACTTCTCCCTCGGGCGCGGATCGTTCGCCTTGACGTTGCCGACCGTCCCCGGCTGGCCGAGGCCCTGGACGCGGCGGATCCGGACTGCGTGTACTACCTGGCGGCCGCGCCGCTCGTGAGCCAGGTGGAGGCCAACCCGCCTGAGGCGGGTCGCTCGATGATGCTGGGTCTGACTCACGTGCTGGAAATCGTTCGGGCGCGCTCCCGGCCGACCCGGGTGGTCTACGTTTCCTCCAGCATGGTCTATGGCCACTTCGCCGCCAATCCTGTGTCGGAGGACGCACCCACCAAGCCAGTCAACCTCTACGGGGCCCTGAAGCTGGCAGGGGAAGTGATGACGCACAGCTATCTCGCGCGCACGCTGCACGAGAGCGTGGTGGTGCGCCCGTCTGGCGTCTACGGGCCGACTGACATCCATGGCAGGGTGGTTCAGAAGGCGTGCGAAGCGACCCTAACTGGCGAGCCGTTCATCGCCTCCAATCCAGCCGAGACCTTCATCGATTTCACATGGGTCGGGGACCTGGTCAGCGGCCTTGTCGCAGCCGGCGAGACGCGAGGGCTGGGTGGCGACACGTTCAACCTCACCTTCGGAGGCGCCCGCTCGTTGGAGGACCTGATCGGGGTTGTCCTGCGCGAGGCCGGAAACCTGAACGTGGTTCGCTCAAACAGCGGTGCGGGCGACCGTCCGCGGCGAGGCACTCTGGATGTCTCTCGTGCCCACCGGCTGCTTGGGTACCGTCCGCGCGTCGACCTGGAGTCGGGCGTGCGGCGCTATCTCGATTTCCTGGTCTCGCATGCCGTTGCGCCGGTCGCGGCTCAGTGATGAACGCCGTATCAAACCCTGCGCACGTGATCGATTTCGCTGGCATCAAGCGCGAGCATGCCGAATTGGCCGACGTGCTCAACGCGCGAATTGCGGAGGTCATGGCAAGCGGCCAGATGCTGCAGGGGCCCGGCGTCGTGGCCTTGGAGCAGAGCCTGGCCCTGGCCTGCGGGCGTGCGGAGGCCGTCTGCGTCGGGTCGGGCACCGACGCGCTCTACTTCGCACTGCTTTCCGTCGGAGTGGGCCCTGGTGATGAGGTGATCGTCCCCGACATTTCGTTCATCGCGACAGCCGCAGCGGTGGCGCGGACGGGCGCACGGCCCGTTTTCGTCGATGTGGACGATGCCTGTTTGCTGGACCTTGAGGCGGCGGGGCGGGCTGTCACTCCGCGCACCAAGGCCGTGGTCATGGTCCAGTTGTTCGGCGCCATGAGCGACCCCGAGGCGTTGCGCGCGTTTGGCGCCGCGTATGGCGTCGCGATCATCGAGGATGCGGCCCAAGCATTCGGAGCGACCCATGGCGAGGCCGCGGCCGGGGGAGTCGGTCTTGCCTCGGCCCTGAGTTTCGATCCGATGAAGGTGCTGAGCGCGCCGGGCAGCGGAGGCGCCGTGTTGACGGACGATGCCTCGATAGCAGCCCGAGTTCGCCGCCTGCGGTACCACGGGCGCGAAGCTGGAGACTACGTCGAACCGGGCTACAACTCGCAGCTCTCGACACTGGCTGCGGCCGTGCTTTCCACGAAGCTTGAACGGCAGACCGATTGGGCTGCCCGACGTGCGCGCATCGCCGAAAGGTATATCCACGAGTTCTCGGACCTGCCGCTGGAGCGTCCGTCCGTGTCGCCGCACGTACGGCATGTTTGGCACAAGTTCGTTCTGCGGGCTGCGGAGCGTGACCGCTTCATGGCTCATCTCAAGAGTGTCGGCGTGCCCACGCTGGCGCACTATCCGCGGCCTTTTCATCGGGAGCCGATGTTTGGTGTCGCTGCGGACGGTCTGTTTCCCAACGCAGTCCGGCATGCTGGGTCCACGCTGTCCCTACCGATCCACGCGCACCTGACCGAGGTCGAAGTCGAGCGCATCATCGCGGCCGTACGGGGCTTCTTCGCTTGATCGGCGCCGAGTCGGCCGATGTGGTCGGGATCGGGACAAGCCCCCTCACGCTTATGCGCGCGATCCGCCTGGCTGAGAGTGGGCGCCGCGTCCTGCTGGCGGACCGGTCGGCTACGATGGGCGGCGGATGGATGGCGGGGAGCCTCCTGGGCTTCGAGCGCGTCGAGATCGGGGCGCATCTGCTGGAGAACCGTCTCGCCCTCATGCGTTGCCTGGAGGTCGATATGGGCGTGCCGATGAAGGTCGATCCCTCCTACAGTTTGATCAACGGACGACGCGCGCCGATGGGCCTCACGCGCGCGGCCTTCCACGCCGCCGTCGCGGCGCGCGCGCTGGCGCGGAGGGAGGCGGACAAGGCGCGCCGGGGTTTGCGCAGTGCGTGGCGTACGGCGATCAGTTCCGCCCATCTCTACAAGTACCCGCAGGAGGGCGCGTGGGGCCTCCTGGAGCGCCTTGGGCAGCGCTTCTTGGCCGCTGGCGGGATCATCCGCCATGGCCTCGACGTGCGCGAAATCCGGGTCGAGAACGGGCAAGTCTCGATCATGACCGACGCTGGTGTTATGACGGCGCGCCTTGCGCTGATGTCTTCGCGAGCGTGGGCGCCGGTCATGATCGACGGCGAGGCCGAGCCGGTCGATGTTGAACATGGCATGTGCTGGAACGCTGTCCTGCACATCGCGGGCTGTGGCGGACCGCCGCTTTCATACGTGGAGATCTTGGGTGATCCGATGCTGAAACGCGTGCGCGACATCGGCGAGTTCGCGAGACCGGCCGTCGCGCCGGGAGAGCGGCTGCTCGTCGTGCAGTACCGGCGGGACCAGTCGCTGGACGACCGCGCGCTGGGTCGGCGGCTGGCTGAAGGGCTGGCGCACGTGCGTCTGCTCGAACGTCCTGGTGTTCTCCTCGCAGTGGCGCGGACGGACACGCCGCTATCCACCCTGACTGACGCCACGCTTCAGCGGATCGCGCACCGCACCGGAGGGCGGGTCGAGACCCTGGAGACGTCGGATCTGGCCGAAGGATTCGTGTCTGCCTACGACCGGCTGCAGCCCCTCAGCCCGGTGGCTTGAGCCGGTCGTAGGCAGCCACCAGCGACGAGGCTTCGCGCGCCCAGTCGAACTTTTCGCGCGCGACGGCCAGGGCCTGCTTGGCCTTCCTCTTGCGGAGATCGTCGTTCTGCAACATCTCGCGCAGCGCATCGGCCAGGCCGGCCGGCGTATCGTCAGGGGCATAGGCGCCTGCGTCGCCCAGGAGGCGCGCCGTCTCCTTCAGCCGGTAGCTCACTATTGGAATGCCGAGCGCGCTGTATTCGAAGACCTTGTTCATCGAAATCTTGTCGTTGAAGGCGTTGCGTGGGTCTGGGATCACGCCCACGTCGAAGTCGGCTAAGTGCGCCCAGAGACTAGCGCCCGAGAGGTACCCCGTCAGGGTGAAGAGCGCGGTGAGGTTGGCGGTCTCGATCTTCTCACTTAGGGACTCCAGGGCAGGCCCGTCGCCGATGATGACCACCTGGAAGTCGGTCAGCCCCTCGGCATGCAGGCGCGCCACCGCCTCCACCAGATGGTCTAGGCCATCCTGGAAGCCGATGATCCCGAGGTAGCCCACGACCAGGCGCTTGCCGCGCCGCGCGGTCCGATCTGGCTCGGCGACTCTGAGGTGCAGGGCGTCCGGAATCGTGTGGACGACCGACACCTGCTCCGGCGACTTGCCGCCCCGCTCGAGCGCGATCTCGCGGAAGGTCTCGTTGGAAGCCAGCACATGGTCGGCCATTTTGAACGACAGCTTCTCGAACAGCAGCAACATCCGGTGGGTCAACGTCCGTCCGAAGCGGGACTCGTATAGTTCCGGCGATAGGTCGTGCTGGTCGAACACGAAGCGGACGCCGAAGAGCTTGAAGGGCGCGGCGACGAGGAAGATGACGTCGGGCGGGTTGCAGGCGTGAATGACGTCGAAACGTCCCTTGAGGGCGACCCTGATCAGCAACCGCAGCTCATGGAACAGCGCCGCGCCGTACTCGAGGGCATAGCCGGCTAGGCCCCCCCTGGCTTCAAGCGGCAGTCCGTGGCGGTAGATTTCGATGCCCTCCAACCGCTCATGCTTCAGTTGGGCCGACGGTCCCGTGGGGCAAATCACCGTGACCGCCCAGTCGGCGTCGCGTAGCGCGAGAGCCTGCTGCCAGACGTGACGGTCGAAAGGGACCGGAAGGTTCTCGACGATGATTACGCAAGCGCGACGACGCGGTACGAGCGTCCTTGGCATACAGAGGTTCCTGCAGGCTGAAGCCAGATCCGGGGAGCCGGCGCCAGCATTGCAGGTCGCAACGAGCTCGTCGATGTCCGGCTAGAGTTCGGCCCAGGACTGGAAGGAGCGATCCAGCACGACCGTCCGCATCGAGGGCAGGGGCGCGCGGATCGTGAATAGGGCGCCGCGATCGCTCTGAACGGTCAGCACGCCCTTAAGGTCGCGCACGATGGCGGCCACGATCGACATCCCCAGGCCGCCATTGGCTGATCGGCCGTCGCTCAGGCCCTTGCCCTCATCGGCGACGGTAAGGACCAGATCCTGCCCCTCCCGGCGGCTCGTCACCGACAGCCGGCCGCCCGGCTTGCCATCGTAGGCGTGCTTGGCGGCGTTGATGGCGAACTCGTTGATGGCGATCGCCAGTTGCTGGGCCATGTCGCCGGGCACGCGGGTGAGGTCGGATTGCACGCGGCACTTGAGGCCGGTCGAGGCCGACACAGCCTCACAGAGACCGGTGAGGAAAGGGGCCATCTCGACCGACGGCGCGTCGGCGTGCTCGTACAGATACCGGTGCAGCTCGCCGACTGCGACGAGTCGCGCGCGGCTGGCCTCGAGCGCCGCCTGGGCCAGGGGGTCGCGGGACCGCAGTTGCTCGAACACCAGCATGTCGGCGGCCAGTTGCAGGCTGTTGGCGACCCGGTGATTCAGCTCCTGGATCTGGCGTTCCTGGTCGGCAAGCCGGGCCCGGGCATCGGAGAGCTCGCGGGCCAGTCCCACATCGGATGTCACGGCGCTGGCGAACATAGTGGTCGCACCCAAGTTTGTAGTGAAGCTTGTTCCTATTCGGGACGCCGCCTTTTGCGACGCCAACCCTCCAACAAAGGGTTGCAGTACATTGTTCCGCGAGTTGCAGAATAAATGGGGCGGAAGAGTGACGCGTGGCCGTGTTTTACAGACTTTCGCGGGGCGCGTTAACGCCTTGTTAAGTGTTCGCGCCCCGCGGTGGCTTGTTGCTTAGGCGAGTTTTCGGACGTTGGGCTCCCGATCCCACTGGCGGTTGCGGGCGGGAGGAACGAAGCTGTCGGCCCCGCCTGACAGATCCACGATCCCGGCGTCAGGCTCGACATTCGCCTTGTCGAGCAGCGGCTGGGCCTCGGGCGTGAAGCCGATCGCCTTCAGGTGCACGAAGGCGTTCGAGACAAAGTCCACGGCGGCGCTTTCGCCCAGGAGGTCGGCGCAGCCTTCCTCGGACAGGACCAGGGCCACGGCGTCGAACAGCACCGAAGGCATGCCGGCCAGCTGGCCATCCGCCCTCAGCAGCTTGCCGCCCTTCAGCTTGGCCCCGCCCACCTTGGGCGCGATGATCTTCACTGCGGCGCCTTGGGCCAGGGCTGCCGCCTTCACGGCCTCGACCACGGCGCCATCGGCCCCGTCCGTCACCAGGATGCCGACCGCTCGCCCCTGCAGGGTCTCGGGATACTTGCCCACGATGCGGAGCAACGGCGAGGCGTCCATGTCGATCGGCTCGACGGCGGCCGCGTTCTTCGGGGGCATCGGCATGCCCAGCCCGTCGGCGACACGGGCCGCGAGGTCCTGGTCGACGTTCCGGAGGTTGCCAAGAATACGGCTTCTGACGTGCTCGAAGCTGCACTTCGACAGCTCGAACACCAGGGCGCTGGCCAGGTGGGCCTGCTCGATCGGGGTCTGCGAGCGATAGAACAGCCGGGCTTGGCTATAGTGATCGGCGAAGGTCTCGGCGCGAAGACGCGCCTTGGTCTGCTCGACGGGCGCCGCGAAACTGCGGAACCCGCCTAAAGGGTCCTCGCGCGGACCGCCGGGCTCGCCAGTGTCGGCGAGGCTATTCGGTTCATAGTTTGCGCGCCCCCTGAAGACCTGGGTCTGCATGTGGCCGTCGCGCTGGAAGTTCTGGAAGGGGCAGCCCTTGGGCTGGTTGATGGGCAACTGGTGGAAGTTGACCGTGCCCAGGCGCGACAGCTGGGTGTCCTGGTAGGAGAACAGCCGGCCTTGCAGCAGGGGATCCTCCGAGACGTCGATGCCGGGGGGCATGTTGGTGGGCAGGAAGGCAGCCTGCTCGGTCTCGGCGAAGAAGTTGTCGGGATTGCGATCAAGCACCATCCGCCCGACCACCTGGATCGGGAACAGCTCCTCGGGAATCAGCTTGGTCGCGTCGAGGATGTCGAAGGGCAAGGCATCGGCTTCTTCCTGGCTCAGCAGCTGCACGCCGAACTCCCACTCGGGGAAGGCGCCGGTGTCGATGGCTTCGAACAGATCGCGGCGGTGATAATCCGGGTCGGCGCCCGCGATCTTCACGGCCTCGTCCCAGCAGGTGGACTGCGTGCCCAGCTTCGGACGCCAGTGGAACTTCACGAATGTGGCCTCGTCCTGGTCGTTCAGCAGCCGGAAGGTGTTGACGCCGAAGCCCTCCATCATGCGCAGGCTGCGCGGTATGGTTCTGTCAGACATGGCCCACATGATCATGTGGGTGCTCTCGGGCATCAGCCCGATGAAGTCCCAGAAGGTGTCGTGCGCGCTGGCCGCCTGGGGATAGCCGCGGTCGGCCTCCATCTTCACCGCGTGGACCAGGTCGGGGAACTTGATGGCGTCCTGGATGAAGAAGACCGGGATGTTGTTGCCCACGAGGTCCCAGTTGCCCTCCTTGGTGTAGAGCTTCACGGCGAAGCCGCGGACGTCGCGCGGCGTGTCGACCGAGCCGGCGCCGCCGGCCACGGTGGAGAAACGGGCGAACACCTCGGTCTTCTCGCCGACCTCGGTGAGAATCTTGGCGCGCGTGTACTTGGACAGCGACTGGGTCAGCTCGAAGAAGCCATGGGCGGCCGAGCCGCGGGCGTGGACGATCCTCTCGGGAATCCTCTCGTGGTCGAAGTGCTGGATCTTCTCCCGCAGGACGAAGTCTTCCAGCAGGGTCGGCCCGCGCGCGCCGCCCTTCAGCGAGTTCTGGTTGTCGCTGACCGGGACGCCGTGGTTGGTCGTCAGGCGCGCATCGGGCGCCGAGGCGGTCTGGTGCGTCTCGCCGCCGATCCCGGCAGTCGCGGCGTTGGCGCGCGGCGGCGCGCCCTTGGTGGTCGGCATGACGGAAGGTCCCTGAGCTCGGAGGTGCGACGATCGCTGGGATCGCTAACGCCCGAGCGGGCCCTTCGTGGCAGCTGAGGGTCGGAATTCCTGATCGCGCGCCGACTAGACGCAGACGACGCCGCTCTTCGCGTCGGTGTAGGCGCCGCCGGAGTAGGCTACAGCGCCATTGACCAGCACCGTGTCGACGCCGCGGGCCGCGCGTGTGTAACGCATGCCGTCACCCGGCATGTCGAACACCGGCAGTTCGTCCTCGCGGTCGATGGTGGCGGCGTCAAAGACCACGATGTCGGCGGCCAGACCCGGCTGCAGGCGGCCGCGGTCCTTGAGGCCCCAGATGTCGGCGGTCTCGGAGGTGATCTTGGCCACAGCCTTCTCCAGGCTCATGGCGCCGGCCTTCCGCACGAACTCGGAGAACAGGTAGCCGGTGTCGCCGTACGTCGAGAAAGAGGCAAGGTGCGCGCCGCCGTCGCTGGCGCCAATGTGGACCAGGGGGTGGGCCAGCATCGGGCCGATGCGGTCGGTCACCTGGTGACCCTGGCCGGCCGACAGGAACGCGACGTCCAGACCGTTCTCCAGGCTGAGCTCGATGAGCGCCAGGCCGGCGGGCTGGCCGCGGTCCTTGGCGATCTGGCTCAGCGTCTTGCCCACGAGTGCACGGGGGCAGGCGTCGCCGCCGCGGGCGATCAGGCGGCCGAACATCGCCTCACCGCCATCAGGTCCCAGGTCCGCGAGCATTTTCTCCCGCGTCTCCGGATCGCGCAGCGCCGCCAGGCGCTGGTCCAGCGGCTGGCGCAGGATGCGCACCCAGCGCGGCAGGCGGGCGAAGAACAGGCTGGGGCGCAGCAGGCTGAAGCTTATGTCGATCGGCCGCGTCTGCATCTGCGGCCAGACGCGGGCCCCGCGCGCGAACTGTTCCTCGACGCGGGCGATGGCGCGCTCGGCGTTGTCGGGCACGGCCAGGGTGTCGAACAGCGGCGAGAAGGTGGTGGGTATGTTGTGCCGGATCGACAGATCCGCCAGCTGGTCGATCCGCGCGATGGTGATGTCGGTGGCGTAGAACTCAGGCACCACCTGCAGCATGCGGCCATACTCGCCCAGCACGGCGGCCAGGGCGTCCAGCTCTTCGGCCTGGGCGTAGCGGCTGGGCACCGGACGTCCATGCTCGTCAAGGTCGACGAAGCTGGTCGACAGGCCGACGGCGCCGGCGTCCAGGCATTCGCGCAGCAAGTCCTGCATCGCGGCGATCTCGCCAGGCGTCGCGGCGCGCTCCTGCGCGGCCGGACCCATGACCCAGAGACGGATCACGCTGTGCCCGACCAGCGGCGCCACGTTGATCGACAGGCCCTTCTCGATCGCGGCGCGGTAGCCGGCGAAGTCTTCCCAGGTCCATTCGAACGCGGTCGTGAAGGCCTCGGGCGGCATCTCCTCGATCTGCTGGAACATGCCCACGACGGCGCGGCGGTCAGCGGCCTTGAGCGGCGCCAGGGACAGCGAGCAGTTGCCGGGCACCACGCAGGTGACGCCGTGCTCAAGGGCGGGCTTTGCCGCGCCGTCCCAGAGGAGCTGGACGTCGAAGTGAGTGTGCGGATCGATGAAGCCGGGGGCGACGACGCGGCCCGAGGCGTCGATGACCTGCCGGGCCTCGCCCGAAACCTGGCCGACGGCGGCGATCTTTCCGTCCTTCACCGCCACGTCGCCCTGGAAGCCGGGAGCGCCCGACCCATCCACCACGGTCCCGCCGCGCACGATCACGTCGAACATCCCGTCTCTCCTTCAGGCGTCCGGCACGATCCTGCGCCAGGACTGGCCATAGAGGTCTTCGAGGCTCGACGCCCCGCAGGCCTCCATCAATTTCAAGCCCGTGTCCTCGTCGAGCAACACGGGATGCTCGGACCCGTCGGGATGCAGCAGTCGCACAACGAGCTCGGCCGTGCCGTCGTGGCCGGCGACGATCTCGGCCCCGACGATCACCGCCTCGTCCAGCGCGCTCTCAGGCATGCGTGACGGGCGGCTCGACGAAGATCACGTCCGAACCCAGCATCAGGCCGGGCGGCCGACGCATCGCGAAGACGTGCAGGTTCCAGCTCTTGATTCTGTCGACCGCGCTCTCCAGCGGCTGGTCCGGCATGGCCCGCGCCGCCAGCTGCTCGACCGTCTCGCCGGGACCTGGCGTGACGAACCGGCGCTGGCGGCTGAGCTCCGCCATTAGACCCGCTCGACGATGATGGCCGGAGCCATGCCGCCGGCGGCGCACATGGTGACCAGGCCGCGCTTGAGGTCGCGCCGCTCCAGCTCGTCGACGATGGTGCCGATCAGGATCGACCCGGTGGCGCCGATCGGATGGCCAAGGGCCATGGCGCCGCCGTTCACATTGACCTTTTCGCGGTCGAGCTTGAGGTCACGAATGAACTTCTCGGCGACGACGGCGAAGGCCTCGTTGATTTCCCACAGGTCGATGTCGTCGACCGTCAGGCCTGCCTTCTTCAGCACCTTCTGGGCCGCAGGGACCGGAGCGTTCAGCATCAGCGTCGGGCTGTCGCCGACGTTGGCCATGGCCACGACGCGGGCGCGGGGCTTCAGGCCATGCTTCCGGGCGTACTCGGCCGAGGCCAGCAGCACGGCGCCCGACCCGTCCACGACGCCCGAGGAGTTCCCGGCATGGTGGAAGTGCTTGATCTTGAGGTCAGGGTACACCTGGTTGATCAGGCCCGCGAAGGTGGTGCCCCTGCTGTCGAGCGGCATGTTGGCCATCGCCTCGAACGATGGCTTCAGGGCGGCCAGGCCTTCCAGGGTGGTCTGAGGGCGGGGGAATTCCTCGTGGTCGAGGGCCACCGAGCCATCCTCGCGCAGCACCGGGATCAGGGCGCGGTCAAAGGCGCCCTCGGCGATGGCCTTGGCCGCGCGCTGCTGGCTGACATAGGCCAGCTCGTCCAGCGCCTCGCGGCTGATGCCTTCCAGGGTGGCGATGGCGTCGGCGCAGATACCCTGGTGGCTCTGCGGGTGCTTGGCGCGCAGGCGCAGGTTGCCCGAGTCCATCAGCATCGGGCCGGCTTCAGGATCCGGCTTCGGCGCGCTGGAGGCCGTGTAAGACATCATCTCGCAGCCACCGGCGATCACGAGATCTTCCATGCCCGACATGATCTGAGCCGCGGCAAGGTTCACCGCGGTGATGCCCGAGCCGCAGTAGCGGTCGAGCGTGACGCCCGAGGCCTTGATGTCATAGCCAGCGTCCAGCGCCGCCATGCGGCCCATGTCGCCGCCCTGCTTGCCGCGCTGGGACGAGGTGCCCCAGATCACGTCGTCGACGTCGGCGGTGTTCAGGTTGTTGCGGTCGCGCAGCGCGGCCAGGACGGTGGCGCCCAGGTGCTGCGGGTGGTGGTCCGCAAGGGCGCCCTTGCCAACCTTGCCGATACCGCGCGGCGTGCGGCAGGCGTCGATGATGTAGGCTTCGCCCATAGTCTTTCCTCGCGAGCATGAAGATCGTTGCCGCGGAGGTTCCTCGCTCTCCGTAAGGTCAGTCTAGAGCCAATCGAACGGAGGCCTGACGCTCCGGTACGGCGTTTCCAGCTCGATGAGCCGCAGGGCCAGGCCAAGATCGAGCGATCCGGCCGGGGCTTGGCGCGCGGCCCCATGCGCCTGGCGCCGCGCGGCGACCAGCCAGTCGGTCTCGCCCGTAAGCTGGTGGACGCGCAGCAGGTCATAGATGTCGTTGGAGCGTCGGGCCGCCACCGCGGCGCGCTCGGCGAAGGCCGGTTCGGCGTAGGCGTCGTGGGCCAGCGCCCACAGGTCGGCGTCGCCGGCGCCCGGCGGAAGCGCCGCCAGGGCGCCCAGCATGTCGGGCAGTGGCAGGAGGCCGGCGCGGGCCAGCGCCAGATGGTCGCGCATCACGGGGCGGCCCGCCACCATCGCGGCGTATAGGCGATCGGCGGCCCACGTGGCGAAAGGCGTAGGCTCGATGTCGCGGGCGCCGGCGCCATCCATCAGCCGCGCCAGCACGGCCAGGGGGGCATCGCCCGGCGGCGCGCGCTGGGTGAAAGCCTCGAGCGCCCGGGCTTCGCCGGATCGGTCGCAGCGCGCACGGGCCACGTGGGCGCGCACGGCCTGGGCTCTCCAGTCATCGCCGGCGCGGGCCGACCAGACGTCGGCGGCGGCCAGCAGGTCGACATCGCTCCAGGCCAGAGCTGCGCGAAGCGCCAGCCAACCCAGACGCAAGGCCTCAAGCTCGCTGGCGTCGGCCCAGACCTCCCCGGCGCGATCCAGAGCTGCGCCCAGCAAGGCGTCTGCAGAGGGCGGTCGGCGGGTCCGCCGACGGGCCGGACCCGCGGCGGCGAAGGCCTCGGCGAAGGCGGCCATCGTGGTGAAGCGCTCGGCCGGATCCTTGGCCAGCGCGCGGATCAGGACCGCCTCGGCCGCGGGCCAGGCCTCGATGCCCCGGGCGGTGAAGGGCAGGGGCGGGCGGCGCGCAATGCGGACCAGAAGCTCGGCATGCTCCGCTGTGGCGTCCACGGTCGGCAGGCCCGTCAGCAACAGATAGGCGAGCGCGGCGACGGCGGCCTGCTCTCCTTTCGGCGTGACCGCCGGCGGCAGGCGGTCGGCCGCCAGGGCCGCAGCCATCTCGGGCTCGTAGAAGTGGGCGATGCCGGCGCGGGAGATGTCCGCCCCGCCGGTCACGCCGGCGCGGGCGCGGCCGAAGTCCAGCAGGGTGATCCGCCCGTCCTCGGCCATCAGGATGTTGCCAGGATGGATGTCGCCATGGACGACGCCGCGGGCGTGGAGACGTCCGTAGGCCGCCAGGAGCCTGCTGACCAACCGATGTAGCCGGCGCCGGTCGCCGCTGGCGCGGGCCTGCTGGGCGGCCGCGGCGATCGGCGCCCCCGGCCGCCACTCCATGGCCAGAAAGCGCCGCTCGTGGGCCTCGCCCAACTCCAGCAGCCGAGGGCTGTCGCCGCCGCCGCCCAACTGCCGGAGGATGCGGGCCTCGTGGGCGAACGAAAGTCTGTCGCCTGGCCGGGCGATCTTTAGGGCCACGGGTGTCTCGTCCGGCGCCAGCGCGCGATAGACCTCGCCGTCCTCCAGCGCCTGAACCAGCAAGACGATCTCATAGGCGCCGAAGGCTTGGCCCGCAGCGAGGCTGGGCGCTATGGCCTGGGCGTCCGGCGAATCGGCGGGCACCAGGACCCGGCCGTCGACCAGGGTGGCCAGGGCGTCGAAGGCGTCCTCCAGCGTCGCGAAAGGATCACGCGCCTCGGCTTGGCTGAAGTCGAGGACGGCCTCCACGAAGCTGCGCGGCTCGCGGAAGCGGTCCATGAGGCGGGCGAGTTCCGCGCTCACCAGCCGCGTGGTCACCCGGAAGCCTGGGCGGCTCACCACGACGTGGCCGGGTGGCGCGGGTCCGATCTTGGCCTGCAGACGCAAGGACAGGTCGCCGACCTCCACGAGTTGAGCGTCTGGCGGCAGCATGAACAGGACGTCCGACAAGCCGGTCTCGGGCTGGCTCATGGCGTCACCCAGTCGCGAACGCCCTGTTCAGCCAGCCGGGCCGTGACGGCGGGGGCAGGATCGGCGCCGGGCTGCCGCACGGCCACGATCGCCTCGGCCACCCTGTCGGTGATCCACGAGCGCCAGCTCTGAGGCTGGGCGCCGGCGACGGGGCAGGGGTCTCGTCCCCAGGAGAGGAGCCCGTCGCCGGCGATCTCGGCGGTGAACGCTGCGCCCTGGGGCGGCGCGCCGCGAAGGGCGCGCGTCAGGGCCATGGCCACTGTGCCGAGATGATCCAGGTCGTCGAAATAGGCCACGATCTTGTCCGCCCGCAGCAGTCCGGGTGCGCCGCGACCGACCTTGAACGACCCGACGTCCAGGCTGGCGAAGGTGTTTGCGATGACGGGGAAGGCGTCAGCCAGCGCCTCGGGGCGAGGGCTGACATAGAGCTTGCAGGCCGGCGCCTCGGCCAGGTCGCCACCCGCGCGTCGGAAGCTGATCCAGCCCGGATAGGTCGAGGCCTCGTAGTATTGCGCCAGGAGCTCGCGCACCGCGCCGCCGGGGGCGAGGCCCAGGACCGAGAGCGCGTTGTCTCCCGGTCCGAAGGCCAGTTCGGCGTCATGCCCGAACGGCGCGGCGCCATAGGCGTAGAGTCGCCGCGCGAGCAGGCCGACGTCCGAGGTCGGAAGCGCCGCCACGGTCCGGATGGCCCGCAGCGAGAGCTCGGCGAGCCGTCCGGCCATGGCGGGCCGCGCCTTCAGCGCCCGAGGCTCTGAAGCGCCCCCTCGAGGTGCTTCTTCACCGCCGGGATGTCGTCGCCTCGAGGGGCGTAGCTGGCCGAGATCTTGTCGAGTTTCTCGACCGCGATCGCGAGCTGCTTGCGCATCTTGGGCAGGTCCGAGACCCGGTGCGCTTCCATGCCGACGTGCACGATCGGGGTGATCGGCGTGGGGATGGTCTCAAGCGACGAGCCGCCGCAGTCGGGGTTGGGAAGGCCAACGCCGCCGCCGCCGCCATTGGTGCGCGCGCCGGCCCGCGCGAGGTCGGCCCAAACGGCGCTGGCGACGACCGCCGAGCCCACGTCGTGGATCGCTTCACGCAACGCCGGATTGCCCTCGTGGGCTCCCGCCTGGAACGCGAGACCGATGCTGTCCAGCGCCGCCTGGTCCTTCAGGGCCACCCGGACCGTCTCGCGGGCGATCTCAAGGATGTGCTCCTTGCCCAGGACCCCGGCCACCGGCGAGATCCACCAGGGCAAGGGTTCGCCGTCATCGGCGGGAAGGAAAGACCGCCCGCCGGCGCCGGCGGCGGACGGAATACTGACTACCAGGTCCTTGATGACAAAATCGGTCTTCTCGCGCGGTTGCGTGGCCATCCGCGTCCTCCTCGTTTGCTAGGCTGTTGGCTTCGCAGCACTGGAAAGGGCGGCGCAAGTTACTTGCCCCACCTTGGATAATAGCTCCTGAACATTTGTCTTAGCCGAGTTGACGCTACGCGCCGCAGCGCGGTCGAGTCAATTGAAATACACCAGAAAGTTGTATTGCTAAGCTTGTTTGGGCCGAGTCTAGGTTGCGCCGCGATGCAGCCCGATGCGAGGTGGTGCAACTCGGGTCGGAGGGCCTAGGTCGACCGCGCCCAGAGGTCGTGGACGGGCAGTCCCAGCCGGGCCTCGATGGCGGCCGCTGCCTCAAGGCAGGCGTCCTCGCGGAAGCGCTGACCGATGAGTTGGATGCCGATCGGCGCGCCGTCGACATAGCCGATCGGGGTGGTCGCGACCGGGACGCCCAGCGCGCTGACGGCCATGTTGAAGCGCAGGTCGTTGCCGAAGATGCGCCGGACCGCCTCGGTGCTGACGAGGTCGGCGTCGAAGGCGGGTGTGGGCTGCACGGAGACCGGGGCAAGGATCACTGGCCAGTCCTCCAGGAACGCCAGCCAGCGGCGGATGAGACGGGCGCGATAGGCGACGGCCTGCATATAGCCGGGGCCGTCCAGGATCGTCGCCATCGTCAGGATGCCGTCCAGCGCGCCCTGGAACAGCGGGCCACCCTGCTCTCGGTACTGCTTGAGCTGGAGGACGGTGATCTCGGTGGAGATCAGGTCGACCCAGACCTTGAAGGTCTCGTCGATGTCGGGAACCTCCAGCTCCACGACCTCGTATCCGGCCTCGGACAGCCAGGCGGCGGCGCGGTCGATGAGCGCGAGGACCTCGTGGTTGCAGTCCATGCTGGCGGGGATCTTCGCCTTCGCCACACGTTTGGGCAGGGGCGGGCCTTCCAGGGGGGCCGGAACCCACCAGGGATCGCGGACGTCGCGGCGGCTCATCACCGACAGCGCGAGCCGCACGTCGGCGACGTCGCGGCACAACGGCCCCTGGACCGACATCAGCTGCGCCATGGGGGGGCGCTCGACCGGCGCCGAGGGGTTGAAGGCGGGGACGCGTCCCTGGCTTGGGCGGATGGTGGCGATACCGGTGCAGAAGGCCGGCCAACGCAGCGAGCCGCCAATGTCGTTGCCGTGCGCGATGCAGCCGATCCCGGCCGCGACCGCCGCCGCCGCGCCGCCCGACGACCCCCCGCAGGTGATCGCGCGGTCCCAGGGGTTCCACGTCTGGCCATGCAGCGGGTTGTCGGTGAACGCCCGCATCGAGAACTCGGGCGTGTTGGTGAGCCCCAGGATGATCGCGCCGGCCTGCTTGAGGTTGGCGGTCACGGGCGCGTCGCCGGGAGCGATATTGTCCTTCAGCGCCACGACGCCGTTGGAGTTGGCCTGTCCCTCGACGTCGATGTTGATCTTGATCGTCACGGGGACGCCGTGAAGCGTACCGAGTTCGGCCCCCGAGGCCTGGGCTGCATCGGCGGCGCGGGCGGCGTCCAGGGCCTGGTCGATCAGGTCGACGACGACGGCGTTCAGGGCCGGGTTGGCGGCGTGGAGGCGCGCGACGTGCGCCTGGGTCACTTCCAGGGCGCTGACCTGGCCGGTTCGGATCGCCGTCGCCGTGTCTACGGCCGACCACTGCCAGATCTCGTTCGACGCCATGATGATCGTACTCCCCCGCGCAGGATCGGCGGCGGGGGCCGGTTGCGTCAACCGCCGGGCGACCGGAGTGCTCGGCGCCCAGGTTGGCGGACCCTGAAATACGGCGGCAAAGTGCTGCCGCCACGACAAGGGCTCAATCGCGGGAGCGAGGGACGATGAAGACGACGCAGATTGCCCTGGGCGCGGCGCTGGGACTCCTGGCGACCGCCGGGCCGTCGCTGGCTCGGGACGTGGGCGGCGTGGCGTGCACGACGCCGCAGCCGGTGAGATGCGAGGGTACGGCCTGCGTGCCGGGCCCGCTGGCCGATCTGGGCAACGCGACCGACGCCAGGACGGGGCGCAAGTTCTGGCTGGACTATCCCTGCGACCTGAAGCCGGGCGAGAAGGTGACCTTCATCCTCAACATCCACGGGGCTGGGTCGGTCGGCAACTGGCAGCGCCACTACTTCCCCGCCTCGGACTACGTGCAGAAGTATCGGCTGGTGGTGGCCACCCCGACGGCGGCGACGGCCACGCCGGTGCGCCGCTGGGATGGCGCGGCCGACGACGCTCATCTGCAGAACATCACCGATTTCGTCTTCGACAGCTTCGGCAAGGGCAACGTGAAGGCGATGTGGTTGGCCGGGCATAGCCAGGGTGGGTTCACCTCGCGCCGCATCGTCTGCAGCGACTACTTCAAGGGCAAGGTCGACGGCTGGCTCAGCCTGTCCGGCGGCCGCATCGGCCAGGCGCCTTTCGTGAAGCAGTTCGGCCCGCCCAAGGCCGATGGCTCGCCGCCCGACCCGCGCCCCGCCGGTCCGAACCCGATGGCCAACGACAGGCCGCCGGCCTGCGAGTTCAGTCATATCTTTGCAGTCGGGCAGTGGGAGATCGACAGTCTGCCTGCCACCTCGCCCTGGGCCACGAAGTACGGCTGCGGCGCGCGGATCCGCGAGAATGACATCGTCGACGACAAGCCCGGACACGTCTGGGACTTCAGCCGCGCCGGCTACAAGGTCTGGGGAATGAAGGCCGGGCCGGGGAAGAGCGAGGTCTACGTCTATCCCAAGTGCAAGGACGGCCGCGTCGTCGCCGACGTGGTGCGGATGGACAAGGGCCACACCGAGGGCCTCGAGCCGAACGTTACCGAAGCGCTGGTCAAGATGATCGTCAGCGCCAAGGGCGGGAAGGCCCAGGGCGGCGACTGAGTCCGGCCGCGACCGCCTCCAACCCGGGGCGCGAAGGTTTTCGAAATAATGGTGTAATGTGATGCGGCGAAAATGACGCGCGGCTCAGGTTCTCGCGCCTGGGCGCCGAACGATAGAGATTGGGGAGCTACCATGACGACGCGTCTCGGCCTGATGGGCCTTCTGGCGACCACCGCGCTTGTGACCGGCTGCGCCAGCGACACCCAGCAGGCGGCCCTGACGGGCTCCCAGGTGAACGCCTCGGCCACGACGCCCGCCAGCGTCGACAACTTCATGCTGGTGGACGCCAACCTGGAAGCCCACGAACTCTATCGCATGAACGACGCCAGCGCGGTGGTTCTGGTCACCCAGGCCAATGGCGATGCCGTGATCCGCGGCCTCGCGCCCCAACTGAAGGCCCTGGCCGATACCTACGGCGCCAAGGGCGTTGAGTTCCGGCTTCTGAATTCCAGCCTGAAGGACAGCCGCGAGGCGATCCTCTCCGAGGCGTCCAGCGTCGGCTACGCCGTGCCGGTCCTGCTCGACCCCAACCAGCTGATCGGTGAAAGCCTGGGCGTCACCCGCTCGGCCGAAGCGTATGTCATCAATCCGAAGACCTGGACCATCGCCTACCGTGGCCCGGTCAGCGGCGTCGCCGGCGCCCTCGAGGCCCTGGCGGCCGGCCGGGCGGCCCCGGCTGCGACGGGCCCGCTGGGCGCTCCGATCGCGTTCCCGTCGCGCGGCGCGGGCGCCAAGCTCACCTACGTCAAGGACGTGGCTCCGATCCTCGAGAAGAACTGCGTCGGCTGCCATCAGGAAGGCGGCATCGGCCCGATGAAGCTGACGAGCTACGAGATGGTGAAGGGCTTCTCGCCGATGATCCGCGAGGTGATCCGCACCGACCGGATGCCGCCCTACAACGCCGACCCGCACGTCAGCAAATTCTCCGACACGAAGAATCTGACCCCGGCCGAGATCAAGACGCTGGTCCACTGGGTCGAGGCCGGTGCGCCGCGCGGCGAGGGCGCCGACCCGCTGGCGGGCACGCGGCACACCGCTGCCGAATGGCCGCTGGGCAAGCCCGACCTGATCCTGAACATCCCGGCCTACAAGGTGCCGGCCTCGGGCATCGTCGACTATCAGCGCCCGTTCACCGAGAACCCGCTGACCCAGGGCAAGTGGATCCGCGCCACCACCGTGAAGCCGGGCGACCGCCAGGCCGTGCACCACGTGCTGACGGGCTGGATGAAGGATGTGCCGAAGGCAGGCGAGACGGCGTCGGAAACCCGTTGGCGCGGGTCGGTCGGCGGCTATGCCGTGGGCGCCGAATCCAACGTGTTCTCGGGCGAGGTGGGCACCTACCTGCCGGCCGGCGGCGCCGTCGGCTACCAGATGCACTACACGCCCTACGGCAAGGAGACGGTCGATAACACGCAGATCGGCGTCTACTTCCGCGAGGACATGCCGAAGTACATCATGCGTGGCGTCGTGGTGATCGACCCGACCATCACGATCGCCCCGAACACCAAGCGCCATAAGGAAATGGCCTACGTCGAGTTCCCCAACGACGCGCTGCTCTACTCTGCGTTCCCGCACGCCCACTACCGGGCCTATTCATCCGACCTGTGGCTGCAGACGCCGGACGGCAAGAAGAAGCTGCTGCTCACCCTGCCGCGCTATGATTTCAACTGGCAGCGCAGCTACACCTTCGCTGAGCCCATCAAGATCCCCGCGGGCTCGCGGCTGATCGCCAACTACGTCTACGACAACTCGAAGGCCAACCCGTCCAACCCGGACCCGACCATCAAGGTCACCTGGGGCGAGCAGAGCCACGAAGAGATGCTGTTCACCTCGCTCTCGTTCCGCTGGCTGGATGAGACCGCCGCCAAGCAGGTCGACAGCGACGCCCGCTTCGCCCAGACTCGGCTGATCGGCATGATGGACGACAACATCGACGGCAAGCTCCAGAAGGCCGAACTCAAGGGCCAGATGGGCAACATGATCGCAATGGCGTTCCCCAAGATCGACAAGAACGGGGACGGCGGTCTGGACCGGATGGAACTGGCCGCGGCCCAGTCGATGCTGCCCAACCGCCGCCGCCAGCAAAGCGACGGCCCGAACGAGAACACGCCGCTCGGGAACTAGAGGCGGCGATCGGCGAGGGGCTGAACGGGCCCCTCGGCCACGTTGGCGGATAGGCTTCGGCGCCGCTTGATCGCGGTCGTGCGGCGAATGAAGTCGTCTGGTCTGACCGTCGCTCACGCGCCGCGGTGTTTGCCGGTTACAGCGGCGTCGAGCAGCAGGTCGATGTGGCCCTGGATCAGGGCCTCCCGCTCGACCCACGGAAACTCGGGGCGGGCCAGGAGGAGGGCGACGAGGCCATGCAGCGCCGCCCAAAGCGACTGGGCGAGACGTTCGGGATCGTCCGAGCTAGCCGAGCCGTTCGCGTGGAGTTCATCGATCCAGATTCGCAACACCCCGAAAGTCGCATGCGCCTCGGGCGGGATCGCGAGGTCGTCGGCGCGGGGCGTGCGGCCCAGGGGGCCTTCGAGCATGAAGGCCAGTCTATAGGCGTCGGGGTTGTCCAGCCCGAAGTCGACGTAGTGGCGTAGCGCGACGCGGAAGCCGTCGCGAGTGCGAGGCAGGGCAAGGCTGGCCACCAACCGGGCATGCAACCCGGCGAAGGCGCGCTCATGCAATGCAGCGGCCAAGTCATGCTTCGACGGGAAGTATGCGTAGAGCGTCGGCTGCGAAATGCCCACGGCGCTTGCGATCTGGCGGGTTGAAACCCCGTAGAGGCCGTATTGGGAAAACAGCCGCAGCGCCGCGTCGAGGATCTCCTCCCGCCGCTCCGGCCCGAGCCCTTTGCGCTTGGGCGGCGATCTCGTCCCCGCCTTCATGGTGTTGTTCCTGTCACCGATGCTACGGCTTGACAACGAAACCGATCGTTGATCACTGATAGTCGATCATTGATCGATCATGAAGGAAGAGATGCGCGATCGGGGCTGGATCGGGATGTCGGCCGTCCTGACGCTGATGTTGACCTCCTGCGGGAAGGCCGACGCCCCCGCAACTTCAGCGCCGCCGCCCACGCCGGTGGAGGCGGTTCAGATCGGCGCTGCGACCGGTGCTGAGACACTGACCTTCACCGGCCGGATCGAGCGGCGTCGCGAGATGGATCTGTCGTTCCGTGTACCGGGCGTGATGACGCGGCTGGACGTCGAGGCGGGCGACCGGGTCCGGGCCGGTCAGGTGGTGGCCAGGCTCGATCCCACCGGCGTGGCCGCGGCCGAGCAGCGCGCGCGGGCCGATCTGGAGCGTGCAGAGCGCGACATGGCTCGCGCCCGAATCCTTTTCGACCAGGGCTTTGTCAGCCGGCAGCGACTTGACGACAGCGCCAGCGCTCTGAAAGCGGCGCAGGCCGGGATGTCGGCAGCCGCTTTCGACCGCCGCTGGGCTAGCCTGGTCTCGCCGGTGGAGGGGGTGGTGCTGACGCGCACGGCGCAGGCCGGCGAGGTCGTTCAGCCCGGCCAGACGGTGATCACCGTGGCCGACGAGCGTAGCGGGCTGGTCCTGCGGGCCGATGCGCCGGATCGCCAGGCGGGCCGGGTCAAGGTGGGCGATGCGGTGCGCGTGGACCTGGGCGGCGGGGCCCCGCCTGTCGCCGGACAGGTGGTGCGTGTCGGACGGAGTGCGAACGCACTGACCGCCGGCGTGGAGATCGAGGTGGCCCTGCCGCCCAGCGCACAGGCGCTGAGCGGCCAGGTGGCGAGCGCGAGTGTCGCCGTAGCGACCGACGTCGGCGCTCAGGCGGCGCGCGTCCCGGCTGAGGCGATCCTCGAGGCCAAGGATCGTGCAGCCAGCGTTCTGGTCGTGGACGCCCAGGGCAAGGCCCGACGCCGGGCGGTGACGTTCGAGGGCTTCGAAGGCGACTTCGCGCGGGTCTCCGGGCTGCCGCCGGGCGCCAGGGTGATCACCGCCGGAGCCGGGTTCGTCAGTGACGGCCAGGCCGTGCTGGTGGTCGATCCCGCAAAGCTGCCGGCCGTGGCCGCCCGGTGAGGTTCGATATCGCCGACTTCGCGGTTCGTCGCTGGCAGTTCACGCTGGTCGCGTTCGGTCTGCTGACCCTCCTGGGTCTGAACGCGCTGATGACCACGCCGCGGTCTGAGGACCCGCACTTCCCAATCCCCGTGGTGTCGGTGCGGGCGGTAATGCCGGGCGCCGAGCCGGCCGAGATCGAACAGCTGGTCGTCGATCCGATCGAGGACGTGCTGGCCGGCCTCGACGACGTGGACGACATCGCGTCGACCAGCCTGGACGGCGCGGGTTCGGTGAACGTCGAGTTCGACTGGAGCGTAAATCCGGAGCGGAAGTACGACGAGGTCGTGCGCGAGGTGAATGCGCTGCGTCCGTCGCTGCCCGCGGGACTGGTCGAGCTGGAGGTCCGTCGGGCGCGGACCACCGAGGTGGCGATCGTGCAGGTGGCGCTGGTCAGCGAGACCCTGCCGATGCGGCGACTTGAGAAGGCGGCGGATCAGCTCCGGGAGCGCCTGGATCGCGCGCCGGGCGTTCGGCGGGCCGAGATCTGGGGCGCGCCGCCTTCGGAGGTGCGCGTCGCGTTGGATACCGCGCGGCTGGCGGAACTGCGGCTACC
>NZ_SCTC01000082.1 GCF_004299445.1 Phenylobacterium sp. | reverse complement strand
CGCGCCACCGACCTCCTGATGGAGGACGTCGACATGGTGCTGGGCGCGCTGAAGCGCCGCGCCTACGAGCACCGCCTGACGCCGACCGTCGGCCGGAGCCATGCCATCCACGCCGAACCCACCACGTTCGGGCTCAAGCTGGCCGGTCACTACGCCGAGTTCCAGCGCGCCAAGGAGCGCCTGGCGATGGCGCGCTTCGAGATCGCGACCTGCGCGGTCTCGGGCGCGGTCGGCACGTTCGCCAACGTGGCCCCGGAAGTAGAGGCCTACGTCGCCGACAAGATGGGCCTGGCCATCGAACCTGTCTCGACCCAGGTGATCCCGCGCGACCGTCACGCGGCCTATTTCGCGGCCCTCGCCGTCGTGGCCAGTTCGATCGAACGGCTGGCCATCGAGATCCGGCATCTTCAGCGCACCGAGGTGCTGGAGGCGGAGGAGCCGTTCGATCCGGGCCAGAAGGGCTCGTCGGCCATGCCGCACAAGCGCAATCCGATCCTGACCGAGAACCTGACCGGCCTTGCCCGTCTTGTGCGGTCGGCCGTGGTCCCGGCGATGGAGAATGTCGCGCTATGGCACGAGCGCGATATCAGCCACTCATCCGTCGAGCGCGGCATTTGCCCCGACGCCTGCGTCCACCTCGACTTCGCACTGCGACGCCTGGCGGGCGTGATCGAACGTCTGGTGGTCTATCCTGAGAATATGGCCAAGAACCTCGACCGCCTGGGTGGCTTGGTGCATTCGCAGCGCGTGCTGCTGGGTCTGACGCAAAAGGGCCTCTCGCGAGAGGCCAGCTACGCCGCCGTCCAGCGCAACGCCATGAAGGTCTGGCGCGGGGAAGGCGCCTTCCTCGACTTCCTGAAGGCCGATCCCGAGATCACACTCTCGGACGCCGAGCTCGAAGACCTCTTCGACCTAGGCTACCACTTCAAGAACGTCGACGTGATCTTCGCCCGCGTGTTCGGCGAGGACGTCCACGCCAAGGCGCTGGCCGCCGAGTAGCGCGCAGGAGGCGATGTCATCTCGACAATCGATGACCTTCGCCGCCTCGCCCTCGCGCTCCCTGGGGCGCATGAGGTCACATACAGGGGCAACCCGTGGTTCAACGTGGGCAAGAAGAGCTTCGCGCTGGCCATTGACGGCCGCGTGATCCTGAAGCTCGACAAGGGCCACCAGGAACTGCTGTTCGAGATCCGTCCCGAGACGTTCAGCAAGTGCCCCGTCGCGACCGTCTACTGGAGCTATGTGGAGATCGCGCACCTCGACAATGCCGAGCTCGCCGACCTGGTCCTGGAGGCCTGGTCGCAGATCGTGCCCAAGAGGGTGAGCCGTCCCGTCCTTGCCGCAGCAGGCCGCCCTTGACGCGCCCCGCGTAAGCCCCCTCACCTCTCCCCTATAGACGGGAGACACAGATGGACATGCAGGCGATCCTCGAGGGCCAGAAGGCGGCGCACCTGCGCGATGGGGAGGCCTCGGCCGAACTGCGGATCGAGCGAATCGACCGCTGCATCCGCCTGCTGCGCGAGAACCGCGCAGCCATCGAGGACGCGGTGAACGCCGACTTCGGCTCGCGCTCGCGCGAGGCCACGGCGGTGACCGACATCGCCGGCTCCATCGGTCCGCTGAAGCACGCCCGCGATCACCTGCGCGCCTGGATGAGGCCGGAAAAGCGCAAGACCACGCCCGCGATCCTGGGCCTGTTCGGCGCCAAGGCGGAGGTGCGTTACCAGCCCAAGGGCGTGGTGGGCGTAATCAGCCCCTGGAACTTCCCGGTGAACCTCACCTTCGCGCCCCTGGCCGGGATCCTGGCCGCGGGCAACCGCGCGATGATCAAGCCGTCGGAATACACCCCGGCCACGTCAGAACTTATGAAGACCATGTTCGGCGGCGCGTTTTCGGACGAGGAGATCGCCGTGATCACCGGCGGGCCCGAGGTGGGCGAAGCGTTCTCGCGGCTGGCCTTCGACCACCTGATCTTCACCGGAGCCACCTCGGTGGCGCGGCACGTCATGCGGGCCGCCGCCGAGAACCTTGTTCCAGTCACCCTGGAGCTGGGCGGCAAGAGCCCCGTGATCCTGGGCCGCAGCGCCGATCTGCAGACCGCCGCCGCCCGGGTGATGAACGGCAAGACCCTGAACGCCGGCCAGATCTGCCTCGCGCCCGACTATGTCCTGGCGCCACATGACCGGGTCGACGGCTTCGTCGACGCCGCGCGCGCCTCGGTCGCCCAGATGTTCCCGACGATCAAGGACAACCCCGACTACACCTCGGTGATCGCCCAACGGCACTACGAGCGGATCACCGGCTACATCGACGACGCCCGCGCCAAGGGGGCCCGCATCGTCGAACTGAAGCCTGAGGGCGAGGACTTCTCGCAGCAGGAACACCGCAAGATCCCCCCGACCCTAATCCTGGAGCCCACCGACGACATGAAGGTGATGCAGGAGGAGATCTTCGGCCCGGTCCTGCCGGTGAAGAGCTACCGCACTGTCGACGAGGCCATCGCCTACGTGAACGGACACGACCGGCCGCTGGGGCTCTACTACTTCGGCGACGACGCGGCCGAACGCGAGACCGTGCTGACGTCAACCACGGCCGGCGGCGTCACGGTCAATGACGTGATCATGCACGTGGCCCAGGAGGAGCTGCCGTTCGGCGGTGTCGGCCCATCGGGCATGGGCAGCTACCACGGCGCCGACGGCTTCCGGGAGTTCAGCCATCGCAAGGCCGTGTTCAGTCAGATCAAGAAGGACATCGGGCCGCTAAAGGCGCTGCGTCCCCCCTATGGCCCGGGCATCCGCAAGTTCCTGGCCGCCCAGCTCAAAGGCTGACGCCACGGCTGCGAGCCGGAGCCCCGTCGACCTACGGACGGCGGGGCCGCGAACGGCGGCGAACCTAGTTCCCCGCCCGAACGCTTTCGCGGGCCTGGGCCAGAAGCTCGGCCATCTTCATGCGGACTTCGCCCTCGGAGACGCTGACGCCAGAGCCTTTGAGGTCCTCGTACACCTTGCGGAACACGTCCTCGTCGCCGGGCAGCTCGAAGTCCGACTTCACCACGGCCTTGGCGTATTCCTCGACGTGTGCGCCTTCGAGGCCCATCAGGCCTGCGGCCCACTGTCCCAGGGCGCGATTCCGGCGCGCATGCGCCTTGAAATCCTGCTCCTGGTCGAGGGCGAACTTCTTCTCGAAGCCTTGTTCGCGTTCGTTGAAGGTCGTCATCGGGTCCTAGGGGTCAACTGCGTAGAGCGGGCGATCCCATATCGTGCGCCGAACGGGCCCGCAATGGAAAGCGGCAACCGCGCCGCTGGTTTGCGCCGCAGCGTCGCACACGCTATTTTTGCCTTGCCTGAATGGGGCGAGAGGCCGAGTCGGACCCGCGCGCGGAGGACATCATCGCGCGCGTTTTTCGTTTTTCCCGAACCGGACAAGTCCTCGCCCATGGAGAAGGCCCAAATATGACCCGCCGTAAGAAGATCTACGAGGGGAAGGCCAAGATCCTGTATGAGGGCCCCGAGCCCGGCACGCTGATCCAGTACTTCAAGGACGACACCACCGCCTTCGACGCGACCAAGAAGGCCGTCCTGGAGGGCAAGGGCGTCATAAACAACCGGATCAGCGAATACATCATGACGAAGCTGAACTCGATCGGAGTTCAGAACCACTTCATCAAGCGGCTGAACCTGCGCGAACAGCTGATCAAGGAGCTCGAGATCATTCCGTTGGAGGTGGTGTGCCGCAACGTGGCCGCCGGTTCGCTTTCGACGCGTTACGGCATCCCCGAAGGCCAGCCGCTGCCGCGCTCGATCATCGAGTTCTACCTCAAGGACGACAAGCTCCACGACCCGATGGTCTCGGAAGAGCACATCACGGCCTTCAACTGGGCCTCGACCCAGGAGATCGACGACATGATGGCGCTCACCCTGCGGGTGAACGACTTCCTGACCGGGCTGTTTGGCGGCGTCGGCATCACGCTGGTCGACTTCAAGGTTGAGTTCGGCCGCATCTACGAAAACGACTTCTCCCGGGTGATTCTGGCCGACGAGATCAGCCCCGACAGTTGCCGGCTCTGGGACTCGATCACCAACGAGAAGCTCGACAAGGACCGCTTCCGCCGCGACCTGGGCAACGTCATCGAGAGCTACACCGAGGTTGCGCGGCGGCTCGGGATCATGAAGGAGATGCCCACCGTGATTCAGGGGGGTCTCCACTAGTGCGCGCAAAGGTCCACGTGTTCCTGAAGCCCGGCGTCCTCGACGTGCAGGGCAAGGCGGTCGAACAGGCGCTGCACGGCCTGGGCTGGGACGGCGTCAGCCAGGTCCGGGTCGGCAAGACCATCGAGTTCGACCTCAAGGCCGGCGACGCCGCCGCCGCCGAGGCCGAGGTGAAGGCCATGTGCGAGAAGCTGCTCGCGAACACGGTCATCGAAAGCTACCGGGTGGAGCTGGCCTAGGTGAGGCTTAGGGCGACGCTATCGCTGGTCGCCCTCGCCCTCTCTGCCTGCACGCCGCCCGGCGAGGAGGAAAAGGCCGCCTATCTCGGGCTGGACTGCGGCCAGCCGTTCGAGGCTCAGGCCGCGACGCTGGCGGCGCAGCCGAAGCTCGATCCCGCCCCCGTCGAAACGGCCGAGCCCTACCGCTTTTACTCGAGCGTCGACGGCGGCACGTCTTACCTGATCACCCAGCCCTCGGCGCCGGCCCATCCCGCCATCATGATGCAGAAGGCCCACGGCGGCACGGTCGTGACCACCGGCTGCCGATACGGCAGCCAGAAGGCCTACGACGAGCTGCTCGCCTATCTCGACAGCCTCAAGCACTGGACGCGGAAGGGCTCGCCATGACCGGATTCCACCTGGCCCAGTTCAACCTTGCGCGCCTCAAGGCGCCGATCGACGCGCCCGAGACGGCCGACTTCGTCGCCAACCTCGACCGCATCAACGCCATCGCCGAATCGCACGCCGGCTTCGTCTGGCGGCTGAAGGGCGAGGGCTTCGACTCCACAAGCCAGCCGATCAAGTCCGACCCGCTGCTCATCCCCAACCTTTCGGTCTGGGAAACCCCGCAGGCGCTGGGAGCCTTCGTCTACCGCTCCGACCACATGGCGGTCCTCAAGCGTCGCCGCGAGTGGTTCGAGCACATGGACGTCTACATGACCCTATGGTGGATCCCCGCCGGCCATCGTCCCACCTTCGACGACGGCTTCGCGCGCCTCGACATCCTGGCGCGCCTCGGCCCCACCTCCGAAGCCTTCACCTTCCGCGACGCCTTTCCGGCGCCGATCATCGAGCGCGCCTGACTCCGCCCCCGAAGCATGCTACCGCGCGCGCCATGAAAGCCGCCGTCATCGTCTTCCCCGGTTCCAACTGCGACCGCGACTGCAAGGTCGCCATCGAACGGTCCACCGGAGCCTCGGTCGAGATGGTCTGGCATGGCGAGACCTGGCTTCCCGATGGCCTGGATTTGATCGTGCTGCCGGGCGGGTTCTCCTACGGCGACTATTTGCGCTGCGGGGCGATGGCCTCGCTCTCGCCGGTGATGACCGAGGTAAAGGCGGCCGCCGAGCGCGGGATCGCCACGGTTGGCATCTGCAACGGCTTCCAGGTGCTTTGCGAGATGGGCCTGCTGCCCGGCGCGCTGCTGCGAAACGAGAAGCTGAAGTACGTCTGCAAGGCCGTCGACCTCGAGGTCACCAACAGCCAGACCCGATTCACCGCCGGCTATCAGGGGCGCCGTCAGGCGACCATGACCGTGGGCAACGGCGAAGGGAACTTCTTCGCCGACGAGGCCACGCTGGACCGTCTCGAGGGCGAGGGCCAGGTGGTGTTCCGCTACCTGAACAATCCGAACGGCTCCGCGCGCGACATCGCCGGTATCATCAACCCGAAGGGCAACGTCCTGGGCCTGATGCCCCACCCTGACCGGGCGTTCGAGCCGGAACTGGGCTCGGCCGACGGCGCGATCCTGTTCCAGAGCGCGCTGGCCAGCGCCTGACCGAACCGCTGGCGCGCCTGACTCGCCCAAAGAAGGGCGCTCTTCAACCCCTGGGTGAAATCAGCGGTGGCGCCGAATTTCCAGGCATTTGGTCGATCAGGCCCGCCAGGAGGGAAAACACGCCCCCATAATTCAACTGTCAGGGGAAAACGTGCCGTTCGTCGCGCTTTTTGCAACAATGTTCGTTGACAGCCCCCCACCGGACAACGGCAGTCTCGGTTAAGGGTTTGTTGTTCAGGGGCTATCTTATGTTGTGGGGAAATAAGCGGCTGGCGCTTCAGCTGGCCATGGGTGCGGCGACGGTCGCGATGACGGCGGGGGCCGCGTCTGCGGCGGTGATCTCCGGCGAGGCCAACGGCCTGACCTGGACCGCGCAGAGCACGATCATCGGCGTGGGCGCGACCGGCCAGGGGACCGTCGACATCAACGGCGTCACGCGCCTGGGTCCCGGCGGCGCGGCGACCTATCTGCCCGACCCGGCGAAGCACAGCGGCGCCGCGGCGCTGATCATGCAGTACGCCAACGGCTCGCGCTTCATCTGCTCGGGCAGCCTCGTCGGGGGCGGTCTGTCGATCGTGACGGCCGGTCACTGCGTGAGCAGCGGCGGCGGCGTCGAGGATGCCGACCTGGTGAAGACCACCGCCTACTTCTGGGACTACAGCACCCAGGGTGACGAGCGCGTGCCGTTCAACGCCAGCGCCGTGGCGATCGACGTCGTCGACTACACGGTGCACCAGGACTACACGGGCGAGGTCATCGACCAGAATGACATCGCCGTCCTGCGCCTTGCCGACTACGCCCCGGCGTTCGCCCAGCGCTATGAACTGTACGACGAAGGCGATCTGACCGGCAAAAACTTCAACGTCACCGGCTACGGCGGCCGATCCGAAGTCGGCGGGGCGCTCGGCGTCTCGGGCCTGCCCAGCACCGGCTACCTGCGCGAAGGCGACAACAAGTATGATTACGCCTGGGGCGACTCGCGTTTTCAGGGCTTCTTCACCGACGTCGACGCGAACGGTGAGAACTTCTTCGGAAAGGCTCAAATCGAGTTCAGCTATATCTCCGATTTCGACAATGGCCTGCAGGCGCAGAACCAGTCGCGACGGATCGCAAACGCGCTCGGGCTCGGCCCGCTCGGAAATACCTTCTTCAATGATCTGGGCCTCGGTGCACGTGAGGTCGGCGTGGCCGGGGGCGACTCGGGCGGTGGCGCCTTCATCAACGGCAAGCTTGCTTCGGTGAACTCCTATGGCCTGACCTTCGGGACCAGTTTCGGCGACATCGACGGGCGCCTGAATTCCAGCTTCGGCGAGTTCTCGGGCTATGTGCCGATCTTCATCCACACCGACTTCATCAACGACGCGATCGCCGCGGTTCCGGAGCCCACGACCTGGGCCCTGATGATCGGCGGCTTCGGTCTGGCCGGCGCCTCGCTGCGCCGCCGCCGGCTGGCGGTCGCCAAGGCCTGATCCCACGCAGGATCTGATCGATTGCAGCGCCGCCGACCGCAAGGTCGGCGGCGTTTGCATTTGTGGGCGTTGCCCGGGCCCCGCGAGGTCGTAAGCTCAAGGGGTAGATCTCCCAAGGAACTCGATGCGTTTCCAAGTCCTGCTGGCCGGCGCCGCCGCCTGCGCCGCCCTCGCCCTCTCGTCCGCCGTGGCCCAGCCCGCGACGCCCTACATGACCCCCGACATCGCCAAGGACTTCGAGTGGCCCAAGGCGAGCTACGACTACGAGAAGCGCGTGGAGATGATCCCCATGCGCGACGGGGTGAAACTCTACACGGTGATGATCATCCCGAAGGGGGCCAGGGACGCACCGATCCTGCTGACGCGCACGCCCTACAACGCCAAGCGCGCCGCCCAGCGGGCGCTGTCGCCGCACGCCGCCGCCACCGGCCAGAT
>NZ_SCTC01000081.1 GCF_004299445.1 Phenylobacterium sp. | reverse complement strand
GCTCTTCCGATCTGGCAAGACCGTGACGCTGCAGATCCTGGCCCAGGGCCTTTCGGACGCTGGCGTCCCGGTGTTCTGCGCCGACGTGAAGGGCGATCTGTCGGGCATCGCCGCCCCCGGCGCGCCCAACGAGAAGATGCTGGCCCGCGCCCAGTCGATGGGTCTGACCCTCAACCCGATGGCCGCGCCAACCGTGTTCTGGGACCTGTTCGGCGAGCAGGGCCACCCGATCCGCGCCACGGTGTCGGAGATGGGCCCGCTGCTGCTCTCGCGGATCCTCGAACTCAACGATGTGCAGGAGGGCGTGCTTTCGGTGGTGTTCCGCGCCGCTGACGAGGAAGGGCTGCTGCTCCTCGACCTCAAGGACCTGCGCGCGGCGCTCACCTACGCGGTCGATCACGCCAAGGAACTGTCGGCCCAGTATGGCAACATGTCGCCGACCACCATCGCCACCATCCAGCGCAAGCTGCTGGTGCTGGAGGACCAGGGCGGCGCCAACATCTTCGGCGAGCCCGCGCTGCAGCTGTCGGACCTGATGCGCGTCGACGGCTCGGGCCGCGGCTTCGTCAGCGTGCTGGCGGCCAACAAGCTGATCTCGACGCCCCGCCTCTACGCCACCTTCCTGCTGTGGTTGATGAGCGAGATGTTCGAGGAGCTGCCCGAGGTGGGCGACCCCGAGAAGCCGCGTCTGGTGTTCTTCTTCGACGAGGCGCACCTCCTGTTCCGCGACGCGCCCAGCTCGCTGCTGGAGAAGGTGGAGCAGGTGGTCCGCCTGATCCGTTCGAAGGGCGTGGGCGTCTATTTCGTCACCCAGAACCCGGCCGACATCCCCGACACCGTGCTGGGCCAGCTGGGCAACCGCATCCAGCACGCGCTGCGCGCCTACACGCCGGCCGAACAGCGCGGCCTGAAGGCGGCGTCCGAGAGCTTCCGGCCCAACCCGGCCTTCGACACCGCCGAGGCGATCCAGGGCCTGGGCGTCGGCGAGGCGCTGGTCTCGGTGCTGGACGAGAAGGGCGCGCCGACGGTGGTGCAGAAGACCCTGATCCGCCCGCCGGTCTCGCGCCTGGGGCCGATCACGCCGGCCGAGCGCACGGGGGTCATCGGCCAGAGCCCGGTGCGCGGCCTCTACGACGAGACCAAGGACCGCGAGAGCGCCTTCGAGATGCTTCAGGCCCGCGCCAAGGCCGCCGAGGCGGCCGTCGCCGAGGCCGAGCAGCCTGACCCTCGCGGCCGCGACGAGCGCTGGGAAAACCAGCGCGGTGAGCCCGAGCGTCGTCCGGCCGCCCGGCCTTCGAACCGCCAGGGCATGGGCGAGGCCTTCGCCAAGTCGATGCTGCGCACCATCGGCAGCCAGGTGGGCCGCGAACTGATCCGCGGCGTCCTGGGGGGCCTCATGGGCTCCAGCCGCCCGGCGCGTCGGCGGCGCTGATCGCCCTCCCTCCCTTAATGGGGAGGGACAGATCGCGAAGCGATCAGGGTGGGGAAGTGTGGGTCCGAGCGCCGACTTCGGGGAGGATCGACGCTTCCCCACCCGTCTCGCTTCGCTCGCCACCCTCCCCATTAAGGGAGGGAAACGAAAAGAGCCCCCGCTTGCGCAGGGGCTCCAATCATTCAGCGATGTCGCGCGGCTTAGCGCGGAGCCATGCGGATGGCGCCGTCGAGGCGGACGTCTTCGCCGTTGAAGTAGCCGTTGGTGATCATTTCCAGGGCCAGCGAGGCGTAGTCCTCGGCGTTGCCGAGACGCTTCGGGAACGGCACCGAGGCGGCCAGCGCCTCCTTCACCTGCGGCGGGGCGGCGTTCATCAGCGGGGTGTTGAAGATGCCCGGCAGGATGCAGTTCACCCGGATACCGTCGCCGGCCAGGTCGCGGGCGATGGGCAGGGTCATGCCGACCACGCCGCCCTTCGACGCCGAGTAGGCCGCCTGGCCCATCTGGCCGTCCTCGGCCGCCACCGACGCCGTGTTCACGATCGCGCCGCGCTCGCCGTTGATCGGCTCCAGGTCCAGCATGCCCTTCGCCGACTTGGCGATGCAGCGGAACGTGCCGACCAGGTTGATCTGGATGATCCAGTTGAAGGCGTCGAGCGGGAAGTGCTTCGTCTCGCCGGTGGCCTTGTCGCGGCTGGCGGTCTTGATGGCGTTGCCGGTGCCGGCGCAATTCACCAGGATCCGCTCCTGGCCGTGCGCCGCGCGGGCCTTGGCGAAGGCCGCATCGACTTCTTCATCCGACGTGACGTTGCATTTGCAGAAGACGCCACCGATTTCCGATGCGACCGCTTCGCCCTTTTGTTCGTTCATGTCGAAGATGGCGACCTTCACGCCCTTGGCCGCAAGCGAGCGCGCAGTCGCTTCGCCCAGGCCCGAGGCGCCGCCCGTAACCACCGCCGCGACGGATGAATTGAGTTCCATGGACGCCGAGCTCCCATATGATGGCGTGAGAAATTTCGGCGAAGGCTTAGCGCTATGAGCGCCCGGGAAAAAGCGTCACCTGACGTCACCTTCGATCCGGAGCGTGAGATCGCGCCGGACCGCGCGCTCGTGCCCGCGGTGATGAAGCTGAACGAACAGCGGGTGGACCAAGGTTTCTGGCCCAAGATCCGCCGGGTCGCGGCCAAGGTCCCCTTCGCCAAGGAGGCCTTGTCGGTCTGGTACTGCGCCAAGGACGACGACACCCCGCTGGCCGCCAAGGGGATGATGCTGGCCGCGCTGGCCTATTTCGTCCTGCCGGTCGACGCGATCCCCGATGTCATCGTGGGCCTGGGCTACACCGATGACGCGGCGGTGTTCACCGCCCTGATGGCCATCGTCGGCCGCAACCTGAAGCCCAAGCACAGGCAGGCCGCCAAGGCCGACATCGAGCGGCTCCGCGGGGAGTAGCTACGGCGCGTCGGCCTCGGCGCTCAGCTTGGCTGACCGCGCCAGCCGCTGTTCGCGGAGCGTGATGAACAGGGTCGACCCCGCCACCACCAGGGCCCCGGCGATCGTCCAGATGGTCGGGATCTCGCTGAACAGGAAGAAGCCGATCGCGGCGGTGAAGATCAGCCGGGTGTAGTCGATGGGGGCCATGGCGGCGGCGTCGCCCAGGCTCATGCCCTTGATGTAGCAGGCCTGGTTGATCACCCCGATGGCGCCCATGGCGCAGAGCAGGGCCAGGTCGACGGGTTCAGGGATGCGCCAGGTGAGGATCGCGCCGGGCAGCGAGAAGACCAGGCCCAGAAACGCCGACCAGACCAGGATCACCCGCGGCGCGTGATCGCGGGTCAGCACCTTCATGCCGGTGACGGTCAAGGCGAAGAGGAACGACGAGGCCAGCATGGCCAGGGCGGGGACGCCCACGGCGAACGCTCCGCCCGCGCCCGGCCGCACCATCAGGAGCACGCCGGCGAACCCCACCAGGGCGGCGCCGATCCGAAGGGCGCCGACATCTTCCTTCACGACGAAGATCGCCAACGGAACCAGCCACAGCGTGCGCGTGAACGACAGCGCGTTGGCGTCGGCCAGGGGCATGTGCTGGAAGCCGTAGAACGACAGGATCACTCCGATCGTCCCGGCGCTGGCCCGGAAGATCAGGATGCCCGGGCGACTGGTGGCGAACGCCGCGCCGCGATGGCGCAGGATGACCGGCAGCAGGATCACCACGCCGGCCAGCTGGCGGTAGAAGGTCTGCAGGGCGGCCGGATAGTCGTCGCCCAGGAACTTGATGAGCGTGGCCATCGCCGAGAAGGTCACGGCCGACAGCAGCATCCAGAGCGCGCCCTGGGTATTGTGCGACAGGCCCGAGAAGCGGCCTTGGGAGGGCGCGTCCGGCTCGGTCACGAGTCTTGCGGCTGGGAGAAGGCGTCCCCGAACAGCTCTGCGAACGGCGAGAGGCCGCTCTGGTCCCAGCTATGGCGTGAGCCCACGGTAATGCCGCCGTCCACCACCAGATGCGTGCCGGTCACGAAGGCCGAAGCGTCCGAGGCCAGGTAGAGCGCGGCCTGGGCGATGTCGTCGGGGAGGCCGGCCTTGGGCACCGGCTGCACCTTGGCGGCGTTCCCGGCGACGCGGGCGGCCATCTGGTCGGCCACGGCGCGGGGCAGGCCCAGCGAGGCGCCAAAGATCGAGGTGGCGATCAGGCCGGGGCAGATCGCGTTCACCCGGATCCGCTGCGTGCCCAGCTGGGCGGCGGCCACGCGGCTCATGTGGATCACGGCGGCCTTGGCCGACGAATAGGCGATCGGGCCCCAGCCGGCCTGCAGGCCCGCGATCGAGGCGGTGTTGACGATCGAGCCGCCGCCGCGCGCCAGCATCAGCGGGATCGCGTGCTTCATCCCCAGGGCGGGGCCGCGCACCAGGACGTCGTAGATCCAGCTCCAGGTCTCGGCCTCGATCGAGGCCAGTTCGCGCATGCCGTCCGAGATGCCGGCGTTGTTGAAGAGAATGTCCAGGCCGCCGAACTCGTCCGCCGCCAGCTTCAGCGCCGCGGCGATCTCGGCCTCCTTCGTCACGTCGCAGTGGGCGTAGCGGACGCGGCCGGGGAAGCGCTGCTCCAGCATCGCCCCCTTCTCGTCCTGGATGTCGGCGGCGACGACGCGGGCGCCCTCGGCAACGAACAGCTCAAGCGTTCCCAGCCCGATCCCCGAGGCCCCGCCGGTGATCACCGCCACCTTGCCGTCCAGCCGCCCCGCCATGCGCATCCCCTCGGTTCCAGGTTATCGGCGATCAGTAAGAGCGTCGCCGAGTGGCCGCAACGACGTTCCTCCCATGCCAGCCGAGATCAGCCGATGGCGCGCGCTCCGGCAGGCTGCAGAGGGGAGTCCTTAGTCGACGGTGACGACCACCTTGCCCAGGGCCCTGCGGCTGGCGAGGTGGGCGATGGCGTCGCCGGCGCGGGCCAGGGGGAAGCGCTCGGAGACGAACGGCTTGATCTTGCCCTGCGCATACATTTCCAGCAGCTCGGCCACGTTCTTCTGGTGCTTCTCGGGGTTCTTGGCCACCCAGCCGCCCCAGAACACGCCGACGATCTGGCAGCCCTTCAGCAGCGCCAGGTTCAGCGGCACCTTCGGGATCTCGCCGGCGGCGAAGCCCACCACCAGGTAGGTGCCTTCCCAGGCGATGGAGCGCAGCGCGGGCTCGGCATAGGCGTCGCCGATCGGGTCGTAGATGACGTCCGCGCCGTTCGGGCCGCAGGCGTCCTTGAACAGGCCCGCCAGCGCCTTCTGTCCGTCGCGGTCGAACGGCCCCTTCGGATAGACCACGCCGGCGTCGGCGCCGTGCTTGATGCACAGGTCGACCTTCTCCTGGCTGGAGCAGGCCGCGATCACGCGCGCGCCCATCGCCTTGCCCAGCTCGACCGCCGCCAGGCCCACGCCGCCGGCCGCGCCCAGCACCAGCAGGGTCTGGCCCGGCTTGAGGTTCGCCCGCGCGTCCAGCGCATGCCAGCTGGTGCCGTAGGTCATGATGAAGGCGGCCGCCTCGTCATAGGGCATGGCGTCGGGGATCTTCACCAGCCGGTGCGCTTCCAGCGCCAGCTCCTCGGCCATGCCGCCCCAGCCGGTGTTGCCCAGCACCCGGTCGCCCGGCTTGATGTGGGTGACGCCCTCGCCGACCGACTTCACCACGCCCGAAATCTCGCCGCCCGGCGCGAAGGGGCGGGACGGCTTGAACTGGTACTTGTCCTCGATGATCAGCACGTCGGGGAAGTTCACGCCCACGGCCTTCACCGACACGACGGCCCAGCCCGGCTTGGCCTCGGGCGACGCCACGTCCTCCAGCACCAGGGTCTCCGGACCGCCGACCGCCTTGCTGAGCAGAGCTTTCATGGACGTATCTCCCGCGTCGATTTCGAGTTTAGCGGCGACCCTAGCGGGTTCGAACAGATGTTTGAAGACCTCCCTCCCTTAATGGGGAGGGACAGGCCGCGAAGCGGCCAGGGTGGGGAGGTTTGGGTCGGAGTGCAGAGGTCGGGGAGGATCGACACCGCCCCACCCTGACCGCCTGCGGCGGTCTGTCCCTCCCCATTAAGGGAGGGAGATTTGGCGCGAACCGCCGCCTCACCTATATTCCGCCCCTTCCAGAAGGACCTGACCCCTTGGGCGTGACCCTCGATCTCAGCCGGGCGCCGGCCACACAGCTTGCGCCGAAGGCGCCGAACCTGACGGGCCTCTCCCGCCAGGAGCTGGCGGCTGCGCTGGTCGAGGCCGGGGCCGTGCCGCCCGAGAAGGCCAAGATGCGGGCCAGCCAGGTCTGGCGTTGGCTGCACCACTACGGCGTCACCGACTTCGACAGGATGACGGACATCGCCAAGGAGCAGCGGGCCAAGCTGGTCGAGTCCTTCAGCCTCGCGCGCCCGGAAGTGGTCGAGCGCCAGGTGTCCAAGGACGGCACCCGCAAGTGGCTGATCCGGATGGGCCCGGGCATCGAGGTCGAGACCGTCTACATCCCCGACGTCGGCCGCGCCGGCGCGCTGTGCGTTTCCAGCCAGGTCGGCTGCACCCTGAACTGCACGTTCTGCCACACGGGCACCCAGGCCCTGGTCCGCAACCTGACCGCCGCCGAGATCGTGGCCCAGGTGCAGGTGGCCCGCGACGACCTGGAGGAATGGCCCTCGCCCAAGGAGGACCGCAAGCTCACGAACATCGTGTTCATGGGCATGGGCGAGCCGCTCTACAATCTCGACAACGTGGCCCAGGCCATCGACATCATCGCCGACAACGAGGGCATCGCGATCTCGCGCCGCCGGATCACGGTGTCGACCTCGGGCGTGGTCCCGCAGTTGCAGCCGCTGGGCGAGAAGACCCAGGCGATGCTGGCCATCTCGCTGCACGCCACCAACGACGAGCTGCGCGAGAAGCTGGTGCCGCTCAACAAGAAGTACCCGCTGAAGGAGCTGATGGCCGGCATCCGCGCCTATCCGGGCCTGGGCAACGCCAAGCGGGTGACCTTCGAGTACGTGATGCTGAAGGGCGTCAACGACAGCCCGGCCGAGGCCAAGGCCCTGGTTCAGCTACTCAAGGGCATCCCCGCCAAGATCAATCTGATCCCGTTCAATCCATGGCCTGGGACCGAGTACGAGTGCTCGTCCTGGTCGACGATCGAGCAGTTCGCCGCGATCCTGAACCGCGGCGGCTACGCCTCGCCGATCCGCACGCCCCGTGGCCGCGACATCCTTGCCGCCTGCGGCCAGCTGAAGAGCGAGAGCGAGAAGATGCGGGCGTCGGCGCGACGGAAGGTAGCGTCGGGCGAGGCCCCTTCGGAATAGCTTGGCCGTCGTGATAGGACTTCGCCCGCCATTCGGGGACGAGCTTTCGCATGCCGACACCATCACCTGAGATCCAGGCCTTCGCCGCCGGCTTCCCGGTCTTCCTGGCCCACGCGGGCGTCACGGTCATCATCCTGGTCGCGGCCGCGGCGCTCTACGTCCTGCTGACGCCGCACAAGGAAATCACCCTCATCCGCGAGGGCAACACCGCCGCGGCGCTGTCGCTGTCGGGGGTTCTGGTGGGCCTGGCGATCCCGCTCTCCGCGTCGTTGAAGGCGTCGACCAACGTTATCGAGATCGGCCTCTGGGGCGCGGTGACCGTGGTGGTCCAGCTGCTGGTCTTCCGGCTGGTGGACATGATCCTGCGCGGCCTGCCCAAGCGCATCCAGGAGGGCGAGCTCTCGGCCGCCGCGCTGCTGGTCGGGGCCAAGCTCGCCACCGCCATCGTCATCGCGGCGGCGCGCAGCTAGCACATGCGCTTCCCGCGGCTGCCGGACTGGGTGGTCTACGCCGCGATCGTCGTGGCGGTGCTCTTCGCCGCGCGTGGCCGCGACGAGCGCACCGACGCGCCGCCGCCGCCGCCCAAGAGCGCCGAGCCGCTGGGCGAGGTGGTGGGGCCGGCCTCGCCGTTCGATCCGGCGGTGGTGGTCGATGTCCCCGAGAAGACCGGTCCTGCCGCCGGCACCGCCTTCTCCATCGGGCGCGCCGGCGTCTGGCTGACCGCGCGCCACGTCGTCGACGGCTGCGCCAAGCCGGTGATCGTCGTGGGGCCGGGGACCGGCGTCGCCGTCAGCGTCAAGGTCGATCCCAACAGCGAGGCGGCGCTGCTCTTCACCGAGGGTGGGGCCGCGCCTTTGCCGCTGGGCCTGGTCGAGCCCCTGCGCCGCGGCCAACGCGCCTTCCACCCCGGATTCCCGCAGGGCGAACCCGGCGAGGCCAGCTCCCGCCTGCTGGGCCGCGAGACCTTGGTGGTGCGGGGCCATGGCGCCCGCAGCGAGCCGGTGCTGGTATGGGCCGAGACCGGCCGGACCGAAGGCCTGCAGGGCACGCTCGGCGGCCTCTCCGGCGCGCCGGCGCTGGACGCCCAGGGCCGGGTGCTGGGCGTCACCATCGCCGAGAGCCCGCGACGCGGCCGGATCTACACGACGGCGCCCGAGATCGTCCGCGCCACCCTGGCCGCCAACGGCCGCCGCGCCGACGTCACCGCCACCGGCGAGCCCATCACCCCGCAGAACTACTTCATCGTCTCGGACGACCTGCGCCGCGAGCTGCAGGTGGCCCAGGTGATCTGCCTGGATCGCTGAGTTACTGCCTTTCCCACGAAGTGGGAGAGGGGGACCGCACGCCGAGGCCGCAGGCCGTAGAGCGGGTGGTGGAGAGGGCATGCCTCATCAGCGGTCGGTGAAGCTGAACGACTGAGCCTGAGGTAGAGGAGCAATCCGCCTTGTGGGCCGCGCGCCCTTCCCACCACCCGCTCTTCGGCGGGCGGTCCCCCCTTCCCACTGCGTGGGAAGGGCAGCTACTCCGGGCCCGGCTGCCGCCGCGCAACCATGAACGCCAGCACGATGGCCACGACGCCGATCAGCGACGAGTAGATGAAGAAGACGAGATAGCCCGCCCCCAGCGCGGCCGGACTCACCTGCGATTTCTCCATCGCCCCGGCGAACGCCTCGGGCGGCAGGCGTCCGAACATCGCCTTGAGTCCCGCCATCGGCCCGCCGACATCGGCCGCGGCGGCCGAGGACTCCACGATCCGCCCGGACTGCGAGGCGATCAGCTTGCCGGGCAGCGCGTAGAGCGAGGAGAACAGCGCGTACTGGGTGGCGGTGAATCCCGCCGAGGTCAGGCTGGACATGTAGGCGATCAGGCAGGTGCCCGAGACGCCGCCGGCGATGTTGTCCACGCCGATGGCCACGAACAGGGCCCACAGCTGCGGCCCCTGCAGCGCCAGCCAGCCGAACGCCAGGTTGCTGATCGGGCCTGCGAAGGCGCCGATCACCAGCGCCCGCATCATCCCCAGCCGCGCGACCAGGAAGCCGCCCAGGCCGACGCCGATCACGGTGGCCACCACCCCGAACACTTTCCGCACCTCGGCGATCTCGATCTTGCTGAAGCCCAGGTCGGCGTAGAACGGGTTCATGATGTTCAGGACGAAGTCCGACAGGCGGTAGAGGCAGATCAGCGCCAGGATCAGGGCGGCGACACCTTTGTAGCGCTTGAGGAAATCGACCAGCGGGTCGCCCAGCGCCGCGAACAGGTAGACGCCGGGCCGCGTCTTCAGGCCCGGGATGGGCAGGATGGCCACGACGATGATCCCGAGGCCCGCGGCGACCGACAGCAGCTGGAAGTAGACGCCCTGAGGCTTCATCTCCCATGCCGCCTTCACGGCCTCGGCGGCGGCGGGCAGGCCCAGGCTGTTCAGGCCGGCGGCCAGCAGCGAGGCGTCGGCGGCGAGACCCGAGCCCAGCAGCAGCGCCCCGAAGACGAACACCGCCAGCCGCGCGATCCACTCGGGCAGTTCCAGCGCCGGGCGACTGGGCACGCCCTCGGCGTGGATCGGCCGGATCACATGTTCCTTCTCACGTGGCGCGCCCAGCACCCCTGCGACCCCGGCCAGCATGAGGCCGGCCATTACCGCGTACGAGGCGCTCCAGCCGTAGCTCTCGGCGATCAGCAACGGCGCGGCGCCCGCGACGATCATCGCGATCCGATAGCCCCACTGGTACGCGGCGGCCATCGCGCCCTGTTTCTCGGTCGGCGCGGCCTCGATCCGCCAGGCGTCGATGACGATGTCCTGGGTGGCCGACACAAACGCCACCAGCGCCGCGAAGGCGGCCATCAGCGCCAGGTCGCGCGCGGGATCGACGCCCGAGATCATCCACAGGCCAATCATCAGCAGCACCTGCAGAACGATCATCCAGCTGCGCCGGTGACCCAGCAGGCGCGTGAGGCCCGGCACCTGGGTGCGGTCGATCAGGGGCGCCCAGAGGAACTTCAGCGAATAGCTGAGGGTCGCCAGCGCGAAGATCGAGATGACCTTCAGCGACAGGCCGGCCTCGCGCAGCCAGAGCGACAGGGTGTCGAAGATCAGCAGGTTGGGCAGGCCCGAGGCGAACCCCAGCGCCAGCATCACCAGCGCCCGGCGCTCGACAAAGACGGCCAGCGCGCTCAGCGCGCCGCGCTTGGGCTCCGCGGGTTCAACGCTCACTCGGGTCTCCGCGCCTCAGGGCCCCCTGCCCCAGACCGCGGACCTTGGCGCGCGCCGCAGGCGCCGTAAAGGCGGGCTACTTCGAGGCGCGGACCTTCGTGCGCTCGCCCTTCGAGATCGGCGTGCGCGCCTGGGCGCGGGGGCCGGTCCAGCGGGTCAGCGCGCCGCGCAGCGCGTCGGGCGACAGCGGCTTCACCAGGAAGTCATCCATGCCCGCGGCCAGGCAGGCGTGGCGGTCGTCCTCGAACGCGTTGGCGGTCAGGGCCACGATCGGAGTCTCGACGCCGTCGGCCCGCAGGCGTTGCGCCGTCTCCTGGCCCGACAGGCCGGGCATCCGCATGTCCATGAAGATCAGGTCGTAGGCGCCGGTCTCGCAGGCCGCCAGGGCCTCCGCGCCGCCCACGGCATGCTCGACCTCGCAGCCTTCGCGGCTGAGCAGGGCGCGGGCCAGCAGCGCGTTGATGGGGTTGTCCTCGACCAGCAGCACACGCGCCCCGGGGGCCGCGGCGGTGGCGATCCGCTCGTCCTCGCGCGCGCTCTGGCCCGCGGGGGCGGCGACCCCGGCGGCGATCAGGACGCGCTCGGCGATCGAGGCGCGGCGCAGCGGCTTGATGAGGTAGCCGGCGAACCCGGCGCGGCGATAGCGGGCGATCCGGTCCCGTTCGTCGGGCGCCAGCAGCACGATGGCGGGGCGTTGCAGCGGCGGCTTCAGCGGGCCGCCGTCGGCCGCCAGGCTGGCGTCGACCAGGATGACGTCGCCCGGCTTTGTGCGGGCGATGGCTTCGGCCAGCGCCTCCGTGACCACGGCCTTGCCGCCGCTGGCCTCGATCTGCAGCCGCGCGGCGTCGCGCACGATCGGGTTGGGCGAGGCGACGCCGACGGTGCGGCCGTCCAGCGGACGCGTCGGCGCCAGGCCGGGCAGGGCCGGCAAGGCCGCCTCGAACCAGAAGCAGGCGCCGCCGCCTCTTGCGGCGTCCACGCCCACTTCGCCGCCCATCGCGTGGGCGAGGCGGCGGGCGATGGCGAGGCCAAGGCCCGCGCCGCCCAGGTCGGCGTGGGCGGCGTCAGCCTGGGCGAACGCTTCGAAGATGCGGTCGCGGTCGGACTTCGACACGCCGGGCCCGGTGTCTTCCACGGCCAGCCGCACGCGTCCGGGCTCCGGCACGGTGGCCGTGATCAGGACGCCGCCGCGTTCGGTGAACTTCACGGCGTTGCCGGCGAAGTTGAGCAGGATCTGGCGCAGGCGGCCCTCGTCGGCGTGGATCTGGGCCGGCGACGCGGGCGCGGCCCAGGCGATCTCCAGACCCTTCTCGCGGGCGCGGGGCGAGAGCAGCTCCGCCACGCCCCGCAGCAGGCCTTCCAGTTCCATCGGCGCCGGGTGCAGCTCGACGCCGCCGGCGCCCAGCTTGGCGAAATCCAGCACGTCGTTGACCAGAGTCAGGAGGTGCTGGCCACTGTCGTGGAGCGCGGACACATAGGACTTCTGCTCGGCCGTGAGCTTCGTGCCCTCGAGAAGGCGCGCCATCCCCAGCACACCGTTCAACGGGGTGCGGAATTCGTGGCTCAGTGAGGCGAGCTGTTCCGCGCTGATCTGGGCACGGGACGGGCGACGCTCGGACAGGGGGCGGGTCGGTCTGCGCATGGGGCGCAAGGCTTAGGCGTCAGGGCTTAACGGCAGGTCAAGCGCCAGGGCGATGCGCAATAAAACAACGCGCGGCGGGTGAATCCTCTCGTCAAAGTAGACGAGACGCGAAAGCCGTCGTTTACTGCGGTTTAAGGACTGGAGTGGGCGTTGGCTGACATCACGAACGCTGTCGACGTATTGACGCCGCGGGAGCGTGATTGCCTGCGGCTGGTCGACCAGCATCTCAGCTCAAAGCAGATCGCCCGCGAACTCGGCATGTCGAAGACGTCGGTCGACACCTATTGCGATCGCGCGCGACGCAAGCTGGGCGTGGACGACCGCTTCCAGGCCGCCCGCATCCTGCGCGAGCTCGACGTCGGCTCTGTCCTGACTGAATCAGGACACGACACGATCAGGACAGACACCTCATCCCGAAGCTGGCCCGATGGGCTCGCAACGGATCGAGGAGCGTCAAATGGGCGAGTGGCCGAACTTCGAGAACAGAGCGGTGATCGGCAGGGCGCTTCGCCTCCGCCGGGAAATCGACGACTTCGAGGCCCGCTGGCCGGCTCTGGCGAAGCGGGAGGAAGTTCTTCCGAGCTTCTCCTGGACCCAGCTGGAGCGGCAGCTCGTGGACCTTTCGGCGACGCCGGCGCAGGCGGATATGGCCAGGCACCTGGTTTCAGCCACCCGCAAGCTGGCGCCCTTCAAGCCGCCGGAAATGGTGCTTCGCGAGATTTTGTGCCTGACCTGGGTGCTGCTCGACGAGAACTTCAAGGGCGAACCCGACCTTGGGGTCTCCGGAATGAGCTGAGCCCGCTCGCCAGGCTCGGTGCGATCGTCGTGATCGCCGTCGTCACGGCCCTCGCCTTCGGGGGCATGCTGGCGGGGCTCCACGCGCTCAACGACCTGGCGTCTAACCTGCTGAAGGCCTGAGGCCCCGCGTAAATTAACGCAAAGCCTCCACGGCCAAGAAACCCCCTTTCCCGAAACTGTAAACGCGGCGTTACCAGGCGCCGCGCACGGAGAGAACTCATGCTCAAAGAACGCCGCCTGGCGGCCGAGCAAGTTGCCGGCGCCCTTTTCGAAGCCGAGGCCGCGATTGACGCGGCCCTCGCCAAGACCGCCCAGCTGACAGGCGTGATGCCCAGTCTGCGCAAGATGGCCGGAGCCTCGGCCCTGATTGGCCAGGACGCTGTCGAGCGCGCCAGCGAGGCCATCATGGCCCTCGCCGAGGCGCGCCGCGCGATCGTCGAAACCCACAAGGAGCTCAGCATCGTCCAGGGCCAGATCGGGCTGGGGGCGGTGACGATGAACGGGGACGCGGGCGAAAAGCCGCCGCCGCAGGGCGTCGAGACTCACCGCGTGCGCATGCGCTCACTCCGCGTCGCCTCGTAGCGGTACCAACATCACGCATCATGCGTATGATGACGACCCTCGGGAACCGCCGGGGGTCGTCTTTCTTTGTCCTATCAGTTGCCGATCTGGGTCTGGCCAACCGTGCTTATGGGGGTCTGCGCGATTGCGGTCCTGCGTGGCCGCGATCTGGAGCGCCTGGCCGCCGCAAGCGAGTTGGCGACCTGGGCGCTCTCGCTGCTCGTTTTCAAGTCGCGCAGCGAAAGCACGCAGTGGGCGGTGCTGCTCATCGACGTGTCGCTTCTTGTGGTCCTGGCCTGGATCGCGCTTCGCAGCCCGCGCTACTGGCCACTCTTTGCGGCGGGCTTCCAGCTTCTTGCCGTCGCGACACATCTCGCCCACGCCACAGACGCGCTCGTGAGCGGCTGGGCGTATCAGACCGCCGCACTGATCTGGAACTACATGACCCTTTTCGCCATCGGCTACGGCGCGATCACGGCGCCCCGGCGTTACGCCGAGATCGACGCGCTGGGGCCGCCGGCCATGGCCGGGGCGATGCGGCGATAGATCAGCGCCTCGGCGACGTGCACCCGGCGCACCGGGCCCGAGCCTTCGAGGTCGGCGATGGTGCGCGCCAGGCGCAGGGTGCGGGTCCAGCCGCGCGCCGACAGGCCGCCCGCCTCGGCCGCCCGGGCCAGCAGGGCGCGGGCCGGTGGGTCCAGGTCGACGATCGCCTCCAGGAAGTCGCCCTCGGCCTGGGCGTTCAGCACCGGCGGGCCATCGCGCCCCTTCCAGCGGTCGATCTGCAGCGTGCGGGCGGCCAGCACCCGGGCCGAGGCCTCGGCGGTGCCTTCGGCGGGGGCGGGCAGGGCGAGGTCGGCGGCGGTCACCGGCGGAACCTCGACCTGCAGGTCGATGCGGTCCATCAGCGGGCCCGAGATCTTGCCCTGGTAGTCGGTCTGGCAGCGGGGCGCCCGGCCGCACGCGCCGCGCCCGGGGCCCCCGTGGCCGCAGCGACAGGGATTCATCGCCGCCACCAGCTGGAAGCGGGCCGGATAGCGCACGTGGGCGTTGGCGCGCGCCACCACCACCTCGCCGGTCTCCAGGGGCTGGCGCAGGCTGTCCAGCGCCTGGGCCCCGAACTCGGGCAGCTCGTCCAGGAACAGCACCCCGTTGTGCGCCAGGCTGACCTCGCCCGGCTTGGCGCGATGGCCGCCGCCGGTCAGAGCCGCCATGCTGGCCGAGTGGTGGGGGCTGCGGAACGGCCGGGCGCGGCTGAGCTGGCCCTTGGCGATCAGGCCCGCCACCGAATGCACCATCGAGGTCTCGAGCAGCTCGGCCGGCGTCAGCGGCGGCAGCAGGCCGGGCAGGCGCGCCGCCATCATCGACTTGCCCGATCCCGGCGGGCCGATGAAGGAGAGGTTGTGGCCCCCGGCCGCGGCGATCTCCAGCGCCCGCTTCGCGTTCTCCTGGCCCTTCACGTCGCGCAGGTCGGGGACCCGCTCGGCGTCCAGCATGTCGCCCGGCCGGGGCGGCGACAGCACCTGGGTGCCGCGGAAGTGGTTCACCAGCGCCACCAGCGACGGCGCCGCCAGCACCCGCGTCTCGCCCGCCCACGCCGCCTCGGGCCCGCACGCCTCGGGACAGATCAGCCCCAGGTCCATGCCGCCCGCGGCCACCGCGGCGGGCAGCGCCCCCGCCACCGCCGTGATCCGCCCGTCCAGCGCCAGCTCGCCCATGGCGGCCCAGCCCTCCAGCGCGTCGGGCGGGATGATCCCCATTGCGGCCATGATCGCCAGCGCGATCGGCAGGTCGTAGTGGCTGCCCTCCTTGGGCAGGTCTGCCGGGGCCAGGTTGGCGATGATGCGCCGCGACGGCAGCGCCAGGCCCATGCCCTGGAACGCCCCGCGCACCCGCTCGCGGCTCTCCTGCACGGCCTTGTCGCCCATGCCGACGATGAAGAATTTCGAGTCGCCCATGGTGAACTGGACCTGGACGTCGACCCGCACGGCGTTCACGCCGTCGAACGCCAGGGTCACCACCCGCGCCGCCATGCCTCAACCCCTTGTAGTCGCTCGAAAGTTATCCACAACCGAGCATACAGTCGGGCTCAGATCAAGAACAAAAAAGGAACCTAGGGAGAAAGTGAGACGTTTCCGTGACTTCGGCGCGTCTCTTCGACAACAACCTAAGCGTTTGCCCGCAGGGCTTCAATCCGGCGCCACATCACGTCCGTGGCATCGATTCCGGTGAAGCGCTTCAGGGCCACGGCGCCGGTCGGCGAGGTGACGTTGATCTCGGTCAGGTAGTCCCCGATCACGTCGATCCCGACGAAGATCAGGCCGCGCGTTTTCAGCTCGGGGCCGATGGTGGCGCAGATCTCGCGGTCGCGGGCGGTCAGCTCCACCGGCTGGGCCTCGCCGCCCACCGCCAGGTTCGAGCGGATCTGGCCCTTGGCCGGCACGCGGTTGATGGCCCCCACCGGCTCGCCGTCGACCAGCAGGATGCGCTTGTCGCCCTTGGTCACCGACGGCAGGAACTTCTGCACGATCACCGGCTCGCGCCCCAGCTCGGCGTGGATCTCCAGCAGCGAGTCCAGGTTGGGGTCGTCCTTCAGGTGCCGGGTCACGCCCGAGCCGCCGCGGCCGTTCAGCGGCTTCAGCACGATGTCGCCGTGCCGCTCGCGGAAGTCGCGGATCGCCTCGCGGTCCCAGGTGATCAGCGTGGGCGGCTGCAGGCCGGGGAACTGGGTCACGAACAGCTTCTCGGGCGCGCTGCGCACCTCGGCCGGGTTGTTCACCACCAGCACCTTGGGGTGCACCTTCTCCAGGAAGAAGGTGGCGTCGATGTAGTGCATGTCGAACGGCGGGTCCTGGCGCATCAGCACCACGTCGAACTCAGTGAGTTCCGCGCGCCGCACGGGGCCGGCCTTGAAGTGGTCGCCCTTCACCCGCTGCACCTGGATGTCGCGGCCGCGCACGAACACCCGGCCGTCCTCCATCGCCAGCGAGTCGGTCAGGTAGACAAAGATCGAGTGCCCGCGCGCCTGCGCCGATTCCATCATCAGGAACGAGGTGTCGCCCTCGATGTTGATGCCCTCGATGGGATCCATCTGGACGGCGACCTTCAGGGACATGCGGAATTCCTCAGGCGGTAAAGCTCAGCCGACATAGGGGGTCGTCGTCGTAAGCGCCAGTTCTCGAACCGATCAGTTCAGCCGCAGCCTGACCCGCTCCCGCTGCGCCCGCGCCGCCAGCGCGGCCCCGCCATCGAGCGCCGTCGCCCGCTGCAGCGCCTCCAGCGCCCCGGCCAGGGCTCCCTGGCCCTCGCGGGCGGACGCGACGTCCAGCCAGGGGCGGTGGTCGGCGGGGTCGAGGAGTGCGCGCCGCAGGGCCGCCCGCTCGGCGCGGGCGAAATCGCCGTGGGCGCTGGCGTTGGCGAAGATGATGTTCTGCAGGCGCAGCAGCACGGCCCGGTCGCTTACGGGCGTCATCAACCGGTCGAGCCGATCGGCCACGTTGGGCGTCAGGCCCGCATGCAGGGCGCGCCGCGTCAGCTCGGACGGCAGCACCACCCTGCCTTCCGAGAACGGGTCCAGGGCGAGCGGCCCCTCCTCGGTCTCGATGCGCAGCAGGAAGTGGCCCGGGAAGTCCACGCCCTGCACCGTCAGGCCGCACTTGCGCGCGGCGTGCAGGTAGTAGAGCCCGATCGTGACCGCGAGACCCTTCTTGCGGGACGCCACGGCGATGACGTCGGCGTTCTCGGGGTCTTCCAGAGTGAACAGGTCGCCGGTGATCCCCAGGTCGCCCGCGATGGTCTCGGCGATCGCCTCCTCAGGGCTCTCGCGCTTCAGCCGCTCGGCCAGCCGCTCGACGCCGATGGCGGCGGCTTCGCGCGCCAGCACCGGGTCGCGCGTGGGGTCCTCGTGGATCGCGCACGCGATGGCGGCCTCCAGCAGGGGAAATTCGCCCTCCGGCGCGCCCCCGGCCTCCGAGAGGATGGTTTCGGCTTCGTCGCGGTTCATCAGGGTCCGTTGCATCCCCGCTTACGCGCCCTTCCAGGCGTCCGGAATATGCCGGGGAAGCTTGCCGGGCGCGAGGGCCATGAGGTCCAGGCGCACCGCACAGGCCGAGAGCCCCGGCCGGTTCGCGGCCAGCTGGGCGCCCGCGCGGCGCAGGCGGTCGCGCTGGTCGAAGGTCACGGTGTCCAGCGCCACCTCCAGGCTCGTGCGGCTCTTCACCTCCACAACCGCCAGGACGGCGCCTCGTTTCGCCAGCACGTCGATTTCGGCCTGCGGCGTCTTCAGCCGGAAGCCCAGGATCCGATAGCCCTTGGCCATCAGCCAGGCGACCGCCACCACCTCGGCGCGGCGGCCGGATCGGCGCGCGGCGCCGCCGCGGGCGACACGCACGTTCACGACTTCGGCTCCCCAAGGTCCTTGAGTTCAAGGGCCCGGCGGTAGAGATCGCGCCGCGGCAGCCCCAGCGCCTTGGCCACCTCGCCGGCGGCGTCGGCCGGCTTCAGGCGGGTCAGCGCGTCGCGCAGCGCCGTGTCGGCGTCGGCGGCGGTGGCCTCGATCTCGCGGCCCGGGGCGACCAGGATGACGATCTCGCCCTTGGGCGCGTCCAGCTTGGGATCGATCGCCAACTCCCCCAGCGGGCCACGGTAGAAGGTCTCGTAGAGCTTGGTGATCTCGCGGGCGACCACCGCCTCGCGCTCGGGGCCCAGCACGACGGCCATGTCCGCCAGGGTGTCGGCCAGGCGCGAGCCGCCCTCGAAGAACACCAGCGTGGCGCGCAACCCGGCGAACTCGGTCAGGAATGTCCGGCGCGCCGCGCTCTTCGGCGGCGGGAAGCCCACGAACAGGAACCGGTCGGTCGGCAGCCCCGCCGCCGACAGCCCCGCCAGCAGCGCCGACGCACCGGGAATCGGAACCACGTTGTGGCCGGCCGCCGCGGCCTCGCGCACCAGCCGATAGCCGGGATCCGAGATCAGCGGCGTGCCCGCATCGCTCACCAGCGCCACCCGGCCGCCGCGCTCCAGCAGCGCCATCGCCTTGGGCCGCGCCCGCTCGGCGGCGTGCTCGTCGTGGCGCTCCAGCGTCGCCTTCAGCCCGAACGCCTGCAGCAGCTTGCCGGTCACCCGGGTGTCCTCGGCCAGCACCAGGTCGGCCTGCTTCAGCACGTCCAGCGCGCGCAGGGTGATGTCGCGCAGGTTCCCGATGGGCGTCGCCACCACATAGAGCCCGGGCGCGAGCGGGGCGTCGTCGAGCATCGGCGGGGGCAGGGTGCGGGCCATGGGCGGGGAGGGTTCTCCCGTCACCCCTCCAAACGCAAGCCTGCACACGTAACGCGCAACCGCGATCTGCCGAGAGGCGAGGTCCCGTTCAGGCGCCGAGCACCAGTTCGGACGTCACCGCGTTCAGCAGCCGCCGCCCGTCCTTGGTCGCCCGCAGGCGTTGGGTGTCGTCAGCCAGCAGGCCCATCTCGATCAGCCGCCGCACCACCGGCGCCTCCGGCGACAGGCCGAGCGCCGACACATCGCCAAACCCCACCCCGTTTCGGATGCGCAGGCCGCTGAGCAGGCGCTCCTCGGCCGCCTGGACCGCGGTCAGCGTCTCGCGCGCCGCGAAGCCGGTTCCCGCCGTGGCGACACGGGCGATGTAGTCCGCAGGCCGGTCCGCGGCCTCCGTCGCCACGCGCGCGCCATCCACCGTGATCCGACCGTGCGCGCCGGGTCCGACGCCGACGTAGTCGACCCCCGTCCAGTACACGAGGTTGTGCCGCGATCGCGCGGCCTCGCCCCGGGCGTGGTTCGACACCTCGTAGGCCTCGAACCCCTCGGCCTCCAGCACGGCCTGGGTCGCGTCGTAGAGGTCGGCGCCGGCCTCGTCGCCGGGCGGGACGAACAGGCCGCGCCGCACCGCGCGATCGAAGGCGGTGCCTTCCTCGATGGTCAGCTGATAGGGCGAGACGTGTTCGGCGCCGAGGGCGACGGCGGTCCTGAGCGCCTCGGCCCAGGCCTGGGGCGTCTGGTCGGGCAGGGCGTAGATCAGGTCCAGCGACAGACGGGGAAACAGCCGCGCCGCGGTCTCGGCCGCGCGGCGGCCCTCGGCGGCGTCGTGATTGCGACCCAGGAACCTGAGCGCGGCGTCGTCCAGCGACTGCAGCCCCAGCGACAGGCGATTCACCCCCGCATCGACGAGTCCCGCGAACCGGCCGGCCTCGACGTCGGTGGGGTTGGCCTCCAGGCTGACTTCGAGATCGGGCGCGGGCGTCCAGAGCCTTGTCGCGGCGCCCACGATGTCCGCGACCCAGGCGGGATCCATCAGCGACGGCGTGCCGCCGCCGAAAAACACCGACACCAGCTCGCGCGGACCGGTGATGGCGCGCTGCGCCTCGAGGTCGCTCACGATCGCGCGCGCCAGCTCCGCCGCCTCGGCCTCGCGCCCCCGCGCCCTGAAGACGTTGAAATCGCAGTAGGGGCAGATCCGCGCACAGTACGGCCAGTGGACATAGACGCCGAGTTTCGCGCGCGCCTCTCCCCCGGGCGGGGAGGGGCCGGAAGTCGTCACAGCAGCGCGGCCTTCAGCTTCACGAAGGCCCGGGCGCGGTGGCTCATGCCGTCCTTTGCGGCGGGTTCCATCTCTCCGAAGGTCTGGGTGAAGCCCTCGGGGATGAAGATGGGGTCGTAGCCGAAGCCCTTGTCGCCGCGCGGCGGGAAGGTGAGAACGCCGTCGACCCGGCCCTCGACCACCACGGCCGGGCCGCCGGGCCATGCCACGGCCAGCGACGAGGTGAACCAGGCCGAGACGTCCTCGGCGCCCACCTCCTCCAGCCGCTCCTCCACCTTTTTCATGGCCAGGCCGAAATCCTTCGACGGCCCCGCCCACCGGGCCGAGTAGATGCCGGGCGCCCCGTCCAGCGCCTTGACCGACAGGCCGGAATCGTCGGCCAGGGCGATGAGGCCCGAGGCCTCTGCGGCGGCGCGGGCCTTCAGCAGGGCGTTGCCCTGGAACGTCTGCTCGGTCTCTTCCGGTTCGGGCAGGCCCAGCTCGCCGGCCGCCACCAGCTGGAAGCGGCCCTCCAGGATCTCGGCCAGTTCGCGCGCCTTGCCCGGGTTGTGGGTCGCCACCACCAGCCGCGTCCCCGGCTCGAGTTTGAGGGTCATGCGCACGCTCCGTGTCTTCGGGGGCGAAACCTACCGCCGTGCGCGGTTCGCTGCATTGCGAAAGTTTAACATTGTTAATCGATATTCACGTGATCGAGAAACGATGCGGGCGTATTGATAATCACATCGAAGCACAGCGCTTCACCCACCCCGCTGCCGCAGCGCAGCAAACAAAACGGAGTTCCAAAATGTTCGCCAACGCCATGAACGTCCTCGACCGCACCGCGATGAGCTTCATCGTTCTCCTGGCCGCCGCGCCGATCCTGAGCATCGTCGCCCAAGCCGCCTTCCTCTAAGCTCCGAAGTCCGAGAGCATGAGGTTCGTCCAACGATCCGCCCCGGCGCTGGCCCCGGTCTGAACGACCACCCGCCGCCGGCGCGGATCACGACGAAACCAAAGAAGGGGGAGCTACCAGAGACATGCGCGCCTTGGGTCCGGGCTCGGTTTCGAGCTTCCTGAAGATCATCCTCGATGTGGTTTTTGCGGCCCTGTGGATCGGCGTCGCCGTCCTTTCCCTGATCACGCTCGCGGCGCTGCTGCTGAGCTTCAATCCCGACCTCCTGTCGGGCGTCAAATTCAACGGCGAAGCCGCCGAGCTGCTGGAGCGCGGTCCCGTCCTGACCGCCGGACTCGCCGCCGCGGCGCTCTACCTCGCCGGCATCCTCGTCATCGTGGGCTCGCTGCGCCGCATCTTCACGACGCTCACCGCGGGCGACCCCTTCCATCCCGACAATGTCGCCCGCCTGCGCCTGATCGGCCTGATGCTGGCCGGCCTGGAGCTGGGCCGCTACGCGGTCTGGGCGGTGGGCACGCTGCTGCCCGGCGTCGAACGCAACCAGCCCACCATGGGCCTCACCGCCTGGTTCTCCGTCCTTGTGGTCTTCGTGCTCGCGGAAGTGTTCCGCGAAGGCGCCCGCCTGCGCCGCGAAGCCGAGCTTACGATCTAGGGGCCCCGTCAGATGCCGATCCGCGTTAGCCTCGACCGGGTGCTGCTCGACCGACGCATGTCGCTGACCGAGCTGGCCGACCGCGTCGGCGTGACCATCGCCAACCTGTCGATCCTCAAGACCGGCAAGGCCCGCGCGGTGCGCTTCTCGACCCTGTCGGCCCTCTGCCGCGAGCTGGACTGCCAGCCGGGCGACCTCCTGGTCTACGAACCCGGGCCCGACGACAGCTTCGATGAGGACGACGCCTAGAGTCCGCCTCCCGCCGAGGGTCAGCCGGCCCTCGAGCGTGCTGCGTTGCGGCATCTCGCATGCGGCATTGCAGCGCATATTTATTCATCAGGTCGGGAAATGCTTGCCATTCCCGAGACGAACCCCTATCTCCACGCTCAAGTTGCACTGCACAATGGAGGGTTCGACATGATCGCCCTGATCGAAAAGTTCCTGGACGCGATGTTCGCCCCGCTGGCGCGCGAACTCGAGCGCGTGCCCCCGCAGGCCATGCGTTTCAACGTGTTCTTCTAAGTCACGCGCCGTCGCCGCGGTTCCGCGAAAGCAGGCCGCAGCTTCACGGACGTTCACGGCGCCGACCCCGCGAGGGGCGGCGCCGTTTTCGTTTTCCCTCCCCTCCGGGGAGGGTGGCGACCCCGGAACTGGTCCGGGGGCGACGGGTGGGGAAGCCGCGATCCTCACCGGCGCCCGCCCTATGGCCCATACGTCCCCACCCTGATCGCTTCGCGATCTGTGCCTCCCCTCGCGGGAGGGAGGGCGCGGTCAGCCCGCCGTCGCCGTCCGCTGCATCTCGCACAGCTCGCCGATACCCTTGCGGGCCAGCGAGAAGAGGGCGTCGAACTCGCCCTGGCTGAAGCCGCGCTTCTCGCCGGTGGCCTGGACCTCGACGATGTCGCCCTTGCCGGTGAGCACGAAGTTGGCGTCGGCCTCGGCGTTCGAGTCTTCCTCGTAGTCCAGGTCCAGGACGGGCGTGCCGTTGAAGATCCCGCAGCTCACCGCCGCCACCTGGTCCAGGATCGGGTCGGTGGCGATCACGCCCTCTTCCAGCAGGTACTTTGTCGCCAGCCGCAGGGCGACCCAGGCGCCGGTGATCGAGGCCGTGCGCGTTCCGCCATCAGCCTGCAGCACGTCGCAGTCTATAGTGATCTGGCGCTCGCCCAGCGCCTTGAGGTCGATGATCGCCCGCATCGAGCGGCCAATCAGGCGCTGAATCTCCTGGGTGCGGCCGCTCTGCTTGCCCGCCGCGGCCTCGCGCCGGCCGCGCGTGTGTGTGGCGCGGGGCAGCATGCCATACTCGGCCGTGACCCAGCCCTGGCCCTTGCCGCGCAGGAAGCCCGGAACGCCTTCTTCCAGGCTGGCGGTGACCAGCACCTTGGTGTGTCCGGCCGAGATCAGGCACGAACCCTCGGCATAGCGCGTCACCGCCGTTTCCAGGACGATCGGGCGCAGGAGGTCGGGGGCGCGTTCGGAAGGTCGCATCACGTCGGCTTTCAGGCGTTGTCTTTGAGGGCGCGAGCTTGCGCCGCTTCGGGCCGCGCTTATCCTAGATCAGGAGTACACAGTCCATGGGCCAACCCTGACGCACCCTGTCACGCCATCGCCGTTTTCCGTCGGTCCCAGTCTCACCGACATGGACGCCCGCGCCCGCGACATCTTCCGGCGCATCGTCGAGAGCTATCTGGAGACGGGCGAGCCGGTGGGTTCGCGCACCCTGTCGAAGGGCGGCGTCTCGCTGTCGCCGGCCTCGATCCGCAACACCATGCAGGACCTGACGCACCTGGGCCTGCTGGGCGCGCCGCACGTCAGCGCCGGCCGCCGGCCCACCCATGCCGGCCTGCGCCTGTTCGTCGACGGGCTGATGGAGGTGGGCGACGTCGGCGAGGAGGAGCGGCGCAGCATCGAGGCCCGCCTCCTGGCCCATGGCCGCAACTACGAGGATGCCCTGAACGAGGCCTCGGCGATCCTGTCGGGCCTGGCGGGCGGGGCGGGGGTGGTCGTCACGCCGATGCGCGACGCCGGCGTGACCCACGTGGAGTTCGTGCCGCTGTCGGGCGACCGGACGCTGGCGATCATGGTCTTCGACGACGGCACGGTGGAGAACCGCCTGATCCGCCTTCCGGAAGGCGTAACGCCGTCTGCGCTGACCGAGGCCTCCAACTTCCTGAACGCCCGCCTGCGCGGCAAGACGCTGAACGAGGCCAAGGCCGACCTGCGCGTCGAGCTGGACCGTGCGCGGCTGGAGCTGGACGCCACCGCGGCCCGCCTGGTCGAGGACGGCTTGGCGGCTTGGGGCGGGGGCGAGGCCGAGGATCGCGCCCTGATCGTCCGCGGCCGCGCCAACCTGCTGGAAGACCGCGACGCGCTGGAGGACCTGGAGCGGGTCCGGTCGCTCTTCGAGGATCTGGAGCAGAAGGAACAGCTGATCCAGCTTCTGGACGGGGTGCGCGATGGCCAGGGGGTGCGCATCTTCATCGGCGCCGAAACGCGACTCTTTTCGCTTTCGGGTTCCGCTGTCATCGCGGCGCCCTATATGACGGGCGCCCAAAAGGTGGTGGGCGCGATCGGCGTGATCGGGCCCGCGCGATTGAACTATGCCCGGATCATCCCGTTGGTGGACTACACCGCCCGGGTGCTGGGCCAGGTGATGAAGAGCTGAAGGTCTGATGTCCGAGGAACTGACGCCTGCCGATTTCGAATCCGGTGACGACGCCGGCGCCGATGTCGAAGCGATGGCCGCCGAGATCAAGGCGCTGAAGGAGCAGGTGCTCCGCTACGCCGCCGAGGCCGAGAACACCAAGCGTAGAGCCGAGCGCGAGATGAACGACGCGCGCGCCTATGCGATCACCAAGTTCGCCCGCGACCTGCTGGGCGTGGCCGACACCTTCGACCGCGCGCTGGCCGCCGCCCCCGAGGGCGAAGGCGCCGTGAAGAACTTCGTCGTCGGCGTCGAGATGACGTCCAAGGAGCTGCAGTCGGCGTTCGACAAGAACGGCCTCAAGAAGATCCACCCGCCCAAGGGCGAGAAGTTCGACCCCCACAAGCACCAGGCGATGATGGAGCAGCCCGCCGGCGACGGCGTCGAGCCGGGCGGCGTGATCCAGACGCTGCAGCCGGGCTACGAACTGCTGGGCCGGCTGGTTCGTCCGGCCATGGTGGTGGTCGCGGCCAAGGGCGCGGCGCCCAAGGCCGATGGCGGGGCCAACCCCTATGGCGGTGAGGGCGACGGCGCCGACCGCGGCGGCAGCGTCGACACCAAGGCCTGACTTCCCTCCCTGCCGGGGCTATCGCGGTAAGCCCTCTCCCCCTTGCGGGGAGAGGGTTGGGAGTGGGGGTGTCAACGCCGAGTCCGAAGGTTCGCACCCCCACCCCCAGCCCCTCCCCGCAAGGGGGAGGGGAGCATCCAGGCCGGGAAAGCTGTGGGTAGGGCCCTGATCCCCTTTTCCGGGCTTGCGAAATCGCTAATGTCCGCAGTCCCCTCCCTTCGGGGCGTGCGCGTATCGAGTTGATTCGACCGTGCGCGATTGGTGAGCCGGGACCTGGAATGAAGCTGACGATCGAACGCGCCGCACTGCTCCGCGCGCTTGGCCATGTGCAAAGCGCCGTCGAACGCCGCAACACCATCCCGATCCTGTCGAACGTGCTGTTGTCGGCCGACCGCGACCGCCTGACGTTCTCGGCGACAGACCTCGACCTCGAGATCATCGACGAGGCCCTGGCCCAGGTGGACCAGCCCGGCCAGATCACCGCGCCGGCCCACACGCTGTACGAGATCGTCCGCAAGCTGCCCGAAGGCGCCGACGTCAGCCTGTCGTTCACGGGCGAGGATCCGCGCCTGACCGTGGCCGCCGGCCGCTCGCGCTTCAACCTGCCGGTCCTGCCGGCCGGCGACTTCCCGGTGATGTCGGCCGAAGGGTTCTCGGGCTCGGTCGACGTCGACGTGAACGACCTGATCCGCCTGATCGACAAGACCCGCTTCGCCATCTCGGCCGAAGAGACGCGCTACTACCTGAACGGCCTCTACGTGCACACGGTGATCGTCGACGGCAGCCCGCGCCTGCGCGCGGTGGCCACCGACGGCTCGCGGCTGGCCCTGGCCGACATGCCGGCGCCCGAGGGCTCGGCCGGCGCGCCCGGCGTGATCGTGCCCCGCAAGACCATCGGCGAGATGCGCCGCCTGCTGGACGACGCCGGCGAGAACGTCGCCCTGCAGATCAGCGCCCAGAAGGTGCGGCTGGAGATGAACGGCGCCGCCCTGACCTCCAAGGTCATCGACGGCAACTTCCCCGACTACGCGCGCGTCATCCCCAAGGACAACAACCGCACGGTCATGGTCGACGCCAAGCTGTTCGCCCAGGCCGTCGACCGCGTCGCCACCATCTCGGCCGAGAAGAGCCGCAGCGTGCGCATGGCCATCGAGAGCGGCCGCGTCGTGCTGACGGTCCGCAACATGGAAGCCGGCCAGGCGGTGGAAGAGCTCGAGATCGACTACGACGGCGAGCCCTTCGAGCTGTCGTTCAACGCCCGCTACCTGCTGGACATCACCGACCAGATCTCGGGCGGCTCGATGGAACTCCGCTTCGGCGGCCCCAACGACCCGGCCCTCGTCCTCGACCCGGGCGACGCGGACGTCCAGTACATCCTGATGCCGCTGAGGGTGTGACTGCGCCCGCGCCTGTCGACAGGCGCGCCCCGGCCCTCCGGCCGCCTGCCTCATCCCGGCCTTGGGGCCGGCGGCCAGGACTGCGCTGAGGCTGGAAGAAGCCATATCGAACGATAGGATCGCCGCCTGACTTTCAGATCAGATTGTTGAAGAAGCGAGGTTTTTCGTACCCTGCGGCATCGTCTTCGCAGGATGTTCTATGTCACGCGCCGTTCGCCTTTCCCTCGCCGCCCGTTCCTCGCTACTGGCGTCCGCTGCGGCGGGACTCGTTGCGCTGGCCACGTCGGCCCAGGCCGCTATCGTTGTCCCGACGGCGGCGGCGGCGTCTTCATCCTACGGAGGCTATGAAGCAGGCTACGCCATCGACCAGGGTGGCAACGCGGCGAACACCGACTGGGCGTCGCAAGGCCAGGGCGCGGCGTCCTTCATCGATCTGGCGCTGGGCGGCCACTACAGGCTCTCCGGCGCCACCATCGTCGACAGGGTTACGTCGGGCGGCGGCAACGGAGCATTCGTCGGCGGCGTCTACGACTATACGACCCAGATTTCGCTTCAGGCGATATCGGGAATCGGCGGGACGGCCCTCGGCGCGGCGCAGACGTTCAGCTTCTCCGTGCCCTCCGGCCCCGTGAGCCTCGCCGACTTCACCCATAGCCTTACTCTCGACCCGCTGTACGCGAGCTATGTGCGCTATTCGGTGCTGGGGACGAACGGCGCGAACCCTGGCCTCTCAGGCATTTCTTTCGAAGGCGAGCTGCAAGCCGCCGTGCAACTGCCCCCCAACCTCCTGTTCAACGGCGACTTTGAGGCGGGCAACACCGGCTTTGGAAGCTCGTACGCCTACGTCGACACCACGGGCCCGTGGACCCTCGGAATGCCTGCGACCTACGCCGTGGGACTTCGGGCGAACGATTATCACAGCGCGTGGGCCGGCTTCGGAGATCACACGTCCGGCCGGGGCAAAATGATGATTCTGAACGGGTCGCTTGATCCTGACGTCACTCTTTGGTCGCAGAGCGTCGACGTGCAGGCCAACCGCCCCTACGACTTCGGCGCCTGGATCGCCTCGACCTATCCGGTCAGCCCCGCCGCCCTGAAGCTCTATATCAACGATGTCGAAGTCGGGGGCTTTGGCGCCGATGCGAGCGGCGCCTGGACGTCGGCGTCGCTGCGCTGGTTCTCGGGCGCCAGCACGACCGCTCATCTGCGGCTGGTGGGTAGCAACCTCGAGTGGACGGGCAACGACTTCGCGCTCGACGACCTCAGCCTCCGTGGCGCCGTGCCGGAGCCGGGGACCTGGGCGCTCATGATCGGGGGTTTCGGTCTGGTCGGGGTCTGCCTGCGCCGCCGCCGGCTGGCAGCCGCCTAGCTCCCCGGCTCCGCCGCGACCAGGCGCTGGCGAAGTCGTCGCGCGTCGCATTGTCCCATCCGAGCGTCGATCCGGTCCTACGGCGTCGTGAAAGGGAGGGAGAGAAGGCGTGGGGCGTGCGCGCAGCGCAAGCTTTCGCCGCCGCCGCGCCCCAGGCCGAACGGGCCGCGCGACCCGGTCTCAGTGTCCGCCGGAGCCTTCGTAGACGCCGGGGGCAAGGTGTCCGTCTTCCTTGCCTTCGCTGCCGTGCGCCAGCACGAAGCGGCGATCGCAGTAGGGGCACTCGACGAAGTCGGCCCCGCCCATCTCCAGGTACACCCGCGGATGGCCCAGCGCGCCGCCGATCCCGTCGCAGGCGACGCGGTGGCTGCGCACGGTGATCACCTCGGGCGGGTTCGCATCGACGATCAGCGCCGCCTTGGCGGGCGCCGGTTCGGGCTTGGACTTCGGAGCAGCGGCTTTGCGGGCCATGGATCGTCACTACCTTGGTGGAGGTCGCTTGGCTCACCGCCAGCGTGGCCCTAGGTATGCGACCACGGCTCGGCGCGTCAACGATAGGACCCCATGGATCTCCCCGAATACGCCATTGAGGCCAAGGGCCTGACCAAGACCTACGCCGCCACCAAGACGACGCCCGAGATGAAGGCGTTGCGCGGCATCGATCTGGCCATTCCCCGAGGGTCGATCTTCGGCCTGCTGGGCCCGAACGGCGCGGGGAAGTCGACCTTCATCAACATCCTGTCGGGCCTCTGCCAGAAGACCAGCGGCCAGGTGAAGATCTGGGGCCGCGACATCGACACGCACCCCAGGGACGCCCGCGCCGCCATCGGCGTGGTCCCGCAGGAGATCGCCGCCGACCCCTTCTTTACGCCGAAGGAGTCGCTGGAGGTGGCCGCCGGCATGTACGCGGTGCCCAAGTCCGAGCGCCGGTCCGACGAGCTGCTGAACGCCCTGGGCCTGGGCGACAAGGCCAACGCCTACGTCCGCCAGCTGTCGGGGGGCATGAAGCGCCGCCTGATGGTGGCCAAGGCCATGGTCCACAATCCGCCGGTGCTGATCCTGGACGAGCCCACCGCCGGGGTCGACGTCGAGCTGCGCAAGCAGCTCTGGAACTATGTGCTGGAGCTGAACCGCAAGGGCGTGACCATCGTGCTCACCACCCACTACCTGGAAGAGGCCCAGGAGCTCTGCGACCAGATCGCCATCGTCAACCGCGGCCAGGTGGTGGCCTGCGAGCCCACGACCACGCTGCTGCGCCGGATGGACATGCGCCACGTCCTGGTGACGCCGGAAGAGCCCGTGACCGAGGCCCCCGCGCTGCCCGGCTTCGAGACCAAGCTGATCAAGGCCGGCGGCTTCTCGGTGAGCTACCGCACGGGCCAGTCCAGCGTCGAGCAGGTGCTGGCCGCCATCCGCGCCGCGGGCCTGCACATCAAGGACATCTCCACCGAAGACCCCGACCTCGAGGACGTCTTCGTGAGCCTCACCTACGCGGCGGAGCCTTCCCTCCCTTAAGCCGGGCGGGGAAGGTCGGGCCGGGATCCAGGGGTCGGGGAGGATCGCTAGAACAGCGTCTCAATCTCGGGCCACCTGTACGCCACTTCCCAATAGGCGCCGCCGCCGGGGCCAGGCTCCTGGCGGGCGGGCTCCGCCTCGCCGCCCAGGTGCTCGTAGAACCGCCGCGCGGGCGTGTTGTCGCGCAGCACCGAGATCACCAGCGACCGGGCGCCGTGCTCGGCCAGCGCCCGGGCCGCGTCCCGCAACAGCCGGCCGCCCAGGCCGCGGCCCTGCGCGGCGCGCACAACGTACAGCGTGGCGATCTCGGCCTCGCCTGGCGCGCCCCGCCGCGACGGCCCGCCCTGGGCGTAGCCCACGATGCCCCAGCGATCGGCCGCGGCCAGGGTGACGTCATCGGGACCGGGCCTCAGCAGCTGATGGGCGAACCGCCGCGCGTGGGCCGTCTCGGACATCCGCGCCAGGTAGGCGTCGGGAAGGAGGCCGCGGTAGGTCTCTCGCCAGGATGTGACGTGCGCGTACGCCAGGGCCTCGGCGTCGGCCGGGCCGGCGGGGAAGACCACGAAACGCGAATCAACGCTGCCGTAAGCCATCTATCCACAGCTTGGGCCTCGCACGGCGCGGTTCAAGGGGGTGCGGGACTCGGTCGCGTCCTCTAGCGTCGTGGCGCGAGCAGCGCCCCCTCCATCATGTCGCTCCAGTTCCTCACCCGCTTGCGGGGGAGGGGGACCACGAAGTGGTGGAGGGGGCGTTGACCCTGTCGAATCGAATGACACTCAACAGCCCGATGAACGCCCAGGTCTCCGCCCCAACGCCCGACGCCGCCGGCGCCACGCCGGTGATGGCCCAGTACTTCGAGGCCAAGGCGCGCCAGCCCGACGCGCTGGTGTTCTTCCGCATGGGCGACTTCTACGAACTGTTCTTCGAGGACGCCCAGAAGGCCGCCGCGACCCTTGGCATCACGCTGACCGCACGCGGCCAGCACGGCGGCGCGCCGATCCCCATGGCCGGCGTCCCGGCGCACGCCATGGAGGCCTATCTCGCCAAGCTGATCCGGGCGGGCTTCAAGGTCGCCGTCTGCGACCAGCTGGAAGACGCGGCCGAGGCGAAGAAGCGCGGCCACAAGGCGGTGGTCCGCCGCGAGGTCACCCGCGTGGTGACGCCCGGCACGCTCACCGAGGACGGGCTGCTGGACGCCAGAGGCGCCAACCGCCTGGCCGCCGTCTCCGTCCGCGCGGGCGGCGCGGCTGTGGCCAGCGTCGAGCTCTCCACCGGCGAGGTCGAGTGCCTGGCTGTCACGGTGTCCGGACTGGCCTCGACCCTGGCCGCCCTGGGGCCCTCCGAGGTGCTGGTCCCCGACCGCCTGTTCGCCGACGAGGCGGTCAGCGCGGCGCTGAAGCAGGCCGGCGGCTTCATCCAGCCGATGCCCAGCGCGCTCGCCGAACCCGGCGCGTCCGAGACCCGGCTGAAGCGCCTCTACGGCGTCGACACCCTCGACGGCTTCGGCCCGCTGTCGGGCGCCGAGATCTCGGCCCTGGGCCTCATCGCGGCCCACCTGGAGACCACCCAGGCCGGGCGGCTGCCCGCCCTCTCGGCGCCGCGCCGGGCCGGCGAGAGCGACGTCATGGTCATCGACCCGGCGACGCGGGCCAGCCTGGAGATCGAGAAGTCGACGTCGGGAACCCGCGACGGTTCGCTGCTGGCCGCCATCGACCGCACGGTCACCGCGCCAGGCGCGCGCATGCTGGCGGCGCGTCTGGCGCGGCCGCTGCTGGACCCGGCGGCGATCGACGTGCGCCTGGACGCCGTCGCCTGGTTCGTCGGCCACCGCGCCCAGCGGCAGAAGCTGCGCGAGACCCTGAAGGGGCTGCCCGACATGGCGCGCGGCCTGTCGCGCCTGGCCCTGGGCAGGGGCGGGCCGCGCGACCTGGGCGCCCTGCGCGACGGTCTCACCGCCGGCGGCGCCGTCTGCCGCCTGTTCGCCGAACTGCGCGACCCGCTGGTGACCCTGCCCACTGAGACTGCCCAGGCGCTGTCGGCCCTCCACCTTGAGAGTGTCCCCGACCTCGCCAGCTTCCTGGAGCTGATGGTCGACGGCCTGGGTCCCGACCTGCCCGCGCTGGCCCGCGACGGCGGCTTCGTGGCCCCCGGCGTGCGGCCCGAACTGGACCAGGCCCGCGCCCTGCGCGACGACAGCCGCCGCGTCATCGCCGCCCTGGAGGCCCAGCTGGTCGCCGACAGCGGCGTGACGCTCAAGGTCCGCCACAACGCCGTGCTGGGCTACTTCGTCGAGGCTACGGCCAAGGCCGCCGAGCCGCTCCTGAAGCCGCCTCTCAACGCTGCGTTCATCCACCGCCAGACCATGGCCAACCAGGTGCGCTTCACCACCGTGGAACTGGCCGAGCTGGACGCGAAGATCGCCCAGGCGGCCGAGCGGGCGCTGGCCATCGAGCTCGACACCTTCGAAGCCTGGCGCGAGGCCGCGACCCGGGTGGCCCCGCTGATCCAGGCCGCCGCCCACGCCGCCGCCACCCTGGACGTCGCCGCGGCCCTCGCCGAATGGGCCGACGACGTCGGCGCGACCCGCCCGATCCTCGACCGCTCCACCGCCTTCGAGGCCGAGGCCGCGCGACATCCGGTGGTCGAGAACGCCGTGCGCCGGGCGGGCGACGCCTTCACGCCCAACGACTGCCGCCTGGACGGCGCGGGCGTCGGGGGCCCGCGCCTCAGCCTCGTGACCGGCCCGAACATGGCCGGTAAGTCCACCTTCCTGCGCCAGAACGCGCTGCTGGCCGTGCTGGCGCAGTCCGGCTGCTTCGTGCCGGCGAAACGCCTGCGCCTCGGCGTCGTCGACCGCCTGTTCAGCCGCGTCGGCGCCGGCGACGACCTGGCCCGCGGCCGCTCCACCTTCATGATGGAGATGGTCGAGACCGCCGCAATCCTCAGCCAGGCTACGCCCCGCAGCCTGGTGATCCTGGACGAAATCGGCCGCGGCACCGCCACCTACGACGGCCTCGCCATCGCCTGGGCCTGCGCCGAGGCCCTGCACGAGACCAACCGCTGCCGGGCGCTGTTCGCGACCCACTACCATGAGCTCGCGGTCCTTGAGGGCCGCCTGCCCTACGTCTCCAACCTCAGCCTCAAGGCCAAGGAGTGGAACGGCGAGCTGATCTTCCTGCACGAAGCCGGGCCGGGCCCCGCCGACCGCAGCTACGGCGTGCAGGTGGCCAAGCTGGCCGGCGTGCCGATGCCGGTGGTGGCCCGCGCGAAACAGGTCCTCGAACGCCTCGAGAAGGAATCCGCCGGCCCCGCCAACCTCGACGACCTCCCCCTCTTCGCCGCCGTCGCCGAGCCGGAAGCCAAGTTCGGGCCCAGCAAGGTCGAGGAGGCGCTGCAGGTCCTCGACGTCGACGGCATGAGCCCCCGCGAGGCGATGGACGCGCTGTATCGGCTCAAGGGGCTGATGGGCGGGGCGTAGAGTTCGCACCCTTCCTTTCCCACGCAGTGGGAGAGGGGGACCGTCGGCCGACCCCGGCGAAAGCCGGGGGTAGAGCCGATGGTGGAGAGGGCAGGCTACAAGCTCTGTGGTTTGACCGGGCTGCTCTGAATTCAGGGGATGAGGCTCGCCCTCTCCACCACCCGCTCTACGGCCTTCGGCCTCGGCGTGCGGTCCCCCTCTCCCACTGCGTGGGAAAGGCAGGGGGCCGGTCCTTGACTGACTTTGAGAGGCAGGCTCGCATCCCCCCATGAGATCCATGGACGCCCCTCACCTGACGGTGCTCGCTTGAAAGCCCTCATGGTCGACGTCGACGGCGTCGTGGTGATTCCGCGCCCCGGCGGCTGGGCCGTCGACATGGAGCGCGACCTCGGCCTCTCCGTCGCCACCCTCCAGGCCCGCTTCTTCGCGCCGCATTGGGACGACATCTCCAACGGCCGCGCCGCCCTGCATGACCGCCTCGCCCCGGTCCTGGCCGAGATCGCGCCGCACCTGACCAGCCAGGCCCTCGCGGACTACTGGTTCGCCAAGGACGCCCAGCTCGACGACACGCTGCTGGCCGACCTCGCCGCCCTGCGCGCCACCGGCGTCCAGCTCCACCTCGCCACCGTCCAGGAGCACCGGCGCGCCGCCTACCTCTGGAACACCCTGGGCCTGCGCGACCGGTTCGACGCTATCCACTATTCCGCCGACGTGGGCTGCGGAAAGCCCGACCCGGCGTTCTTCGCCGCCGTTGAAGCCCGCACCGGCTTCCACGCCGTGGACCTCACCCTGATCGACGACAAGCCGTCCAACGTCGAGGCCGCGCGCGCCGCCGGTTGGGGCGGGGTGCTGTGGGACGGGACGCAGCAGTTGGCCGACGTGCTGTCACGCTCGGCCTCTTCCGACCGCTTTTGACGTAGGTCCGTGTTTCCCTCGCGGGCGAATGATCGATCCGCTCGCCATCACCGATGAGGAAGCCGAGGGCCTCGCGCGCCTCGCGCAGGCGCAGCTGCGCCTCGCCACCCGCCTGTCCGAGCGCGCCCTGGACGAGCCCGACGTCGACGCCGCCTGCCATCTCGCCCGCGCGTCCGAGCGCGTCGCCCGGGGCTACCGCCAATCGCTCCTGCTCAAGTCGCGCCTGAAGCGCGACCGCGACGCCGGCGCCCGCGAGGCCGCCGCCGCCCCGGGGGGTCGGACCGTCCACGAGCAATCGCAGATCAATCAGCGCATTCGCGAGGTCTATGCCGCCGTCGATCGCGTGATCGCCGAGCACGCCGAGGCGCTGGACGATGAAGAGGTCGACGACATGCGCACCTTCCTCCTCGCCACGCTTGAGGACGAGAGCCAGGATCACGGCTTCCTCGACGAGCCCATCGAGGCGCACATCGTCCGCATGCGCGAGATGTTCGTCGATCTGCCGCCGTCTGGGGGCTCGCCGGATTCCGACGAGACCGAGGACGAGGCAGAGGCCCAGCCGACCGACTCCTCCTAGCTCTGCCTAAGGCTGGCGGCCCTTGCGCCGCCTGCGCTTCACCACGGTCACCGAGAACGCCTGACGCCCGCCGGCCTTGAGCCGCTTGCGGGCCTGATCCGCCACGCCCGATCGTCCCGTGCTCGCCGCCGTGGCGGTGGTCACCGGCGCCTTCGCCTTCGCCGGCGCCAGGCCGTGGCGCTTCCTGGCCCGCTCATCCTGCTCGGCCAGCTCGGCGCGGCTCTGGGCGGTGCGGGCGGTGAGATCCTTGATCAGCGCCTTGCCCTTGCGCGTGCGCCCGGTGAGCGAGGGCGAGACATAGCGGTTGGCGTTCCAGCCGACAGAGGTCGAGCCGCCGCGATACGATCCTCTGCTCATGACCACGCCACTCGAACGCACACCGGGCCAAAACACTTACCGGGGCCGGAGCCCTTAGCGGTACGATCCGCGCCGGAAAAGCGCGAACCACCTGCGTCCGTTAACGATCCGTCCTATATGCGTGGCCCGATGTCCGCCCGCCTCAAGCCCACCCGCCTGGAATACGTCGTCGACGGCGTGAAGCTGCGCTCGCAGCTGTCGGCCGCCGCGTTGGAGAATCTGGGCGACGAGGCCGCCCAGCGGAAGGCGGCGCTGGATGTGCTCAAGGCGGCCCTGTTCCGCGGCCGGATGATCGCCAAGGAGCGCCTGGAGAACGGCGCGGGCGGCATCGAAACGGCCCGCCTGCTCTCGGGCGTCACCGACGAGGTGGTCTCGGCGCTCTACGATTTCACCACCGTGCACGTGTTCCGCGCCCGCAACCCCACCGAGGGCGAGCGTCTGGCGCTGATGGCGGTGGGCGGCTACGGCCGCGGCACGCTTGCCCCCTATTCCGACCTCGATCTCCTGTTCCTGCGTCCCTACAAGCAGACCGCCCACGCCGAGAGCGTGATCGAGTACATGCTCTACGCCCTGTGGGACCTGGGCTTCAAAGTGGGCCACGCCTCGCGGACCATCGAGGAGTGCATCAAGCTCTCTCGCGAGGACTTCACGATCCGCACCTCGATCCTCGAGGCCCGGCGCCTGACCGGCGACGAGAAGCTGGCGGACGAGCTGATCAAGCGTTTCCGCGGCGAAGTGGTGAAGGGCACGGGCGCCGAGTTCGTGGCCGCCAAGCTCAAGGAGCGTGACGAGCGCCACGCCCGCGCCGGCGCCAGCCGCTACATGGTCGAGCCGAACGTGAAAGAGGGGAAAGGCGGTCTCCGCGACCTCAACACCCTCTTCTGGATCGCCCAGTACCTGCACCCCGGAGAGAGCCTCGAGCGCGTCATGCAGCTCGAGATGTTCGACCGGCGCGAAATCCGCTCGTTCATCGTGGCCTTCGACTTCCTGTGGGCCACCCGCTGCCAGCTGCACTTCGCTACGGGCCGGCCTGAGGAGCGCCTGTCGTTCGACCTGCAGCCTGAGATCGCCCGGCGCATGGGCTACGGCGACCGCGGCGACGCGCCGGCCGTCGAGCGGTTCATGCGGCGCTACTTCCTCATCGCCAAGGACGTGGGCGCGCTGACACGCGTGTTCGCCGCCAAGCTGGAAGCCGACCGCGTCAAGATCGCGCCCAAGGGCATCAGCCGGTTCATCCCGGGCCGCAGCGTGAAGCGCAAGCCGCTGGCCGAGCCGGGCTTCCACGAGATCGGCGGCCGCCTCGACGTCGACGCCGACATCTTCGAGAGCGACCCGGTCAACCTGCTGCGGCTGTTCCGGATCGCAGACCAGCGGAACCTGGATCTGCACCCCGACGCCTTCACCGCCGCGTCGCGCTCGATGAACCTGATCACCTCGGCGGTGCGGCGCGACCGCCACGCGGCCAAGGTGTTCCTGGATATCCTGGCCCGCGGGCGCGATCCGCGCACGACGCTGACCCTGATGACCGAGGCCGGCGTCCTGGGCCGCTACCTGCCCGAGTTCGGGCGGATCGTGGCCCAGATGCAGTTCAACATGTACCACTCGTACACCGTGGACGAGCACACGCTGCGGGCCGTGGGCGTGATCGCCGACATCGCCGCCGGGCGCCTGCCCGACGACCATCCGCTGGCCACCCAGATCATGCCGCTGATCGCCGATCGCGAGGCGCTGTTCCTGGCTATGCTGCTGCACGACACCGGCAAGGGCGGGGCCGGCGGCCAGGAGGTGGCCGGCGCGCGCGCGGCGCGGCAGGCCTGCGAGCGCCTGGGCCTCGAGCGCTCGAAGATCGAACTGGTCGCCTGGCTGGTCGAGCACCACCTGGTGATGAGCGACTACGCCCAGAAGCGCGACGTCTCGGATCCGCGCACCGTCGCCGACTTCGCCCGCATCGTGCAGAGCCCCGAGCGCCTGCGCCTGCTGCTGGTGCTGACCGTGGCCGACATCCGCGCCGTGGGCCCGGGGGTCTGGAACGGCTGGAAGGGACAGCTGCTGCGCGAGCTGTACAGCGCCACCGAGGCCGTGTTCCGCGGCGGCCGGGGCTCGGACGCCGCGGCGGCGCTACGCCGCTACCAGGAGAACGCCGCCTACGACGCCCGCGTGCGCCTGGCGAAGGCCGACGCCGGCGCCGAGCCCTGGGGCGACGCGATGGAGGACGCCTACTTCACGGCCTTCACCGACGACGAGGTGCTGACCCACGCCCGCCTGGCCCTGGCCGCGTCCGGCGGTCCCGGCAGCGCCGCCGAAGGGCGCGTGCGGCGCGACCTCAACGCCTCCGAAGTCGTCGTCGCCGCCGCCGACCGCCCGCGCCTGTTCGTGGACCTGGCCGAGGCCATCACCGGCGCCGGCGCCAATGTGGTGGGCGCCCGGGTGTTCACCTCGCGGGGCGGCCAGGCGCTGGACGTGTTCTATGTGCAGGACGTGACGGGCGCGCCGTTCGGCGCCAACGACGACCGCGCCCTGGACCGGCTGGCCAAGGCCCTGGCCAGCGCCGCCCGCGGCGAGCCGGTGATCCGGGAGCGCCGCCGCCAGGATCTGGGCCGGGCCGCCGCCTTCGCCATCACCCCTGCGGTGATGCTGGACAACGAGGCCTCGGAAATGTCGACGGTGGTCGAGGCCTCGGGGCGCGACCGCCCCGGCCTGCTGGCGGGCCTGGCCCGCACCCTGTCGGACGCCGGTCTGCTCATCACCTCGGCCCACATCGACGGCTACGGCGAGCGCGCGGTCGACTGCTTCTACGTGGTCGACGCCGAGGGCCAGAAGGTCACCGACGCGCGCAAGGGCAACGCCCTCAAGGCCGCGCTGCTGGCCACCCTCAGCGACAGCGACGCCGATTCCACCGGCGGCCGGCGCGGCAACCTGCAGCGCGCCCGCGCCAGCGTGGCGCGCTAGCGGCGCTCAAGGTTCGCGCGGACCTTTTCCGTGTCGATCGCCGATCCGCCCGACGCCACCCGCGCCTGGAACTCCTGGGTGGAGTTCTCGCGAGGATAGGGGGTGGCGGGGACGTCGACGCCCAGGAAGGCGCACAGCGGCGCCCAGCCTTCCTTCACATCGAAGATCAGAAGGCGCTCGGGCGGGACCGAGGCGACGACGCGCTCGGTATGGCGTCGGAAGAAGTCGGTCATGAAGCCCCGGTCGTGCATGTCGCCGCCGTACCAGGCATAGATCTGATCGAAGAAGGCCCGCATCGGCGTGCCCTCGGGCGGGGCGGGGCGGTCCGGGTTGAAGATCGTGGCCTGGGTGGAGTCGAACCACTTGTCCGGGTCGCGGACGGTGTGCAGCACCTTGGCGTCGGGATAGTGCGCCGCCAGCTCCCGCCAGTAGGCGCAGCCCGGATGGTCGACCATCGCGTCATAGCCGCCGAAGATGGCGTCCCAGTCGGGCCTGCCGTTCCCCGCATCGACGAAGAGCTGCACCTGGGCCGGGTTCATGAACACCTCGACCATGTGGTGGCAGGGCGCGAAGCCCAGCTGTTCCAGCGCCAGCTTGGTCGAGAGCGTGCCCGTGCGGCCCAGCCCCGATCCGATCACCTTCAACGCCATGCCGCTTCCCCCGCCCTTGTTGTTCTGAACCCTAGCGGTGGATCCCCAGCGCGGCCACGGTCTCTTCGCGCAGCCGCCGCCGCTGGATCTTGCCCATGGCGTTGCGCGGGATCGATTCCGTCCACGCGAAGCGAGGCGTCGGCATGGCCGGGTGGGCGGCGACATGCTCGGCCAGTCCCTGTCGATCGAGGCCGGAATCCGCCACGATAGCCAGCCAGCACGTGTCCATGCCCTGGGCGTCCGGCGCGGCATAGGCCGCCGCGTCGCGGACACCGGGGTAGGCCAGCGCCACCTCCTCCAGCAGGTCGGGCAGGAATTTCATGCCGCCCAGGTCCATCCGGTCGTCCATACGGCCATCGACCATCAGCAGACCGTCGGCGGACAGACGGCCGACGTCGCCGGGATAGAACGCCCCGTCACGGAACGCGGCTGCGGTGGCCTTGGGGTCGTCGAGGTAGCCCACGGCCTCGCGGTCGCTGATGATCCGCACCTCGCCCTGCTGGCCTGGTGGCGCGGGTTGGCCTGCGTCGTCCACCACCTCCACCCGCACGCCCGGAACGGCATAGCCGGCGCATCCGGGGTGCTCCTCCAGCCAGGCGCCGTCGGCCATCGTGGCGCTGCCGGTCTCGGCCGCGCCATAGCTGATCAGAATCTCGGACGCGAGCCGCAGCCGGGTCTCGCGCGCCACGGCCGCCGGCAGGACGCCGCCGGTGCTGACGATCCGCAGGCCGGGCTGCACGCCCAGTCCCGGCGGCAGACTGGACAGCAGGTGGCGCAGGAAAATCGGCGTCAGGCCTACGATCGATGGCCGCAGCGCCTCGAGGCTGAGCGCCAGCTCGGCGGCGGTGTAGTCGGCGACCAGGGCGGAGCCCTGGCTCCACGCGGCCAGCGTCATGGCCTGTCCGAGCCCGGTGTCCATGCCGGTCAGGCAGACCCAGCGGCCTGGCTTGCCCGCGCAATAGGTCAGCGCACAGGTCCGGGTGTTGTCCTCCAGCATCCGCCAGGTGCGCGGCACACGCCGTGCGGTGCGGGTAGTGCCTGACGACAGCATGACACGGCCCAGCGCGTTCGGATCGCAGCGGACCGGCGTCACAGGACGAGGCTCGGCGCGGAAGGTCGCTTCTATCCAGGCCGGCGAGAGAGGAAGCTGGCGCGCCTCGCCGGCTTCGCCGACGACCAGCTGCAGGTCGGGCGAGGGGTCGTCGAACGGCGAGGAGACGACGCCCAGCCGAGCGAGGGCCAAAAAGACCACGTGGGTCAGGTAGTCGTTGGCGATGCGGATCGAGACCACGCCCCGCTCGCGTCGGACCCCCAAATCCGCGAGTCCTGCGGCGAAGCGATCGACGTCCGCGTCCAGCTCGGCGTAGGTCGCCCAGCGCTGCGGTGTGATCAGAGCATAGGCCGTGGGCCGCAGCCTGGCCTGGAACGCGACGTAGGCGTCGAACATCCGGAGTGGGTCCTCGGGAGGAGTTCCGGAAGCCTACCGCGCCTGCGCCAAGAATCCACACGCGCCGGGTGCGCCCAGTCGCTAGGTTGACGCCGCTTTCGACGCAGCCTCCAAGGGCCCCTGTGACCGAGACCGCCAAGACTCCCGCCAAGACATCGGGCGGACTGCTGCGCTCCAGCGCCATCTTCTCGGGCCTGACCCTGGTCAGCCGGTTCATGGGCTTTGCGCGCGACCTGGTGGTGACCGCGCGCCTGGGGGCCAGCCAGACCATCGCCGCCGACGCCTACTATACCGCCCTGGCGTTCCCGAACCTGTTCCGGCGCATCTTCGCCGAGGGCGCCTTCGCGGCGGCCTTCGTGCCCACCTATTCGCGCAAGCTGGCCGATGACGAAGCCGGCGCCGACCATTTCGCGGCCGATGCGGCGGCGACCGTGGCCGCGGCGACGGTCGGGGTGATGCTGGCCGCGCAGCTGGCGATGCCGTGGCTGATGTACCTGATCAATCCCGGCTACGCGGACGAACCGGAGAAGTTCCGCCTCGCCTGGATGCTGACCCAGCTGACCATGCCCTACCTGCCGTGCATGGCGCTGGCGGCCCTGTTCTCCGGCGTTCTCAACGCGCGGGGCAAGTTCATCATCTCGGCGGCCTATCCCACGATCCTCAACATCGTGATGCTGCTGATCGTCCTGCCGCAGAAGGACCCGGTCCAGGCGGCCTGGTGGGCCTCGGGCGGCGTGGCGATCGCCGGCCTGGGCCAGGCCTGGATCTGCTGGTGGGGCGCCCGCAAGAGCGGCGCGCGCATCGGTGCGGTCCGGCCCCGGTGGACGCCCGAGATGAAGGCCCTGGTCACCCTGGCCATCCCCGCCGCCATCGCCAACAGCGCCACCCAGATCAACATCTTCATCTCGGGCATCCTCGCCTCGCAGATCGCCGGGATGCGCGTCTGGATGAACGTGGCCGACCGCCTCTACCAGCTGCCCATGAGCCTGGTCGGCGTGGCCATCGGCGTGGCCCTGCTGCCCCGTCTGAGCCAGGCGCTGCAGAAGGACGATCACGACGACGCCCAGGCCGCCATGGACCAGGGGATCGTCTTCGCTCTGGCGCTCAGCCTGCCGGCGGCGGCGGCCCTGATGGCGCTTCCGGTCTACCTGATCGACGCCCTGTTCACGCGCGACCAGTTCACGCCGGCCGATGCGCTGGCGACCGGCCAGCTGTTGTTCCACTACGGCTGGGGCGTGCCGGCCTTCGTGTTGCTGCGGATCCTCCAGCCCGCCTTCTTCGCGCGACAGGACACTAAGACGCCGATGCGATTCTCGCTGATCTCGGTGGCGGTGAACATCGCCCTCGGCGTCGCCCTGTTCTTCGCCATCGGCTTCCAGGGCGTGGCCATCGCCACCTCGGTGGCTGCCTGGATCAGCGTGCTGCAGATGTGGTTCTCGCTGGCGCGGACCGGGGTCTGGAAGCCGTCCGCCCGCGCCGCCTTCAAGATCACCCGCGTGGCCATCGCCAGCGCCCTGCTGGGCGCGGTGATGTTCGCCGCCAACCTGTTCCGCGCCGAGATCGAGGGCGCGATCGGAACGGTGATGTCGCACGGCGTGAAGGAGATCTCGATTGTCCTGATCTGCACGATCGGGCTGGGTCTCTATCCGGTGCTGCTGTTCGCCTCGGGCGGCGTCACCGTCGCCGAATTCAAGGCCGCGCTCAGGCGGCGTCGCGGCGACCCGGCGCCGACAGCGGCCGACTTGTCGTAGGCGACCCGGCGGGTTATTTCCCCGCCATGGCTTTCGAACGCACCACTTGGCGATGGCGCTGATCGCGCACCCGTGAAAACCGGGCCTTGCGCCCACGTGCCTGTTCCCTAGAGAAGCCATCCCATGACCGAACAAGCTCCTGCCGCCTACGCGGGCCCTGAACGCGTGCTGTCGGGCGTCCAGCCCACCGGCGACCTGCATCTGGGCAACTATCTCGGCGCCCTGGTGAAGTTCGCCCGGCTGCAGCACGAGATCCCGACCTTCATCTTCGTCGCCGACATGCACGCCATCACGGTGTGGCAGGAACCGGCGAAGCTGAAGCAGCAGGTTCGGGAGATCGCCGCCGCCTACCTGGCCACCGGCCTCGATCCCAAGGTCGCCACCATCTTCGCGCAGTCAGCCGTGCCCGAGCACGCCGAGCTGGCCTGGGTGTTCAACTGCGTCGCCCGGCTGGGCTGGCTGGACCGGATGACCCAGTTCAAGGACAAGGCGGGCAAGCACAAGGAGCGCGAGAGCATCGGGCTCTACACCTATCCCGTGCTCCAAGCGGCCGACATCCTGGTCTACAAGGCCACCAAGGTGCCGGTTGGCGACGACCAGAAGCAGCATCTGGAGCTGACCCGCGACATCGCCCAGAAGTTCAACAACGACTTCGGCGCGCCGGGCTTCTTCCCGCTGCCCGAGGCTCTGACCCAGGGCCCCGGAGCCCGGGTGATGAGCCTGCGCGACGGGACGGCCAAGATGAGCAAGTCCGATCCGTCGGACAACTCGCGGATCAACCTGACCGATGACGCCGACGCCATCGCGCAGAAGATCCGCAAGGCGCGCACCGACCCGGATCCGTTGCCGGAGACGGCCGAGGGGCTGGAAGGCCGCGCCGAGGCCCGGAACCTGGTGGCGATCTACGCGGCGCTGTCCGGCGCGACCGAAGCCGCCGTGCTGGCGGAGTACGCCGGACAGGGCTTCGGCGTGTTCAAGCCGAAGCTGGCGGACCTGGCGGTGTCGGTGATGGGCCCGATCGGCGGCGAGATGCGCCGGCTGTTGGCCGATCCGGCCGAGATCGACCGCGTCCTGGCCGACGGCGCCGGGCGCGCCCGGGCTCTGGCTGCGCCAACCGTGGCCGAGGTGAAGAAACTGGTAGGCTACTGGGCGGGCTAGGCTAGATTCCGCGCCATGAGCACGCGCCGCAAGTTCCTGGTGGTCGCCGACGACACGCCCGAATACCAGGCGGCGCTGCGTTTCGCGTGCCGCCGCGCGAAGTCGACGGGCGGTTACGTGGCCCTGCTGCACGTGATCCAGCCGGCGGTCTTCGAGCACTGGTCGGGCGTCCGCGAGGAGATCGCCCGCCAACAGCGGCAGGAGGCCGAGACGGCGCTGCAGCTGTCGGCCGAGTATGTCCAGGCCGAGACCGGCCTGCCGCCGGAATTCCTGATCCTCGAGGCCGACTCCACGCGGGCGGCCCTGAAGCGCGTGCTGAGCGAGGACCCGGACATCAAGATCCTGGTGCTGGCGGCCTCGACCGGGCGAGGCGGGCCGGGTCCGCTGGTCAGCGCCATCGGCAAGGACGGCACGCGCTTCGGCAGCCGAAAGGTGCCGGTGACCATCGTTCCCGGCGACCTGACGGACGACGAGATCGCCGAGCTGGCGTAATCCCTCCCGAGGGGGAGGGAGAACTTGCGCTCTGCCCTTCTCAGCGCCACATCTGCCCCATGTTCATCCAGACCGAAGCCACGCCGAATCCGGAAGTCCTCAAGTTCCTGCCGGGCCAGACTGTCCTCGGCGAAGGCACGCGCGACTTCCGCGAGCCCGAGGAAGCCGCCGCCTCGCCGCTGGCGGCAGAACTGTTCGAGATCACTGGCGTGACCCGCGTCTTCTTCGGCCCCGACTTCATCACCGTCGGCAAGCACGCCTCGGTCGACTGGCCGTTGATCAAGGCGCCGATCCTGGCGGCGATCATGGACCACTACACATCGGGCCGTCCGCTGCTGGTGGGCGACAGCGAAGACGCCGGCCACGACGACACGGCCTATGAGGGCGAGACCGCCCAGATCGTGGCCGAGATCAAGGAGCTGCTGGACACCCGCATCCGGCCGGCCGTGGCCCAGGACGGCGGCGACATCCTCTTCAACCGCTTCGACGTGAACACCGGCGTCGTGTGGCTGAACATGCGCGGCGCCTGTTCGGGCTGCCCGTCCTCCTCAGCCACCCTGAAGGCCGGGGTCGAGAACATGTTGAAGCACTACGTCCCCGAAGTGACGGCGGTCGAACAGGCCCTTTAAGCCCGCGACCGAACCGGCTACGCCGCACACATGCTCGTGCTGGGCCTCGACACCTGCCTGAACGCCTGCTCGGTCGCCATCCTGGATGGCGAGCGCGTGCTGGCGCATCGGTCCGAGGCGATGACGCGCGGCCACCAGGAACGGCTGGCGCCGATGGCTGAGGCCGCGATGGCGGACGCAGGCGTGGCCTTCGGCCGCCTGCAGCGCATCGGCGCGACGGTCGGGCCGGGGTCTTTCACTGGTCTGCGCGTGGGCGTGGCGTTCGCCAAGGGCCTCGGATCGGCCCTGTCGATTCCGGTCGTGGGCGTCGGCAGCCTGGAAGCGCTCGCGGCCGAGGCCACGGGCCTGGTCGCCGCCGCCATCGATGCGCGCCGCGACCAGCTCTACCTGCAGGTCTTCGAGGACGGTGAGCCGCTGATGGCGCCCGATGTCCTGCCGATCGGGACGGCCGCGGCGCGGCTGGCCGAGCTGGGCATGGGGCGGGCGCTGACGCTGGTGGGGTCGGGCGCGCCGCTGCTGGCCGAGACCGCGCCCGGCGCGCGCATGCTGACGCCCGAGGGCTGCGACGCCCGCCACGTGGCGCGGCTCGCGGCGCGGAAGGTCGCAGCCCCCATCCGCCCGCTCTACCTGCGCGCGCCCGACGCCAAGCTGCCGGGCGGCCGCGACCCGTGAAGCTGGAGCTTGCCACCCCCGCCGACGCCCCCGCCATGGCCTCGGCTCACGCCCAGGCCTTCGACACGCCCTGGGACGAGATGGACTTCGAAGACCTGCTGGAGGGCGCCGGCATCTTCGGGTTCGTGGCCCGCGACGAAGACCCGGCCGGCGTCCTGGTCTGCCGCACCGTGGCCGGCGAGGCCGAGATCCTCACCGTCGGCGTGGCGCCCTGGGCCCGGCGACGTGGCGTGGGGCTGGCCCTGATGGTCGCCGCTATCGGCGTGGCGCGCGAGGCGGGGGCGGGCGAGATGTTCCTGGAGGTCGATGTCGCCAACGCCGGCGCTGTGGCCCTCTACGAACGCCTGGGTTTCGCGCGTGCGGGTCTGCGCAAAGCCTACTATGACCGCGGCGCCAACGGACGTGCGGACGCGCTCGTGATGCGGCTCGACCTGACAACCAGACCTGACTAGACCTATCGCTACGGAAGACGAGAGAGGCCCCCGTGTCGGACCGCATCGAGAAGCTTTGCCTCGAGAAGAACATGCGCATGACCGAGCAGCGCCGCGTGATCGCGCGTGTGCTGTCGCTGGCCGCCGACCATCCGGACGTCGAGGAACTGCACCGCCGGGCGCACGCCATCGACCCCCACATCTCGATCGCGACGGTCTACCGTACGGTCCGCCTGTTCGAGGAAGCGGGCATCATCGATCGCCTGGACTTCCGTGACGGCCGCTCACGGTACGAAGAGCACACCGACGAACACCACGATCACCTGATCGACATGAAGACGGGCAAGGTCGTCGAGTTTGTCGACGAGGAGATCGAGGCCCTGCAGGTCGAGATCGCCCGCAAGCTGGGCTACAAGCTGGTGGACCACCGGCTCGAGCTCTACGGCGTGCCGATCGAGGAGTAGCCCTGGGCGGGCGGGAAACTTGCGCGAGGGGCTCCGCGTCCCCATAACCCCGCAATGTCCCAGACCGCGCCCGAGAAGCGCCTCTATATCAAGACGTACGGCTGTCAGATGAACGTCTACGACAGCGAGCGCATGGCCGATGTCCTTGCGCCGCTGGGTTATGGGATGACGGACGATCCCACGACGGCCGATCTGGTGGTGCTCAACACCTGCCACATCCGCGAGAAGGCCACCGAGAAGGTCTATTCCGAACTCGGCAAGATTCGTGAGATGCGCGACGAGCGCGTAGCCGGGGGCGGTTCCCGGATGACCATCGCTGTGGCCGGCTGCGTGGCCCAGGCCGAGGGCGAGGAGATTATGCGCCGCCAGCCCGCTGTGGACCTGGTCGTGGGCCCGCAGGCCTATCACCAGCTGCCCGAACTGATCGCGCGCACCCATCGGGCCCGCGGCGAGCGGCTGTCGGCCGACTTCGCGCCGGATGAGAAGTTCGATGCCCTGACCGCCGAGCGTCGGCCAACCGGTGTCTCCGCCTTCCTCACCGTGCAGGAAGGCTGCGACAAGTTCTGCACGTTCTGCGTCGTGCCCTACACCCGCGGCGGAGAGTGGTCGCGCCCGGCCGCCGATATCGAAGCCGAGGCTCGCAGCCTGGCCGATAAAGGCGTGCGCGAGGTCACCCTGCTGGGGCAGAACGTCAACGCCTATGGCAAGGACCAGGGGAGCGAGGGCGGCCTGGCGTCGCTGGTGAAGCGCTTGGCCGCGATCCCCGGCCTGGACCGCATCCGCTACACCACCAGTCACCCGCGCGACATGGACGACGCCCTGATCGCCGCCCACGGAGAGGTGCCCGAGCTGATGCCCTACCTGCACCTGCCGGTGCAGGCTGGATCGGACAAGATCCTGAAGGCGATGAACCGCGCG
>NZ_SCTC01000080.1 GCF_004299445.1 Phenylobacterium sp. | reverse complement strand
CGTGTTGTGAGCGCGGGTGCGCTTACTTCACGATCTTGGTGACGACGCCCGAACCCACCGTGCGGCCGCCTTCGCGAATGGCGAAGCGCAGGCCCTGGTCCATGGCGATCGGCGTGATCAGCTCGATGTTCAGCTCGGCGTTGTCGCCGGGCATGATCATCTCCACGCCTTCCTTCAGCTTGATGATCCCCGTCACGTCCGTCGTGCGGAAGTAGAACTGGGGACGATAGTTCGTGAAGAACGGCGTGTGACGGCCACCCTCTTCCTTCGTCAGGATGTAGGCTTCCGCCGTGAACTCCGTGTGCGGCGTGATCGAGCCCGGCTTGCAGAGCACCTGGCCCCGCTCGACGTCCTCACGCTTCGTGCCGCGCAGCAGCACGCCCACGTTGTCGCCCGCCTGGCCCTGGTCCAGCAGCTTGCGGAACATCTCCACGCCCGTGCAGGTCGTCTTCTGCACGTCGCGGATGCCGACGATCTCGACTTCCTCGCCGACCTTCACGATGCCCTTCTCGATACGACCCGTCACCACCGTGCCGCGGCCCGAGATCGAGAACACGTCTTCCACCGGCATCAGGAACGGCTGATCCACCGGACGCTCCGGCTGCGGAATGTACGCATCCACCGAAGCCATCAGCTCCAGGATCTTCGACTCGCCGATCTCCGGGTTACGACCCTCGACCGCCGCCAGCGCCGAACCCTTCGTGATCGGGATGTCGTCGCCCGGAAACTCGTACGAGCTCAGCAGCTCGCGAACTTCCATCTCGACGAGCTCCAGCAGCTCCTCGTCGTCGACCATGTCCACCTTGTTCATGAACACGACCAGCGCCGGCACGCCAACCTGACGGGCCAGCAGGATGTGCTCGCGCGTCTGCGGCATCGGACCATCGGCCGCCGACACCACCAGGATCGCGCCGTCCATCTGCGCCGCGCCCGTGATCATGTTCTTCACGTAGTCGGCGTGGCCAGGGCAGTCCACGTGCGCATAGTGACGGTTCGCCGTCTCATACTCCACGTGCGCCGTGTTGATCGTGATCCCACGCGCCTTCTCTTCCGGCGCCGCGTCGATGTCCGCATACGACATCGCCTTCGCACCACCCGCCTTCGCCAGCGTCATCGTGATCGCCGCCGTCAGCGTCGTCTTCCCATGGTCAACGTGACCAATCGTGCCGATGTTGCAGTGCGGCTTGTTACGTTCGAACTTCTCTTTGGCCATCTGGGTCCTGCCGGCGTTCTCTAAGACTTGCGCTTCAAGGAGCTGGAGCGGGTAGCGGGAATCGAACCCGCATCCTCAGCTTGGAAGGCTGCTGCACTACCATTGTGCTATACCCGCCAAAGCTAGAGCGGGGGCCGCCGCAACTCCTCAGTGAACTTCAAGCGCGTGGTGGGGGAAGTAGGACTCGAACCTACGAAGCCATTACAGCAGGGGATTTACAGTCCCCCCCCTTTGCCACTCGGGACATTCCCCCAGCGCGCTCGGAGCCCCCACGCTTCTGCCTTCGGCAAAAGCGCAAGGTCCAACTTAGGAGCATGACGGCCGCCGAACCGGTATCCACCACTTCGGCTGTCACGCTCCGGCGGGGCCTTCTGAGAAAAGGCTTCCGCCTTGGGACGCGAGGGGCGTAATGCCCGCAACTCTCGTCCTAAAAGCGGCTGCCCACTGAGGGGGCCCCAAATCGGAGCGCGTCTTATAGTGGCCTCGCCTCGCGAACGCAACGACGCCCGAAAGGGCGCGAGTTTCCGACCCAAGTCCGGGGCGAAACCTCAAGGAAATCCGCACGACAAGCCGCATTCGCGGCCCCGCCAGGACCGCCGCGCGGGCCCGCCGGGCGATGATTGGATCTGGGGCTGGCATGCCGTCGAGGCGGCCCTGGCGAATCCCAAGCGCGACAAGCCTCAGCGCCTGGTGGTGACGCCCGACAAGGCCAGGCAGGTCGAAGCGAAGTTCGGCCGCAAGATGAATTTCGAGGTCGCCGACGCCCACCAGATCGGCCTGCTGCTGCCCCAGGGCGCGGTCCACCAGGGCGTCGCCCTGCGCCCGGCCCCGCTGGAGGACGTTGACCTGGAGGCCTTCGAGGCGCGTCCCGGCGCGGTCGTGCTGGTGCTGGACCAGGTGACCGATCCGCAGAACGTGGGGGCGATCCTGCGCTCGGCCGCGGCGTTCGGCGTCGCCGGCATGGTGCTGCAGGACCGCCACGCGCCGAAGCTGACAGGCGCGCTGGCCAAGGCCGCGGCCGGCGCCGTCGAGCGCGTGCCGGTGGCGCGGGTGGTGAACCTGTCTCGCGCGCTGGACGACCTGTCGAAGCTGGGCTGGCGCACCGTGGGCCTGGCCGGCGAGGCCGACCTTGGCCTCGCCCAGGCGCTGAACGGCGAGCCGACCGTCCTCGTCATGGGGTCGGAAGGCGAAGGCCTGCGCCGCCTCGTGGCCGAGCACTGCGACGAGTTGGCGAAGATCCCGATGCCCGGCGGCTTCGAGAGCCTGAACGTCTCGGCCGCGGCGGCGATCGCGCTCTACGAGGCGTCGCGTCCGCGCTGACACAACAGGGCGCTGACAATCGTAGCCGAACCTGCGACCAATCCGCCGTCGTCGGGGAGACGTGCGTTGTCTGGGGATGATTTTCCGTCGCGGCTGCTACTTGCGCTGAAGGCGCTGTCCATCAGCCGCGGCCGGCTCGCCTCCGAGCTGGCCGTGGACAAGTCGGTGGTCAGCCGCTGGCTCTCGGGTCGCCAGGCGCCGACCGGGCAGAACCTCGCCAACCTCACAGCCCTGGTCGCGGGCCACCGGCCCGGCTTCAGCCTGCTCGACTGGGAGAGCGACCTCGAGACGCTCTCGGCCAAGCTGGGTGTCGCCTCCGAGGGCGCGAACAATGCGTGGGGCCCGCTCGCGGCCTGGCTGCCCGAGTCGGTGCTGCGCGAGACCAAGACCCTCACCGACCTGCGCGGGGACGCCTACGAGGGTCACTGGCGCACCACCCGGCCGGCCATGGGCCAGCCGGGCCGGTTCGTCCACGACGCCTGCCTGATCCGCAAGGCCGGGAACGGCTTCCTCACGACCCGTATCGCCGTCGAAGACATGCGCTTCGAGGGCTGGACATTCATGACCCAGACCCAGCTGTTCTCGGTGCTGTCCGAGCCGCGCACGGGCATGTTCACGTTCTCGATCTTCAACGCCGTCCTGCGGCACCGGGCCGAGGTGCTGGACGGGATCTCCATGGGCCTGCAGCGCGTGGGCGGCGGCTCGCCGGCCGCCATGGGCTGCCTGATGGAGCGGGTCGGCTTCCTCAGCGGCGACCCCGCCGCCGACGATGCGGCGTTCGAGGCGGCCGCGCAGGCCGACCCGCTGGCCCCCGAAGGCTCGATCCCGCCCGAGGTCGCCGCCCGGCTCATGCCCGACGTGGGTCCGACCGCCCTGGCGGCGGGCGGCATGGCGATCCTGCACATGCCCTTCGCCACATCCCTGTCGCGTGGTCCGCATCGCTAGCGCCCCAAATTCCCGCGGCAGGCGAAGACGCAACAACTCGCAACGAATCGAAGGCTGGCGCGCCTACCGTTGCGCGAGCGAACGCCGCATCTAGCCCCTCCAACGGCGGCGGACAGGCCGCCCAAGCGAGATGGGGTGCAAACCATGCGTATCGAACTGAAGCTCGCCGCCGGGATGATGGCGGTGATGGCCCTCGCCGGCGCCACCCGCGCCCACGCGGCCTTTCCCGACCTCTACCATGACCAGGGCCAGTTCGAGGCTCAGGGAACCATCAGCCAGACCACCAACTTTGACGGCTACAGCTCGAACGTCTCCATCCTGAACACCAGCGAAGCGTTTGGCGACCTGACCCTGCACGGCGACCCGCTCGTCGTGGTCGGAACCGACACGTCCTACAATCCGGTCCGCAACCTGATCGCCAACAACGACCCGTCCGAGATCCTGGGCGGTCAGATCTTCAAGACCGGCTACAACATGCTGAGCTTCAGGCTCGCGAACCTCGCGGGCTACGGCGACCAGGTGTTCGTCGAGCTGTTCACCAACGTCACCTCATACGGCTACGGCCTCTATCCGCAAGGCGCGCCCGAGGCGTTGAGCTTCTACGGTTTCATCGTCCCTGACGGCGAGTACTTCCTGGGCTTCACGATGAACCGGACGGACTTCGGTTCGAACTTCGAACCCACGCCGGTCGACCAGATCTTCGGCGCCACCGACTTCCAGCTCGGCAAGACCGGCGAAGTCTGCGCGAACCGCGTCTGTGGCGGCGCGGTTCCCGAGCCCTCGACGTGGGCGATGCTGATCCTGGGCTTTGGGCTTTCCGGCGCGATCGTGCGGCGCCGGCGGCCGGTCTTGCGCACGGCCTGACCGGCGGTCCGGGACCGCCCCCCCAGATCTCAGGCGGTCTAGACCCGTTGGGCGGCGGTTCGGCGTTGCAGCCGGCCGCCGCCTGACGCATTGAGAACCGGATGATTGAAGAGCTGCTAAGCCCCGGCGCCCTCTCGGCCCTTTTCCAAGTCCTGATGATCGACCTGGTCCTCGCCGGCGACAACGCCGTCGCCGTGGGCTTGGCGGCTGGCGGCCTGCCGCCCGCGCTGCGGCGCAAGGCGATCTTCTGGGGCCTCGTGGCCGCGGTGATCACCCGCATCGGCTTCGCGCTGGTCACCACCCAGCTACTCGGCATCATCGGCCTGCTGTTCGCGGGCGGCGTGCTGCTGCTCTGGGTCTGCTGGAAGATGTGGCGCGAGCTGCGCGACCAGGCCTCGGCCGAGGAAGTGGCCGCCGAAGCGGCCATGGACGACGACCCCACGACCGAACCCAAGGTCAAGCCCAAGTCCTTCAGGGACGCGCTGATCCAGATCCTGGTCGCCGACGTTTCGATGTCGCTCGACAACGTGCTGGCCGTGGCCGGCGCGGCGCGCGAGCACCCGACGATCCTGATCTTCGGTCTGCTGCTGTCGATCGGGCTGATGGGCGTCGCGGCGCACGGGATCGCCCGCCTGCTGCACAAGTACCGCTGGATCGGCTACATCGGCCTTCTGATCGTGCTGTACGTCGCGCTGCACATGATGTGGCAGGGCGGCCGCGACGTGATCGACGACCTCGGCTGGACGGCGCAGTATAACGCCGCCGTCCCCGATTTCCTGGACATCCAGCCGAAGACGCCGGTTCCGGCGCACTGAGGCCGCACGGAATGATCCTGCGCGTCTGCGCCGGATTCCGTCGTGTGGTTCGTGAACGGCGCCTGCGGAGCGCCCCGAGCTGAGCCAGCTTACGCCGTCTCTGCCCCGCCAAAGCGTTCGCGCCACTCGGCGACCTGGGTGTCCTCGACCTTGCGGAACAGCACGTCCGGCGCGCGGATTGCGCGGCCCGGTTCCAGCGACGTGAGCAGGTCGCCCTCGCCGCTTGGCCAGCCGGCGACCTCGGCATCCCCCAGCGCCTCGGCGATCACCTTGGCGGTCGCCGGGATGAACGGCGCCGACAGGCGGGCGAACAACGCCACCAGGTTCAGGCCCACGCGCACCGACACGCCGGCCCGCACAGGATCGGTCTTGAACGCCGTCCACGGCGCCGCCTCGGTCAGGTACTGGTTCCCCAGCACCCAGATCTGGCGCAGCGTCGTCGCCGACTTGCGGAACTCACGCGTCTCCATGTGGCCGGTCAGCTCAGCCAGCTTGGCCGAGACATCCGCCTGCAGCTTGGTCTCAAGGTCGCCCCACTCGCCGCCGACCGGAACCTTCCCCTCGAACCGGCTCTCGGCGAACTTGCAGATGCGGTTGACGAAGTTGCCCAGTACGTCGGCCAGGTCGGCGTTCACCTGGTCGCGGAACTGCTCCCAGGCAAACGTCGAATCCGAGCTCTCGGGCGCGTTGGCGATCAGCCACCAGCGCCAGTAATCAGCCGGCAGCAGCTCCAGCGCCTGGTCCATGAAGACCCCGCGCTTCTGCGACGTTGAGAACCGCCCGCCGTAGTAGTCCAGCCAGTTGAACCCCTTGAGGTCGTCCACCAGCTTCCACGGCGCGTTGCTGCTGGGCGTCCAGCGGCCGGCGCTGTCGCGGCGCTCGTTGATCCCCATCAGCGTGCAGGGGAAGCCCACGGTGTGGAAGGGCACGTTGTCCTTGCCCATGAACTCCACATAGGTGACGTCGGCCGCGCCGGGCTGGCGCCACCAACGCTCCCAGTCCTCGTCCTTGGGCGCCCTGCCCTCGGCGGCGGCCTGCGCGTCGGCCCATTCCCAGGTCGCGCCGATGTACTCGATCGGCGCATCGAACCAGACGTAGAAGACCTTGCCCTCCAGCCCGGCCACATCTGGCTTCTGGCCGTCCGGGTTCGGCCCCCAGTCGGCGGCGTTGACCGGCACGCCCCACTGCAGGTCGCGGGTGATGCCACGGTCCTGCAGACCCTCGTCCAACCACTTCAGCGCAATGGAGGTGACCAGGTTGGGCCACGTCCCGCGCTTGGCCTCGATCCCCTCGCGCAGGCGATCGGCGAACAGGCTCTGGCGCAGGAACAGGTGCTTGGAATCGCGGATCTCGATCTCGGTCGATCCCGACAGCGCCGAACGCGGTTTGATCAGGTCGGCCGGGTCCAGGACCCGGGTGCAGTTCTCGCACTGATCCCCCCGCGCGGCCTCGTAGCCGCAGTGCGGGCACGTGCCGATCACATAACGGTCGGGCAGGAAGCGCTTGTCGGCCAGCGAATAGACCTGCTGGGTCACCCGCTCCTCGATGAAGCCGGCTTCCCAGAGCTGCTGGGCGAAGCTCTGCGTCAGCTTGCGGTTCTGCGGCGACGACGAGCGGCCGAAGTGGTCCCACGACATGCCGAAGCCGCGGCCCATCGCGTGCAGCTTGTCGTGCGCCAGCGCGCAGAACTCGGCCACCGGCAGACCAGCCTCCACCGCCGCCAGTTCGGCCGGCGTGCCGTGCTCGTCGGTGGCGCAGATGTAGAGCGTCTCGCGGCCGCGGGCCCGCTGGAAGCGCGCGTAGACGTCCGCCGGCAGCATCGAGCCCGCCAGGTTCCCCAGGTGCTTCGCGCCGGCGGCGTACGGCAGGGCCGAGGTGATGAGGATGCGGGACATGACCGACAGTACGTTTCAGAAGGACGTTTCAGGAAGAGCGGGGCTTATAGGCTGCTCAGGTGGTTCGCCAAAGTCCGCCGCGCAAGAAATGCTCGCCAAGGCCCGCAAGTGGCGCAAACCTCGGTTCCATGGGGCGGCCGCGACCGTCTGAGTCGCGCTGGAAAAGAGCCGCCCAACGGGAGGTTCGATATGCCGATACGTACAACGTCGCTGGCGGCTGTGACCGCGTGCCTGCTTCTGGCCGGGTGCAGCGAAAAGGCTGCCGCTCCTGCGCCCGAGGCCCAGGCCGAAGCGCCGAAGAAGTCGCTGGCCCGCCAGGTCCAGTTCTACCAGGGCCAGGACAACGTCCAGGCGATCACGTCGGCGACCGTGAAGGCGGTGGCAGGCGGCGGCTATGACCTGGAGGCCAAGGTCACCACCGACGGCGGCGGCTGGACCAGAGTCGGGTTCCTGCCCCGCGTCTACGCCGCGACGCCCCCCGACGGCATCTATGAGGTCGACGTCGTCGGCGACAAGCCGGCCACGCCGGGCGCCGCCGGCCCCACGCCCGTCGAGGTGAAGAGCGGCTGGGACCGCTACAAGGACGGCCGGGTGAAGGGCGTCAAGTTCATCTCCAAGACCAACGAGGTCGTGGCGATGGTGGGGGGATCCTAGAGCCTACGCCACCCTGACAGCGGTCCCCGCCCGGCCCAGCGCCGCGGCGAGGGCCGGGTCAGGCGCCTGATCGGTGAACAACGCACCCACGTCGGCAAGGGGGCAGATCACCTCCAGCATGCGGACATTGAACTTGCTATGGTCGGCCAGAAGCACCGCGCCGGACGCCCGCTCGATCATCTCCCGCTTCACCCAGGCCATGGCCGATTCCGCTTCCGTGGGCCCGTCGGCGGTCAGGCCGCTGGCGCCCAGATAGGCGCGGTCTGCATTGAAGCGCCGCAGGAAGTTTAGGGTTTCCGGCCCAACCGTCGCCCCCTGGGGCGGATTGAGGTCGCCGGGACACACCAGGACGCGAGTTCTCAATGACTTGCCGAGCGCCTCCGCGACCGGCAATCCGTTGGTGATCGCGACGATCCGCCGGTTCAGGCCCGCGAGCGCCACGGCCAGATGAAGGGTGCTGGAGCCGGCGTCGATCATGATGACTTCGCCGTCCTCCACCTCCGCCGCAGCGGCCGCCGCGATCCGGCTGCGTTCCTCGACCATGCGTCGGTGCCGTTCGCGCATCCCCGGCTCCAGCGACAGGCTGGGCACGCCGCCGCCGTAGGTGCGGTTGATCAGCCCCTTGCGGCTGAGCAGGTCCAGGTCGCGACGGATCGTTTCCGCGGACGTTCCGAACCGGCTGGCAAGGTCGGCGATCCGCACCGACGAATTGACACGAACCTCTGCCAGAATCTGCTCCTGGCGGTCGTGACGCGAAGTCTCTGTCCTGACGCGCACCATCGCGGGCTCCGTCCAGGGCCGCGGCGCGCGCCGGCCATCTGCCGTCCCTTGTGCTGGCGGGAGCTTCGGCTGTCGAGGCCAGTTGTGAAGTTCCACAAAATTTGTGGTGAATCACACAAAACTGTCAAGGACCCGGACTAGTCACCCGACCTCGCGGGGCGCCGAGTGCGATCCCCCGCCGGAGGGGTTGAGAATGAAAAACCGTATGTTCATGGGCGCCGCCGTGGCCGCCCTCACGTTGGCTCAGGCCGGGCTTGCCGTCGCCGCGGACGGCGCGACCGAAGCCGCAGACAGCACCGTCGAGGAACTGGTTGTCCTGGGACGAGGCGAGAGCCGTCAGGTGCAGACCGTGTCCGGCGAAGAGCTCTCGCTGGAAGCGCCCGGCGCCAGCCCGCTGAAGTTGGTCGAGAAGCTGCCCAACGTGAACCTGCAGTCGGCCGACCCGTTCGGCTCGTACGAGTGGTCGACCCGCATCTCGATCCGGAGCTTCAACCAGGGCCAGTTGGGCTTCACGCTCGACGACGTGCCGCTGGGCGACATGACCTATGGCAACCACAACGGCCTGCACGTCAGCCGCGCGATCTCCAGTGAGAACGTGGGCGCGGTCGAACTGGCCCAAGGCGCGGGGTCTCTCGATACCGCCTCCTCCAGCAACCTTGGCGGCGTGCTCAAGTACGTCTCGCGCGATCCCGGCCGCGAGTTCGGCGGCCTGGTCGCGGCCACGGGGGGTTCGGACCAGACGTTCCGCGGCTTCGCGCGCATCGACAGCGGCGACCTCCCGACCGGCGCCCGCGCCTACCTCAGCTACTCGTATGGCACGACCGACAAGTGGAAAGGCGAAGGCGAACAGCGCCATCAGCAGATCAACTTCAAGGCCGTCCAACCCATCGGCGAAGGCTCGCTGACCGGCTGGCTGAACTGGTCCGAGCGGCGCGAGCAGGACTATCAGGACATGTCGCTCGAGATGCTGAGCCGCTTGGGCTACGGCTGGGACAACATCAGCGACGACTGGCCGCTGGCGGTGCGCGTGGCAGAGGTCGGCAACAACCGCGGCGACACTGGCGTCAGCCCCCGCTTCCCCAGCTTCGGCACGACCTACCCCGCGCCGATCATCTCCCCCGACGACGCCTACTACGACGCTTCCGGCCTGCGCGACGACCTGATCGGCGCGGTCACGCTGCGCTTGCCCGTTGGCGAGGCGTTCGACTTCCAAGCCACCGCCTATGGCCATGACGACGAGGGCCAGGGCCTTTGGTTCACGCCCTATGTCGCCTCGCCGAACTATGGCGTGGCGGGCGCGGCGGGAGATGACGCGCCGATCTCGATCCGCACCACCGAATACGACCTGAAGCGCTACGGTGTCGTCGCCTCGGCCACCTGGCGGCTGGGCGCGCACAGCGTGAACGCCGGCCTCTGGTACGAAGACAACGACTTCGTCCAGGCTCGTCGCTTCTACGGCCTGAACCGCGCGACGCCGCAACGCGACCCGCTCAAGATGCAGCGCGGGGCGTTCCGGACTGACTGGGAGTACGACTTCAACACCACGACCTGGAAGTTCTGGGTGCAGGACGACTGGACCGTCACCGACCAGCTCAGCGTCAACTTCGGCTTCGCTTCGCTGAAGGTGGAGAACGAGGGCCGCACCGTCTTTGCCCGCACCCCTTCCCTGGTGAAGAACGGCACGATCGAGGCCGAGGAGAACTTCCTGCCTCAGGCCGGCGCCCGCTACGCGCTGAGCGACGATAGCGAGCTCTTCGCCTCGTACGCCCGAAACATGCGTGCGTTCCCCAGCTCGGGCACATCTGGACCGTTCTCGACCAACAGCGCCGGGTTCAACGCGATCAAGGACAAGCTGAAGCCCGAGATGTCCGACACCTTCGAGGCGGGCTGGCGCTTCCGGGCCGACGATTTCCAGGCGGTGATCGCCGCCTACCACGTCAAGTTCAAGGACCGACTGTTCTCGGTGCCGGTGGGCTCGGGCATCGTCGGCAACCCTTCGGCGCTGTCCAACGTCGGCGGCGTGACCGCCAAGGGCGTCGAAGCCGTTGTCACCTGGGACTTCGCCGACAACTGGTCGGCGTTCGCGTCCTACGCCTTCAACGACTCCGCCTTCGACGACGACACCTTCGACGGGAACCGCGTTCTCGTGGCCCGCACCAAAGGCAAGACCACGCCCGATACACCCGAAAACCTGTTCAAGGCCGATGTCGGCTACGACAACGGCTCGTTCTTCGCCCGCTTCTCGCTGTCGTACATGAGCAAGCGCTACTTCAACTACGAGAACGACCGCAGCGTGCCGTCTCAGACGCTGGCCGACCTGTCGGTCGGCTATCGCTTCTCCGGCTCGCCCTGGCTCGAGGGCCTGGAGGTGCAGGCCAACGTCTCCAACCTGTTCGACGAGGAGTACATCTCCACGATCAACTCGAACGGCTTCTCGCTCCGCGGCGACAATCAGACGCTGCTGGTCGGCTCGCCGCAGCAGGCGTTCGTGACGGTCCGCAAGAAGTTCTGATCTGGAATTGAGGACGACCGCCATGCTCCGTCGTGTTCTGGCGCTCGCGGGCGTCCTCTCCAGCCTGATGGTCGGGGGCGTCGCAACCGCCGCCGACCTCGACCGCCGGCTGCTGCTCGTCACCCTCGACGGGCTCAGCTGGCGGGAGGTGTTCCGCGGCGCCGACCCCGAACGCGCGGTCGATCCCCGATTCAGCCATGAGCCGGCCGACATGAAGGCCGCCTTCGTCGACCCGGCCGATCGTCCGCGGGCGCTGATGCCCTTCCTGCACAACGTCATCGCCAAGGACGGCGTGCTGCTGGGCGACCGCGACCACGGCGACTGCATGGCCGTCGCCAACGACCAATGGTTCTCGTACCCTGGCTATAATGAGCTGCTGACCGGCAGGCAGGATCCCACGATCGCGTCCAACGAGCACGGACCCAACCGCAACGTGACGTTCCTGGAATGGCTGAACCGCCAGCCCGGGTTCGCAGGCCGGGTGCAGGCGGTGACGTCCTGGGACCGCTACGACGATATCCTGAATGTGGCGCGCAGCGGCTTGCCCGTGAACGATGGGTGGAAGGATGCGCCGACGCGCACGCCGGCTGAACGAACCATCGCGCAGTTGCAGGCTGGGGCCCCCAGGATCTGGTCGACCGTACGGCTCGACGTCTTCACCCACGCCTACGCCCTCGAAACGCTGCGCCGCGAAAAGCCACGGGTGCTGTACGTGGCTTACGGCGAGACCGACGACTTCGCTCACGACGGCCGCTACGACCTGACGCTGGACGCTGCGCGGCGAGCCGACGCCTTCATCGCCGAGCTGTGGCGGACCCTGCAGGCCGACCCCGCCTATGCCGGCAAGACCACGCTCATCGTCACGACCGACCACGGCCGCGCCGAGGGAAAGCCCGACGCGTGGAAGAACCACGGCCGCCCGGATCACCCCGGTTCGGACGGCACGTGGATCGCGGTGATGGGCCCGGGCGTGACGAAACCCAAGCCGGTTTCCGGCGCGTCCTGCGGCGTGATCGGCCAGACGGCCGCCACCGCGCTGACAGCGCTGGGCCTTGACTGGAAAGCCTTCGACCCGACCGCCGCGCCGCCGCTGGACGTGCTCGGACACTAGGTCACATCGGCGGGGCTTTACCGTTCTCGCCGATCGACACCGAGCCCGCCATCAGCTGGCCGCCGGCGCCCTTCTGCACGACCATGAACACCGGGATGCCCGGCTTCACCTGGGCGCGCGTACCGCCGGTGATCTGCACGATCGGCACGTTCTTGGGCACGGTGATCGTCCGCTTGCCGTAGGTATAGTTCACCTCGAGCTGGCGGCTGCCCTTCTTGCCGGCGACCACGGTGCCGACGGTGCCGTTGGTCATCATCGAACCCGGCTTCTTGTCCCAGCCGTAGTGACCCTCGCCCATCTTCACGCCGGGCGGGAAGACGTGGACTTCCAGCGACCGGCCGGTCCCGTCCTTCTGCGGCATCTCGGCTGTGCCGATGAAGCTGCCCGGCTTGATGGCGTCCGGCTCGACCGGCTTCATCACCGCGACCGTCCAGTTGGGGGTCAGCGTCACCTTGGTGGAGCCCTTCGGCCCCTTCACGGTCAGCGAGTTGGCGTCCATCGCCGTCACGGTGCCGCGCACCGTGCTGGGCGCGGCCGGGGCCTGAGCCCACGCTGCGCCGGCCGAAAGGGTCACTACGGCCGCGGCCGCCATCGCGTTTCTGAACATGTCTTCGTCTCCCTTGCTGACGCCGTCAGAGCGGTCCCTTGAACACGAAGAAGGCCCCGAGCGCGATGAAGCCGAACCCGATCAGGTGGTTCGCCGTCAAGCGTTCCCCCAAGTAAGTCACCGAGAAAACCGCGAAGACTCCCAGGGTGATGATTTCCTGCATCGTCTTCAGCTCGGCCGGGGAATAGACCGCCCGGCCGATCCGGTTGGCGGGCACGGCCAGCCAGTATTCGAAGAACGCGATACCCCAACTGGCCAGGACGATGATCCAGAGCGGTCCCTTCTCGACCTTCAGGTGCCCGTACCAGGCGAACGTCATGAACACGTTCGAGGCGACCAGCATCAGGATCGGAAGGATCGCGGTCGAGGAGAGGCTCATCGGCAATTCATCCTTAACGCGGGTCCAAACCGACCTATAACCTGCACCGGTTCGCAGGTGGGGATTCCGGTATGGCGGGATGGTGGAAGGCCCTTGGGCTGGGCGTGGTGCTGGCGGTGGCCGCCTGCAGCCCGAAGGCGGAGAAGGCGTCGGCCGAGGGCGGCACGCTCAGGATCTACAACTGGTCCGACTACATCGACCCTGAGCTGCTTACCCAGTTCACCAAGGAGACCGGGATCAAGGTCACCTACGACACCTTCGATTCCAATGAGGTGCTCGAGACCAAGGTGCTGCAGGGCGGCACCGGCTACGACCTCGTGGTTCCGTCCAACCACAACGTGCCCCGCTACATCACGGCCGGGGCGATCCAGCCGCTGGACAAGAGCAAGCTGCCTGGGCTCGACAAGCTGTCGCCCGAGATGCGGGCGCACATGGAACCGTTCGACGCGGGCGGGAAGTACGTCGTCCCCTACATGCAGGGCACCATCGGCATCGGCTACAACGCCGACAAGGTGCGCCAGCGCCTGGGCGACATGAAGGTCGACAGTTGGGCGGTGGTGTTCGATCCCGCCGTGCTGGCCAAGCTGAAGGACTGTGGCGTGTACTTCCTCGATGCGTCCGAGGACATGTACGCCGTCGCCCTCAACTACCTGGGCAAGGACCCGAATTCGACGAAGGTCGAAGACTACAACGCCGCAACGGCGCTGATGCTGAAGGCGCGGCCGTACGTGAAGAAGTTCCACTCGTCCGAGTATATCGACGCGCTCGCCAACGGGGATATCTGCGTCGCTATCGGCTACTCGGGCGATGTGCTGCAGGCCAAGGATCGCGCCGCCGACGCGAAGAACGGCGTGAACATCGCCTACGCCGTGCCCAAGGAGGGCAGCCAGGTGTGGTTCGACGTCTTCGCGATCCCCAAGGACGCGCCGAACGCCCCCGCCGCCCACGCCTTCATGGCCTTCATGCTGCGGCCCGAGATCATCGCCAAGGCGTCGAACGCCACCCGCTATGCCAACCCCAACGCGGCGGCGACGTCGCTGGTGGACGCCGATCTGCGCAACGATCCGAACGTCTACCTGACGCCCGAGGTGTCCAAGCGCCTCTTCGTGACCACCACCAAGGGCCAGGATCTGCTGCGCGACGTGAACCGCCAGTGGACCCGGGTGCTGACGGGACGGTGAGCGGGCGCCCGCAGAGCCCCCGGCCACAGATCGGGGGCATCCGCGAGACGTTCGCGCCCTGGGCCGACCCGCAGGCGCGGCCGCTGGTGCGGTTCGACGGCGTCTCCAAGACGTTCGGCGACACGACGGCGGTCGATGACGTCAGTGTCTCGATCTACGAGCGCGAATTCTTCGCCCTCCTCGGCCCCTCGGGCTGCGGCAAGACCACCTTGATGCGGATGCTGGCCGGGTTCGAACAGCCCGACGCCGGCCGTATTCTGCTGGCCGACCGTGACATCCAGGCTGATCCGCCCCACCGGCGGCCGGTCCACATGATGTTCCAGGCCTATGCGCTCTTCCCGCACCTCTCGGTCGCCCAGAACATCGCCTTCGGCCTGAAGCAGCAGAAGATGGCCCGGGACGAGATCGCGCCGCGCGTCGAGGAGATGCTGTCTCTCGTCCGGCTCGACGGCATGGGCAAGCGCCGCATCGACCAACTCTCGGGCGGCCAGCGGCAGCGGGTGGCCCTGGCCCGCGCCCTGGCGCCGCGCCCGCGCATCCTGCTGCTGGACGAGCCCATGGCGGCGCTCGACAAGAAACTGCGGGAGGAGACCCAGTTCGAACTCATGGCCCTGCAGCAGACCCTGGGCATGACCTTCATGATCGTCACCCACGACCAGGATGAGGCGATGGTCGTCGCCGACCGGATCGCGGTGATGCGCGAGGGCCGGATCGTCCAGGTGGGTCGCCCAGCCGAGGTCTACGAGGCGCCGGCCGACCGTTACGTCGCGGGCTTCATCGGCGACATCAACCTCTTTGAAGGCCGCGTGGCGGCGTCCGAGAATGGCGTCGTGCGCCTCGTCTCCGGGGACGGAACCTTCGAGGCCGAGGGGACGGGACCGGTCGGCGAGACCGCCTGGGTCGCCGTGCGGCCCGAGAAGATCGCGGTCCACGCCGAGCCGCCGCAGCAGGGCGTCAACACGCTGGCCGGCCGCATCCTCGACTACGGCTATCTCGGCGACTGGACCACCTACCTGGTCGAGATCGCGCCCGGCCGCACCCTGCGCGCCGCGCGCGCCAACGCCACACGGGCCACCGACCGGCCGCTGGGCTGCGACGACCCCGTCTGGCTCACCTTCGCCACCTCCAGCGCCGTGGTGCTCACCCGGTGAGACGCGAGCGATCCGCCCTCGCCGCCATCCTTCCCTTTCTATGGCTGGCGATCTTCTTCGCCTTCCCGTTCCTGCTGGTGGCCAAGCTCTCGCTGTCGGACGCCGCGCTGGCGATGCCGCCCTACGCGCCGCGCATCGACTGGAGCCAGGGCCTGGCGGGCGTCCAGGCGTTCCTGGCCGGGCTCGACGGCGAGACCTACGCGCGCCTCACCCAGGATCGCCTCTACCTCGACGCCTACCTGTCCAGCCTGCGGCTGGCGGCCACCGGCACGCTGATCCTGCTGCTGATCGGCTATCCCATCGCCTACGGCATCAGCCGCTGCCCGCCGCGCCTGCGCCAGGCGCTGGTGATGGCCGTCATCCTGCCGTTCTGGACCAGCTTCCTGATCCGCATCTACGCCTGGATCGCCATCCTGAAGCCCGCCGGCCTCCTGAATGTGGTCCTCGCCAAGCTGGGCCTGCCCGCCGTCGACATTCTCAACACCGAGACCGCCGTCCTGCTGGGTCTGGTCTACGCCTACCTGCCCTTCATGGTGCTGCCGCTCTACGCGGTCCTGGACCGCCAGGACGAGACCCTGATCGAGGCGGCGCAGGATCTGGGGGCCACGCCGATCAGCGCCTTCTGGCGCGTGACGTTCCCGATCTCCCTACCGGGCGCGGCGGCCGGCGCCCTGCTCTGCTTCATTCCCATGGCCGGCGAGTTCGTGATCCCCGACCTGCTGGGGGGCTCTGACACCCTCATGCTGGGCAAGGTCATCTGGACCGAGTTCTTCGCCAACCGCGACTGGCCGGCCGCCTCGGCCGTGGCCATCGTGCTGCTGGCGACCCTCACCATCCCGATCCTGCTGTTCGAGCGGCAACAGGCCAAGGTGCTGCGATGAGAAAGGGACCGTCGGCGTTCAACATCGCCTCGGTGGTCGTGGGCCTCGCGTTCCTCTACGCCCCCATCGTCATCCTGGTGGTCTATTCGTTCAACGCGAGCCGGCTGGTCACGGTCTGGGGCGGCTTCTCCACGCGCTGGTACGTCGCCCTCTTCCAGGACGCCCAGATGCTGGACGCCATCTGGGTGACGCTGCGGGTCGGCGCGCTCTCAGCCACGCTGGCCACCGTCGTCGCCGCCTTCGCCGCCGTCGCGCTGGTCCGGGCCGGCCGCTTCCGCGGGCGCACCGTGCTGGCCGGCGGCATCTATGCGACCCTGGTGATGCCCGAGGTGATCCTGGGGCTCTCGCTGCTCCTGCTGTTCGTCTCGGTCGGCCTGCCGCGCGGGTTCTGGACCGTGACCCTCAGCCACGCGACGCTCACGCTGGCCTACGCCACCGTGGTCATCCAGGCCCGCCTCGCCAGCTTCGACCGCAGCCTGGAAGAAGCCGCCCAGGACCTCGGATGCCCGCCATGGAAGGCCTTCGCCCTGGTCACGCTCCCCGGCATCGCCCCGGCCGTGGCCGCGGCCTGGATGCTGGCCTTCACGCTCTCGCTGGACGACCTCGTGATCGCCAGCTTCGCCTCCGGCCCCGGCGCCACCACCCTGCCCATGCGGCTCTACAGCCAGGTGCGGCTGGGGGTGGATCCCAAGATCAATGCGGTGTCGACGCTGCTGATCGGCCTCGTGGCCACCGGCGTCATCGCGGCCTACCTGGCCCAGCAGCATCAGCGGCGGCGCGGCGCCCGCTGAAGACCCGCGCCTCAGGCGGTCCGGTCGGCAGCCTTGTGACCCTTACGCGCCACCGGCCGGACCGCCTGGGCCAACGCCCCCCCGAGCGTCGGACGCCTGGCTTGCACCCCCGCACCCGCCAGGCCGCCGGGAACGCGGCGTCCCGTCCCGGCACGCATCCCCGACTTGCCAGCCACCCGATGCAAAGCCGGCGCCCGCGACGGCGGCCGGGCCGCGGCGAGGCCGACCAAACAGGAATGAGAGTTCAGGGAGGCTCATTTGCGCCCCGCGGCGGGTGTGATGCAGGACTCGCGCAAAGCCCCTAGTGCGCTAGCGGGATGAGTTCGGCGAGTTTTTGCGGTTGCGCGGACGTCGCGGGCCGCGACGCGAAACTTGCTTGGGCGGTGACCTCTCCCACGATCAAGACGACAGGTCCCCTTGGCTGTGCGTCTGCGAGCGCCGGGCCCAGGTCGCCCAGCACGCCCGGGATCGCGCGGGCGTCCGGTCGACCTGCGTTCTCCACCGCCAGGGCCGGCGTCGCCGGCGAGCGACCCTGCCCGATGAGTCTCTGGGCGGCCGCCGCCAGACGGTCGCGGCCCATGTAAAGAGCGAGTGTCGTTTGCGGGTCGGCCGCGGCGGCCCAGCCGCCCTCGGTGAGGCCGCTATCCTCGGTGGTCGCCGTGGCGATCAAGAGCCGCCGTGCCGCGCCGCGATGGGTCAGCGGAAAGCCGAACTGGGCGGCAGCCGCGCTGGCCGCCGTAACCCCCGGAACCACCTCGGTCTCCACGCCGCGGCCATGCAGATAGGCCGCCTCCTCGCCCACCCGTCCGAAGACCGATGGGTCGCCACCCTTGAGCCGCACGACTTCGAGACCCCGACGAGCCAGGCGGAGCATGAGCCGGTTGATGGTGTCCTGGCTCATGCTGGTGCGGCCTGCGCGCTTGCCGGTCTGGATCTTGAGGCAGGCCGTCGGCGCGAGCGCCAACACCTCTTCCGAGACCAGGGCGTCGTAGAGCAATGCCTGGGCGCCCTCGATGGCGCGGAGCGCGCGCACCGTGAGCAGGTCGGCGGCGCCTGGCCCCGCCCCCACCAGGCGGACCCGGCCCAGCTTGACCTCATGCGGCATGACGGACCTCTCCCCTGGCCGCGCCGATCATGCGCGCGATCTCGGGGCGGCAGGAGCCGCAGTTGGCCCCCGCCCCCGTAGCTTCGGCGACAGCGTCGAGCGTGGCGCAACCCTCGCCAATGGCGGTCTCGATGCGTCTTGCGCGCACACCGCGGCAGGCGCAGACGATGGCGCTGGTGTCCGACGGCGTTCCCGGCTGGCGGCCGATCAGGAGGGCCGCACGATCGGCGGCGGCGAGGCTCTCGGCCGCGAACAGCTCGGCCAGCCAGTCGCGCGGCGGCAGGGCCCCGGCGGCGGTGAAGAAGATCACCCGGTCCAGCCGCTCGCCGGCCAGCCAGGCCTCGCGCAGGCTGCCGGCCCCGGGGTCCTCGAAGCGCAAGACATCGCCGCCCGGCTTGCCGGCCAACGCCCTGTGCAGGGCCGCCCGTTCGCGCTCGTCGCCCCGGCCGGCGAACTCGTGGAGCTGGCAGGCTGCGTGCGGGATGCGGCGCCAGACGAGGTCCAGGCCACTCGGCGCCCGCCAGGCGTCGCGGGCCAGGAAGAACCCCCGCCAGGTCTCGCGATAGGCCCGCACCCGCGCCGGGGTGTGCTTGAACTCGGGCTGGCCCGAGCGTGGATCGACCTCGGCCGCCACCAGGGGGTTCGACCGGCCGGCCGGAGCGAGAGCTTCCGTCCAGTGCATAGGCATGAAGATCGAGCCGCGCCGCTGGCGGTCGCTGATCCTGGCAAGAGCCACCGCTTCGCCCTGGGCGGTCTGTACGCGAGCAAGCGCACCGTCGGCGATGCCCAGCGGACCGGCGTCGGCTGGGTGCATCTCGACGTAGGGCTCCGGCGCGTGGCGGCAGAGCTCCGGGGCCAGGGCGGTCCGGGTCATGGTGTGCCAGTGGTCACGGACCCGGCCGGTGTTGAGCGACAGGGGGAAGGCCGCGGTGGCGGGCTGAGCTGGACCTCGCGCGGCGACTGGGACCATGCGGGCGCGGCCGTCAGCGGTCTGGAAGCGCCCGTCGGTGAAGAGGCGCGGGGTCCCGCCCGCGGCGGTCACCGGCCATTGGACCGGCTCAAGCGCCTCATAGGCCTCGGGCGACATCCCGGCCATCGGGCCCAGATTCAGGACCCGGCCCGTGTTCTCGTAGGCCGAAAGGCGGGCCCACTCGCGGAACACCTGGCCCGGGTTGCGCCAACCGAAGCCGTCGCCGAAGCCCATGGCCGTGGCGACATCGGCGATGATCCGCCAGTCGGCGCGGGCTTCGCCCGGCGGTGCGAACAGCGGCCGTTGGCGGCTGATCCTTCGCTCGGAATTGGTGACCGTGCCGTCCTTCTCGCCCCAGGCCAGAGCCGGCAGCTTCACATGAGCGAAGGCCAGGGTGTCCGTGTCGGCCACGCAGTCGGACACCACCACGAAAGGACAGGCCTCCAGGGCCGCGCGCACCCGCGAGGCGTCGGGCAGGCTCACCGCCGGGTTGGTGGCCATGATCCAGATCGCCTTGATCCGCCCGTCGGCCACGGCGTCGAACATGTCGACCGCCTTCAGGCCCGGTGCTGGAGCCACACGCGGCGCGCCCCAGAAGCGGCCGACCCGGGCCCGGGCCGCTTCGTCGAAATCCATGTGGCCGGCGAGGGTCGTCGCCATGCCGCCGGTCTCGCGCCCGCCCATAGCGTTGGGCTGGCCGGTGATCGAGAACGGGCAGGCGCCGGGCTTGCCGATCCGGCCGGTGGCGAGGTGGACGTTGAGGATCGCCGAGCCCTTGGCCACGCCCTGGGCCGACTGGTTCGCGCCCATTGAGAACAGGCTGACCGTCCGGGGCGTCTCGGCGAACATGCGGAAGAAGGTTTCCAGGTCGGCCAGAGGCACGCCGCAGTCGGCGGCGACGGCCTGGGGCGACTGGTCGGCGCGGGCCAGTTCGGCCTCCACGTCCGCGAAGCCCGCCACGTGGGCGGCGATGTAGGCGCGATCAACGGCGCCTCGGCGCATCAGGTCCGCCAGCAGGCCGTTCCAGAGCCGCAGGTCGGTCTGCGGCGCCAGCGCCAGATGCAGGTCCGCGGCCTCGGCGGTGTCGGTGCGCCGGGGATCGATCACCACGTGACGCTGGCCACGGGCGCGGGCCGCCTCCATCCGCCGGAACAGCACGGGATGGGTCCAGGCGGCGTTGTGGCCCGAAAAGACCACCAGGTCTGCGAGTTCCAGGTCCTCGTAACAGCCGGGCACCAGGTCGGCGCCGAAGGCCAGCTTGTGAGCGATTACCGCCGAGGCCATGCAGAGCCGCGAATTGGTGTCGATGTTCCCCGAGCCGATGAAGCCTTTCATCAGCTTGTTGGCCGCGTAGTAGTCCTCGGTCAGCAGCTGGCCCGAGACGTAGAACGCGACCGAGTCCGGGCCGTGGCGCGCGATGGTCTCGGAGAACCGGCCCGCGACCCGGGCGATGGCCTCGTTCCATGACGCCCGCCGTGCGCCGATCATCGGGTGCAGCAGCCGGCCTTCTAGCCCCACCGTAGACCCCAGGGCGCTGCCCTTGGAACAGAGTCGGCCGAGGTTGGCGGGGTGGTCGGCGTCGCCCTCGACCGTCAGCGACCGGCCATCGGGCGTGGCCCGCACGCCGCAACCCACGCCGCAGTACGGGCATGCGGTGCGGATGCTCATCGGCTCAGATCCGCCCGAGGAACAAGCGGCCCTCGCGGACCTCTAGCGGCACGACCGGCGCACAGCCCTTTCCCCGATCGGCGCCCATGGCCTCCCCGGTTGCCAGCTCGATCGACCAGTTGTGCAGCGGACAAGTCACGGCGTGGCCGTGGACGATACCCTCGCTGAGCGGTCCGCCCTTGTGCGGGCAGCGGTCGCGCAGCGCGAAGACCTTGCCATCGCCGGTGCGGAAGATCGCGATGTCGCCGTCCGCCGTCGGCACGCGCCGCGACCCGCGCAGCGGCACGTCGGTGACCGCCCCCACGTCGGTCCAGAGGATGGGATCCTTCACCAGCGCGTTCATGCGGGTTCGAACTCCATGCGACGGCTGAGCGGGTTGAATTCGTGGGAGTCGCGGCCGGCCACACGCTCGGCCCACGGGTCGATGCGGAAGAAGCGCTGCGAATAGGAGAAGCGGTCGTAGAGCGCGCGGCGGGCCTCGGGATCCTCCACCTGGGCCTTGATGGCGGCCAGGCCGACGCGGTCCATCCACTTGTAGATCCGCTCGAGGTACCAGGCGTTCTCGCGGTAGAACTGCATGACCGCGCAGATCGTCCAGACCGCCTCGTCCTCGGTGGCGACCTTGGTGAGAATCTCGGTCCCCTTGATGTGCAGGCCGGCGGCGCCGCCCACGTGGATCTCGTAGCCGCTGTCGACGCAGATCACGCCGATGTCCTTGCAGGTGGCCTCGGCGCAGTTGCGGGGACAGCCGGACACCGCCAGCTTCACCTTGGCCGGCGCCCATGAGCCCCACATGAACTTCTCGAGCCGGACGCCGAGCCCCGTCGAGTCCTGGGTCCCGAACCGGCACCAGTCCGTACCGACGCAGGTCTTCACCGTGCGCAGGCCCTTGGCGTAGGCGTGGCCCGAGACCATGCCGGCCTTGTTGAGGTCGGCCCACACGGCGGGCAGGTCGTCCTTCTTCACACCCAGCAGGTCGATGCGCTGGCCGCCGGTCACCTTCACGGTCGGGATGTCGAACTTGTCCACGACGTCGGCGATGGCGCGCAGTTCGTCGGAAGAGGTCAGCCCGCCCCACATGCGCGGGACGACGGAATAGGTGCCGTCCTTCTGGATGTTGGCGTGCACCCGCTCGTTGATGAACCGTGACTGCTTGTCGTCGCGATAGTCGCCGGGCCAGGCGCAGACCAGATAGTAGTTCAGCGCCGGGCGGCAGGCGGAGCAGCCGTCGGGGGTGGTCCATTCCAGGGCCTGCATGATCGCCGGGATCGACTTCAGCTCCTCGGAGACGATCCGGCGCCGCACCTCGTCGTGCCCCCGGTGGGTGCAGCCGCAGACCGGCTTCGGCCCCGTCTGCGCCTGGAAGGCGTCGCCCAGGCTCAGCTTCAGCAGCTTCTCCACCAGGGGCGTGCAGGTCCCGCACGATGCGGAGGCCTTGGTGACCGCTCGGACAGCCTCCAGCGTGTCGAGGCCCTCGTCTGTGATGGCCCGGACGATCTCGCCCTTGCAGACGCCGTTGCAGCCGCACACCTCGGTGGTGTCCGTCATCGCCGCAACGGCCGCGCTAGGGTCCAGCCCCCGAAGGCCCTCCGTGGCGGCCTGGCCGAACACAAGGGTTTCGCGGAAGGCGCCGACGTCCTCGCCGGATTTCATCAGGTCGAAGTACCAACCACCGTCCGAGGCGTCGCCAAACAGCACCGCGCCGGCGACCTTGCCGCCCTCCAGCACGATGCGCTTGTAGACCCCGCGGCCCGCGTCCCGGAACACGATGTCCTCGCACCCCTCCCCGCCGCCGAACTTGCCCGCCGAGAAGACGTCCACGCCGGACACCTTGAGACGCGTCGACAGCACTGAGCCCTGGTAGGTTCCCGAGCCGGCTGTGAGGGTCTCGCCCAAGGTGCGGCACATATCCCAGATCGGCGCGACCAGACCGTAGCACTGGCCCCGATGCTCCACGCACTCGCCGACCGCGAAGATGTGAGGGTCGGAGGTGCGCATCTGGTCGTCAACGACTACGCCCCGCTCGACAGCGAGGCCAGCAGCCTTGGCGAGCGCCGTGCTCGGCCGAATGCCGACCGACATGACCAGTAGGTCGCAGGGCAGCACCCGACCATCCTTCAACCTCAGACCGGTGACGCGACCGTCTTTGCCAAGGATCTCATCGGACTGTGCTTCCAGCACGGTTTCGACGCCGCGCGCGCGCATCGCTTCGGTCAGCAAGAAGCCGGCCGAGGCGTCGAGCTGGCGCTCCATCAGCACATCCATCAGATGGACAACCGTGGCGGCCATGCCGCGGCGGGCGAGCCCGTAGGCCGCCTCGATCCCGAGGAGCCCGCCGCCGATCACCACAGCCCGTCGGCCGGGTTGCGCCGACGCCGCCATCATGGCCTCGACGTCGTCCAGGTCGCGGAAGGTGACCACGCCAGCCAGATCCAAGCCCGGGAGCGGCAGGCGGATGGGATCCGAGCCCGTGGCCAGGATCAGCCGGTCGTAGGGGACGTCGCGGCCGTCATCCACACGGACGACCTGCGCGATCCGATCGATCGCCTCGACCTTGCAGCCGGCGTTGAGGGCGATGCCGTTGTCGGCGTACCAGGCCTCGTCGTTGATGACGATGTCGGCGAAGGACTTCTCGCCCGCCAGCACCGGCGACAGCATGATCCGGTCGTAGTTCACCCGCGGCTCGGCGCCGAAGATGGTGATCTCGTAGCGGCCCGGGTCGCGCTTCAGCACTTCCTGCACCGCCCGACAGCCGGCCATGCCGTTGCCGATGACGACAAGTCTTTCCCTGGTCATGGCGTCCCCCTCAGAGCCGAAGGGCCGCGCCGGCCAACTCGGGCCAGGTTCTCCGCCACCGCGCCTTGACCCCGGCGAGGCCCGCGAGCGCCAACAGGGCCAGGGCGGCGAAGGCCAGCAAGCCGATCTGGTACGAACCGGTGACCTGCTTGGCCCAGCCGAGACTGGAGGCCAGATAGAAGCCGCCGATGCCGCCGGTCATGCCCACCAAACCGGTGACCACGCCGATCTCCTTGCCGAACCGCTGGGGCGCCAGCTGGAACACCGCCCCGTTCCCGGCTCCGAGGGCCATCATGGCGAACATGATCAGGGCCAGGGCCAGCCAAGGGCTGGACTGCTGGAAGCTGGCCAGCGCCAGGCCCAGGGCGGCCAGGACATAGACCACCGAGAGGGTGCGCACGCCGCCGAAGCGGTCGGCCAGCCCGCCGCCCACCGGCCGCAGGAACGAGCCGGCGAAGACGCAGGCGGCGGTGAAGAAGCCCGCCTGCACCGCGGGCATGCCGTACTCGGAATTGAAGTAGATGGTCAGCGAGGACGAGAGGCCGACGAAGCCGCCGAACGTCACGCTGTAGAGGCCCATCAGCCACCAGGCGTCGCGGGTCTTGAGCACGCTCATGTACTCGGCGAACGACTTAGGCGGCGGCCGGTTCGGCGCGTCCTTCGCGAACACGAGATAGACGACGAAGGCGATGGCCAGCGGCAGGGCGGCCAGGCCGATCACGTTCTGCCAGCCGAAGACCTGCGCCAGGCCCGGCGCGAACAGGGCGGCCAGCGCCGTCCCCGAGTTGCCCGCGCCTGCGATGCCCAGCGCCAGGCCCTGGTGCTCGGGCGGATACCAGCGCGAGGCCAGTGGCAGGGCGACGGCGAAGGAGGCGCCGGCCACGCCCAACACCACGCCCAGCGCCAGCACCTGATGATAGCTGTGCACGCCCAGGAACCAGGCCACCGCCAGCCCCAGCAATACGATGAGCTGACCGATCAGGCCGGTCTTCTTGGGCCCGATGTGGTCGACCAGGAGGCCCGCGCCAAGCCGCAGGATGGCGCCCGACAGGACGGGCACCGCGACCATGAAGCCCTTCTGCGCCGGCGTCAGGCCGAAGTCCTTGGCGATCGCCACGCCCAATGGGCCGAGGAGCACCCAGGTCATGAAGCTGAGGTCGAAATAGAGGAACGCCGACAACAGCGTGGGCGTGTGCCCGGACTTGAAGAATGAACGGCTGACCATCGGGAATGGGCCCTGGATATGGATTGGACAGGCGGCGTCGCCGGGACGGGTGGGAAGGCTCGTCATCGAGCCGATCCGGTAGCCGCGAACGCCGTTGTCCTGGGCCTTGGGAACATCTGGGGGCGCCCGCCCCCGGGCGTCACGCTCCCACAGCTCGGGTGGGTGACGCATTTCGCGGCAGTGCAAAATCCAGGCGCCTGCGATGGGGCCGGCGCCTGGAAATTAGGCTAGGCCGCCGCCCGCAGGCTGGCGTGACGGGCGTATAGGAACTCGATCACGGCGTGGCGGGCGGCGATGTAGGCGGGCGAAGTGTCCACCTCGATCCGCCGCCGTGGGCGTGACAGGCCCACCTGGGCGATTTCCCCGATCTCTGCCGAAGGTCCGTTGGTCATCATCACGATCCGATCGGACAGCAGCACGGCCTCGTCCACGTCGTGGGTGATCATCAGCACCGTGTTGCCCAGCTTGGCGTGGATCTCCATGACGCTGTCCTGCAAGTTGGCGCGGGTCAGCGCGTCCAGGGCCCCGAACGGCTCGTCCAGGAGCAGCACCTTTGGCTCCATGGCCAGGGCCCGGGCCAGACCTACACGCTGCTTCATGCCGCCCGAAATCTCATGGGGCTTCTTGTCCTTGGCGTGGATCATCTGAACCAGGGCCAGATTGTGCAGGGTCAAGTCGTGGCGCTCGGCGCGGGTGCGCTTGCCGCGGAACACCTTGTCGACGGCCAGGCGGACGTTCTCGTAGACCGTCAGCCACGGCAGCAGGGAATGGTTCTGGAACACCACCGCCCGGTCGGGGCCCGGGCCATCCACCGCCTGCTTGTCCAGGATCACCGCCCCGCGCGTGACCGGCAGCAGGCCGGCCACCACGTTCAGGAGCGTAGACTTGCCGCAGCCGGAGTGGCCGATGATCGAGATGAACTCGCCCTGGTCGACGGCGAGGTCCACCCCCTTCAGCACTTCGGTCTCGCGCTCGCCGGCGTTGAAGGTCACGCCGACATTCTCGATGGAGAGATAGGCTCTGCTGCTCATGACGGACCCCTAGCTCGCGGACGCGCCGCGGGAGACGATGCGGCCCGCCAGCGCGACCAGCCGGTCCAGGCCGAAGCCCACCAGGCCGAGCCACACCAGGGCCACGACGATGTCGGAGATGCGGGACGCGTTGTACTGGTCCCAGATGAAGAAGCCGACGCCCACCCCGCCCAGGAGCATCTCCGAGGCGACGATGGCCAGCCAGCTCATCCCCACCCCGATGCGCAGGCCGGTGAAGATGTAGGGCGTGGCCGCTGGCAGCAGGATGGTGAGGAAGTACTCCGGCGGCGACAGGCGGAGCACCCGGCCCACATTGACGTAGTCCTGCGGGATATTGCGCACGCCCACCGCCGTGTTGATCACGATCGGCCAGATGGCGGTGATGAAGATCACGAAAAGCGCCGACGGATTGGCCTCGTGCAGGGCCGCCAGCGAGATCGGCAACCAGGCCAGCGGCGGCACCGTCCGGAGCACCTGGAAGATGGGGTCCAGGCTGCGATGCGCGAGACGGCTGGAGCCAACCAGCACGCCCAGCGCGACGCCCACGATCGCCGAGAGACTGAACCCGACGGCGACCCGCTGCAGGCTGGTGAGGGCGTGCCAGAACAGCCCCTTGTCCACTCCGCCGCGGTCGAAGAACGGATCGACGATCAGCTCACGCGACTCCAGCCAGATCGTCGCCGGCGCCGGCAGCCCACCCGCCGCGTCGCCGGACAGGCCCTGCCAGAGCAGCAGGATCACCGCCAGGGTGACGACGGGCGGCAGCACCTGGCCGGCGACGCCGCGCAGGAGGGCAAGCGACCGGGTCGCAAACCGGCCCGGTCTCCGAGGCATGGGCAGCACCTCGGCGGGCTTCGGAACCGGCGCGGACGCCGGACCGGCGTCTTCGGAAAAGGCGGGCAGGCTCACGGGCGTCCTCCTAGGCGAGCTTCTTGATGGGCTGGCTGGCGAGGTAGGCGGCGGGATTGGCCGGATCGAACACCTTGCCGTCGAAGAACCGTTCCGGGCCGCGGCTGTCGGAAGCCGGCGCGGCGACGCCCAGCGCCTTGGCCGACGCGCGCCAGATGTCCGACCGGTTCACCTTGTTCACCAGGGCCATCTTGTTGGTCGACTGGGGCAGCACCCCCCACCGGACGTTCTCGGTGACGAACCAGAGGTCATGGGACTTGAACGGGAAGGAGGCGTTGTCCGCCCAGAACTTCATGATATGCGGCGAGCCCTTCACGGCGCGGCCGTCGCCGAAGTCCACCGTGCCCTGCAGCCGGGGCAGGATGTCGCCCATGGGCACGTTGATGTACTGCCGGCCCGACACCACCGAGCACATGGCCGGACGGTTGGCCTGCTTGTCGCACCACATCTGGGCTTCCATGACCGCCATGGTCAGGGCCTGGGCCGCACGCGGATACTTCGCCACCCAGTCGGCGCGGACGCCGAGGCACTTCTCGGGGTGGTTCATCCAGATCTCGGAGGTGAGGCACGCCGTGTAGCCGACCTTCTGGTTGATCAGCTGGGCGTTCCACGGCTCCCCGACGCAGAACGCGTCCTGGGTCCCGGCCTTCATGTTGGCCACCATCTGGGGCGGCGGGATTACGATGGTGGAGACGTCCGTATCCGGGTTGATGCCCCCCGCCGCCAGCCAGTAGCGGACCCACAGGTCGTGCGTGCCGCCCCGGAAGGTCATCGCGACCTTCGCGGTGTTCCCCGCCGCCTTCAGCTGGGCGAACTTCGCCTTCGCCCCGGCGCTGTTCAGCCCGACTTTCACGGCCTTGAGGTCGTTGCCGACGCTGATCCCCTGACCGTTGGTGTTGAGCCGCGCCAGGATGTTCATCGGCACCAGCTTGCCGCCGGTGTTGACCCCTGCGGTGAACTGGTAGGGCATCGGCGACAGGATGTGGGCGCCGTCGATACCGCCTCCGCCCGACCCCAGCACCAGGTTGTCGCGCGTTCCGCCCCAGGAGGCCTGCTTCAGCACCTCGACGTCGGGCATGCCGTATTTGGCGAAGAACCCGCGCTCCTTGGCGATGATGAGCGGCGAGGCGTCGGTGAGCGCGATGAAGCCCAGCCGCGCCTTGGCGACCTCCGGGCCTGGCCCCGCGGCAAAGGCGCCCGAAGGCAAGAGGGCCTTGGCGGCCGCGAGGGTGGCCGCCGCGCCTGCAAGCGCCTGGCGACGGGTCGGAGAGAGAGTCTTGGAGGTCATGGAGAGGCCTTCCGTCAGAGCTTGTATTCGAGGGTGAACCAGACCTTGGTCCGGGACGGCGGCGGCGGGGCGACGCCTATCGGCACGCGCGCTTTGCGTTCGAAGTCGGCGTACTTGATCGCCGCTGAGAGCTTGGGATTGATCGTCGCCTGGACCTGGGCGTTCCACTCGCGGCCGAGGTCCGCTCCGGTTCGCTCGCTATCGAAGTCGTGGTAGCGGACCAGGACGTCGACGTTGAACAAATAGGTCCACTTCCAGCGGGGCTTCACGTTCAGCGCGAAGTTCAGGTCACGCAGGCCATCGACGAAGCCCTTGTTGCCGCCCAGCGGCTGGACAAAGGCGTCCGACCACCCCTGGAAGGCGTGGACTGTGGCGAGAGGGGTCGTGAAGCCACGGGTTCCGTCGCCCTCCAGAGACTCGTACGAGACCTTCGCTGTGTAGATGTCGAAGGTTCCGGCGAGGTCCGCGCCCCAGTAGTCGAGGCTGTAGTCGGGCGTGTTGCCGTTGTAGTCCGCCTGGTGGGCGTAGGTGGCGTTGTAGGCCAGCTGGTAGAGGCCAACCCAGGTCTTCCCGGACGCCTTCACCCCCTTGGTGATCGAAGAGTTCGCCGCCGAATTTCCGAAGTCCAGCGCATAGACGAAGCCCTGCAACCGGAGTTGCTCGGCCGGCGACCAGGTAAGCTGGGCCAGGTGGCTGTCGCTGTCCCAGTCGCGCAGCTCGCCCAGGATGCGGTTCACGTGGCTGACGTAGGCATAGAAGAGCTTGAAGCGCCCCTGCGTCAGATCCAGGCGGACCGCGTCGAAAGTCTGCTCGTCCTGCCGCCAGCCCACGTTGCCGATGAAGCGCTGGTCATCCACCAGGATGCGCTGCCGGCCCACGGTCGCGGACACCGCCGCATTGGGCGTCCAGGAGAGTTGCAGTCGGTTGAGCTCGGTGACGTCAGGATCGTTGATGATCGGGTAGCGGGTCTTGGCCGCGCCGTTCAGGGGCGGCGTCGCTGCGCCAGGGACCTGGACCTGGAAATGCTCCGGCCCGACCTGGCGGACGTCCTCGAACTCGACGAGACCACGCAGGCCATGCCAATCGCCGGTCTCCCACCCGAGGTTGGTCCGCACGGTCGCCGACCTGCCTGTCTCGGTAAGCACCCCAGTGCGCTTCTGGTCCACGAACTCGTAGCGTCCTCGGACCCCGAACAGCAGTTTGCCGGCGGCGATCGTGTCGCTGATCGTGGCGGGCGGGGTCGGCGGCGCAGGCGGCTCGACAGCTTCGGGCTCGGGCACGGCCGCTTCAGCGGCCGGCGTGTCACCCAGGCCATCGTCCGCCGGCGCCGTGACCTGTGGCGCCTCCAGCGGCGCCTGAGCGGCCGCCCCCGTCGTCCAGGCCAACGCCGCGCTCGCCGCGCCGGCCGCCAGCGCCCGTCTAATTGTCGTCATGGCTCATCCCCCGAGGCCAAAAAAAAAAGCGCCCGCCGGGGCTGTGAGCCCCAGGCGGACGCCGGTGTCCGTGCAAGTCGGCGCAGTCGCTGCGCCGTCGGCCTGTCAGTGGCCGTCGCGGAACTTCGTTGTCCCGCGATGTCGTCCCCAGGTCGACACGGCCCGCGCCGCGCCGCAACACGCCAAGTGCGGGAAAGGACTGGAAAGCATTGCTAGCTTGGCGAAATGCTCAGCGCCTGGGCGCCCAAACGTGCTGCAACGCACAATATGTGGACGATCTGGAGCGCTCAGCCCTCGGGATTCCGGCTCAACCGGGCGTTCACCGCGTGGTCCTGCGCGGTCGGCAGCCGGAACGAAGCCTTCTCGGCAAAGCCTTCGAGCACCTCCAGCAGAGGTGTCGTCGGCAGCCCGAGGGCCTCGGCCGCAATCGCGTGCAGGTCCGGCCGGTAGACGCGACGCGCCACCGCCTCGATATCCACTTCGGCGGGGATGTGGGCCCAGCGCATCATCTGGCTGAGCAACCAGCCCGCATGTGTAGGCTGCGGGGCGCTGGCGCCATCGGCGTGAAAGACCATGTCCTCCAGCGAGGTCTCGATCACCGCGGCGTCGGCCCCGACATAGTGCGGCTGCGCCAAGAGGGCCGCCAGTTCGGCGCGGTTCGCCGCCTCGTCGGCCCACGCGCCCGCCCGCAGCATCGCGCGCAGCAGGGCCTGCAACTCGTCGGGGCGCTTCGCGGCCCAGCTCTCGGTGACTGCGAACACCTTGTCGGGCGTCCGGGGCCAGAACTGCGAGCCACGGACGGCGATCACCCCCGCTCCGGCCGCCACGGCGGCGGTGTCCCATGGCTCGGTGACGCAGAAGCCCTCGACGATCCCGCCCACCAACAACTCGGTCATGCGCGACGGCGGGGCGATCGTCAGGCGCACGTCGCGATCGGGATCGATGCCGGCCCGGGCCAGCCAGTCGCGCAGCAGATAGTTGTGGACCGAAAACGGGAAGACCACGGCCAGTGTGATCGGGCTGGCCCCCTCCTCGCGACGCCGCGCCACCAGCCGGGCGAGGCCATCGGCGGTGCTCCCGGGCCCGATCGCCGCGGCGATGCGCGAGGCCACGGTGATGGCGGGACCGTTGAGATTGAGGGCAAGAGGCGCCACCAGCGGCGTCGGCTCGGCGCCCGCCGCGCCCAGGCTGATCGCCAGCGCTGTCGGGGCCAGCATGTGGGCGCCGTCCAGCGCGCCGACGCTCATCTTGTCGCGCACGGTCGCCCAGGAGACCTGGCGGCTAAGCTCTACGTCCAGCCCTTCGTCGGCAAAGAAACCCTTCTCCTTCGCCGCGATCACGACGGCGGCGTCGTTCAGCGCGATGAAGCCCAGGCGCAGAGGCCGTTCGCCGCTCATGACGCGTTCCCTTTCAACACGCCAGCGAAGGCGACGAGGTCGGCGGCCACCGCCCCCAGCGGCCGGCCGGTGTCCATAGAAAGCTTCCGGAGCACGCGATACGCCGCCTCCTCCTCCAGCCCGCGCTCCTTCATCAGGAGCGCCTTCGCCCGCTCGATGGTCTTGCGCGACGCCAGGTCCGCCTTGGCTTTCTCCAGATCCTGGCGCAGCCCGTTCATAAGCTGAAAGCGGCTCATGGCCACCTCCAGCACCGAGCGGACCCGAGCCTTGGAGAGCCCGTCCACCACATAGGCCGAGACGCCCGCCAGCACCGCCTGCTCGGCGAGGCCCGGCTCCGAGCGGTCGACGAACATCACCACCGGGCGGGGATTGGCGGCGGTGGCCTCCCGCAGGCTCTCGATGGTGTCGCGATCCGGGCTGTCGGAGGCGACGACGATGACATCAGGCGCGAAAAGGGCGGCCTCGTCCTCGCGGAACAGAAGCGCATGGCGGACTTCGAGCGGCTCGACTCCCGAGAGTCCCTCCGCGACCAAGGCCGCCCGGGCCGGGTCAGGATCCACGACAAGGACGCGCATCCCCGCTGCCCTACGGGAGAACTTCCCTGCGGACGCCCATCATTCAGGCGCCGTACCCCGCCTCACCCGTCCATCGCCGCAAAATCGATCACGCCCTGCCGCCTTCTTCATCAGACTCGGACTCGATCAGCGCGGCCAGCAACCCGTCGCGCTCTTCGGGTGTGTTCGCGCCTCGCAGGCGGGCTGCGGCGTCCGGCGGACAGACAAGGCGCGACAGCCCCGCGGCCTGGATGAACCGGGCGACGGCCCAGCCCGGGCCCGCGTCCTGCGGCGCCGAGGCGACGTCGATGACGAGGGGCAAGTTCAGGTCTTCATACGCCGCGCCCGGGCTCGACGATGCGACCAGCGGCCGAAGATCTTCCGCGCTCGCTGTCGGCGCGTCGACGGCCAGGATGAGCACACGGTCGCTCCCCAGGGCCCGCGCCGCGGCGACCCCCGCGACGATCCCCGCCACGGGCCCGCCGTCCGGCCCTGGATCGTCGATCCGGCCGAAACCGTAGTCACCGGCCCCAGCCGTCAGCACCCGCTCCGCGCCGGCCCGCCGGGCAACCTCGGCGATCCGGTCCACGGCGCGCCTCCCGTTCCAGACCAGCGCGGCCTTGTCGGCGCCCATGCGCGTCGAGCCCCCGCCCACAAGAATGATCGCCGTCAGATGCATCAGGTCTCGTCGGGCGCCCGAAGCGCCGACGCAAGAGGCATCGCACGGCGCTTCCGGCGAACGCAGGATCGCGGCCACCACGTTCGCGAGGCTGTCCGCTTGCGAGATCCCGCGAGGCGCGCCCCGCCTTCATGGAACACCGCTCCAGACCGCCGCTCCGCGAGCGCGCCGAGCGCCGCTGACGCACGTTGGCGAACGGGGCGATGGTGCCGGATGCAGGACTCGAACCCGCGACCTTCGGTTTACAAAACCGCTGCTCTACCAGCTGAGCTAATCCGGCGCGCCTTCTGGCCCCTCCTTAGACGGTGGACGCGGCGCGCCGCAACAGGCCATCGTGCTTGCGGGAGGACGTCATGGTGACACGGCGCGGGGCGCTGACAGGGATGGCGGGCGCGGGTCTGGCGCAGGCGGGCGCGGCCTCGGCGGCCGGGCCGCAGGCGCGGCGGCGGGGCGCGGGGACGGCGGGCATCTACGACGTCGCGGTGATCGGGGCGGGCGTTTTCGGGGTCTGGACGGCCTGGCATCTGGCGAAGCGCGGGGCCGCGGTCGCCATCGTGGACGCCTACGGCGCGGGGCACGCGCGGGCCTCGTCGGGCGGCGAGAGCCGGGTGATCCGGCTGAGCTATGGCGCCGATCCGATCTACTCGCCGATGGCGCGGGACTCGCTGACCGCCTGGGCCCAGCTGTCGGCGCGCGGACGCGAGCCGATCCTGCACCGCACCGGCGTCCTGTGGTTCTCGCCGGCCACCGACGACTACATGGCCAAGAGCGTGGACTGGCTGACGATCAACAAGGTCCAGCACACCCGGTTCGACCTGGCCGGCCTGCACGCCGCTTATCCGCAGGTGGTCTTCCGCGACGGCGAGTCCGGCTTTCTGGAGGCGCAATCGGGCGCGCTGATCGCCGGGCGCGGGGTGCGCGCGGTGCTGGCGGACGCGGGCCTCGAGGCGCGCGTGCTGAAGGCCAGCCCGCCCGAGCGGGACGCCGGCGGGGCCTATGCCGTCGGGCCGGGCCTGAGGGCCAACGCCCTCGTCTACGCGTGCGGCCCCTGGCTGCCCAAGCTGTTCCCGCAGGTGCTGGGCGGACGCATCACGCCCACGCGGCAGGAGGTCTATCACTTCGGCGCCCAGCCGGGGGACACGCGCTTTGCGCCCCCCGCCCTGCCCGTCTGGGCCGACTTCAATGGCGGCGAGTTGGTCTACGGGATGCCCGACCTGGAGGGCCAGGGTTTCAAGCTCGCCTTCGACCCGCATGGTCCCGTCGTCGATCCCGACACCCAGTCGCGACAGGTGACGGCCTCTGGCGTCGAGCGGGCGCAGGCCTACCTGGCGCGCCGGTTCCCGGGGCTGGCGGATGCGCCGCTGATCCACGCGCGGGTCTGCCAGTATGAAAACAGCTCGAACGGCGACTTCCTGCTGGACCGCCTGCCCGGCCACGACCGCGTCTGGCTGGTGGGCGCCGGCTCCGGACACGGCTTCAAGCACGGCCCGGCGGTCGGCCTGCGCGTGGCCGCTCATGTGCTGGAGCCGAAGACGCCCATCGAACCGCGCTTCAGCCTGGCGACGAAGGCGACGCGGGCCGAGCGGTCGGTGTACTAGGCGCGCATGCGAATCTTCATCGACGCCGACGCCTGCCCGGTGAAGGACGAGACCTACAAGGTGGCGGGCCGCTACGGCCTGAAGGTGTTCGTGGTCTCGAACAGCTTCATCCAGATCCCGACCTCTCCGCTGATCGAACGCCGTATCGTCGACGCCGGCCCTGACGTGGCCGACGACTGGATCGCCGAACAGACCGAGCCCGGCGACATTTGCGTGACCAACGACATCCCCCTGGCCGACCGGGTGCTGAAGGCCGGCGGCGCCGCCATCGCGCCCAACGGGAGGCCGTTCACCGCCGACAGCATCGGCTCGGCCCTGGCCCAGCGCTCGATCATGGAGCACATCCGCTCGACCGGCGAGATCACCGGCGGGCCTAAGCCGTTCGCCGGCGCCGACCGTTCGCGCTTCCTGCAGGCCCTGGACGAAGCGGTGCAGCGGGAACGACGGCGCAAACGCTAGAGCCGGCTTGCATCGACGAAGCTTCCGGCTAGCTTGCGGCCGACTTCAGCCGGAGACGACTATGCGCCTGGGACCGATCCTCGCCGCCACTGCCCTCGCCACCCTGGTCGCCGCCTGCGGCCAGCCCGCGGACAAGGGCGCCGCCTCTGGCGCGGCCCCCGCCAGCGACGCGGAAAAGGCCGCCTTGCTCGCCACCTACCCGGCGCCCTACAACACCGCCGACCTCGCCAACGGCAAGGCCAAGTTCGCCCTCTGCCAGTCGTGCCACACCATCACGCCCGGCGGCGCCAACATGACCGGCCCCAACCTGCACGGGGTGTTCGGCAAGAAGGCCGCGGCCAACAGCGAGTTCAACTATTCGGATGCGCTGAAGAACGCCGGCATCGTCTGGGACGCCGATCATCTCAGCCAGTGGCTCGAGAAGCCCCAGACGTACCTGCCCGGCACCAAGATGTCGTTCGCCGGCCTGAAGGACGCCAAGGATCGCACCGATCTGATCGCGTTCCTGATGGTCGAGACCGGGCACAAGGGCAAGTAGGCGGCTCGCGCAAGAGGCGCAACAGATTGTCGCGCGACAACCTTGACGCGCACCCCGACTGAGCCCATTGTCGGGATGTCGACGAAGAGCATCTGTCTGGATCGGCACCCTAATCCGAAGGGCGGCGCCCCCCGCCGCCTGCCGGGCCCAGGGACCTGACACCCCCCTTTACTCCAGGCTCCCTGGCGCCCGTCGGATGGGGCGCCTTCGCGTCACAATGGCCCCGGCGAAGCGGCGCGCTATTCGGCGGCGTTGGCGACGCGAGCCTTCTCGGCGTCCTCGAACGCCTCGATGCGGCGCGCCGTGGCCATCGGCGATTTCGTGAACTTCGCCAGCATGTTGTAGAACACTGGCACCACGAACAGCGTCACCAGCGTCGCGAAGATCGCCCCGAAGAAGATGGTCACGCCGATCGTCTTGCGGGACTCGCCGCCGGCGCCGCCCCACACGATCAGCGGGATCGCGCCCGCGGCCGCCGAGATCGACGTCATGATGATGGGACGCAGGCGCAGGCTCGCGCTCTCGATCACGGCCTCGCGGATGCTGAGCCCTTCGTCGCGAAGCTGATTCGCGAATTCCACGATCAGGATGCCGTTCTTGGCCGCGATACCGATCAGGATGATCAGGCCGATCTGGCTATAGGTGTTGATCGAGGAGTCGGCGATCAGCAGGCCGAACAGCCCGCCGACGGCGGCCACCGGCACGGTCAGCATGATCACGGCCGGGTGGATCCAGCTCTCGAACTGCGCGGCCAGGACCAGGAACACCAGCAGCAGCGCCATAGCGAAGGCCAGCCCGATCGAGCCGGACGCCTCGAGATAGTCGCGCGCGCCCCCGCCCCACTTGAGCTGGATGGCCCCGGGCTGCTTGGCCGCCTCGTCGCGGAAGAACTGGATCGCCTCGCCCATGGAGTAGCCGGGGTTGAGCTGCGCGTTCAGCGAGATCGACCGCAGTCGGTCCACCCGCGCCCGGTCGGGCGTGTCGCCGCGGATCTGCGTGGTCACCACCGACGAGAGCGGGACGGTCTCGCCCGATGACGTCCGGACGTAGAGCCGCGACAGGTCGGCCTCGGTCTGGCGATTGTCGCGGTCGGTCTGCAGAAGCACGTCGTACTCCTGGCCGTTCTTGATGTAGGTCGTGGCCCGCCGTGAGCCGAACATGGTCTCGAGCGCCCGGCCCACCTGCTGCGAGGAGACGCCGAGCGAGGCGGCCTTCTCGCGGTCGATATTGACCACCACCCGCGGGCTGGTCGGCTCGTAGTCCAGGCGGGGACGCGCCAGGCCCGGATTGCGGCCGGCGGCCTCCAGGATCGGCGCCATGAACCGGGCGATCTCGGGATAGTCGGTGCCGGTGGCGATGACCGACAGGCTGGTGCCGCCGCCCCCGCCCCCGCCGCCGCCCGGGCCGCCGCGCTGCAGGCCGCCCTCGGCCGCGACGATCGCGCGCACAGAGGTGATCGACGAGAGTTCACGGTTCAGACGGGCCGCGACCTCCGGGGCCGTGGTCTTGGCCTCGTCCGAGAGGATGGCGTTGCCGCCGCCGCTGTTGAACGAGTTGTTCCCGAACCGCGGCATCGAGAATACGTAGCGCTCGAGCGTGCCCTCCTTCACATAGCGGTTCAGCACGGCCTCGACCTGCTTGGCGGCCGACAGCGTGTAGTCGAAGCCCGCGCCCTCCGGCCCCATGATCATCACCATGGCGCGACGGCGATCTTCCTCGGGCGTGAGTTCGCGCGGCAGCACGCTGAACACGCCGAAGGCGGCGACCGCCAGGAGCGCCACGAGAGCCGAGGCGCCGATCGAGACCCCGCGCCGACCCAGCAGGGCCTCGAGCGAGGCGTGGTACGACGCCTTGAGCTTGTGCATCGCCGCGTCGACGTTTCGCGCGACGAAGCCCTCGCCCTTCGCGGGCCGCAGCAGCTTCGACGCCAGCATCGGCGACAGCGACAGGGCCAGCAGCGCCGAGAACGCCACCGCCGCGGCCACGGCGACCGCCAGCTCCACGAACAGCCGGCCGATGAAGCCGGGCAGGAACATCAGCGGGGCGAAGACCGACAGCAGAACGATGGTCGTCGCCACCACCGCGAAGAACACCTGCCGCGCCCCGCGTTGGGCCGCCACGATGGGCGGTTCGCCCTCGTCGATGCGTCGCTGGATATTCTCGACCACCACGATGGCGTCGTCGACGACCAGGCCGATCGCGAGCACCAGCGCCAGCAGGGTCAGCAGGTTGATGGAGAATCCGAGCGGCGCCAGGACGATGAAGGTCGACAGGATGCAGATCGGCGCGACGATTGTGGGAATGATCGCGGCCCGCGCCGTGCCCAGGAATACGAAGTTCACCAGGGCCACCAGGGCCAGCGAGATGCCCATGGTGATCCACACCTCGTCGATCGCGTGGCGCGTGAACTCGGTATAGTCCACCGAGACGTCCAGCTTCGTGCCCTTGGGCAGGGTCGTGTTGATCTCCGTGATCGCCGCGCGGATCCCTTCTGAAATCTCCAGATCGTTGGCCAGGCTCTGCCGGAAGACCGCAATGCCCACCATGTCGCGGCCGTTCATGCGGAACAGCCGGCGCAGCTCGTCGGGTCCCTCCTCCACCCGGGCGATGTCGCCCAGGCGGGTGATGTAGCCTTGCGCCGCGGTCGCGCCGGTCACGTCGCGGGTCACGCCCTGCGCCGCGCCGGCCCCGGCCGCCGCGCCGCCAAGGGCGGCTGAGCCCTGCGCCTGGCTTGCCGAGCGCGCCGGCACGATGGGCATGCGGGCGAACTGCTCGGGCGTCGCGTAGCTCCGGGCCACACGGATCGTGAAGTCCTTCGCGGGCGCCTCCAGAGAGCCGGCGGGCAGCTCGGCGTTCTGGCTGTTGAGGGCCGTCTCGACATCCTCGACGGTGATCCCGCGCGCCGCCATGGCGTCGGGATTGAGCCAGATGCGCATCGAATAGTACTGGGCGCCGCCCACGCCGACATTGGCCACGCCGGGAACCGTCGACAGCCGCTCGACGAGGTAGCGCTGCGCGTAGTCCGACAGCGCCAGACGGTCCATCGTCGCCGACGTCAGGTTCAGGAACATGATCGGCGACGAGTCCGCCGTCGCCTTTTGGATCTGTGGCGGATCGGCCTGTTCGGGAAGCTGGGCCGAGACGCGGCTGACCGCGTCGCGCACGTCGTTGGCGGCGGCGTCCAGGTTGCGGTCCAGCTTGAACGAGATGCTGATGCGTGACGAGCCGTCGCGCGACGCGGAGTTGATCCGGTCGATGCCTTCGATGCCGGCGATCTGGCGCTCGATCACCTCGGTGATCCGCTCCTCGATCACTTCGGCCGAGGCGCCGCGATAGCTGGTCGAAATGCTGACGACCGGCGGGTCGACGCTGGGCAGCTCGCGCACCGTCAGCGACGTAAACGAGGCGAAACCCACGACGCACAGGATGATCGCCGCGACCGCGGCGAAGACCGGCCGCCGGACCGAGATGTCGGAGAGCATCATGCGGCGGGCCTCGCGGCCGGACGCGGTCCCTGCGGCGCGGCGCCGGGGGCGGCGCCCGCTGGCCTCGGTCCGGCCTTGCCGGGCACGGCGTCCATTCCGGGGCCCCGCGCCACGCGCACGGGCTGGCCCGGCTGGATCTTGTTCAGGCCATCCGCCACCAGTCGCTCGCCGGGCCGCACGCCATCGACGATCTCGACGAAGCCCTGCTGGCGCACGCCGGTCACGATGGGGCGCTGCATGGCCATGGTGCGGCCTTCACGCGCGGTCAGCACATAGACGAACGCGTTGTCGGCCTGCACGGAGACGGCCGACTCCGGCGCGCTGGGGCTGCTACGCTGGCCGCGCGAGACGCCCACGCGCATCAGCATGCCGGGCTTGAGCTTGCCCGAGCCGTTGGCGAACTCAGCGCGCGCGGTGATGGCGCGGGTGCGCTCGTCGATCCGGGTGTCCAGCTTGGCGATGCGGCCGGTGATGGTCTCACCGGGATAGGCGTCGGCGGTGGCGAGGACCGTCTGCCCCTCGCGGAGTTGGCCCAGGTAGCGCTCGGGCACCTGGAAATCGACCCGCATCACCGAGGTGTCATCCAGGGTCACAATCGGCGCGCCGGGATTGACCAGCGCGCCCGGCGCCACGTCCGACAGGCCGACCACACCGGCGAAGGGGGCGCGGATGACCCGGTCGTTCTGACGGGCCTTGGCGGCGGCCACGTCCGCCTGGGCCGCCCGCCAGGTCGCCTCGCGCTGGTCCACCAGCGCCTTCGAGGTCCAGCCCTGGTCGCCCAGGGTCTTGTAGCGGTCGTAGGCCCGCTTGGCCTCGACCAGCCGGGCTTCGGCCTGGGCCACGCCGGCGTTCTGTTCGGTGTCCCTGAGCTCGACCAGTACGGCGCCGCGGGCCACCCGCTGGCCGTCGGCGAACCGCACCCGGTCCACGAGCTGCGTCGCCGCAGCGGTCAGGGTGACCGACTGGCGCCCCTTGGCGACGCCCAGCACTTCGATGGTGTCTTCGAAGACCCGCGGCTGGACCACGGCGACGGAAACCATCGTCATCGGGCCGCCACGGCGCCCCCCGGGGCCGCCCATCCCGCCAGGCCCGCCGCCGCCCTTGCCCTGGGCCATGGCTCCCCCGCCGGGCGGTCCGCCCTCGCCGCCGGGCTTCTTGGAAAGCACCTTGAACCCGCCCGCCACCACCATGACGGCCAGGACCAGGACGGCCGCGATGAGGAAGAAATGGCGTCTGATCAACCGACTGGGCTCCGTCGCCCGCAACCTGCGGGCGCTTTACTGGCAAACGAGCGCGCTCTTAGGACGCTCCTTACACGTGGTCCAGTGACAGGAGGATGGCTCAAGGTTGCGGTCCTGAAACGTGGACCTCAAACGCAAACGGGCGCCCAGTCGCGAGGCGCCCGCTCGATCCTGTGACTGTCTGAGGGCGTCAGGCGTCGTAGCCGGGCAGTTCCCGGTCGAGCTTGCGCAGGCAGCCCGGCCAGGCCAGGGCCCCGCCGATGCCGCGCGCCACCTGCGACCGCACCTCGGCCTGCGAGGCCTCGGGCGCGATCAACACCTTGTCGCGACCGCCGCTCATGGCCTTGATCTGCATCGTGCAGGCGCGCTCGAGATAGTACATCGACACCCAGCAGTTCGCCGCCGTGTCACCCACCGCCAGCGTGCCGTGGTTCTTCAGCAACATCATGGTCTTGTCGCCGATATCGGCCACCAGGCGCTCGCGCTCGTCGTGGTTCAGCGCGATCCCCTCGTAGTCGTGGTAGGCGAGGCGCGGCAGGCAGATCAGCGCGTGCTGCGACAGCGGCAGCAGGCCCTCGGCCTGAGCGGCGACCGCCACCCCGTCGTCCGAGTGCAGGTGCATCACATACCGGGCGTCCTCGCGCGCGGCGTGGATGGCCGAGTGGATCGTGAAGCCCGCCGGATTGATGAAGTAGGGCGTGTCCTGAAGGATGTTGCCGTCCAGGTCGATCTTCACCAGCGAAGACGCGGTGATCTCCTCGAACAGCAGGCCGTACGGATTGATCAGAAAATGGTGCTCGGGCCCGGGGATCCGCGCCGAGATGTGCGTGTAGATCAGGTCGTCCCACCCATAGAGGGCGACCAGGCGATAGAGCGCCGCCAGGTCCACGCGGGCCTGCCACTCCTCGGCGCTGACCTTGCCCTGCAGCGAAGCGACGCCGGTGACGGATCCGTCGGCCATGGACGTTCTCCCAGTTGGTTTCCGTTGTTCACTTAAGGGTCGCGCCCCAGCGCCGAGGCGTCAAGCTCGCCGACCATCTGGGCCACCCGATCCACGGCTTCCACCAGGCTGGCAGGGTGGTCCGGAACCAGGCTGACGGCGCCCAGCAGCGCCCGGTCGTGGCGCTTGCGCGAGCGATCGTAGGCCGGATCGTAGTGCAGGACCATGATCGCCTGGGCCAGCTCGGCCAGCGCCCCCTGCTCCGCCATCGCCTGCCAGCTCGCCAGGCGCTCGGCGCTGATCCGGATCGGCAGCCGCGCGAAAATGTCGTCCAGCGCCTTCCGGTCGGCGACCACGTCGGCGTAGGCGGTGGCCAGGTAGCGCGCCCGGTCGGCCGCCTCGGCGACCAGTTCGATCCGCGGCGCCTCGGCCAGGCGGGTCCATAGCGCCGGCGGGATCATGCGCTGGCCGATCTTGCTGGACTCGGCCTCGGCGACGACGACGCGGGCGGGATCGAGGGCGTCCAGAACGCCCAACAGGCGGCTTTCGAACAGCTTCTGGCTGGGCTGCGGTCGGCCGGGCAGCGCCCCGAACAGCGACCCGCGATGCGCCGCCAGACCTTCCAGGTCGAGGATCTGAAAGCCCGCCTCGCCCAGCCGGCCCAGCACCTCGGTCTTGGCCGAGCCGGTGTGGCCGTCCAGCAGGACGAAGCGATGGTCCAGGGTCTGGTCGTAGAGCCGCCGCACCACCTCGCGACGATAGGTGCGATAGCCGCCGGTCAGCACCGTCGTGCGCCAACCCACCTGGCTCAGGATCGTCGCCATGGCGCCCGAGCGCATGCCGCCCCGCCAGCAATAGACCAGCGGCCGGAACCCGCCCGGCTTGTCCGCCAGCGCGGTCTGCAGATGGTGCGCGACGTTCCGGGCCACATAGGCCCCGCCGACCCGGCGCGCCTTGAAGCGGTCGTCCTGGACGTAGATCGTCCCCACCTCGGCCCGCTCTTCGTCAGAGAGGACCGGCAGGTTCACCGCGCCCGGCAGGTGATCCTCGGCGAACTCGCCCGGACTGCGGGTGTCGATCAGCATGTCGTACCGCGTCAACGCCGCGGCGGAGATATCCTCGGTGACCTCCAGGCTCATGACGGTGCTATAGCCCGGTTTCCGCCGCTGGAGAGCCCGCATGTCCGAAGTCGTCCGCCTGACCTCGCTCGCCCACGGCGGCGGTTGCGGCTGCAAGTTGGCGCCCGCGGTGCTGCAGGACATCATCAGCCGCGTCCCCGCTGCCGCGGCCTTTCCGAACCTGCTGGTCGGGACCGAGACCTCGGACGACGCCGCCGTCTGGCGGCTGAACGACACCCAGGCGCTGGTGGCCACCACCGATTTCTTCATGCCGGTCGTCGACGACCCGTTCGACTTCGGCCGCATCGCCGCGACCAACGCGCTGTCCGACGTCTACGCCATGGGGGGCACGCCGATCTTCACCCTGGCCATCGTGGGCATGCCGGTGAACGTCCTCGACCCCGACACTATCGGGCGGATTCTGGCCGGCGGCGCGTCCGTCTGCGCCGCCGCGGGCGTGCCGGTGGCGGGCGGCCACTCCATCGACAGCGTCGAGCCGATCTACGGCCTCGTCGCCCTGGGCCTGGTGCATCCCGACAAGGTGCTGACCAACAAGGGCGGCCGCGCGGGCGACGTCCTGATCCTCACCAAGCCGCTGGGCGTGGGCGTGCTCAGCGCCGCCTTCAAGCAGGAGAAGCTGGACGCCGCCGGCTACGCCGCCCTGATCGGCAGCACCACCAAGCTGAACGTCCTGGGCGCGCGCCTGCCGGACGTGGCGGGCGTCCACGCGGTCACCGACGTCACCGGCTTTGGCCTCATCGGGCACGCTCTGGAGATGGCCAACGGCGCCGGCCTGACGGCGGTCATCGACGCGCAGGCCGCCCCGCTCCTCCCCGGTGTCGAGACGCTGGTTCAGGCGGGCGTCCGCACCGGCGCCTCCACCCGCAACTGGGCCAGCTATGGCCACCGCGTCGAAGGCGCCGGCGAGGGCTGGCGGCGCGACCTGCTCACCGATCCCCAGACCAGCGGCGGTCTCCTGATCGCCGTGTCGCCCGACGCAGCCGACGAGGTCCTGGCCCTCGCCCGCGCCGACGGCTTCGACCGGGCGGCCGTGGTGGGCCGTCTGGAAGCTGGGTCGGCCGGCGTCCGCGTGGCCTAACCCTCACGACCGCTCATCCCGGCAAATGCCGCGCCCCCGACGAGGCTCACTGCGAAAGCGAGCGGATTCAGCGTCCGACAAGCAGACGCGCCGAATGTCCGCGATGGGTGGGTTGGGGTCGTCGAGTTCTGGCTCCGAAGCAGACCTTCACGCTCGGCGCGCGATGCGGAGACCCGTTTTGCGCGACGAGCCCACGGCGGGTCTGGTCATGGCTGATGCACCCTCTCGCCCGCCGCCTAGGCCGCGTCCGCGGGCGTTATGTTCGAGTTGATGCGGAACAGATTTCCGGGGTCGTAGGCGGCCTTGACGCGGCGCAGGCGCGCATGGTTCTCGCCGAACGAAGCGCGCACCTTTTCGGGTGAATCGTCCCCGGTGATGTGGTTGGCGTAGACCCGCCCCAGGAGGTGCGGTTCGAACCTGCTCCACATGGCGCGGACCCACGCGATGTGGGTCTCACTTTCCGCCGGATCGGTCCAACAGCCGATCGCGTCGATGTCCCATTGAGGGCTCCGTGCAGCGAAGGCCGTGGCCGATGGCGGTCGCCGGCAGATGGAACCGTGAACGTAGAACATCAGAAGCGCGTTCATCGGCGAAGAGAAGCTGCGAGCGGCGGCGATGAATTCGTCGATCAGCGCGTCCGAGAGCGTCTCGGTAAACGCCGAACGCCAATAGCGCTGCAGCCCATGCACGGCGTTCGGCTCGTCGAGCATTACCTGGCGCTCCCCGTACGACATCGATCGAACGAGGTCGGCGCTCGGCGTTCCAAACTGGCGCAGTGGGGCGAAGACCCGCTCGCCTTCCTCGATCGGCCCGTTGTAGCCCATGAGCAAGGCCAGCATGGGCGTTCCCTCTGGCGCGAGGAGGCCCGCATGGGCCTCGGCCGCGTCCGGGAGGGTCGGAACGAAGTCGCGATAAAACCGCAGCGCGTCGCGCGCCTGATCCAACGGATGGAGCACCATGCCGCCCAGCACTTGGCCGACGGGATGGAGCTGGAACTCGAACTCGGTGACGACGCCGAAATTGCCGCCGCCGCCGCGCAGGGCCCAGAACAGGTCGGGCTCCTGTCTTTCACTCACCCGACGCAACTTGCCGTCGGCGGTGACCACCTCCGCCGAAATCAGGTTGTCGACAGTGGCGCCGTGCAGGCCGCCCAGCCAGCCGATGCCACCCCCTAGCGTAAGGCCGCCGACGCCGGTGTTGGATACCGTTCCGCCTGTGACCGCCAGACCGTGCGCCTGGGTGGCGGCGTCCAAGTCGAGCCAAAGGGCGCCGCCGTGGACGCGGGCGATTTGGCGAGCGGGATCGACCGTGATCTGCCGCATCAGCGAGAGGTCGAGCACCATTCCGCCGTCGTTGACGCCATAGCCCGGTGCGCTGTGGCCGCCGCCACGCACTGAGAGCAGGAGGGCATGGGTGCGGGCGAAATCGATCGCCTGCGCCGCGTCGTGGGCGTCGGCGCTCCGGACAATCAGGGCCGGCCGGCGATCGACGTTGCCGTTCCAGACCCGTCGCGCCGCGTCATAGTCGCCGTCCGAGGCGAGGATCACGCTGCCTCGCAGCCGCCCGCGAAGCCCCGCGATCGCCGCGTCATCCAGACCAACGCGACCGCCATCCAGAGTCAGGCTGTACAGCATTTTTCCAAGTCCCCTTTTGGCGAAGCGGCGTCGCGGCCGTCAGTGGCTACTCATCGACAAGCTCGCCGGTCCCTCCGAACTCGACAGGAAAATCCCTGTACTTCGGCAGGCCATCGCGAATTGGAAGGACCGTCTCGGCGTAGTTGACGTGACCGATCGGCTCGAACTTCAGGCTAGGAAGGGTCGCGGCGAAGACGTCGAACATGCCGAAGTCGGGATGATGGATCATGAGGTGGCCTGCGCACAGGCGGCAGTATTGACGATGGCTGATACTGTCGGGAGTCTTGTGAAACGTTCTCACATGCTCCGACCCTGCGACGATCCGCACGGTCTCAGCCTTCCACATCGTCGAGGCGTGAACCGGGCTGCCGGACCAAGACCGACAGGAATTGCAGTGGCAGTAGGCCATGGTTTCCGGAGCCCCTGACACCTCGATCCGAACAGCCCCGCAAAAGCACTGACCGCGATGCAAGTTCATGTCCTGCTCCCCCAAACGCCTCACCTCACCAATCCAGTTTGGAAAGCTAGAGGATCAGGAAAGACGACGGCGGACAATATGTAAGATATTACAAATATACTAGGGCGCAACCTATGGTATTAATTCTTGACCATTATTCGAATGCCTCTCGGTGGCTCTCGGTCAGTCGAGGGGTCGCTTCACACGCTACGGCATTGACGTCAGATCACGGTCGCCAGGTCGAACGTCACGTTTCAGCACCGAGGTGAACGTCTCCCATTGGCGCCTCTAGAGCGCAGGAACAGCACCGGATGAATGTCTCAGATGGGTCGAGGCTGTATAAAAACTCGCGGCGGGCGGGGCTATCGGCGGCTGCATAGCGCAAGAGGCGCCGATCCGGTCAGTCCCGGATGGCGGCGATGAGCGGCCAGGCGCGAGTTCTTACACAGCCTCGGTCGAGAGCCGTCATTGCCTTTTGACCCAAATGACGACGCAAACACCCGGATTGCTGATCTCAACCCTACCTGTCCGCCACCTCGTCCTTGATCATCACCGGCGCCCCGTAGCCCAGGCCGGTCATCCGCGCCGCCTGGGTCCGGGCGTCGCCCACCACCACGAACGTCATGGCGTCGGTGCGCAGCTGTTTGGCCGCGATGGCCTGGACCTTCTCCACCGTCATCCCCGACACCACCCGCGCTTCGGCGCGCAGGTAGTCGCGCGGCAGGCCGTAGTCGCCGACGTTGGCCAGGATCTTCAGCTTGGCGGCCGGCGTCTCGAACGCGCGGGCGTTGCTCTTGCTGATGAAGGCCTTCGTCACCTCCAGGTCCTGCGGCGTGAAGGTCCGCCCATAGTCGCGCACGATGTCGCGGATCAGCGTGGCGGCCTCCAGGGTCACATTGGCGCGCACCGGGCTCGTCACCTGGAACGCGCCGTCATAGGCCCCGCCGCGGAACGTCGAGCGGACGCCGTAGGTATAGCCCTTGTCCTCGCGCACCTGCTGGATCAGGCGCGAGGCGAAACCCCCGCCGCCCAGGACATAGTTGGCCACCCACGCCGGATAGTAGTCCGGATCGTCCCGGCGCAGCGCCGGATAGCCGAACTGCAGCATCGACTGCTTGGCGTCGGGCAGGTCGTAGAACACCACCCGCGACGCCGACGGCGGATCGGGCGCGGGCGGCTTGGGAACCTTGGCGCCGCCCGCCTTCCAGCGCCGCCCCAGATCGCGCAGGGCCGCGACCGTCGCGTTGCGGTCGACCGCCCCGACCACCCGGAAGCGGGCCAGGTTGGGCGCGATGGCCCGGGCGTGGAGCGCCTTGAGCTCGGCCAGGGTGAGGGCCTGGACCGACGCCTCCGCGCCCAGCGGGTTCAGGCCCAGCGGATGGTCGGGGCCGTAGGTCACATGGCTCATCACCCGCTCGGCCAGGGCGGGCGCTTCCGCGCGGCGGCTCTGGATGGATGCGACCGTCGCGGCCTTGGCCAGGCGCAGCTCGGTCTCGTCCCACCGCGGCTCGAGGATCATCTCCCTGAGCAGATCCATGGTGGGGGCGAAGTTGCGGGCCAGGGTGCGGCCACTGATCAGGAACCGCTCCTCGCCCGCCGAGACCGTCACATCGGCGCCCAGCCCCTGCAGCGCCTGCTCGAACTCCGCGCGGGTGCGCCGGACCGTGCCCTTGGTCAGCATCTGGGCCAGCAGGTTCGCCGCGCCGGGTTTCTTCGGGTCGTCGAACAGTCGCCCGCCGTCGATCGAAAGCTCGAAGGTGGCCAACGGAAGTTCGCGATCCTGCATCCCCATAAGCCGCAGGCCGTTCGGCAGGCGCGCCTCCCAGATCGGAGGCGTCTTCACCTGCGGCGGCGGCCCGTACGGCGGCTCCACCGTGCGGTCGAAGCTTGAGGCGGTGCGCTTGTAGACGGCCTGCCCGGCGTCGGGATCGACCGGCTTCTCGGCGCCCTGCACGATCCGCTCCTCCACCACCCGCGCAAGGGTCGCGCCCTGCACCGCCAGCTGCGGCTGGTCGCGGGGCACGAAGCTCGCCGCCACGTGCGGACGGCCCTTGATGTAGGCGCGGTAGACCCGCTGCAGGTCGGCGGCGGTCACGGCGCGCAGCATCGCCAGGTCCCGGTCGGCGAAGTCCGGCGTCCCGGCATAGACGTCGTAGCGGGCCAGGTTCCGCGCCTTGCCCAGCACGCTCTCGAAGTTGCGGTAGAACTCGACCTCGCGCCGGATCTTCGCCCGCGCCAGGTGCTCGGCCGCGACGCCGTCACGCTCGAAGCGCGCGAACCCCTGGTTCACGCCGGCCCGCACGCGATCCAGGTCGACGTCCTTGAAGGCCGTGATGACCAGGTCGTGCTCCCCGGCCAGCACGCCGTCCGAGACCTGCGCCTTCAGCTCGGCCGTCAGCCGCTGCTCCTCCACCAGCACCTTGCTGAGCGGCGCGTCCTTGCCCTGCGTCAGCAGGTCGAACAGCAGGGTGAGCGCCCAGGAGTCTCTGTGGTGCCGGGGCACGGTGGGCCAGGCCAGCGTCAGCTGCGGCAGTTCGGCGAAGGCGTCCGGGTAGTAGACGTTGCGATTGGCGCTCAGCGTCGCCTTGCGCGGCTGCAGCCGGGGCGCGGCCGTCCCCTTGGGGATCTCGGCGAAATACTTCTCCACCCAGCCCCTCGCCTGCACGGGATCGAAGTCGCCGGCGATCACCAGCGTCACGTTCCCCGGGCCATACCAGCGCCGATAGAACGCCTTCACATCGCCCAGCGTCGCGGCCTCCAGGTCGGCCATCGAGCCGATCAGCGGCCAGCTGTAAGGATGGTCACGCGGATAGAGCTGGGCCGCCACCACGTGCTGGGCGAAGCCGTAGGGCTGGTTGTCGTAGAGCTCGCGCTTCTCGTTCTTGACGACCTGCTTCTCCTTGGCCAGCACCGGGTCGGTGACGGTGTTGATGAAGAAGCCCAGCTTGTCGGCCTCGGCCCAGATCATCTTCTCCAGGGCGTCGTTCGGCACGGTCTGCAGATAGTCGGTGATGTCGCGGTCGGTGGAGCCGTCGGCCCCCGATCCACCCACCCGCGCCGACAGCTTGTCCAGCCCGCCCTTCCCCAGGTTCTCGCTCTCCAGGAAGAACAGATGCTCGAACAGGTGGGCGAACCCGGTCCGGCCGGGCGTCTCGCGCGACGAGCCCACCCGCGGCGCCAGGACGACGGCGGTCACCGGGTCGGACCGGTCGATGTGGAAGACCACGTGGAGGCCGTTCGCCAGGGTGAACTGCTGGACGGGCGCCAGCTGGCCGGTGGGCGGCGGCAGACGCGCCGGCTGGGCCGCGGCCGAGGTCGCAAGCAGCAGCGCCGCCGCCACCCCCGCCGTCCACGATCCGCCCAGCGCCATGCCGTCTCCCTACGCGACGTGACCGGACGTTAGAGGTCGGCGGCCCCGACTGCCAAGCTCTAGCCCGCGCGGACCCGGTTCACCGCATCCAGCCAGCGGGCGTAGGCCCGCTCGCGCGGGTCAGCGGCCATGGCGGGCCGGTAGCTTTCGGTCTTCGGCCGCGCGCTCGCCGCCTCCTCGACGTCGCGATAGACGCCGGCGCCCACGCCCGCGAACAGCGCCGCCCCCAGCGCGGTGGTCTCCTCGAACGTGGCGCGGCAGACGCCCACGCCGGTCAGGTCCGACAGCCGCTGGCTGAACCAGGCCGACCGTGCCATGCCGCCGTCCATCCGCAGCTCCACCTCGCCCTTGAACGCATGCGGCGCATCAGCGCGCATCGCCTCGATCAGATCGCGGGTCTGCAGCGCCGCGGCGTCGAAGGCGGCCCGCGCGATCTCGGGCAGGCCCGCGTCTCGGGTCAGGCCGAAGATGCCGCCCCGGGCGTTGGCGTCCCACCAGGGCGCGCCCAGGCCGGTGAACGCCGGAACCAGCACCACGCCCAGGTCGTCGCGCGCCCCGGCCGCCAGCGCCTCGGCCGCCCTGGGTCCGCCCTGGACGCCCAGGCCCTCGCCCAGCCACTGGATCGCCGCGCCGGCGATGAAGATCGCGCCCTCCAGCGCATAGGTCGTCCGCCCGTTCACCTGCGCCGCCACCGTCGTCAGGAGGCGCGCCTGCGAGATCGGCGCCGCCTCGCCGGTGTTCAGCAGCATGAAGCAGCCGGTGCCGTAGGTGGCCTTCATCTCGCCCGGGCGGATGCAGCCCTGCCCCATCAGCGCCGCCTGCTGGTCGCCGGCCACGCCGCGGATCCGGATCGCCCGGCCCAGGATCGAGGCTTCCGTCTCGCCGAAGTCCCCGGTGCAGTCGCGCACCTGCGGCAGGATGTTCAGCGGCACGCCCAGCATCTCGCCCATCTCGGTCGACCACTCGCCGGCGCGGATGTCGTACAGCAGGGTGCGCGAGGCGTTGGTGGCGTCGGTGGCGTGCACCCGGCCGCCCGTCAGCTTCCAGATGACCCAGCTGTCGATGGTCCCGGCCAGCAGTTCGCCCCGCTCCGCCGCCGCCCGCGCGCCGTGAACATGGTCCAGCAGCCAGCCCAGCTTGGTGCCCGAGAAGTACGGGTCGAGCAGCAGGCCCGTCAGCTCGGTGACCCGGGCCTCGTGGCCGGCGTTGCGCAGCGCCAGGCAGGCCGGCTCGGTGCGGCGGTCCTGCCAAACGATCGCCCGGTGCACGGGCTTACCGGTGGTCCGATCCCACAAAACGATGGTCTCGCGCTGATTTGTCACGCCGATCGCCGCGACGTCGGAAAGCGACCGTCCGGCCTTGTCCAGCACCGCCCTGAGCGCCTTCACGGACTCAGCGAAGATCTCCTCGGCGTCGTGCTCCACCCACCCATCCTGAGGGTAATGCTGCTCGAGAGGGCTGCCCGCCTCGGCCAGGGCGCGCCCGTCGGCGGCGAACAGAATGGCCCGTGTGGAGGTGGTGCCCTGGTCCAGCGCCAGGATCAGCGGATCGCCCATGATTTACGATTCCCTAACCGCGAAGTGACCCGGCTTAAGCATGTCTTCACCGCCCCGCGCCAGAGTCCGCATAGCCTGGATCGAACTGTAGAACATAGGAGACCCGGCGTGAGCTTCGCGATGAGCAGCGAAAGTCTGCTCGACCTCGCCAAAAGCCGCCAACCGGCGGATCGAGAACGCCTGCTGCTGGCGATTGCGGACCTGTGCGACACGCCCCACGCCGGTGAGGCGATGAAGTCGGGCGCGATTCAGGTCCTGCTGTCCTCGATCTTCATGAGCCTGGTCGTCGAGGCCGAGCGCGACATCCGCCACCGCCTGTCCGAGAAGCTGGCCGCCGCCGACTGGGCGCCGAACGCCCTGATCAACGTCCTGGCGCTGGACGACATCGAGATCGCCCGCCCCATCATCGCCCAGAGCCCGGTGCTGCAGGACAGCGACCTGATGCGCCTGCTGGTCGAAGCCACCATCGAGCACCAGATCGAAGTCGCGCGCCGTCCGCACATCTCCGAGGCCGTGGTCGGCGCCATCCTCGAGCAGTCCGAGCCCGCCGTCCTCACCGCGCTCGCCGGCAACCACACCGCCGAACTGTCGCCCAAGGACATGCAGGACCTGGTCGAGGCGTCCCGCCAGATCGCCGCCCTGCGCACACCGCTGTCGCAGCATCCCAAGCTCACCGGGCAACTGGCCAAGCGCCTCTACCTCTGGGTGGGTCTGGCGCTGCGCAAGGGCCTGGCCGACCGGTTCCGCCTCGACGTCGCCGTCCTCGACGCAGCCCTGGCCGCCTCGATCAACGAGGCCCACGCCGGCCACATGGCGTCCTCGTCCTCCGAGGCGGTGCCGCGCATGACCCGCGAGGGCGAGCGCGAGGTGATGGAACAGCGGCTGATCGACAAGCTGTATTCCGCCGGCCAGCTGCGCCCGGGCTACCTGGTGCGGGCGCTCCGCGAAGGCCGGCTGGGCCTCTTCGTCGGCGCGCTGGCGATGCTGGGCCGCTTCGACACCGGCCACGTGCAGTCGGCGATCGATTCCGACCGGCCCGAGCTGCTGGCCCTGGCCTGCGCCGCGGTCGGGATCGACCGCAGCGTGTTCCCCGACATCCTCGAGATGACGCGCCAGCTCAACGACGGCCGGCCGGGCGGCGGCGCCGACGGGGCCCGCAAGGCCTCGGTGGCGTTCGCGCCGGTGGCGCCGGAAGTCGCGGCGTCGGCGTTCCGCCAGGCCGCCCGCTCGCTCGCCGCCTAAACGTCAAAGTGTCGCAAACAGCCGTTTGACAGACGCCGGAGCTTCGGCCCTTCTGGCGGACGATGGCGAACCTTTTCGTGACCCGACTGACCTTCGTCGCAAGCACCCGCCCGGAGGCGCAGGAGGCGCGCGACAAGCTGGCCGCCCGCTATGGCGACGCCGGGATCGACAACGCCCAGGTGATCGTCGCCCTGGGCGGCGACGGCTTCATGCTGGAGACGGTCCACGCGCTGATGGCCTCGGGCAAGCCGATCTACGGCATGAACAAGGGCTCGGTCGGCTTCCTGATGAACGAGTTCGCCGACGACGACCTGCTGGGCCGGATCAACTCGGCCGAGCAGGCCGAGATCCACCCGCTGCGCATGCAGGCCGTGGACGTCGACGGCCAGACCCACGAGGCGATCGCCTTCAACGAGGTCAGCCTGCTGCGCACCACCCGCCAGGCCGCCAAGCTGCGCATTTCGGTCGACGGCAAGGTGCGCCTGCCCGAGCTGATCTGCGACGGCGCCCTGATCTCCACCCCGATGGGCTCGACCGCCTACAACCTCTCGGCCCACGGCCCCATCATCCCGATGGATTCCAAGATCCTGGCGCTGACGCCGATCAGCGCCTTCCGCCCGCGTCGCTGGCGCGGCGCCCTGCTCGCCCACAATTCGCGGATCCGCCTTGAGGTGCTGGAGGGCGCCAAGCGCCCGGTCAGCGCCGTGGCCGACAACTTCGAGGCGCCCAACGTGCTCGAGGTCTATGTCGCCGAGGATCGCGACGTGAAGGTGTGCATGCTGTTCGACGCCGGGCGCAGCCTGGGCGAACGCGTCCTGGCCGAGCAGTTCTCAGTCTAGCCTGCGGCGCCTTTCCACATCCACGGTCGAGCTTTCGCCGGTTATTAACCGCTTCACCCTATTCTGGCTGGCGTTCCGCTGGGAGAGTTACGTGAGCGATCCGAAAACCGGTCAGTTCCAGACCCCCAACCCCATGCGCCTGCGCATGGGCGGCGGTCGCCTGGGCGCCATCGATCCCGCGGCCATCGCCAAGGCCGAAGCCGCGCTGAAGAGCCTGTCGGGCAACTTCACCCAGTGGCTGAACGACGAGATCGCCAAGCTCGAGACCGCGCGCGCCGCCATCCGTGACGCGGGCCAGACGGCCGAGACCATGGAAAGCCTCTATCTGCGGGCCCATGACCTGAAGGGCCTGGGCGCCACCTACGGCTTCCCGCTGATCACCCGGATCGCCGGCCTGCTCTGCCGCCACATCGACGACAAGGCCAAGCGCCTCGACGTGCCGATGGGCCTGATCGACGCTCACATCGATGCGATCAAGACGGCCGCCCGCGACGACATCAAGACCGACGACCAACCGGCCGGCCAGGTCATGCTCCAGGCCCTGGAAGCCCGCGCGGCCTGAGCGGCCCCTTCCCTCCCTTGATGGAGAGGGACAGATCGCCGGAGGCGATCAGGGTGATGGAGTCTCGATCCTCACCGCTGTCCGAGCCTAGCCCCCCAATACCCATCTCCGTCATCCCGCGAACACGTCGCGGGATGACGAGCAAGGGCACGAACCGGGCCACGTGCGCGAAAGCTTGACGTCCGCCACGATCCATGTTCTCTTTTTGTTCATGTCGAACGCCGCCGACGCCGCCGCCGAACAGGCCCTCCTCCTGGAGCTCGCCCAGCTCGGCATGGGCATGGTCCGCCAGGTCCATGGCGTGGCCCTCGAAACCCGCGACGTCGACCAGCTCGTGGCCCTGACCACCGTCTACAGCCAGGTGAGCCGGGGCGTGCGCCAGTCGCTGGCGCTCCGCGCCCGCTTCGCCGCCGGAACCGTCGCGCCCGCGCCCCGCGCCGAGGCCAAGCGGGTCGCCGCAGCCCAGGCGACCGACGCTGAACGCCCCGAACGCGACGACGCCTACGAACGGCCCGACTGGCACACCCGCCTCGAGAGGCCCGAGTCCGTCGAACGCCTCCCCGACGACCCCGACGTCTGCCGCGCCCAGATCGCCCGCAACCTCACCGTCGTCTCCCGCACCCCGGCCCTGGCCGCCATCCCAGCCCTACAGGCCCCCGCCGCCGCCCTCGCCGGCCGCGCCGCCCTCCTCACCGGCGCCCGGGCACTGCGCGTCGCCAACACATCCTAGGCCCCTCTCCCAGGCGCGGCAGCGCCGTGGGAGAGGCCGGGAGAGGGCGGCGCCGACGAACGATCATCCGCACCATTGGACCCGATCCCGCCACACACTCCACAAGCATCGACGCGCGGCCCTTGGTTGGGACCCGGTCCTTGGCTGCGCCAAAGCCGGGATGACACCCGTTGTGCAGTCTCGATCACTCCCTTTCTTGCCCTCACCTCTCCCAGGCGCGGCAGCGCCGTGGGAGAGGCCGGGAGAGGGCGGCTCGGCCGTGCCGCCGCCCCAGCGTTGGACCCGATTCCCCATGGCCAAGGTCGTTTCCGTCACGTCCAAACTCCGACGAGATCGTGCCCGCCGTCTCAGGCGCGACCAGACCGAAGCTGAGTTTCAGCTCTGGGAAGTCCTGCGCGCAGGCCGCCTCGAAGACTGGAAGTGGCGCCGCCAGGTGGCGGTCGGCCCCTTCATCGTCGACTTCCTATGTCTCGAAGCCGCCCTCGCCGTGGAACTGGATGGCGGGATTCACGGCGATCAGGTCGAGTACGATGCGCGCCGCGATACCTACCTCAAGCGGCACGGCCTCACGGTGTTGCGCTTCCGGAACGCCCAAGTGATCGACGACCTGGACGCCGTGTCCTGGACGATCCTCAGCGCCTGTCGCGAGTCCGATCCCAGCCGCCGCGGCTCCATCATCGCCCGCGGGCGACGAACGCCCGGCCGCTAGCTCAAGGCCCGGTCGGGTCCAACGTCGAGCGGGCTTCTAACCCAGCGCCGCCCTCTCCCGCCCTCTCCCTCGGCGCTCCGCGCCCGGGAGAGGAGACCCGACTATCGCGCCGGGGGAAACGATACCGCCTTCGGCGGACCGATTCAGCGCGGAGCAAGGGGATAGGTATCGGAGTGGAAAGCAGGCCCCCAATCGCTAAGCTCCTCGCCGGAATAGGAGATGAGCAGTGTCGTTGATCCGACCGACAGCGCGGCGCTACGGCAAGAACACAGTTCCGCTTGCTATCCTGGTCGCGACGCTGGGCGCGTTGCCTGGGACGACGGGCGCCACATCTGCTCCGCCACCGACCCGGGACTCGCGCGAATTGCCCGGCCTTTGTCGATCGACTGAAGTTGCGCTCTTCCAGTGTCCCATTGGCGCGAAGCAGGTCGCGATCTGCGCCGCGAACGGCCCGTCTCGCGCAGTCCAGTATCGATACGGCGCCCCCGGCAAACTGGAACTTGCCTATCCAGAGCCGTCTGGCGGCAGCGCCGGATCATTGCGATGGGCCTCCGCCGGCTACTCTGGCGGCGGTGAGATGCAGATCTATTTTGAGACCGGCGGCGTCACATACGTCGTGTACTCCCGCATGATCAGGACGGGCTTCGGTCCGGATGGCCACAACAATCCCCAGGACGAATTGGGCGTCGCGGTTCTCAGGGGTGGTCGGGTCCTGTCGAACCGCCGTTGCGGCGTCGCGGAGATCCGGGGTGGAACGAGTGACTGGATCGACGAACAGCGCGCGAAGAGTCTGCTGCCACGAGGGAAAGTGGTGCGACTCCCTTAGCCTTAGGGGCAGCCCTTTCCACCGTCGCCTACGGGGCTCGACCGCCCCTACCCCGTCCGGCTCTCCGCCGAGATCCGCTCCATCGGCTCGGCCACCGCGCCGTAGCCCGCGTCGGGCGGGATCACCAGGAAGCGGGCGCCGTCGCGCAGCTCCACCACCGGCAGCACGGTCACCAGCTTCCGGGCCTGCGCGCGGGCCACGCAGTCGCTGGCGCTGTCGGCTTCCGCCAATAGCTGCACGTTCATCCGTGTCGGGAAGATCACCGTGCGCTCGCCGGCGTCGGCCAGACGCAGGATCTCCTTGGGCGCGATCCACTCGGCGTCCACCGCCTCGCGACCGTCGGCCGCCGCCACCTGATCGGCTGGCGCGCGCACGGCGTAGAACCAGGTGTCGAAGCGCTTGGGCATCATGGTGGGCGTGATCCAGCGGGCGAACACCGCCAGCGAATCCAGCTGCAGCCGCACGCCCAGCTCCTTCACCACGTCGATGAAGGCGGTCTCGCCCCGGTCCACCGCCGAGCGCACGGCCGGGTCGCACACCTCCGCGAAGTCCGAGCCGTCGAGACCCTCGGCCAGCAGGATGCCCGCCTCTTCGTAGGCCTCGCGGATCGCGCCGATGCGCAGGGTCCGCTGCTCGTCGTCGAAGGCGTCCCAGCCCACGCAGTGCTCGGCCCAGGCCGGGTCGGCGTCGCCGGCGTGGGTCTTGCCGCCCGGAAACACCAGCGCGCCGGATGCAAAGTCGATCTGGTGATGGCGCTTCACCATCAGCACTTCGAACTCGGGCTGGTCGCGCAGCAGCAGGATGGTGGCTGCGGGCTTCGTCTCGGCGGGCTGTCGTTGTTCGCTCATGGGCCCAGCTTCGTACGCTGACCGCGGGGAAGTCGAGTCCCCGTCCGACGTCACCCCAGCTGGACGACCCGCTCGGGTTCTTCCGCTTGGCCCTTTGCGAGCCCGCTGCCCATCCGGGCCAGCAGGTACTCCACGTCCTCGCGCGCCGCCGCCTGCGGCTGGGTCAGGAACCGCTGCAGCATGCGCTCCTGGAACCGCTCCTGGTCGCGCGGGCCGCCGTCGAACTCCATGGCGTGGAAGGTGTCCACCGCCGCCCGGAACGCTGGGAACAGCCGCGCCGGCAGACCAGCACGCTCGTAGATCGCTCTGAGGCCCAGCGGCCCCGCGTCGTGGATCATCAACCAGGTGCGGTGGTGCGGCACGCCCGCCAGCTCGGCGACCGCCCATTCGAAGAAGGTCATGTGGCCGTGCGCCAGGGCCCGCAGCAGCAGCGAGGCGGTCAGCTTCCGCTCGCGGTTCAGGTGGGCGACGAAGCCCTTCACGTCGGCGGTCTTGCCGGCCTGATCCACGAGGTCGACCGTGGCCCGCTCGGCGGCGCCGGTGGCCAGCTGCATCGCCGTCTCGGCCGACAGGTCCAGCTTGGTGACCAGGTGCTGGCGCACCTGCACGCTGACCATGCCGATCAGCCGCTCGGTCACCGCCAGCGGCAGGGCGTTGCGATAGGCCACCGCCGCCAGCACCCGCTCCGAGGCCTCGAACCGGTCCACCACGCGCTGCAGGCCGTCTTCGCTGAACTCGGCGGCCGGGTTGGCGCAGGCCGTGACGATGGCCCGCTCGCCGCCGTGCTCGGCCAGGCTGTCGGTGACGGCGCGCGACAGTTCGGGCCGCTTGGCGATCGCAACCTGGCGCACCGGCCCGCCCAGGCGGACCACTTCGGCCAGATCGGCGTCGGTGAAGACCGGCGAGAAGGTCAGTAGCGGCAGGCAGACGCTTTCCACGTCGCGCGCCAGCTTCACGGCCACGTCGCGCGGCACCACGTGCGACGCCTTCAGTTCCTCGGCGATGGCCTTGCGCACCAGCTCGGCCGCGTCGGCCGCCATCACCCGGAGGATGTCGGCCGCCAGCGCCCGATCCTCGTCGGACAGCGCCGTGCGATCCATGGTCGTGCAGAGCTTGCGCGCGGCGACCGCACGCTCGTCCGGTGTCGCGCCTTTCACCAGCGTGCGGATATCCACATCCGTCAGCGCCGATCGCGTGGTCGCCATCGCCAGCCAGTTCCCCTGTCCGAACCCGCGTCCGGACTCCCGCGATTCGACATTTGAATGGCTCCGCTTAACGAGAGGTTGCCAAGCGAATCTGTGGATTAAGGATTTCGCGTAACCGCACGCCAACGCCGCGGCGCGCAGGGTCCCCGAGCCCCTCGCGAAAGGCCTGCCCGTGTCGTCCGACAAGTCCGCCGAAGCCGCTCTCGCCGCCGTGGTCGACGAGCAGGGGATGAAGGCCCAGGCGGCGCTGCTTCCCTTTGCGCTGCTGGCGTTTGGCGTCTCGCTGCCGGTGTTCGTCTGGGTCGCGGGCCATGCCGCCAACGCGCACTGGATGGGGGCCGCCTTCGGCGCCTTCGCGGTCGGCTGGGGCGCCTTCTACGCGGTCGTGAACTGGCTGAAGACCGACGCTGCGACCGATCTTCGCAGGCGCGCCCGCGTGCAGGTCATGGCCGGCCTGGTCTGGGCCCTGACCGTCGCGGGCCTCGCCGCCTTCGCCCATTTCGCCGGGCCGGTGCGCGAGACCCTGCTGCTGCTGATCCTGGCTGCGGCGATGGTCTGCGTGGTGTTCACCGCCACCTGGCTGCCCAGCCTGTTGATCGTGGCGCCGGTGGCGGTGGCGGGACCGCTGATCGCCCTGTTCCTCGACCCGGCCGATCAACCCACCGCCCGGCTGGCGCTGAGCGCGGCCGCCCTCGGGCTGGCCCTGGCGCTGGTCGTCAACCGCATCCTGCGCCGCCAGTACGCGCTGGCGGCCGAGCGCGAGCGGCTGCTGGCCGAGCGCGCCGCGCAGGCCGAGGCGGCCCGCAGGTTCGCCCGGGTGAAGTCCGATCTCGTCGACAGCCTCTCCGACGAACTGCGCGACGGCCTGACCGGCGTGGCCCATGTGCTGGCCGCCGCCGCCCGCGGTCGCGCCGCGCCCACCCGCCAGCAGATCGGCGTGGCGCTGGACGCGGTGAACGAACTGCTGACCATCGTCGGCGAAGCCCCGGCCGCGGCCCCCGCCGACGAGCCGGCGCGGAGGCTGCGCATCCTCACCGTCGAGGCCGACCCGCTCACGGCGGCGACCCTGCGCGCCAGCCTGGAACAGCTGGGCCACCAGGTGGTCCACACGCCCAAGGCCGCCCGCGCCGTCGAACTCGCCCGGATCTGCGACCTCGACCTGGCCGTCTGCGGCGACCTGGCCGCCATCGTTCCGTTGCGGGCCCTGCCCGGCGGCGCCGGCGAGACGCCGGTCGTCGCCATCGTGGGCTCGGAGGCCGGGGAAGCCGAGGCGGCCCTGGCCCAGGGCGCCGACGCCCTGGTCCGCCGCCCGCTGGCCATACCGGCCGTCGCGCGGGCGATCGCCGATGCGCTTTCGGCCACCCCCGCGGCGAACGATCGCCAGGTCGCCTAGAGCCTGTCCGGTTCAGCCGGAATCGTCCGAGGCGGACAAGCAGGCTCGATCTCTTTGATTTCGAGCGCGTTTCGGGGCGAAACCCACATCCACCTTCGCCCCACGCGCTCTAGGCGCCGCCCCGTCATATCCCGTACCCTGGCGCGCAAAAGAAGCTGGGAGTCTGCTCGTGTTGCTGAAGGGCCTGAAGGTCGTCGATTTCTCCGCCTACATCGCAGGCCCCGGCGCGGCGTGCATCCTGTGCGACTGGGGCGCCGACGTGATCAAGGTGGAGCGGCCCGAGGGCGACAACATGCGCCACATCTTCGCCGACCTCGCGAACGACATCGGCGCGAACCCCACCTTCGAGTTCGACAACCGCGGCAAGCGCGGGATCGTGCTCGACATCACCAAGCCCGCCGCGCGCGACGCCCTGGCCAAGCTGGCGGCCGAGGCCGACGTGTTCCTGACCAACGTGCGGCCCGTCTCGCTGAAGAAGTACGGCCTGGACGACGCCACCCTCCGCGCCGCCAACCCGCGCCTCGTCTACACGGTCATCACCGGCTACGGCCTGGAAGGGCCCGACGCACACCTGCCCGGCTTCGACGTGACCGCGTTCTGGGCCCGGTCGGGCATCGGCTACATGACCGCCCCCAAGGGCGCCGAGCCCTTCATGCGCACCTCGGGGATGGGCGACCACACCACCTCGCTGGCGACCGTCTCGGCGATCCTGGCGGCCCTCTACGAGCGCGAACGAACCGGCGTGGGCCGCGTGGTGCAGACCTCGCTGCTGGCGTCGGGCGTCTACCTGATGGGCTCGGACATGGCCGTGCAGCTGAAGATGGGCCGGCTGGCCTCGATCCGACCGCGCGACAATCCGATCAACGCGGTGGCCAACCACTTTCGCAGCTCGGACGGCCGCTGGTTCGTGCACAACCCCCGAGGCTCGAGCGGCGGCTGGGAGAAATTCGCCGAAGCGGCGGGGCGGCCTGACCTGGTCAAGGACGAGCGGTTCGCCAGCGGCAAGGCGCGCCGCAAGAACGCCCGCGAGCTGTCCGCTGAGCTGGACGCCGCCTTCGCCGCCCTGCCGTTCGACGAGATCGCCCGCCGGCTCGACGCCGCCGACCTCGTCTGGGCGCCGTTCCAGACGCCTGCCGAGGTGGCCCAGGACGCGCAGGCCGACGCCGCGGGCTGCTTCGTGCCGGTCGACGACGGCCAGGGCGGGACCTACCGCTCCCCCGCCGCCCCTGCGGTGTTCCCGGGACTGCAACAGGAGACCCGCCCCCGCGCCCCACGCCTGGGCGAGCACACCCGCGACGTCCTCGCCGAGCTGGGTTACGGCCCGAGCGAGATCGACGCGATGATCTCACAGGGCGCTGCGGCCTAGCTCTCTCGGTTGTCCGACAGGACCTTCAGCATCTCGCTGGTGAACAGCGAGCCGGCCAGGCGGCTGCCGACGCCCGCCTGATCGGCTGGCTGCGAGCCGCGCAGGATCAGCGCGATCAGGGCGTCCTGCTCGCGCTGGCGCGCCTGCTGGCGCATCGACGCATACTGGACGAAGCCGCCGTCCGCATCGGGCCTCTCCTGCGTGGCGCTCACCGCCTGCTGCGCGCCGCCGGTCTTGGTCAGGTTGGCGTAGACTTCGCTGACCGAACGCTCGCGCCCGTCACGGAAGAAGATCGAGCGGTTCGACCGCGCCGCATCTGGAAACAGCGAGGCGGCCGACGCGCCGGGCTGGTTCTCCACCGCCTTGATCAGACGCGCCGACCCCTGGGGGCCCAGGAAGTGGGCTGCGTACAGCTCGCCAGCCGTCGGTTCACGGCCGACGCGGCCCTTCAGGTACGCGGCGTGGTCCGACGTGAGTTCGCCGGCCATCAGCGAAGCGGCGTGCGGGTCGAGGCGCAGGTCCATGACGGCGCGGCGAGCCTCATCGCCCTGTACGCGATAGCGGCCGTCCGAGCCCCTGGTGATCAGGTCGGCATAGCGGGCGTAGCCGTGCTTCGACCCGTGCTGCTTGAGGGTGCTGAGCCAGGTCTGCTCGACGAACTGGAACAGGCCCGCGGCCGACGAGGTCGACGCCTGAGCTCGGGGGTTGAAGCTCGACTCGCGGCCCGCGGTCTTCATCAGGAATCCGAAATCGACGCCCGTCGCCCTCGAGGCGCGGTCGATCGCTTGTTCGACGATGGCGCGGATTCCCTGGACGGCCATGGACGCAGGAGTCCGCGATCATGGTTAACGCGGGAATAACCCTGTTCCGACTTTCCCCATCGCCTCTCCACGGCTTCGCCAAATTACCGACGTAATCGGCCGCGCAGACTACATGCGTAAGACAACTGGGAGCCCGAGATGGTCATCCGCCAAGCCCTCCCCTTCGATTTCGCGCCCCAGGGCCGGCGCACACCTGCCAAGACCACCCTCATTGTCGCCGCCTCGCTGGGCGTCCACGCCGCCGTGGCCGCCTATCTGGCGATGATGCAATTCGCGCCGCCCAAGGCGCCGCCCACGGTGGAACCCCCGCTGCTGGACCTGGAATTCTACACCCCGCCCAAGCCACCGCCGCCGCCTCCGCCTCCGGAGGCGTCCAAGTCGGTGACCACGCCCGTCCAGCTGCATGCGCCGACGCCGACCTCGACGCCGACCAATGTCGCGCCCCTCCCCGCCGATCCGACGCCCGTCCCGGACGCGCCAATCGGTCCATTGGCGAACCTCACGCCTGGCCCAGTCGCTCAGCCCTCGCCGCCCGACCCGATCATCCGCAATCCCACCTGGCTCAAGCGGCCCGGCGCACGCGAGTTCGAACGCTTCTATCCGGACCGCGAGATGCGGATGGAAACCGAAGGCCGTGCAGTGCTGAACTGCATGGTCACCGCCAGCGGCTCGGTCACCGGCTGCAAGGTGGCCTCGCTGACCCCGGCCAACAGCGGCTTCGGCGACGCCGCGCTCAAGCTCTCGCGTTACTTCGTGATGAGCCCGCGCACCGTCGATGGCCAAGCGGTCGAAGGCGGCCAGGTCTCGATCCCGATCACCTTCAACCTGAAGTGAGCCCCCTACTCGCTGGGCCTGTCAGTAGCTCTTGGGCAGGCCCAGCACTCTTTCGGCGATGTAGTTCAGGATCATTTCGCGGCTCACGGGCGCGATGCGGGCGATCATCGCCTCGCGGAAGTAGCGCTCGACATGGAACTCCTTGGCGTAGCCCATGCCGCCGTGCGCCAGCACCGCCGCCTCGCAGGCGTTGAAGCCCGCCTCGCCGCCCAGGAACTTGGCTGCATTGGCTTCGGCTCCGCAGTCCCGCCCGGCGTCGTGCAGGGCGGCGGCCTTGAAGGCCATCAGGTTCGCGGCCTCCAGCTCGGCCCAGGCCTTGGCCAGCGGGTGGGCCACCCCCTGATTCTGGCCGATGGGCCGGCCGAATACGACCCGCTCCTTCGCATAGGTCGCTGCGCGTTTCAGCGCGGCTCGCCCGAGACCCACGGCTTCGGCGCCGATCAGCACGCGCTCAGGGTTCAGCCCCTCCAGCAGGTAGTAGAAGCCCCGCCCCTCCTCGCCGACCAGATCCTCGGCCGGCACGTGCAGGTCGTCGATGAAAACGGCATTCGATTCAACGGCTTTCCGTCCCATCTTGGGGATCGGCGTGGCCGTGATCCGGCTGCGATCGAAGTCGGTGTAGAAGAGGCTCAGGCCCTCGGTCGGCCGCTTCACCTGATCCTTCGGCGTCGTACGCGCGATGATCAGCATCTTGGTCGCGCGCTGGGCGTTGGTCGTCCACATCTTCCGGCCGCGGATGACATAGCCGTCGTTGGTGCGGTCGGCCCGGGTGGTGAGGCTGGTGGTGTCCAGGCCAGCGTCCGGCTCGGTGACGGCGAAGCAGGTCTTGTCCTGGCCGGCGATGATCCGCGGGATGGCCCGCTGGCGCTGTGCCTCGGTCCCGAACTTCACCACCGGCATCAGGCCGAAGATGTTCAGGTGCATCGCGCTGGCCCCCGAAAAGCCCGCCCCGCTCTCGGCCACCGCCTGCATGACGATGGCGGCTTCGGTCAGTCCCAGGCCCGAGCCGCCCAGCTCCGTCGGCATGGCCACGCCCAGCCAACCGGCCTCGGCCATCGCCGCCACAAAGGCCTCCGGGAATTCGCCGCTCTCGTCCGTGCGCCGCCAGTAGTCGGCGTCAAAGCGCTCGCACAGGCGCAGGACCGCGTCGCGGATCGCCTGCTGTTCGTCCGACAGCCAGAAGCCGTTCATCGTCTTCCCCACCCTCAGTCCCAAAGGGACGCGCGGAACCGCGCCGGATCCATCCGGTCGGCATATGGCCCGCGTTCGCGCCCCGTCACGCAAGCCGCCACGATCCGGGCCACCAGCGGCGCCAGCAACCACCCGTTACGCCTCGCCCCCGTCGCCAGGATCACGCCCGGCTCCGCCTCGCTCCACCCTACCAGCGGCAGTCCGTCGCGCGTCGCCGCCCGGATGCCGGCCGAAATCTCCACCTGCGCGCCAGCCAGGCCGGGAAACAGCTTCAGACCGCCGGCGAGCAGCGGCGTGGCCAAGGCCTCGTCGACGCCGGCATCCGTCCGACCCGCCTCCATCGTGGCGCCGAAGATCATTTCCGCGCCTGGCGACGCGTAGACGCCCTCGGCGCGCACGACGGCTCCGCAGGAGGGGCTCGCGACGCGGACGATATGGCCCTTGATCGGCGAAAGCACGGAGAGCTCCGGCGCGACCTCCAGAAGCTCCTGGGCCGCCCCCGTGGCGACCACCAGGACGTCGGACTGGCCTCGGCCCCGCACGGGCTCCGAGACGAATCCTACCCCTGCCTCGCGCGCCGCCGCCGTCAGGGCGGCCAGGGCCGGTCGCGCGTCGACCCGCCAGTCCTCGCGGGACAGCAGCGCTCGCGGGAACGCCTCCGAGAGGCCGGGCGCGAGCCCCCGCGCCGTCACACCGCCGAGCTCAGTCGGGCGCTGGCCCAGCCTGGCGAAGGCGGCGGCCAGGCCGTCCAGCCAGGCGTCTCGGCCGACGGCCAGCGCGCCTGACCGGTCAAGCACGATGCCCGCCCGAGCAGCCAGCGCCGGCCACAGGTCCCGGGCCGAGAGCAGAAGATCCGGGTACGGCCGCGCTGTTTCGTCCAGCACCGCCTCGAACACCGGCGCGATCATGCCCGCCGCGACGCTCGAGGCATTGGGCCCACCTGGATCCGCCACGGTCACGCGGCAGCCCGCGTCCGCCAGCGCCAGCGCCGTGGTCAGGCCCAGCACGCCGGCGCCGGCGACCGTGACTCGCGGGCTTGCGTTCATACGCCTAACGACCCGCTGGCCCAGCTAAAATCAAGGCCCGGAACCGTAGCTGTCCCGCGGTGTTCCGGACGCAATGGCCGAAGCTCTCGCCCCGCCCCTGCCCGACGACATCGACCGGCTGGCCGCGGCCGTGCTGCAGGCGGCCTGCGCCGCCGAGTTGCGGCTCGCGTCGGCGGAGAGTTGCACCGGCGGCCTGCTCGCCTCCCTGCTCACCGACATTCCCGGCAAGTCGCACGCCTTCGAGCGCGGATTCGTCACCTACACTGATGAAGCCAAGCACGAGCTGTTGGGCGTTCCGAAGGATATCTTGCAGTCGGCGGGCGCCGTGTCCGAGCCCTGCGCCGTCGCGATGGCCGAGGGAGCCCTGAAGCACAGCCACGCGGATATCGCCATCTCAATCACCGGCTTCACCGAAGGCGGGCCGGGAGCGCCTGCGGGCCTGGTGCACCTCGCATGCGCCCGTCGCGGCCAGGCGACCCGCCACAGGGTCGAATGCTTCGGCGACGTCGGTCGCGCCGAGGTTCGGCTGAGCGCGCTGCGGGTGGCGCTGACCCTCTTCCAGGACAGTCTGTCGGCGCTCGCCGCCGCCTCTCGACCCGCATTGCGGCGGTCGCCTTAGCCATCTAGCTTCCTGGTCGGGGGTGTTTCTGGGGCGACGCATTCCGCAATGGACGCGTGAAGCGAAACCTATAGAAGCTCCGGTATGGAGTTGGGGGGAGAAGCGCGTTGATCCGCGACGTCCTGGTGTGGCTCGCCACAAAGGTCGGGAAAGGACCCGGCGAATACGATCCGTCGTGGAGCGAGGCGCTCGCCAGCACGCTCAACGTCTGGGGCCTGCTGGAAGGCACCCACGTGCTGTCCCTGATGCTTTTCGCCGGGACCATTTTCCTGGTCGATTTCCGCCTCCTGGGCGTTGGCTTCAAGAAGACGCCGATTTCGGTGATCAGCGACCGCGTGCTGCCGCTGACCATCTTCGGCTTCGCGCTGATGGTCGTGACCGGCGTCGCACTTTTCTACGCCAAGCCGCTGCTTTATTACCATAATCTGTGGTTCCGCCTGAAGCTGATCTTCCTGGCGATCGCAGTCATCAACATCTTCATCTTCCACTATCGGGTGCAGAAGGACCGCGACGCGTGGGACACCGCTGAGAAGCCGCCGTTGAAGGTGCGTATGTCGGCGACGGTCTCGATCCTGGCCTGGGTGACGGTGATCACCTTCGGTCGCTTCATCGCCTATGACTGGTACGAGTGCGGCAAGCCGCTCCCCCACTGGGCCAATGTCGCCCAGGAGTGCGCCATCTCGGAGCGGGGCGCCATCGACCTCTCGGAGGTGTCCCAATGACCATCGCGCCTCAGGATTTCTTCCCCCAGCTCGCCGGCTGGGTCGGCCAACTGGACGACACCTTCCCCGGAGCTTGGGTCAAACCCTACTTCGCACAGTGGGAAGTGCTGCACTTGCTGTCGCTGGCGCTGCTGGGCGGGGCCAGCCTGCTGCTCAACCTGCGCCTGATCGGCGTCGGACTCACCGACGAGTCGCCGTCGGAAGTGCGCCGCGGCGTGCTGCCCTGGCTCAACCTGGGGGTCGTTGGCATCCTGGCCACCGGCCTGTTGATCGGCACGTCGAACCCTGAGCGCCTCTACACGTCGGAGGCCTTCACGGCGAAGATGCTGGGCTTGGCGGCCGCCATCATCCTCACGTACGGCGTCAGCCTGCCGGCGGCGAAAGCCGACGGTCGCCTCGGCAAGGGCGCAGCCCTGGCCGCCGCTCTGGGCATGGCCGTGTTCGGCCTGTCGGTCGGCGTCTTCGCCGTCGCCAAGCTGGTGAACCCCGGCCTCTGGCACGTCATCATCGCGGGCGCGCTGCTGGTGCTGTTCGTGACCCGAGGCCTGACCCGGATCATCTACCTCGCGGGCCTCGTCGCACTCATGGTCACCCAGGCGGCGCTGCACCATGTCATCTACAAGCCCGACGACTACGCGCACCTCGACCCGGCCAACAAGATCATGATCCTGGTCTACCTGGCGCTCATCCTCGCGGCGGCGGGCGTGCAGATCGTCAGCTCGGGCCGCGGCTCGCAGGGCGCGGGCCCGGCCGTCAAAGCCCTGGCCTACGCCTCGATCCTGGTCTGGGTGACGACGGCCGCCGCCGGCCGCTGGATCGCCTTCGCCTGAACCTACTCTGCCGCCGCCACCGGATGGCGGCTGCCCCATCCCTGGTGCCAGGCGGGTTCGCCCGCATAGCGCTGGGCCAGGAAGTCGACGAAGGCCCGCACCTTGGCCGCCAGGTGGCGTGCATGCGGATAGACCGCGTGGACGTAGATCTCCTCGGGCTCGTAGTTGCACAGCACCGGGATCAGCCGGCCTGAGCGCAACTCGTCCGCCGCCGCAAACGCGGGGGTGCGCAGGATGCCCATGCCCCGCACTGCGGCCTCGACGCAGGCCTCCGCGCCGTTGAAGCGCAGCCGGCCATGGACCCGCACCTCCATGGCCTCGGTGCCCCGACCGAAGCGCCAGACGGTGGCGTCGCGGGCATTGGTGTCCAGGATCGCCTCGTGGGCGGCCAGTTCGCCCAGGGTCAGCGGCGTTCCCGCCCCCGCCAGGTAGGCCGGCGCGGCACAGGTGACCATGCGGACGGCCGCCAGCTTGCGCGCCACCAGCGACGAGTCCTGCAGGTGGCCGATCCGAACGGCCACGTCGAACCCCTCTTCCACCAGGTTCACCATCCGGTCCGAGAAGCTGACGTCCAGCGACACCGCCAGGCACTGGGATGCGAAGTCCAGCAGAGCGGGCGTAAGCTGGCCCTTGCCGAACGACACCGGGGCCGAGACCTTCAGGTTTCCCGACGGCCCGGCCTGGTCCTTCACGGAATTCTCGAGAGCGTCGAACTGCTCGATCAGGTCGCGCGCGCGTTCCAGGTAGGCCTGGCCGGTGTCGGTCAGCGACACGTCGCGCGTGGTGCGGTTCAACAGCCGCGCGCCCAGCCGGTTCTCCAGCCGCGCCACCAGCTTCGACACCTGCGCGCCCGAGACGCCCAGCTTGCGCGAGCCCTGGGTGAAGCTCTTCGCCTCCGCCACAGCGGCGAAGGCCCGGATCTCGTCCAGACGGTCCATGTTATTCTTTCCTATCTGGCGATACTGTCCTTCAAGGCGGTCGGATTATCAACCACCGGAGAGGAGCCCATCTTTCCGTCATCGCCGAGCGATCGGCAACCAGACACCCTCTCGCAAGGACGGCTCCCATGACCCAAGTTCGCAACGTCGCCGTGATCGTCGGCTCGCTTCGCAAGGACAGCGTGTCCCGCAAGCTCGCCAAGGCCTTTGGCGCGCTCACGCCCAACCTGAAGTTCAATATCGTCGAGATCGGCGACCTGCCGCACTTCGATCAGGACCTCGAATCCGACCCGCCGGCTCAGTGGGTTCGCTTCCGCCAGGAGATCGCCGACGCCGACGCCGTGCTCTTCGTGACCCCCGAGTACAACCGCTCGGTCCCCGGCGTCCTGAAGAACGCCATCGACGTGGGCTCGCGCCCCTACGGCTCAAGCGTGTGGAACGGAAAGCCCGGCGCGGTGATCAGTCAATCGCCCGGCGCGATCGGCGGCTTCGGTTCGAACCACCACCTGCGCCAGTCGCTGGTGTTCCTGAACGTGCCGCTGCTCAGCCAGGAGGCGTACCTCGGGAACAGCTTCGCGCTGTTCGATGAAAACGGAGAGCTGATCAACGAGAGCACGGGCGAGTTCCTGCGCGCCTACGGCGTGCAGTTCTCGGCCTGGATCGAGACGATCAGCCCGGCTTCGGCCACCGCGAAAGCCGCCTGACCACAGCTTTGAACACCGTGCGCCTCGCCTCCCCCCGGGCCGGGCGCACGCGGAGGTCCCAGGTTAAAGCCATGACCCTGCCCACCGTCTTCCTCCCCCACGGCGCGGGCCCCTGCTTCTTCATGGAGTGGACAAGGGGTCCGGCCGACACCTGGGACCGAACCGCAAGTTATCTGCGCGGGCTGGTCGACAGCCTTGCCGAGCGTCCTGCCGCGATCCTCGTGATTTCGGGTCACTGGGAAGCTCCGGCCTTCACAGTCGGAACCGGCCAGTGGCCACAGCTTGATTTCGACTACTTCGGCTTCCCGGAGCACACCTACCGGCTGGCGTTCGACGCACCGGGTTCCCCCGGCCTGGCGCGAAGGGTCCGCGAGCTGCTCGACGGCGCGGGCTTCGCCACCGCCGAGGACGCCCAGCACGGCTGGGACCACGGCGTTTTTGTGCCCCTGAAGCTGATCACCCCGGACGCCGACATCCCCGTGGCGCAGCTGTCGCTCCGAGGCGATCTCGATCCGGGCGCGCACCTCGCCGCGGGCCGGGCGCTCAGGCCGCTGCGTGACGAAGGCGTTCTGATCATCGGCTCGGGCATGAGCTGGCACAACATGCGTGGCTTCTCGCCCGCCTTCACACAGCGCTCGGCCGTCTTCGACCGCTGGCTTGAAAGCGCGATCGCCGATCCGGTCGGACGCGACGCCGCCCTGGCGGGATGGGAACATGCGCCACACGCCCGCGAGGCTCACCCGCGCGAGGAACATCTTCTGCCCCTGATGGTGGCCGCTGGAGCCGCCCCGGGCGAACCGGCCGTCGTCGCCTTCCGCGACACGGTCATGGACGTGGTTGTTTCGGCCGTGGAGTTCGGACGGGACCACTGAAGCTCCAGCGAGAGGGACCGGAGGCCTTCCGCCTCCCCCGCCGCGGCGCGACACACACCCGCCGTTGGAAGGCCTCCGGATCTCGCCCTCAGGCCGCCGTCGCCTCTCCCGCCGCGTCGTCGCGGGCTTCGACCGCGGACTGCAGCGCCTCGAACAGCCGCCCGGCCTCGATCGGCTTGGCCACAAAGGCGTCCATGCCCGACTGCAGGTACTCGGCGATCTGGTGGCTCATGGCGTTGGCGGTGAGCGCGACGATGGGGGTGCGGCGCCGCCCCTCGGCCCGCTCGCGCGTGCGGATGAGCGCGGTGGCCGTGGGGCCATCCATCACCGGCATCTGCACATCCATGAGGATCACGTCCCACGGCTCGCGATCCCAGGCCTCGACCGCCTGGCGGCCGTCGGCGACGATCTCGGGCTCGACGCCCACCTGCGCTAGCAGCGTGCGCAGCACCAGCTGGTTCATCGCATTGTCCTCGGCGGCCAGCACGCGCAGCGTCCGCGCGCCTCGCGCCGCCTGGGCCTTGCGCTTGCGAGTCCTCGCCTTGGGCGCGTCGCGGGCGACCTTTTTCAGGGGCAGCGACACCGTGAAGGTCGAGCCCATCCCAGGCGCGCTGGTGGCGGAGATCTCGCCGCCCATCAGTTCGGCCAGCTCGCGACAGATGGCCAGACCAAGGCCCGTCCCGCCGAACCGTCGCGTGGTGGACGCATCGGCCTGCTCGAACTTGCGGAACAGCCCGCCCAGCTGGCGCGCTGTCATGCCGATGCCGGAATCGAAGACGATCAGCGACAGTCGATCCCTGGCGCGGCCGATGCGCACCTTGACGCCGCCCTTTTCGGTGAACTTCAGGGCGTTGGAGACCAGGTTCCAGAGGATCTGACGCACCCGCACCTGGTCGCCCTCGTAGACCCCCTGGGCGGTCCGATCGACGCTGAGTTCGAATGTCAGGCCTTTGGCGTCGGCGATGGTCTGGAAGGTCGCCTGCACGGTCCTGGCCAGCTCGCCCACCGCGAACCGCGAGTCCTCGAGTTCGAGCTTTCCAGCTTCGATCTTCGAGAGGTCCAGGACGTCGTTCAGGATGGCGAGCAGGCTCTCGCCGGACTGTTGGATCACATCGATCCGTTCGCGTTGGACGGCGCTGAGCTCGTCGCTGGCCGCCAAGGCCTGGGCCATGCCCAGGACGCCGTTCAGGGGCGTGCGGATCTCGTGGCTCATGGTGGCCAGGAAGGCGCTCTTGGCGCGGTTGGCCGCCTCGGCCTCCTCCTTCGCCTGCACCAGCGCAGCTTCAGCCTGCTTGCGCGCCGTGATGTTGCGCATGGCCCCGACAAGGCGGATCGGGCGCCCGTTCTCGTCCTGGATCAACTTGGCCGCGCCGGTCGCCCACACTTCCTTGCCGTCGGACCGGACGACACGGTACTCGGGCTGCCGCAATTCGCCCTCGCCGCGCCAGCTGTCCCAGCTGGCCATCAGGCGCGGTCGGTCGCGCGGGTCGATGATCGACCAGATGTCCCGCGCCAGCTCCTCGTAGGTCTTCGGCGTCTCGAAGAAGGTGTCCTCGGCGCCCGTCTTCGTCAGCTCCCGACGCACGTAGTCGAGCTCGAACACGTGAAGATCGGACAGCTCCAGCGCCATCCGCATGAGTTCCTCGGATCGCTTGTTGCGCTTCAGCGCCTCGACGATCTGGGTGATCTCGTACGATGTGGCGATCAGCCCGCCGACGTTGCCGTCGTCATCGTACCAGGGCGCCAGCAGCACCCTCATCCATTCGACGCCGCCATCGGCCCGCGGCGACTCCAGCCTCTCGACGGTTCGGCTGTTTCCCTGAAGACAGTGGCTTATGCCGTCGCGCCACGGCTCGAACACCTCGGGGCGAAGCTCGTAGATGGACCTGCCCACGACCTCCACGCCTTCAAGGCCGCGCCACTCGATCCAGGGACGGCTTGCGTAGAGCACCCGCGCTTCCCGGTCGATCATGACCATCGACACGGGCATGGCGTCGACGATGGCCGACATGGTGCGTTCGTATCGCGCCTTGGAGTCGGCGGCCTTCAGTCGGACCCACTCGTCGGCGACGAAGTCCGCGAGATCCTGCAGGCGGCGCGCCAGGCTTCCATCGTAAGGGCGCGTATCGTCGCCTGCGACCCACAGCGCGCCCGGCGTCGAACCGTCGGCCAACCGGATCGGGGCGCCGGCGAAGAAGCGCACGCCGCCATCTCGGATCACCTCCGGCTCGTTCTGAAAGCGCACATCCGCCCGCGCGTCCTCGACCCAGACGACTTCGCCGGTCGCCATCACCTCGCGCACGCCCGAGGCCTTGCTGATCTTCTCGATATCGCCCGAGCGACTGCGCCAGTAGCCTTCGGCGGTCTTCAGCGTGATCTGGGCGTTGACGCCGCCGAACAGGGCCTTGGCCAGCCGGGTGGCGCGGTCGAAGACAGCCCTGGACTGCTCCAGGCCGGCCGGCGTCGCGCCCGCACCGTTGTCCGTCCCCTGCGCCATGGCCGTCCCACACCGCCGCGTTCGAGCGCGGTCCTGCAGAGAGCCTTACCGCTCGCCGGTTAAGTCCGCCTTTAAGTCGCTGACGTTGCGGCAGCTCCAAGCGCGTGCAGCACGATGCCGCTGGTCGTGGCGACGTTCAGAGAGTCGAAGCCGCCCGCCATGGCGATGCGCACCGTTCGGCACTGCGCCAGCACCTCAGGCGGCAGGCCGGGGCCCTCGGCGCCGAACAGCGCCGCGGTCCGGTGCGCCACGCGCAGCTCACGAAGTTCGGTTTCGCCCGCCGGTGACAGCGCCACTGTCTCGAAGCCGGCGTCCGCCAGCCGTCCGATCATCGCCGCGGCGTCGCCGACCCGTGCGAACGGCGTGCTGAGCGCGGCGCCGACGCTGACCCGTATGGCCTTGCGGTAGAGCGGGTCGCAGCAGGTGTCGTCCAGCAGGACCGCGTCGGCGCCGAAGGCGGCGGCGTTGCGGAAGACGCCGCCCATGTTGTCGTGGTTGGCGATGCCGACCAGCCCCACCACCAGCGCCCGCGCCGGCAGGCCGGACAGAAGCGCCGCGGCGTCCCGCTCGGGCCGCCGGCCGATCGCCAGGATGCCCCGATGGATCGGGAAGCCCACGACCGCATCCATCGCCGCCTGCGCCGCCGCGTAGACGGGCGTGGCCTCGGGTAGTCCGGCCAGCACACCGGTAAGGGCGTCCATCCGATGCTCGGCGATGAGCACTGACTGGATGGCGTCCGGCATGGCGACCACCGCCTTCTCCAGCACCACCCGTCCCTCGGCCACGAACAGCCCCTCACGGCCCACGAGGTCGCGTTCGCGGACGGCGCGGTACGGGGCCAGCCGGGGATCGTCGGGATCGTCGATGCGGACGATCAACGCGCTACCAGATCTTCACGCGGTCGGCGGGCGCCAGGTACAGCTTCTGGCCTTCCTTCACGCCGAAGGCCGGGTACCAGGGATCCTGATTGCGCACGGTCAGCGCCCGCCAGGGCCCCGGCGCGTGAACGTTGGTCACCACCTGCCGCCGCAGCGCCGCCTCACGGAACTTCGAGCGGTAGTTCTGCGCCCAGCCGAAGTAGAAGCGCTGGTCGCCCGTGAAGCCGTCGATCACCGGCGCCGGCTGGCCTTTCAGCGAGAGCTTGTAGGCGTCATAGGCCGTGGCCAGCCCGGCCACGTCGGCGATGTTCTCGCCCAGCACCTGCGCACCGTTGAGGTTCAGGCCCGGCAGCGCCTCGTAGGCGCTGTACTGGTCGGCCAGTTTCTTGGTCTCGGCCTTGAAGCGGGCGAGGTCAGTCGGGGCCCACCAGTTCTTCAGGTTGCCGTTTTCGTCGAACTGGGCGCCCAGGTCGTCGAAGCCGTGGCTCACCTCGTGGCCGATCACCCCCCCGATCGCGCCATAGTTCACAGCCGCATCCGCATTGGGATCGAAGAACGTCGGCTCCAGGATCGCGGCCGGGAAGATGATCGAGTTCTGGCTGGGGGCGAACAGCGCGTTCACCGTCTGGGGCGACATGAACCACTCGCCGCGGTCCACCGGCTTGCCCAGCTTGGCGACGTTGCGCCGGTACTCGAACAGGCTGCCGCGCGCCCAGTTGCCGTAGGCGTCGCCGCGCACGATCTCGAGGCCCGAGTAGTCGCGCCACGTATCGGGATAACCCACCGAGACCCGGAAGTTGGCCAGCTTCTTCTTGGCCCGCGCCTTGGTCTCGGGCGTCATCCACTCCAGCTTGTCGATGCGCTGGTCGAAGGCCTTCAGGACGTTGGCCGCCATCTCCTGGGCCTGGGCCTTGGCCTCGGGCGAGAAGTGGCGCTCGACGTAGAGCTTGCCGATCGCCTCGCCCAGAGCGGCCGAGGTGTTGTCGACGCCGCGCTTCCAGCGATCCCGCTGCTGCGGCGTCCCGCTGAGCGCCGTGCCATTGAAGGCGAAGTGCTCGTCCACGAAAGCCTTCGAGAGGAAGGGCGCCCCGCGCTCCACGACGTGGAACGCCAGGTAGTCACGCCAGGCCTGGATCGGCTGGTCTCCGGCCAGCTTCGCCATGCCGGAGATCGCGGGCGCCTGCCAGGCGCCGAACCGCGACTGGCCGGCGAGACCCGCCGCGCCCAGGAACGCATCCCAGTCGAGGCCCGGGGCCTTCTTCGCCAGATCTGTTCGGGCCCAGACGGTGTTGGACTTCGCCACGTCCGAGCTCTCGTCCACCGACACGTGCGTCTTGGCGATCGCCGTCTCCAGCGCCATCACCCGCTTGGCCGCGCCCTCGGAGTCGGCGTAGCCGGCCAGCTTCAGCATGGCGGCCACGTGCGCGACGTACTTTGCACGCAGTTCCACGAACCGCGGGCTCTGGCCCAGGTAGTACTCGCGGTCGGGAAGACCCAGGCCGCCCTGCATCAGGTAGGCGCGGTACATCGTGGTGTCGTCGAGGTCCTCCGCCACCCACAGGCCGAACGGGCGGTCGGTGTAGAAGTTGGTGGCGTTCAGGGCGTCGGTGTCGGCCCGGATGCTGGCGCCCAGCACGCGCGCCAGGTCCTTGCGTGTCCGGATCGCGGCGATCTCGTCCAGCTCGGGCTTGAGCGGCGCGGCGCCCAGCTGCTCGATGCGCTCGGCGTCCATGAAGCTGGCGAAATAGTCGCCGATCTTGCGGGCCTCCGAGCCGACGGGCTGCTCGGTCTTGGCCATGTCCTCGATGATCGCGCGGGTGCGCTCCGAGGCCTTCTCGGCGATCACGGCGAAGGCGGTGATGTTCGCGCGGTCGGCGGGAATCTCGGTGCGATCCACCCACTTGCCGACCGAATGGCGGAAGAAGTCGTCGCCGGGCGCCACCGAGGCGTCCATCCCCGAGACGTCGAAGCCGAACGCCCCCACTTGAGCCTTGGGCCGCGGCGGCGCGGGCGGCGGTGGCGGCGGGGCTTCGGCGACAGGCGGCGGAGCCGGCGGCGCCGTGGTCGCACAGGCGGATACGAGGACAGCCGCGGCGGCGGCGGCGAACAGCGACGGGCGAAGCATCATCGGAAACGTGAACTCCCAGGCGGCCCCGAGGGCGCGCGAATCTGCCCGCTTCATACACCGGCCGTCCCGCAACGCGAGCGTGGCCGCGATCAGCGGTCCTCCGCCGTCTCCCGAACGCGCACGATCAGCGACTGGCTGGCCGTGGCCATCAGCTCGCCGTCCTGGGCGAACAGCGACATCGACCCGTGCGCGAAGCCGCCGTGGACGCCCGAAATCCGGATGTCGCACAGCACCCACTCGGTCGGCACGATCCGGCGGATGCGCAGCGTGTTGTCCAGGCTGTTGCCGCCGGCGTTCTTGCCGAGAGCGTTGCCCACGCCCTGGGGCACGAAGTCGGCCATCACCGCCAGCATCGCCGCATCAATCGCCAGGTCTTCCTTGGGCCGAGCCCACAGGACCGTGCGCCCATCCGGCTCGGCCGCGCCGTCGCGGTCAAAGCCCGAACGGCCCTTGGCGAAGCGCACGTCCATTCGCGAATGCACGCCCTCCTCCGACCCGCGCCAGTGCTGGCGTCCGGGGCAGTCATCGGGCTGAGGCACATCGGGCGCCTCGACCCACTGCTCCGAGAACGGGCTCTCCCGTGAGCCCAGCGCTGCGCTGACGGTGATGATCTCCTTATCGTCCACGTGGCTGATCGAGCGGGCCTGGGTGTTGTACTTGCCCTCGACCGGCGTCCAGACGTCGATGTCCACCACACTGCCCGGACGCGCATAGCCCAGGTACTGGGCCGTGGCGCAGATCAGGGACCGGCCGGTGGTGCGCTCCATGGCCGCGACCGCCGAGGCCATGCCCACGCCGCCGAACATGAACTCGTTGCCCGGCGGCCCCACGCAGATCCTGGGCTCAACGGGCAGGTACCAGCGGTGCGGATTGTGGGTCGGCGTGAGGTCGAAGAAGAGCTTTTCCATCGCGCCCTCCAAAAGCGCGACGGGGCCTCAGATGCAAGCCCGCCCCGCACGTGTCCTGCGACGATCTGCAACGCCTGCGGGAAGTCGAAAACCCCTGCCTAACCACACCCGTTAAGCCTGAAGTGAACCCTCAGGTTTACAGTGTTCACCCATATGAGCGTTCAACCCGTCCATATCCCGGCCCTGTGGCCCCTGAAGCGCCCGTTCTACATGCCGCTCGCGTTCATGCTGGGCGCGGTGGTGCTGGGGCTGTCGCTCACCCCGTTCGCACAGGCGTTCCTGCCGCGGGTGCTGCTGTTCTACGCGGGCACCAGCGCGGCCTACAGCCTCATGCCGTTCGTGCGACGCGGCGACATCCCGTTGGTGGCGGCGTGGGTGGTGCTGTTGTCGGAACTTGCGCCTTGCTTCGCCGGGCATCTGATGTCGCCGGCGAACGTGCTGGCCGACGCGCTTGGCGTCCTGATGGCCGCCGCTCCAATCTTCATTGCTCGCCAGCGCCAGGTTCTACAGGGCGACGTCCGCCCCGGCGGCCGCAGGGCCTCGGAGATCAGCGGCGTCTAGCTCCGCGTGAACACGGGATCTCTGCGCTCGCGGAAGGCCGCGATCGCTGCCTTGTGGTCGTTTGAGCGGCGCAGCACTCGCAGTTCGTCGGCCCAGATCTTCCCGGAGTCCTCGGGCGACAGGTCCAGGGCGCGGTGCGCCGTGCGCTTGGTAGCTTCCACCGACAGGGGCGCACGGGTGGCGATCCGCTCGGCGATGGCGATGGCGGCGGCCCGCAGGTCGTCCGGCGCATGCAGGCCGGTCACGAGGCCATAGCGCTCGGCGGTCTCGGCGTCGTGCGGCAGGCCGGTCAGCAGCATCGACTTGGCGCGGCTCTCGCCGATCAGGCGCGGCAGCCGGTAGGTGGACGCCATCAGCCCCACGTTCACACCGGCGCAGACGAACTTCGCCTCGGTCGACGCCAGCCGGATGTCGCAGCACAGCGCCAGCTCGAAGCCGCCGCCGACGCACCAGCCGTTCACGGCCGCCACGACCGGAACGCGGCTCTGCTCCAGCCGATCCAGCAGTCGCCCGAACCCCGCCAGGTCCTCACCCTTGCCGCTGACATTCTTCAGATCGTCGCCCGAGCAGAAGGCCCGCCCCTTCCCCGTCACGATCAGGCAACGCAGCCCGTCGTTGGTCTCCACCTGGTCCAGCGCCGCCATGAAGGTCTCGCGCATCTCCACGCCCAGCGGGTTCATGGGCGGGTTGTCGATGGTCAGCAGCATCACCGCCGGGCTGATCGTCTCGATATGCACCGTGCCCGTCACGCTGGAACCTCCCGCTGGACCGCCGCCGCCCCGCTGGCGATCAGCGCCTCGATCTCGTCGCTTGCGAAGCCGGATTCGGCCAGCACCTCGCGCGTATCCTGTCCGACCTCAGCCGGGCCGCGCGTCAGCCGGACCGGCGTGTCGTGCAGCTTGATCGGCGTCTTCACGAACCGGCGTCCGCCCGCCTCGCCCAGGAGGCCGCGCGCCTTGATCTGCGGATCATCCCACGCCTGAGCGATATCGTTGAGCGGACCCGCCGGGACGCCCTCGGCTTCCAGTCGCGCCAGCCAGTAGGCTCCCGGCTCGCGCGCCAGGACTCCTTCCAGCCGCACCTGCAACGCGTCGCGGTTCTTCATCCGCCCCGACGGACTGTCGAAGCCCGCCTCGTCCGCCAGTTCCGGCGCCTCGATGGCCCGACAGAAGCGCGACCAGAGCCGTTGACTGTTTACACCCACCACGATGTGACCGTCGGCGGTCTTCAGGGGTTCGTAAGGCGCAGCCAGCCGGTGGCGCGCCCCGTTGCGCTTCGCCACCTCGCCGGTCGACAGGTACATGCCCGTCTCCCAGATCGTGTAGGCCAACGCCGACTCAAGCAGCGATGTCTCCACGTGCTGGCCCTTGCCGGTCGCGTTCCGGCTCTGCAGCGCCGCCAGCACCCCCACCGCGGCGAACACTCCGGCGTTCAGGTCCGAGATCGGCACCGCCGTCGAGCACGGGACCTCGCTGCCCGCCTCGCCCACGAAGCTCATGATCCCGCTCATCGCCTGGGTGACCAGATCGAACCCGCCCCGCCCGCGATAGGGACCATCCAGCCCGAAGCCCGAGACGGAGCAGTAGACCAGCCGCGGGTTGATGGCGGCCAGCTGATCGTAGCCCAGCCCCATGCGGTCCAGGGCGCCCGGCCGATAGTTCTCGACGAACACGTCGGCCGTCTCGGCCAGTCGTCGGACGACGTTCGCGCCGGCCTCGGTCGAGAGGTCCAGCGCGATCGCTCGCTTGTTGCGGTTGACGTGATCGAATGCGCGGAAGGCGTCGGCGCGAAGCCCCAGCATCCCGCGGGTCGACTCCCCCGCCGGCGGCTCGATCTTGACGACATCGGCGCCCAGGTCGGCCAGCACCATCGAACAGTAGGCGCCGGCGATGACGTGGGTGCAGTCGAGGACCTTCAGCCCCGCCAGGGCGCCCACAGGATCGGGCATCAGAAGTTGGCCCGGCGCGAGATCGCCCCGTCGACCACCATGTTGATCCCCGTCGTGAACGCCGAGCGCGGACTGGCCAGGAACACCGTCGCCGCGGCGATCTCCTCCGGCGTCGCCATCCGGCCGGTGGGGTTGCGCTTGATCATCTGGTCGAAGAACTGCGGCATGCCCGCCTTCACGTTCCCCCAAACGCCGCCCTCGAAGAAGACGGTCCCGGGCGAGACCACGTTGCAGCGGATCTTCTTCGGCGCGTTCTCGCGCGCCACGCCCTTGGCATAGTGAATCTGGGCCGCCTTCATCGCGCCGTAGGAGCTGGGGTTGTCCGCCTCGGCCGCCGAGATCGATGAAGTGATCAGGAACGCAGCGTCGCCGTTCTTCTCGGCCGCCTTCTCCAGGAACGGCTTGGCAGCCTCGAACGTGCGCACTGCGCCCATGACGTCGACGTCGAACATCGCCTTCCAGCTGGCCTCGTCCGAGCCCTGGACCAGGGCGCTGGCGTTGGAGACCAGCACATCGATGCCGCCCAGCGCTTCGCCGGCCGCCGTCACGAACGCCTTGATCGCCGGCCCATCGGCGATATCGACCGCCTGGCCGAACGCCTTGACGCCCTTGGCTTCGAGCTGCCGCACGGCGTCGGCGACCTGCGCCGGGTTGCGCGCGCAGATGGCGACGTTTGCGCCTTCGTCGGCGAGGCACTCGGCGATCGACCAGCCGATGCCGCGGCTCGCGCCGGTGACGACGGCATTCTTGCCCTTGAGCTGCAGGTCCATCCCGTTCCTCCATGTGTTGGAGGCGGACCCTGCACGAACTGCCGCCGCGGGAACAAGGCCCTCCTTAGCGGCGATGCATGAGCGCGAAGGCGGAAGTGTCTGGCGCCCCTCGTACGGCGACCTGGTTGATCCAGACCATCGCGTAGGGTTCCAGCAGGCGGGCCATCCTGAGCCCGCCGCAATCCAGAGGCTCAAAGCCCAGGTCGGCCACAAGGCCCATGACCTCGATCTTGCGGCCCTCGTCGTCGCCGGCCACGAACATGCTGGGCGCCGTGGGATAGCCGGTGGCGGCGTCCATCACCCTGTATCCGACCTGGTTCATGGTCTTGAAGACGCTGGCGCCCGACGCCAGGCGTTGCACCTGCTCGCCGCCTGAATCCGTGAAGCCGATGGCCAGCGACAGCCCGTCCGGGCCGAACGCCAAGGGATTGGTCGCATCCAGGATCAGTTTGCCAGCGACGTCGCCGAGACTCGCGACGGCGTCTTCGATAGCCGCCCACGGCACAGCCAGGGCGATCGCCGAGGCCGCCCCGGCAGCCTCACGGTTGCTCGCCACCGCGAAGCCCTGCGCTCTCAGCGCGGCGTGCTTGGCGGCGCTGGGATCACTGACGCCGAACACGATGTCGTGCCCTGCCCGCGTCCAGCCCCTAGCCAGGGCGCCGCCCACCGCGCCGGCGCCAATGATTGCAATTCGCATGCTTGATCTCCGCTTTGCCCGGACGCTAGCGAGGACCATCATGAAGCCAAGCGAATTGGATTCATCCAGGTAATGAACACTGTCGATATCCGTCGATTGGACTTCACGCTGCTGCTAGTCTTCCAGACCGTGCTTCAGACCGGTCGCACGACGCTCGCGGCCCGCCGGCTCGGTTTGAGCCAATCCGCCGTCAGCCACGCGCTGGGCCGCCTTCGCGACGCCCTCGGCGATCCTCTGTTCCTGCGCCGCGCCAACGGCCTGGAGCCCACCGAAGCCGCGCGCCAGATCGCGCCGCGGGTGGCCGCGATCATCGCGATGGCGGAAGACGTGCTGGGCGGGCGATCGGCCTTCGATCCCATGGCGAGCGATCGCATCTTCCGGCTCGCGGCGAACGACTACGTGGCCAGCCTGCTCGGCCCCGCGATCAGGGCCCGGCTGGCGGCCGGTGCGCCCCGGGCCGGGATCTCGATCCGGTTCGCCGTCGGCGCCGCCGCGGTGGAGGCGGTGCGAAACGGCGAGGTCGATCTGGCGCTCGGCCGGTTCGGAGCCCAGCCGGACGACATCGAACCCCTACGGTTAGGCGCCGAGGGCTACCTGCTGGGCGCCCGGCGCGGCCATCCCGCGGTCGCCGCGCCCCTGGACCTGGGCGGCTACCTCGCGCTGGAGCACCTGCTGGTCTCGTTCCGCGGTGACTTTCAGGGAACGGCCGACCTGGCCCTTTCGCGGGTGGGAGAGCGCCGGCGGATATCGGCTTCGGTCCCGATGTTCCTGACGGCATTCGCACTGGTTCGCGACAGCGACCTCGTCGTCACCGCGCCCGCGCGGTTGCTTCATGCCTTCGCTCCGGCCTTCGGACTCGAGCTTCGGACGCTGCCCTTCGAAATGCCCGAGTTCGATGTTCAGCTGCTGACGGCCCGCAGCCGCGCCGCCGCTGAGGGGCGGGACTGGTTTGTCAGCCTGGTGCGCGACGCCTGGGCCGATCTCGATCAGGCGTCGAACAAGGTGGCGTAGGTCTGGCGCAGCAGGTTCTTTTGCACCTTGCCCATGGCGTTGCGGGGAAGCTCATCCACGAAGACCACCCGCTTGGGCGCCTTGTAAGCCGCAAGCTGCCGCCGCGCCTCGGCGATCATGGCGGCCTCGTCGCCCTTTCCCATCACCACCGCGACCACGCCCTCGCCGAAATCCTTGTGCGGCACGCCGATCACAGCGCTCTCGGTGACGCCGGGCAGCTCGTCCAGCACCAGCTCCACTTCCTTGGGATAGACGTTGTAGCCGCCCGAGATGATCAGGTCCTTGGCCCGGCCCGAGATCCAGACCCGGCCATCGGCGTCCTGCCGCCCGACGTCGCCCGTGATGAAGAAGCCGTCGGCGGTGAACTCCTCGGCGGTCTTCTCCGGCATCCGCCAGTAGGCCGAGAATACACTCGGCCCGCGGATCTGGATGACGCCCGTCTGCTCCCCGCCCCCGATCCGCAGCTCGACGCCCGGCAGCGGATAGCCCACCGAGCCCGCAATGCGGTCGCCGTCCAGCGGGTTGGTGGTGATGATCACCGCCTCGCTCATCCCGTAGCGCTCGAGGATGCGCTGACCCGTGCGCGCCTCGAACTCCGCGAACGTCGAGGGCAGCAGCGGCGCCGACCCGCAGACGAACAGGCGCACGCCCTCGGCCTTGGCGCGCGTGAAGCCGGGGTTGTCCAGCAGGCGCGTGTAGAAAGTGGGCACGCCCATCATGACGGTGGCCCGGTCCAGACCCGACAGCACGTCGGCGTCCGCGAACTTCGGCAGCCAGACCATCGGGCAGCCGCTAAGCAGGGCGCAGTGGAGCGCCACGAACAGGCCGTGGACATGGAAGATCGGCAGGGCGTGCAGCAGCACGTCGTCGGGCGTGAAGCCCCAGGCCTCGTGCAGCGCCAGCGCGTTGGCCGCCAGCGCCCCGTGGCTCAGCATCGCCCCCTTGGACCGCCCGGTGGTGCCCGACGTGTAGATCAGCGAGGCCAGGTCGCCATCCTCGCGGGGGACGCTCGCCGCCATCGGCGGCTGGGCCCGGGCCTCAGCCACCCAGGCCGGCGGGTCGGTGATGAACACCTTGGGCTCGGCGTCGCCAAGGAAGTAGTCGACCTCGGCGGCGGTGTAGGCCGAGTTCAGCGGCAGGTAGACCGCACCGGCCTTAAGGACGCCCAGGTAGACCATGATGGACTCCGGGCTCTTCTCGGCCTGCAGCGCCACCCGATCGCCGGGCCCGACGCCGCCGGCCGAAAGTCGCCCCGCCACGTGCGCCGCGCCGGATTCCAGTTCGCCATAGCTGATCGCCCGTCCATCGCTGAGCAGGAAGCAGGGCTTCGAACGGTTGGCCGGGAAGCGGGCGGCGAGAAGGTCGTAGAGGTTCATATTCCTCCCTTAATGGGCAGGGACGGGCCGCGAAAGCGGCTGCGGCGGCCACGGACGCCGCGCTCGGCTTCCCCCACATCCCCTGCTCGCTTTCACGAGTTGCCCCTGCCCATTAAGGGAGAGAGATGCGCCCCACTGAAGCCCTCGCCCGCATCCGCCGCTATGGCGGCCGCCTCAAGGCGTTCGTGCAGGTGTTCGACCCGCCGCTGTTCGGCGAGGATGACGATGGGCCGACGGTGGCCATCAAGGATCTGTTCGACGTCGCGGGTGTGCCGACCGGGGGCGGCGCCCAGGTCCCGCTCGATCCCAGCCCCGCGCGCCACGCCCTGGTCGTGGAACGCCTGCTGCAAGGTGGCTACTCCGCCGTCGGCAAGACGCACACCGTCGAGCTGGCCTATGGCGGCTGGGGCACGAACCGGGCGGTCGGCGCGCCCTGGAACCCCTGGGACGCCAAGGTCCATCGCGCCCCGGGCGGGTCATCCTCCGGCTCAGCCGTCGCCGTGGCCGCCGGGCTCTGCGATGCGGCGCTGGGCAGCGACACGGGTGGATCGGTGCGCATCCCGGCCGCCATCTGCGGCGTGGTGGGGCTGAAGCCCGGCCGCGGGCTGGTCAGCCTCAAGGGCGTCCACCCGCTCAGCCCGTCGCTCGACACCGTCGGAACCCTGGCCCGCGACGTGACCGCAGCCGCCCGCGCGCTCGCCGTGATCTCGGGCCCGGACGGCGACGCCGCCGTGCGCCACCCCTTCGACGCCGGGCACGCGCTGTCCGCCGACGTCCGAGGCCGGCGCCTGGCCGCCATCCCGATCGAGGGGCTGGGCGAACTCCATCCCGAGGTGGCGCAGCTCTACATCGAAGCGCTTGAGCGCCTACGCAGCACTGGGGTCGTCATCGACATGATCCAGCCGCCCCAGGCGCTGGAGACGTCGTTCACCCCCAACGGCCTGCTGATGGCCGGCGAGGGCTGGCGCATCTGGAAAGATCGCATCGAGGCGCACGCCGAGGTCATGGACCCCTGGATCGTTCGCCGGTTCCAGGCCGGCCGCGACGTCTCAGACGCCCGGCTTGCTCAGGCCCATGCCGAACGCGCCGCCGGACAGGCCGAATTCCATGCCTGGCTTTCCCAGTACGACGGCCTGCTCTCTCCGACCTGTCCGATCCCTGCCCCACCGTTGGACACCATCGACGAGACCACCTCGCCGCTCAGCCGCCTGACGCGAGCCGCGAACTACCTCGACCTGCCGGGGATCAGCGTGCCTTGCGGCCTGACCGACGAGGGCCTGCCGGTCGGACTGCAGATTCTGGGACGGCCCCGGGACGAGACTTCGGTGGTGGCGCTGGGCGCCGCCTTCGAGCGCGTGTCGGGCTGGAACGGACAGTCTCCAGACCTGAGCGGCTTCGAGCCTTAGCCGGCGCCCCGCGTCTGCCCGCCCAGCAGGCGCAGCGCCAGCCATCCGACCAGCGCCCAGCCGGCGCCCAGGCACCAGCCGGCCAGCACATCGCTGGGCCAATGGACCCCCAGGTAGACGCGGCTGAAGCCCACGCTCACGACGATCAGCGCCGCCAGCGTCAGCGCCAGGGCCTTACTGCGCCGCTTCATCTCCAGGCTGGCGATCAGCATGGCCAGCGTCAGAAACGCCGCCGTCGACATTGTCGAGTGACCGCTCGGAAAGCTGCCCGTGTAGACGTACACCTCATGCGGCACGAGGTCCGGCCGGGGCCGGCTGAACAATCCCTTGGTGAACTGGCTCGACGCCCAGGCGGCCACCACCGCGCCAGCCATCACCACGGCGTGGATCCGCTTCTTGTGGAAAACGAAGGCCAGCACAGCGACGAGGGTCACCACGACGACGAGGGTTGTGCCCCCTAGGGCGGTGATGTCGCGTACAGCTTCTTCGACGCCGTGCGATCCGATGGGATCGTTCAGGTCGCCTGGCGAACGCAGCGCCAGTATCAATCGACTATCGATGTCCCGGGTTTCGCCCTCGGCCATCTCCTCGGCGATGCCGAGGAAGGCCAACAGGGTCGCGGCGACCAGGAACAGCCCGATAAGGACGCGCGCCTCGAACCGCTTCAGAATCGTCCAGACACGCGGGAGGATGTTCGCCATCCTCAGAGACTAGCGGGTATCGCGATCAGGCCGCCAGCCCGTCGCCCACGCCGCTCAGCAACTGTTCGACCGCCGCCTGCGCCGCCGACTGGGTCGGATGCACGCCCTTGGCGACCGTCACGCCCTCTTCGTCATAGACGCTCCATCGCCAGACATCGTCGTCATGGCTGAGCGAATACGCGAACGACTGACTCTCAAGCATGCCCGTCCTCCGATGACCCGGCGGGATGAACTCGCAGGAAACCAAACGGTTTCGCACTGCACAATCGCATTCGCGTTATCGGCGAATCCGAGCGCTCGGCGCCTGCCGAACCCTCAGTCCCGGTCCAGCAGCGTCTTTCCGGCTGTCGTCACGTCGGCGCAGCCGGTGAGGATCATGGCGACGGCCAGTTCGGCCCGCAGTGTGCCCAGCATCTTCTCGATCGCCGTCTGCCCGCCTGCGCCCAATGCCCAGGCCCAGGGCCGTCCGACGAAACAGGCCCGCGCGCCCAGGGCCAGCGCTTTCAGAACGTCGAGTCCGGAGCGGATGCCGCCGTCCATGTATATCTCGAGGTCGCCGCCGACGGCGTCGGCGATCCGCGGCAGCGCGGAGATGGACGACTTGACGCCGTCCAGCTGGCGGCCGCCATGGTTCGACACCACCAGCCCCTGGGCGCCGGCCTTCACCGCGTCGCGGGCGTCCTCGACGTCCAGCACGCCCTTTATGACGATCGGTCCGTCCCAGTTCTCCCGCACCCAGTCCAGGTCCTTCCAGGTCACCGAGCGGTCGAAGTTGCGTGAGATCCAGGCCAGGAAGTCGGTGACCCGTCGGCCCTCCTTCACGGCGTCCTGCACGGTGCCCAGCGTATGAGGTCGGCCATGGACGAACAGGTCCCAGGTCCAGGCAGGGTGCGTGATCCCCTCCCAGGCCTGGGTCAGCATCGCCTGCATCGGCGTGGCCCCTGTGAAGCCCGAGCGAATGTCACGGTAGCGCGAACCCGGCAGCGGCAGATCCACCGTAAAGACCAGAACCGGACAGCCGGCGGCCTTCGCCCGGCCCAGAAGGTCCTTCATGTAGCCGCGGTCCTTCAGCATGTAGAGCTGGAACCAGGGCGGCGTGCCCGTCGCCGCCACTTCTTCGATCGAGCAGACGCCGACGGTCGACAGGCAGAACGGCACGCCCGTGGCCGTGGCCGCCCGGCTGGCCTGGACCTCGCCGCGATGGCCGTACATGCCGGCCATGCCAACCGGCGACAGCCCCACCGGCATCTTAAGGGTCTGGCCCAGTGTCTCGACCGACATGTTGAGCTGGGTCATGTCGCGCATTACCCGCTGTCGCAGCGCGATCGCTTCCAGGTCGGCGACGTTCCGGCGCAGCGTCTCCTCGGCGTACGACCCGCCGTCGATATACTCGAAGAAGATGTTGGGCAGCCTGCGCCGCGCCAGCTCGCGATAGTCCGAAACCGAAGCTACCCGCATCCGCACAATCCTCCCGCCGGGAGGTTGTGGAGCGCTATGGACGGGCGTGCAAGGTCACGTGCAGGGCGCTTCGCGCGGCGGCCCGTAGCGATCGTCCCACCAGGACTGCCAGCGCGCCTCAAGGTCCGAGAACTCCGCGCCCGGCAGCCCGTACGTCGTCAGGATCAGCGCCCCGCGGCCGTCCGGCGAGGTCTCGGTGACCGACTTGTCCGTGACGATCAGCATCCCGTTCCCCCACTGTGGGACCGTGAAGCCGAACTGCCAGGGCGTGCGATGCCAGGCTTGGCCCTGCACGGTCTCTCCCGTTGGCAGCGTCACCGTCAGGCGTTGGCCCGGCGGCGTGTCGGACAGATCCGCGAGCCCCAGCGCGGCCATCGGCGCCTGACCGCCCGGCTTGGCTGACCCCTCCAGATATAGGGTCCGCCGCGGCCCCAGATCATGCTGTTCCATGGCCAGCTTCAGCTGCTGTACGAAGCTGATCCAGCCTTCGGTCATGTCCTCGTAGACGCCGTCCCAGCTATCCGTCTCGGCCACGGTGCGGACCACCCGCAAGACGGTCTCGCCGCCCTGGTCGATGAGTTCGAACCGGTCGTTCACGCCCTCGAAGAACAGCACCCTGGCCGCCTCGTCCCGCTTGGCGTGGGTGACGAATATGTACTCGACCTCGTCCTTCAACCCGTCGGCGTCCCAGCCGAACCAGTTGTAGATCTTGGCCGGATCGCCGATCGCGTCCCAAACGGCGTCGGCCGGCGCGGCGATGGTCACTTCTACGAGCAGGCGATCGGGCATCGTGCGCTCCGTCAGTTCAGGGGCCTGGGTTCGGTCAGGGCGCCGACGGCGGGGTGGCCCGCCGCAGTCAGGCGGTAGCGCCGACGGACGCCTTCGGCGGGATACGACTTGGCCAGTTCCGTGACCGCCTGCGTCAGCTTCTGCGTGAAGGCGTCGTACTCGGCGGGGCTCGCAAAACCGATATCGGCTTCGACGGTGATGGTCAGCAACCGGGATCCTTCCCGCTCGGCCTCGCCGCGCATCCGACCGACCTCGTGCACGATCCGCGCCGCCGTCTGCACCAGATGCGCGGCCGAGTGCTGGTCCTGGGCGCCGACGGCGGCGGGGGCATGGTCGCCGATCAGCATCGGATCGATCACCAGCGCGCGGGCTCGCGCCAGGTAGAGGGTCTCGGTGAAGCCACGCTTGCGGCGCGCGCCGACCTCGACGATCAGGCCCGCCGCCTCCAGAACCTTGAGATGGTGGCGCACCTGCTGTCGCGGCAGCTCCAGAGCCTCCCCCAGCCCTGCCGCCGACATCGGTTCCGTCAGGCGCTCCAGCAGACGGCGGCGAAGAGGCGACAGCGCCACGCGGGCGGCCGCCGCCTGGTCCACGAAATCCAGCGCAGTTCTTGAGTCGGGCTGAGCGTCCGTCATGCGTCGAACCTCCAATAGACAACTTATTTTGTCAATTAGGCCGAGCACAACGCGTCTGTTGCGCCGACTCCTGACGCGATCAGGCTTTGACGGCTTCCCCCGCCGGCGCGGCCGCGGGCGCCCTCAGCGCCATGGTGATCCAGACCTGATGGCCTCGGGCCATCAGCCGGCCCTCGGCATCGAAAAGCGCGACCCCGGCGATCTCCTTGCGGCCTTCGCGGACGATCGGCCAGGCGAGCACGATATGCTCCTGGCCGGCCCGCGGCGGAACCACGACTTCCCCGGTCATGGTGCCCAGCAGCGCGCCGTGGCGACCTTCCTTCTCGACCCAGGCAAAGAACCCGGGACAGTCGAGGGCGGCCCAGACGACCTCGGTCGGGATCGTGCCGTCCGCCTGCGCGAACGCAGCGTGGGGGGTCCAGACGCAGGCGACGACGCCTGGGTCGGCGCCCGCCAGCTGGCCTGGGAACACGCGCAAGCCGTCGCCCTCCTCGCGCGCAGTCCCGCAGGTGAAGCACACGGGGTGGACACGCTGGGTATGGCCGAGATACCCGGCCATCGCCCCGCGCGCCTGCTCCAGCGTAGGCGTGACGGGCGGGTCTGGCAGCTCCTGGGTCGAGGGTCCGCCCTGCGCGATCAGGGTCTCGTCGGCGCCGGTGAGGACCCGGGCGCCGTCACGGGTCGCCACTTCGAGCTCTGTGTCCAGGGGCACCAGAGACCGGATGACCGCCGTCACCGGGCCATCGAACGCCTTGGCCAGAACCCCACAGACGTAGCCGCCATTGCCGGAGTTGGGCGGGCCGCGAAATTGGCCGCCGATCGTGATCTTGCTCAAAATTCAAAGCTCACTGGAAATGGAACAGGTTCAATGGGGGTGCTTTCCCACGCTGACGCTGCGCCAGGAAAGTCAAATTCCGTCATCGCGGCGTTGGACGCGGCGGTCGGTCGCGCTAAAGGCAGGGAATAGACCGCGCGCAACGCGGAATCGGACACCATCGACGGAGACACTTGGTGAGCGACCGGATCGAACGCCCCTGGGCCCTGATGCGTCACCACGCGGGCTGGGCCGATGTCTTCCACATCGACAGCGAGTCGAACGATTCGATCACGGGCTTCTATCCCGACCGCGAAACGGTGGGTCCGCCGGTGAACTACTCCACCCGCGCCGTACTGGCCCGTTACCCCACGCTTGAAGCCGCCCGGTCGGCGCGCGAAGGCGCGGTCTCGGAGTGGCGCAAGCACGACGCCGCCGTCCGCGACGCCGAGTCCAAGCTGCGCGAGGCCGAAAAGCTGCGCGAAGATGCCTGGCTCAACTCTCTCCGCGACGCCGCCGAGCGCAGCTGAGGCCCTTCCGGCGAAGCGGACGCCCGTCGCCGGCAAGACGCACGGCGCGCGACGCCGTCGCGAGGTCTAGAAGCGTAGCCCCTTCGACAGCGCCCAGGCGATGGCGCCGGCCAGCGCGACGCCCAGCGCAAGACGCCACCAAGGCGCCGCGGCCAGCCCGGGGTCGCTCGGCAGCGCGCGCTTACCGGTGATCATCGGACCGATAAGGTCGGTCCGCTTCCACACAAGGTAGAACAGCACCGCCAGGACGTGCAGCACCACCAGCCCCTGTAGGACCCGGAAGGTGAGCTCGTGGATCTCGGCGATCTGGCGGCCGGTCTCGAAGCTGACGCGGTCCGACATCGGCCCGGCCTCGAAGGCGTCGATGTCGACCGCGAACAGGCCGGTGCCCACCTGCGCCAGCAATACGACCAGAAACGCCAGGACACTGAGAGCCCCCAGCGGGTTATGGCCGGGCACGTCCGAGGGATCGCGCCGTCCCACGGTCTTCAGGTAGCCGAGGATCGTCGCCGGCCCCCGCACGAAACTCGAAAACCGCGCCGCGCCGCCCCCGGCGAACCCCCACCAGATGCGGAAGATGACCAGGCCGATGATGGCGTAGCCGCTCCAGCGGTGCCAATTCAGGTGATCCTCGGACGACCACCATGAAAAGGCGATCAGGCCCACCAGCAGCCAGTGGACGAGCCTGACGGGCCCGTCCCAGAGCTTGTAGCGGCCAGCGACGGCGGGCTCTGGCAAAGTCAGCCCTTCTTTTCTTGCCGGAACTTCTCGTGACAGCCCTTGCAGGCCATGAACGTGGGGCGAACCTGGGCCTTGATGGCGTCGATGTCGCCGCTTGCCGCCACGGTGTTCAGCTTGCCCGCTTCGGTGCGGAAGTTGGAGGCCGCCGCCGTGAAGCCGGCCGCATCCGTCCAGATCTCGGCCTTGGCCTCGCTCATCGGCCGGGCCTGCACCCCACTGCCGCGCGGGAACCAGGTCGGGAGCGCTGCGGCCGAAGCATTGATGGTCTTGGCGTTGGCCGCCAGGACCGCCTTGTCGGGCGAGCCCTTGCGCAGCTCGTCGTTCAGGCCCTTGAACGCCGCGCCCAGCTTCTCGAAGTTCACATGCCGTGCGTACGCCGCCTTCGTCGCCGCGTTGGCGTTGGCCGGCATCTTGTCGTCATGGGCGAACGCACCGCCGGCGGCGATGGCCGCTCCGATCCCGAACGCAGCGGCCAGGGCCGCACCTTTGCTCATCATCGCCGCAAGCTTTCCTGTTCCTACTGTCGCAGTGGAGATTGACTGGGTCAGCGCTTGCCCGTCAACGGCTTCGCCGCGACGGACCTGACCGGCGCCCCGTCCGCGCGCGCCTCGGCGACCAGCGCGGCGCAGTCGGCGTTCTTCGCCAGGCCGGGGTCGACGAACGGCAGGATGGCCGCCAGCGGCGTCAACAGAGTTCCAAGCGCCAGCGCGGCCCCGCCCTGGGCGACCGCCGAGCCCGGCTGCACACCCACTTTCGGAGCCATGATCGGACCCTTGGCGGTGATCGGCAGCAGCACCCGAACTAGGCGGAACCTCTTGTCCTGCCCCCGGAAGGTCAGGTCGATCCGCTCCGTGCCCAGGTTGACGACGCCTTTGCCCCTGACCACGACGGGACCGGTATCGAGCACGATGCTGTTGGCGTGCATCACGCCGTTGCGCGTGTCGAAGTTCGCCACCCCGCACCGGATCGGCGTCATGTCCTGCTTGTTCAGCAGTCCAAGGCCCTTGATCACGTTCACGCCCAGCAGCTCGGCCAGCGCCTTGCGGATCTCACCGCCGGTGGCGACCACCGTCACCGCACCGTCAGCGCCGGCAAAGGCGGCGTGCACGCTGTTCCCGGACCCGACCAACCTGGCGCGGCCGACAAGCGGTCCCGTCACCGGCGAGCTGCCCTGGAACTGCAGCGGAATGATCGTCTCGATGCGCGAGTTGGACAGTCGCAAGTCCAGTTCGGTCCGCGCCTCGGCTTTGCGGGCGTCGAGGGTAACGAATCCTTCGACGCGACCGTGCGGCAGGTCCAACCTCAGGGGCCGGGCGCGCAAGAGCCCATCTTCCAGGCGAACACGCGCCTCGGCCGAGCTCAGCTTCATCGGCGTGTCGCGGATCGACAGCGCCTTGAACGTGACGTCGGCGTCCATCGCGCGGATGCGGGTCATGTCCAGGGGCGTATCGGGAAACATGCGTTGCCGGGCCGCCATCTTGCGCCCGGCCACAGCCTGCTCGGCCGAAGCAGTCTCGCCAGGGCCGGCCTTCGGCGCTCCGCCGAACACGGAACCTAGGTCGTCGAAGTCGAGGCTGCGAGACGTCAGGTCGGCGCGCAGGAATGGCCGTGCGCCGGCGGTATCGACCGAGATCTTCCCTGCGATATCGCTGTCGCCGATTCGACCGCCGAAGCCGTCAACGCGCCACATCAGCGCCTCGCGCACCACGCGGCCGCGCACGCTGTAAGGCGGCGTGTTGGGCAGGGCCAGACCCGTGAGCGGGAACAGCTCGGCCAGATCGGGACCGCGCGCGGTGGCGTCCATATAGAATCGGGCAAGGTCGAACGGCTTGGGCACTGCGCCCTTGGCGGTGACCAGGGTCCGCCCGGCCCTGATCTCCGCGTTGAACGGATAGGGCTTGTCGCGCTCGATGTTCAGCAGCGGGCCGCCGACCACTTCGGCGCGGAACGGCGCGCCGTTGATCGTGCCGCGGCCATGGAGTTGGAAGCCGCGTGTGGCCGAGCCAAGCTGTTCGCGGGCGTCGATCGTGCCTTCGAAGCGAACATCGCGCTGAGCGTCGAGATAGGAGAGCCGCCCCTCGTCGATGAGGAAGTGCTGGATCGGCGGCAGGTTCATGGGCGTCTTCTTGCGCCCATCCGAGAAGTCCCAGTTTCTGCGGCCCTTGGCGTCGGCCAGAAGCTTGAAGTTCGGTCGCTCCACCGCCAGGACCCGGATGTCGGCCTTGCCCCAAAGCAGCGGCACGAGACGAACCCGCACACGCAGCCGGTCGATCGTGCCCAGCGTCCCCTGCCCGGCCCAGGCTGGGTTGGCGATGGCGATGCGGTTCACCGTGGCGGTGGGCTGCCAGGACCAGACGTCCGCGTTCAGGTCGCCACTGATCGTGACCTGACGATTAAGCCGCGCGGAGGCGGCGCGCTCGAGCGGCTCCCGAAACCAGTTCCAGTCCCAGATCGCGATCAGGATCGCGATGCCCACGGCGACGGCGATGAGCACCGCTCCGGTCCAGCCCAGCGCCTTTTTCTGCGGAGGCGTCAACGTCGGCGGCTTGAGTTGCGCGACAGACAGCCGCTGGCGCACCGGCCGCCGCGCCCCAGGCGGGTCACGGCGCAACGGCCGGCGGGACGGCGGAGTCTGGACGGGATTTTCGCTCACGAGGCCTCCGGGACCACAGAACGCGTGGCCTCCCGGTCTGTTGCCCCGGAAAATTAGTGACTTACGCCCCGGCCGGTCAGCGCGGTGCGCGCTGTCGCCACAATGATCGCCAGGTCGAACGCAAACGACATCCTGTCGAGATACTCCGCGTCCAGCTTCACCTTCTGGGGGATCGGCAGCTCATCACGCCCGTTCACCTGGGCCCAGCCGGTGACGCCCGGGCGCAGGCGGTGGACACCGGCCTCGGTGCGCAGGCGGACCAGGTCGTCCTGGTTGAACAGCGCGGGCCGCGGCCCTACCAGGCTCATGTCGCCGACCAGGACGCTCCAGAGCTGCGGCAGCTCGTCCAGGCTGGATCTACGCAGAAACCGGCCCAAAGGTGTGATCCACCGGCCAGGATCCTCCAGGAGATGGGTCGCCACGTCAGGCGTGTCGGTCCGCATGGAGCGGAATTTCGGCATCGCGAATAGGCGGTTGTCCCGTCCAACGCGTCGCGACCAGTGGATCGCGGGCCCTGGACTGGTCAGCCGCACCGCCAGCGCCAGCGCCAGCAGCACGGGCCAGCCGACGGCTAAGCCCGCCAGCGCGATCACGATGTCGAACGTCCGCTTCAGCACCGCCCGTTGTTAGCGCCGGGCGGCGCCAAGCGCCACGTCAGGCTTCGAGGTCTTTGTCGGGCGGGGTCTTGCGGACGCGCGCCTTGGCGGCGGGGGCCGGCAGAGGGTCGGCGGTGGTTTCCGACAATGGCTGCGTCTCGACCTCGGGAGCCGCCGCGGCTTCGGCCATGGCCTCCGCGGCGACGTCCTTTGCAGCCTCGGTCACGCCGTCTGCGACCGGCGCGGACGTGGCCTCAGGCTCCGGAGCAGATAGGGCGTCGATCGGCGGGCTGACGGCCTCATCATCAACGGGGCTCTCGAGCCGCGCCTCCGCCGTCGCGGGGCCCGCATCGGCGACGCTATCGACGGCGGCCTCGGCCGCGGCTTCAATCCCGTCGGTCACTGTTTCAACGAGGACCAGCGCCGCTTCGGTTGCGGCGGCCACAGGCGTCGGCGGGACGGTCGGCGTGTAAGGTCCGGCGAACATCGCCTCCAGGTTCACGGGCCTCGTCCAGCGGGTCATCCACCAAAAGGCCACGCCGCCTGCGGCTGCGGCGCCGAAGTAGGCCCAAAGCGGGGAAGCGGCGCCCAGCATCAGCTGCGGGGACACCCGGGACTCTGGCAGTTCGGGGAGATCGAAAGTCGCCATGGGGAGACTCCTGTTCGGCACGAAATTGTGCGCCGCAACATAACACGTCCACCACCTTCGCAGTTGCGAAACTATTGTGGCGAAAGCGCGTAGACCTTCGATCCGCCGCCCGTGCCCAGCGCGTCGGCAACCCAGCCGCAGATCGCGGCAAAAGGTGCGGCAAGGTCGGGCCCGTCGACCAGCACCAGCGCGCAGCCGTTCATCTTCATCGGATCGCTCAAGGGCCGAACACGAGCCTCGGCCACCAGCATCGGAGCGGCCACCTCATCCTCCAGATCGCGCAAGAACGAGTCCAGCGTCTCGAGATCCTTGATCGGCAGCCAGATTAGAGCCTGAGCCTTGGGATTTCTGGCCCTCAGCGCGGCCACCGTCTCGACGATGCGCGCGTAGTCGTCCGCTCGTTCGAACGGCGGGTCGATCAAAACCAGCACCCGCCCCTGAGCCGGACCTTGGGCCACCGCGGCGGCATAGCCGTCGGTATTGAGGGTCCGCACCGCCTCTCGCCCCCGCAGCGTCGCGCGCAGCGCCTCGTGCTCCTCGGGTCGCAGTTCGCAGGCGATGTATCGGTCGCCCGGCCGCAGGGCTTCGGCGATCAGCCACGGCGAACCCGGATAACGCCGCACGGCGTCGCCCCCGTTCAGGTCGGCGACCGCCTGGCGCAGCGGGGCGATCTCCGGTGGCGCATCGCTGGCCGTTCGCAGCTTCAAGGCGCCGGCCTCGGCCTCGCCCGACCGCTTCGCCTCGGCGCCGCCCAGGTCGTAGAGGCCGCGGCCGGCGTGAGTGTCGATCACCGTCAGCGGCCCGCCCGATGCGGTGAGCTCGGCCAGCAGCCGTAGGAGACCGGCATGCTTCACCAGATCGGCGAAGTTCCCGGCGTGAAAGGCGTGGCGATAGTTCACGGCGATCCATGGGCTGCAGGCGGAACCGGGGTGGCCATATCACGTTGCGGCCCAGCCAGTGGAGGTCGGGATGCCGAAGGACGTGGGCGACGAGGCCGAGACCGCGCCGATGCCGGCGGGCCTATCCTATGTCTCCGACCAGGACCCCGGCATCCGCCGGAAGGCTGCCAAGAACGGGTTCGGCTACACGGGCCCCGACGGCAGGGCCGTGACAGACGCCCGGACACTCGACCGAATCCGCGAGCTGGTCATACCGCCGGCCTGGACCGACGTCTGGATCTGCCCCAGGGCGAACGGTCACATCCAGGCGGTGGGCCGCGACCGGCGGGGCCGCAAGCAGTATCGCTACCACGCGCGCTGGCGAGAGGCCCGCGACGCTCACAAGTACGACCGGCTCCTGGCCTTCGGCCGCGCCCTGCCCCGCCTCCGCGCCAGGGTGGAGGCCGATCTGGCCCGCCGCGGCCTGCCTCGCGAGAAGGTCCTGGCCGCCGTGATCCGGGTGATGGAGACCACCCTGATCCGTGTGGGCAACGAGGAGTATGCGCGGACGAACAAGAGCTTCGGCCTGACGACGCTGCGCAACCGCCACGTTAGGATCGGCGCGGAGAAGGCGGTCTTCGAGTTCCGCGGCAAGAGCGGAAGGTCCCACGCCACCGGCTTCAACGACCGCCGGCTCGCGCGCGTCTTGAAGGCCTGCCAGGATCTGCCCGGCCAGCGCCTGTTCCAGTACCTCGACGCGGACGGCCAACGCCGCGCTGTCGAGAGCGCCGACGTCAACGCCTACATCCGAGAGGCCATCGGCGAGGACTTCTCGGCCAAGGACTTCCGCACCTGGGCCGGCACCGTGGCCGCAGCCCGCACCCTGACCCTGCCCGAGTGCGCCGATCTCTCGGCGTCAAAGCGCAACCTCAACACCTGTGCGAAAGCCGTCGCCGGCCTGCTGGGCAACACCGCCGCGGTCGCCCGCAGCGCCTATATCCACCCGGCCATTCTCGACGCCTACGCCAAGGGCGAACTCGACCTGCGGGCCCGCGAGGGGCGACCGTTCGAACTGGCCGTCCTCAAGTTTCTCGAGAGCCGCTAAAGGGCGGTCAGGAGCCGCCGTCCGGCGTCGCAAGCGGACTGGCGGCGTCCGCCAAATCGGCCCTGGCGGAGTTGTGGCGGGGCGCCTAGGTCTTCGTCCATGGAACTCCAAGCCTACCTCGAACGCATCGGCTTCACCGGTCTCCCGCGACCTGACCTCGCCACCCTGAAAGCGCTTCACCGCGCCCATGCGCTTTCGATCAGCTACGAGAACCTCGATGTCCAGCTGGGGCGGCCGCTGACCACCAGCCCGGCCGAGGCCTTCGACAAGATCGTCCGACGCGGCCGCGGCGGGTGGTGCTACGAGATGAACGGCCTCTTGGGCGCAGCGCTGGAAGAGATCGGCTTCAAGGTCACCCGCCTGGCGGGCGGCGTGCACCGCATGGTCCGTGGCGACGAGGCGGTGGGCAATCACCTGGTGCTGCTGGTCGAGCTGCCCGAGGGCCTCTGGATCGCCGATGTCGGGTTCGGCGACGGCTCGCGCGACCCCTTCCCGCTGCAGGACGGCCCGATCCGCTCGGACGGCTTCGAATACCGCCTGCAGAGACTCGCAGGCGGATGGTGGCGGCTCCACAACCACGATGCCGGCGGCGCCCCGAATTTCGACTTCAGCCTCGACCCCGCGGACCCGGCTCTGCTTTCGGCCAAGTGCCTGGAGCTGCAGACGTCGCCGGCCTCCGTCTTCGTCATGACCGCCATCGCCCAGAGACACATGGGCGACGAGATCCGGTTGCTCCGCGGCCGCGCCTTCCGCCGTCTGCGGCCGGGCGTGAAGGAGGACAGCCTGATCGATACGGCCGCGGAGTTCGTCGCCGTGCTGCAGCGAGAGTTCGAACTGGACATCCCCGAAGCCGCAACGGTCTGGGACCGCGTCTGCGCGCGGCACGAGGAACTGTTCCCGAAGGCCTCGGCCTAGCGTCGGGTCGAGACCAACCCGCCGGGCTACTGGCGGAACGTGAAGCCGATGCGGAGGGTCTGGGGCGCTGCGAAGCTCTCGACCCCGTCCGCCGTCTCGCCCACCTCCAGCTTCGCGTCGAAGAGGTTCTCGACGGCTACGAAGACCTCGACGTTTTCGGTGACCCGCCAACCGGCGCGCGCATCCAGCTGCACCCCGGCCGACAGCCTGCGGCTGTTGAGGTCGTCCTCCCAGCGGGCGCTCTCGTAGCGCAGGTCGGCCGACAGCTCGACGGGGATCTCGCTCGGGCGGAAGGTGGCGCCCGCCGTCGCCGTCCATCTCGGCGTCTGGGCCGGACGCCGGCCTGAAAGCTGCGGAGCGCTGCGGCCGCCGCGCACCTCGGCGTCGGTATAGGCCGCCGCGGCGCGCCAGGCGAACGCGTCCGAAAATCGGCCCGACGCCTCGCCTTCAAATCCCCAGGCCTCGATCTCGCCGGCGTTCTGGCGCTGGCGCAGGGTGCCGCCCGCCGGGACGAAGCCCGCTGTCGGGAATGTCCCAGGCCCCACGCCGATGGTGACGTTGGTGATCGGGTCCTTCAGCAGGTTGTAGAACACGCCCGCGCTCCAACGGACCGCGCCCTCGCCCGCCACGCCCGCCTCGACGCCCTGGAGGGTCTCCGGCTTGAGGGTCGGGTTGGCTTCGGTGATGTCGTTCCCCACCCGGAACGGCCGGTGCAACTCGTTCAGGGTCGGGGCCCGGAAGCCGGCGTAGGCGGCCGCGCGCAGGAAGAGGTCGTCGGCGACCTCGTAACGCACCCCGACACGGCCGGTCGGCGTGGTGTCGGACCGATCGGCCGCGCCCTGGTTCAGCAGCACTGCGCCTGTCTGCCGGTCGCGCTCGATGCGCACCGCGTTGAACGCGCGCGAGCGGTCCAGCCGTACGCCGCCAGTCAGAAGCCACGGGCCCTGGTCCAGCACGCCCTCGGCGTAGGCGCCGTAGACCAGCGTCTCGCCGCCGGCGGTCCGGTCGCGGGTGAAGGCGCCGTTTAGGAAGCGGAACAGCTCCTGCTCCTTGCCGTCGGCGGCGCGAATGTCGGCGCCGACCTCCCAGGCGAAGGCGCCCTGCTTGCCCTGCAGCGCAGCGTTGAAGCCGTAGCCCACGGCCGGCGTATCGTACTGGTCGTTGGCGGGTGTGGTCGTGGCCCGGCCGGCCGCGACGGCCACCGAGCTGTTCTCCAGGTCGCTGGCCCGCGCCCAGGCCTGCAGTCGCCACCCGCCGACGCCCTCGCTCGCGGGTTGGGCCACCGTCAGGGCCGCCGACGCCCCCGAGGTGTTCGACCGCGCCCCACGCAGGCCGGCCTGCTGGTTGACCTGGAAGGCCGAGACCCGCGCCGCCGTCTGGACCGTCCCGAACTCATGCTGCACCCGCAGCGCCACCGAGGCGTCTTCCAGGCGCAGCCGGGTGTCGGCCGCGCCCCGCCGCGGGCCGCGCACCGCATGGTAGCCTTCCGTGCGCGAGCCTGACGCCGTCAGCAGCACGCCCGGCAGGCCGGCCGCGATCGCCGCGCGATAGGACTCGCGCTCGCCGGCCGAAGCCTCGGCGACGGCGACCCCGTCCGGAGTCGCCCGCTCGGTCAGCGCCACCACCCCCGTCAGCGCGCCCGCGCCATAGGGCCCCGAGCCGGCGCCGCGAACCACCGTCGCCCCCGCAAGACCTTCCGAGGGCAAGCCGCTCCAGATCACCCAACCGCCGAAGGGGTCGTTCTGCGGCGCCCCATCCAGGGTCACCAGCGCCCGGCCTGCCCCGGATGGCGCGATGGCGCGCAGCGACAGGCCCTGGGTCGTGGGATTGGCCGCGCCACTGCCCGTGCGGCGGAACAGCGACACGCCGGGCGCAGTCTTCAGCGCCTCGTCCAGGCGCGGCTCGGTCTTCAGCACCTCGGGCGAAATCTGCACGGCGCTGAACACCGCCTCGCCGCCCAGGGGCGCCAGTCGCGGCGCATAGACCACGACGGCCTCGACTTCCGGGGAGGGCGGCGGCAAATCGGGCATGGAGCTCTCGTAAGGCGGGTATGTCGAAGCACACGAGGGCTTATCAGCGTCGAGGGAGATCACAATGGCGAAGGTCGCTATCGTTACGGGAGCCGGCAGCGGTATCGGGCGGGCTGTGTCCCTGGCGCTACTCCAGAACGGCTGGAGCGTGGCCCTGGCGGGCCGGCGGGAGGCCGAACTGGCGACGACCGCGGCGCTCGGCGAAGGCGCGCCGTGTCTGGTCCAGCCGACCGACGTGTCAGACGAGGCCTCGGTCGACGCCCTGTTCGCCGCGACGAAGGCCCGATTCGGCCGGCTCGACCTGGTGTTCAACAACGCCGGCACAGGCGCGCCGCCGACCCCGCTCGAGGATCACAGCCTTGAGCATTGGAGGCGGGTCGTGGACATCAACCTGACCGGCGCCTTCCTCTGCACCCGCGCCGCGTTCCGCCTGATGAAGGATCAGGATCCCTGCGGCGGACGGATCATCAACAACGGCTCGATCTCGGCGCATGTCCCGCGGCCTCGCTCGATCGCCTATACCGCCACCAAGCACGCCATCACCGGCCTGACGCGTTCCACCTCGCTGGACGGGCGCGCCTACGACATCGCCTGCGGCCAGATCGACATCGGGAACGCGGCCACCGAAATGACCCGCCAAATCGCCAAGGGCGTGCCCCAGGCCGACGGGACGCTGAAGCCGGAAGCGGTCATGGACGTGAAGGCCGTCGCGGATGCGGTGGTCTACATGGCCGGCCTGCCGCTGAGCGCCAACGTTCAGTTCATGACGGTGATGGCCACCCAGATGCCCTTCATCGGGCGCGGCTAGTCGCAGCTGCGAGAAAACGTCGCGACCTGCGCTCTCTGATCGCAACATCTTGAAACAGATAGAAAGTGAGCTTTTCCAAGGGGCGCCTGGCGCTCAGATTATCACCGATCACTGTCCCATCATCTCGCATTGCAACATTATTGCTGCACCGCGACAACTTAACGCTTGCGTCAAGGTCAAGATCGCGGAATCAAGGGGGCACCAGACGGCGAGCCCGGCGCGCAAGTCACCGGCAGCGGTCTGAGAGGAACGCCGGAACGGGGTTTTGTATGAACCCATACCGACGGAATTTCATCGCCATGATCCGCATCCTGACCGTCGCGGCTGTCGCCGCCATGATCGCCGCCCCCGCTTCGGCCCAAACCGCCCGCATCAATCTGTCGGGCAAGACCAGCGACCAGATCCAGGCCGACATCGCCAAGGCCGCCAAGAAGGTCTGCACCAAGGCCGTCGTCGGCGCGACCTTCCCGCGCGAGATGTACGCCTCGTGCTTCAAGTTCGCCGTCAATGACGCGAAGGCCCGCCTGGGCGCCCAGACGCAGATGGCCGTCAGCAACTAGGCCATCGCCTATCGAGCTCCGATCAGGCGGCTGCGCCTGATCGGAACAGGCTCCGAGACCTAGCCGCCAAACACCGGCGCCGGAGGTTCGACCTCGACCTCGGCGAAGTTCGCCACCCGCTTCTCCATATTCGCCTTCACGGCCTCGATCTGGTTCGGCGAGCCGATCAGCGCGGTCTGTTCCCGGCTCTCTTCGAGCAGGACCTCGCGCTGGTCGGCCTCCGCCGCAAGATTCAGCAGACGCTTGGCCGCGCGGATGGCGTGCGGGTTCTTGCCCGCCACATCCTTCGCGAACGCCAGGGCCTCGGCCCGCGGGTCCGCGACGCAACGGGTCGCCATGCCGATACGCAGCGCCTCCTCGCCGTTGAAGATGCGGCCCGAGTAGGTCAGCTCACGCGCGATGTCGTCGCGCACCAGCTGGCGCATCAACACCAGCCCGGCCATGTCCGGGACCAGGCCCCACTTGATCTCGAAAACCGAGAGTTTCACGTCGGGCGTCACGAACCGCATGTCGGGTCCCAGGGCCAGCTGGAAGCCGCCGCCCAGCGCCACGCCGTGGACTGCGGCGATCACGGGCGCCGGCACCTCGCGCCAAACCATCACGGCATGCTGCGCGCGGTTCGATCCGCCAGGCGTGCGGTTGCGGGTCACCAGCGCGTCGCCGGTGCTGCTCTGGCCGCCGGAACGAGCCCCCGAGGCCATCGCCCCGAAGTTGGAGGTGTCGAGGCCGGCGCAGAACGCCTTGCCCTCGCCCGACAGCACCACGGCGCGGACGCCGCTCTCGCCCTTCAGCCGCTCGCCGGCCTGGATCAGGGCGTCGAACATGGCGTTGTCCAGCGCGTTCATCTTGTCGGCCCGCACCAGCCGGACGTCGGCGACGCCGTCGGTGATGTCGATCTGCACGCGGTCGTTCATCTCTCGTCCCTTCCCTACCTCTACCTAACCCTTGACCAGCACGTAGCCGGCCCGCGGGAAATGCACATGGCTCACGTCGACCTCGCCGCATTCGCGGGCGATCGTGATCCGGTCTCGCGTCAGGCCCACCAGCACGCCCTCCACGGGATCGCGCCCGTAGTCGTCGGCCTGGACCACCACCTTGTCGCCCTGCTTCAGGCCGGACGGGTCGTTCGCGTCGCACCCCAGGTCGGGCGCGGGTTCGTTCGCATGGGCGGCCTTCACCGCCTCGGCGGGCGCCATCTCGGTGCGCTGACCGTGCCCGATGGCCCGGATACGGTCGCGCCAGGCCCGCGTGCGGTCCAGTCCCGCGAGCAGTTCGTCGGCGATCCTCGGCGTAGCGCCCGAGAGCCACCAGACGTTCATCCAGGCCGCGACGTCCGCCAGCGAGGGCGTCGCCCCGCCCAGGAAGTCATCGCCGGTCTGCAGGCCGTCCTCGAGCCAGGCCGCATACGCCCGCCACTGCGGTCGCATGAACGGCGCGGCGGCCTTCATCGCGCCGGTGTCGAAGGGCCGGCCCGACAGCTTCTCGCGGTCGGCGATGAACTCCTTGGGCACCGCGTCGCCCATCTCGGCGAAGATCACCACCACCGTGGCCTGGAACCACAGCCGGTCGGCCCAGAGGTTCACCGCCCAGTCGGCGCCGCGCACCACCGGCGGCGTCGGATGGCGCCGCTCGATCTCGGCCAGGATCACCTGGCTGTCGCAGTAGATGTCGGCCCCGATCTGCATCACCGGGATGCGCCGGTAGCCGCCGGTCAGCGGGATCAGGTCGGGCTTGGGCATGATCACCGGCTGGATCACCGAGCGCCAGGCCAGCCCCTTGATCCCCAGCATCAACCGCACCTTCTCCGAGAAGGGCGAGGTGTCATAGTGGTGAAGGATGATCTCGCTCATGGCCGTCTAAACCTCCACCACGCCGGGTCCCGGCGGATTCGCATACAGCGCCTTCACCAGGGCGTCGCGACGCTCCAGGGTGGCCCGCTGGTTCACATAGCCCTTGTCGGTGATCTCGCCGGCGTCGATCGAGGGCGGCTCGATCATGATCGCAAACCGCGCGATCCGCCGCGACGAGCCCCCTGCCGTGGCGTTGAACGCGGCGATCCGCGCCTTCAGCACCTCGGTCAGCTTCTCCAGCGGATTGTCGCCCAGCGTGGGCAGCGCCGCCGGCGACGGCCAGATCAGGGCGGTGGCGTACGGCTTGTCCTGCCCCGCGATCACCATGTCGAAGGCGTAAGGCGTGCACGCCGCCACCAGGTCGGGCCGCAGCGTGCCGACCGAGACCCAGGTGCCCGAGTCCAGCTTGAAGTCCTCGGTCACGCGGCCGTCGAACACCAGGCCCAGCTCGGGCTTGTCGGGGTCCAGGAACCGGCAGGCGTCGCCCAGCTTGTAGAAGCCCTCGTCGTCAAAGGCGGCGGCGGTCTTCTCTGGATCGTTGTGATAGCCGCTCGTCACCGTCGGCCCCTTCACCCGGACCTCCAGCTTGGAGCCGTTGGGCACGAGCTTCAGCGTGATCCCCGGCAGCGGCAGACCAATCAGACCCACCAGCTCGGTGATCCAGTGGACCACCGTGATCCCCTGCGTCTCGGTCGCGCCGTACATGGTGGTCAGCGGGATGCGGTAGCCCGTCTCGGCGATCGCCAGCTTCTGCAGCCGTTCCGATACGTCGTTCGACAGCGTGGCGCCGCCGTAGCCGCAGCTGCGCAGGTTCTTGAAGAAGCTGGCGCGCAGGCGCGGATCGTTCTCCATCGCCTCCACCAGCATGCCGAACGCCACCGGCGCCGACCCGAAGCCCATCGGCGATATCTCGTAGAGGTTCTTGATCGTGGTCTCGAACAGGCCGGGGATCGGCTTGCCCTCGTCGAGGTGCAGGGTCGCCCCGCCCCACATCGCCCCGTTGAACCCGATGTTCCCCGCCGAGATGTGGCTCCACGGCATCCAGTCCAGCACCTGCGGGATCACATCGGGATCGGCCGGTTCGTCGCGCAGACCCTCGGTGCCCGCGATGACGCCCGCGAACATGCCATGCGTCTGCGGCACGCCCTTTGGCATGCCGGTCGAGCCTGAGGTGAACAGATACTTCGCCACCGTCGCGTGCGTCAGCGCCTCGCGCGCGACATCGACCGCGGCGGTGGGTGCGGTGGCGGTCAGCTCAGCCAGCGGGATGGTCCCCTCGCCGCCGTCGACGGTCACGAACCTCAGCGTCGGATCCAACGCCTTCAAGGTCTCGAAGGCGCGCGCGAACATCGCGCTGTTCTGCGCGAACACCACCCGCGGCTTCACCGTCGCGAAGCAGTGCTTCAGCTTGGCGTGGTCGGTCGAGATCAGGCTGTAGGCCGGGCTGATGGGCGCGATCGGGACGCCCGCCGTGTAGCAGCCCAGCATGACCAGGGCGTGCTCCACCGAGTTGGCCGAGAGCACCATCACGCTGTCGGCGCCGGTCAGTCCCTGGATCAACAGCCACTGGGCGATGCCATCGGCGGCCCGCTTGGCCTCGCCATAGGTCACGCCCTGCCACGGCCCGTGGCCCGGCGCGCGCTGCAGGATGTACGGCCGGTCGGGGTGCGCGGCGGCCTTGTCGGCCAGCAGGTGGGCGATCGAGCGCGGCCCCTCGGCGGGCGGATGGTTCGATCGGACGTAGTAGGTCCCGTCGGGCGTCTTCTCGATCGAGACGTCCGGCGCCTTCTGCGGCAGAGGCTTGAACGGTGGCAGGGCGCGGGCGGCCTCGTTCACCAGCAGGGCGTGGTCGTCGGCGGGGCTCATCGGCCCATCCTCCCGGTCGTCGTTGACCCGGCAGACCCTACGCGAGCGCCCGCCCGGTTCAACGGGGACGCCACGTCAACGCGACGCCTGCGAGGGACGTAGCGTCAGTCGAAGCTGATCTTCTGCGCGCCGTCGCCCAGGCGGAAGACCGCGGTCTTCGTGACCTTGCCGCGGCGCACGTTGACCTGGTTCTCCTGGTCGTCGTGGGCGTCTTCGAAGAGGTTGGAGTCCACGCTCACCGACTTGGCTGGCGCCGGCAGTTGGGCGGTGTAGACGAGCTCGACGCTGTCGCCGGCCAGGATCGTGTCGCGATGCGTCAGCGTCACCCGATGACCATCGGCGTCCCACACCTGGAAGGCGCGTCCGGCATAGGCCTCCAGCGCCCTCACGGCGGCCGGGTCGTCCAGGCTCTGCTGTTCGTCAGGGGCGATCACCGACAGCGCCGGCTCGACATCGTGAGCGGCCATGCGGTGGCTTATCTTCACCGCCCCGGTGGCCGCATCGATCTCCATGACGGTCAGCGACGCGTGTCCCCGGTGCGCCACGGCGGCGGCCGGGACGACGAGCATCGCCGCCCCGATCAGCGCCGCAAACAGCCTCACTTGGGCGCGTCCGCCGGCTTCGTCGCGGGCAGCGGCGTCAGGCTGTCGGGCGCCACGCGCAGCTCGTTGTCCTTCAGCTTGTTCTCGTCCTCAGGCCGTCCGGGCGCCAGCTTCAGCACCTTGGCCGCGCCCGAACCTTCGAACAGGTTGTTGTCGCGGTCGGCGTCGGCCGTCTCCCACAGGGGATCCAGCTCGGCGCGCTTCAGGGTCTTTGGCGTAACATACTGCCACGTCACCTGCTTGGAGTTCCGCCGCCAGATCTCGGCCGGAATGCGCACGGTCTCCGTTGAGCCATCGGTGAAGTCCAGCTTCAGGATCACCGGCATCACCAGCCCGCCCAGGTTCTTGAACGTGAAGCGGTAGAAGGTGTCGGTCTGGTTCCGCGCCACCCGCTCCTCGGCCGTCAGGTCCTCGTCGGCGGTCTTGGCCTTCTTCTTCTGGGCCAGCGTCGCATCGTTTCGGTCGATGCTGTCGTAGTAGTCGCGGACCTTCGGGTCGCGCTCGTCCACGGTGGGCTCGGTGTTGCGGCTGACCGTCAGGCTGATGGGCTCGGAGGCCACCCGGTCGCGCCGTGACTTGGCCAGCGCCTCGGCGTCGGCCGGCTCCAGCTTGGCGGCCACCACGCCGTCCAGCGCGATGTCCACATGGTCGGTCGAGTAGAACCAGCCGCGCCAGAACCAGTCGAGATCGACACCGCTCGATTCCTCCATGGTCCGGAAGAAGTCGTAGGGCGTCGGGCCCTTGAACCGCCAGCGCGTGGCGTAGTCCTTGAACGCCTTGTCGAACAGCTCGCGCCCCAGGACGGTCTCGCGCAGGATCACCAGCGCGGTCGCGGGCTTGGCGTAGGCGTTGGGGCCGAACTGCAGCAGCGAGTCCGACTGGGTCATCACCGGAACCTGGTTCTGGCTCACCATGTACTCGACGATATGGCGCGGCTCGCCGTCATTGGTGGGGAAGTCCTTGGCCCAGCGCTTCTCGGCCTGGAACTCCAGGAAGGTGTTCAGGCCCTCGTCCATCCAGGTCCACTGGCGCTCGTCGGAATTGACCACCATCGGGAAGTAGGTGTGGCCAATCTCGTGGATGATCACGCCGATCAGGCCGGCCTTGGTGCGCTCGGTATAGGTGATGTCGCCCGTCTTCTTGTCCTTCACCGGGCGCGGCCCGTTGAAGGTCATCATCGGGTACTCCATCCCGCCGTTGATCGAGTTGATCGATTGGGCCTTGGAGTACGGGTACGGGAAGGCGAAGTCGTTGTAGGTGTCGATCGTGTGGGCGATGGCCTTGGTCGACCAGGCGTCCCAAAGCGGCCGGGCCTCCTTCGGATAGAAGCTCATCGCCATGACCAGCGGCTGCTCAGTGCTGTCCTGCTTCACGCCCATGGCGTCCCAAACGAACTTGCGGCTGGAGGCCCAGGCGAAGTCGCGGACGTTGTTGGCGCGGAACACCCAGGTCTTCACGCCCGTGGCCTTGCCCTTCTCGGCGGCCAGCGCCTCGTCGGGGGTCACGATGTAGACGGGTTCCTTCGCGTTGCGCGCCTGCGCCAGCCGCGACTGCTGGGCCGACGTCAGCACGGCGCCGGGGTTCTGCAGGTCGCCGGTCGAGGCCACCACGTGGTCGTTGGGGACCGTCAGCGCGACCTCGTAGTCGCCGAACTCCAGCGTGAACTCGCCCGATCCCAGGAAGGCCTTGTTGTGCCAGCCCTCATAGTCGGTGTAGCGCGCCAAGCGCGGGAACCACTGGGCGCCCAGGAACAGGCAGTTGCCGTCCTCACCCGGCTTGGTGAAGCACTCGTAGCCGTCGCGGCTGCCCACCACCTTGTTCTCGTTCAGCGCGTACGACCATTCAACGGTGAAGGTCGTCGAGGACCCCGAGGCCAGCGCCTGCGGCAGGTCCACGCGCATCAGGGTGTCGACCACCGTGTGCGGGATCGTCCGGCCCGAGCCGTCCTTCACCGAGATCAGCTTGAAACCGCCCTCCCACTCCTTGAACTTCTGCACCCGGCGCAGCTGGTTCAGGCTGATCTCGTTGGCCGAACCCACGGTCGCGGTCCGCTCGGCGATCGAGTCGCGGCGGAAGATGTTCTGGTCCATCAGGAGCCAGAGGTAGGTCAGCCGGTCGGGCGAGTTGTTCTTGTAGGTGATCGTGGCCTTGGCGGTGACGGTCTTGGTCGGCTCGTCCAGGCGCGCCTGAATCTTGTAGTCGACCTTCTGCTGCCAATAGCGGTGGCCCGGGGCCCCGCTGGCGCTACGATAGTCGGTGGGCGTCGGCCACTCCTCGCCTTCCAGCTGACGGAAGGCATCCTTCCACGGCGCCTTGGTCTGCTCGACAGGGCTCGCGGCCGCCGGCGACGCTAGAAATGCGGTGGCCACGGCGGCCAGCGCAAGCGCAATAATCTTGTTCATGAACGCCCCAAACTGTCGTGATCGTCCATCCCGCCTTTCGGCGGACTTGGCAAGATCGCCCCCACTCGTGGACGCGCGGTGCGCGACGAACGGGCGTCCGGTGTTCGCGTAACGGGTGCGTTTGGTTGTCCGTTAGGCCTTTCCACGTATCGTCGTTCCATGCTGCGGCTGGCTCGACAATCCGACACCGAGGGCGAGGCCGACCGGATCCTCGCGACCATCGGCGCGGCCATTCATCCGGCCGACGACGGGAGCGGCGGCGCGCCCGTGACCGTACCTGCCGGCGCATTGGCGGTGGCGGTCCTCGACGGCGAAGGCCGGGTCCGCGGCCATGACGCGCGCTTCGGACGCTGGTTCGATCCCGATGAAGTGACCCACGCGATCCAGGGCTGGCTCCGCGGTCCCCGCGTGGCCGCGCTCGTCACCGTGACGGCCCGCGGCGGCGGCAGCACTGTCCTGCTGCTGGGTCGCCTCGAGGATGCCCAGGCCTGGAGCCTGCCGCCGGAGATGCTTTCCGCCAGCGGCCCGGGCGCCTACGCCGCCCTCGCCTACCGGCCGTTCGAGCAGCGCGACCTGGCCGACCGGGCGCTGGCCAGCTGGCGGCTCACGCCCGTCGAGGCGCGCACCGTCCAGGGTCTGATCTCGGCCGGCGACCTGATCGAGGGCGCCAAACTTGCCGACGTCGGCTACGAGACCGCCCGCAAGGCGCTGAAGTTCGCGATGCGCAAGGCCGGCGCGGGCCGCCAGACCGACCTGGTGCGCCTGCTCCACGCCGCCGTCGGCGGCGGCGACCTGCAACTGGACCAGGCCGGCATGTTGCGCGAAGCCCTGGGCCTGTCCGAGCGCAGCGCCGGGGCCTGTCTTCTGCTGGCGTTGGGCCTGACCCGCGCCGAGGCCGCGGCCACGCTTCACATCAGCGAGCACGCCATCAAGGACGAGCTCAGCGCCCTGTTCGACCGCTTCGATCTGCGCAGCGCCACCGACCTGTCGCGCCTCACCACCGAGGCCGTCGTCCTGTTGGGCGTCGCGGGCAACCGCAACCTGACGGCCGGAGCCTCCTGGAGCGCGCTCCGGCCCCTGCGCTTCGTCAACCGCCGCGACCAGGCGGGCCGGATCGCGCTCTCCGACTTCGGCCCCGCCAGCGGCCAGCCGACCCTGCTATTTCACAGCGCCGCCACGGGCTCGCTGCTGGATCGGCGACTGGTGCGCGCCCTGCAGTCCCGCGGCCTGCGTCCCATCGCCATTGAGCGGCCCGGCTACGGCCTCACCGACGCGCCCGAGCGCGATGCCGACGGCGCGGCGCTCTCGGACCTGCTGACCGTGATGGACGCCTTTGGGCTGAAGAAGGTGCGGCTGGTCTGCCGCGGCGGCGAGGACGCGGCGCTGCGCCTCGGCCTGGAACACCCTGAACGCATCGAGCGCGCCGTCCTGATCAATCCCTTCACGCCCTACGCCGTCGACAGTCGCTGGGACGGGTTCATGAACGGGGCCAAGTGGCTGTTCGTGCGCCAGCCGCACATGATCGACGTCCTGGCCCGCTTCCTCGGCAGCCGCCTCAGTCCGCAGACCCTGGAGCGCCTGCTGCGCAACTCGCTGAGCAGCAGCCCTGCCGACACCGCGCTGCTGACCGATCCGACCGTGGTGGAGGACTATGTGGAATCCGCCCGCCTCGTGGCGCTGCGCTCCACCTGGGGCTTCACGCACGAGCAGAAGGGCTACCTGTCGTGGACGCCGCCTCGCCTGCCCGACGGCTCGGCCTGGACCCGGCTGATCGGCGAGCAGGACGTGCTGTACCGCGCGGGCGACGCGGACGCCCTCTGGAACGCCGCCCTGCCCGGCCACCGCCTCATCCGCCGCGCCGATGCCGGGCGGATGCTCCACGCCTCCCACCCCGACCTGGTGGCCGAGGCGCTGCTGGCCTAACTGAACGCCGGCGCGAAGCGGATATTATCGCGCTCAAGGCCCTTCAGCACCACGTCGATCCCGCCGGACTTGATCATCCACTCCAGGCGGTGGTCGCGGTACTCGCGCTTGAACAGGCCCTTCTCGACCAGCTCAGCCACGTTGGTCATGGAGGCGCCGGCCGAGTTCAGGGCGGCGATGTCGGCGACGCACGCCGCCACCGACGGCCGAGCGTTGGCCCGCGCCAGCCACGCCGACAGCTTCGTGCCCTTGGCCGGCGGATGGCCATGGCCCACCGAGCCGTTCAGGTAAGGCACAACCGACAGGTCGCCCCACCCGAAGGTCTCGCCGTTGAACCACTCGCGCTCGCCCAGCTGCTGCTCCAGCCAGGCGAAGAACCCCTCTGTCTGGGCCTTCGCCGCGGCGAACAGCGCCTCGGCCTTCTCGCCCTCCGCACGCCGGAACCAGCGGATCTCCGAGAGCCCCCAGTTGATCGCCTCGAAGTGAGTGTCCATCACCTCTTCCAGCATTCGCACGCGGGCCCGTTCGGCGGCGGACTTCGGGCGCATCGCAGGCTCTGGATAGGCGTCGTCCAGGTACTCCAGGATGATCGTGGAATCGAAGACGCGGACGTCGCCGTCCACCAGCGCCGGCACCTCCGCCCGCGGGCTGGCTTCCACGAACGCGCCCTGCGCGCCGCCGGCTCCGAGGCCGCCGGGCATCGGCGCTTCGAACGCCAGCCCCTTCTCCCGCAGCGAGATCTTGACCTTCTGCGCATACGGCGAGAACGGGTGGTCGTAGAGCGTGATCATGTCGACAGCGCCTCTGAGAGATCCATCTTCTGCGCGGCCTTGGCCGCCTTGAAGCCTGGGCGGTCCTTGAGCCTGTCCCAGTAGGCCTGGATGGCGGGCGAGAACTTGCCGTCCAGCTTCAGCTGTCTTGCGAGAAGTAGCGCGTAACCCACGGAAATATCAGCGCCCGTGAACCGGCCGGCGCAGAGCCACTCGCGCCCGTCGCCCAGGGTGCGGTCCACGTGGCGCAGGCGGCTCAGGAACCACTGGGCGTAGTCGTCGGCCACCACCTCGGCCTTGCCCGGCTCGAACTGGCGATAGCGCAGGACCAGGGTCTGCGGGAACGTCAGCGTCGCCTCGCCGAAATGCAGCCAGTTCAGCCACGCGCCATAGGCCGGATCGTCCACTGCGACGGCCAGATCGCTCGGACCATGGCGCGTGCACAGGTACTGCACGATGGCCGCGCTCTCCGACATGAAGGTGTCGCCGTCCTTCAGCGCCGGGATGGTGCCCAGCGGATTGATCTCCAGGTAGCCCGGCTCGCGGACCCTCGGCGGGAAGGGCAGCAGGTGCAGTTGGTAGGGCAGGCCCATCTCCTCCAGCGCCCACAGCGGCCGGAACGAGCGCGCGTCAGGACAGTGCCAGAGCTCGATCATGGTCAGGCGTCCCGCTTGGAATAGTGGGGTTTGCGCTTCTCCAGGAACGCCTGGACCCCTTCCTGGAAGTCGCCGTCGGAACTGGCCAGGATCTGGTTGCGGTCCTCCATCGCGATGGCCGCCTCAAGGCCCCCTGCGTCGATGGCGTGGTTCAGCGCCTCCTTTGTCAGGCGCAGGCCCAGCGGGGTCGCGTGCAGCATGTCCTCGACGAAGCCCTTGGCCTCGGCCTCGAGCTGGTCGGGCTCGACCACCCGGCTCACCAGGCCCAGTTGGTAGGCCCGCTGCGCGTCGATGAAGCGGCCGGTCAGCATGTACTCGGCGGCCACCGACGAGCCCACCATGCGCGGCAGGAAGTAGCTCACGCCGATATCGCAGGCCGAAAGGCCGATGCGGATGAAGGCGGCGTTCATGCGCATCTTCGGCGTCGCGATCCGCACGTCCGACGCCAGCGCCAGCGCGAAGCCGCCCCCGGCCGCCGCCCCGTTCACGCAGGCGATGATGGGCTGCGGACAGCGGCGCATGGCGATGACGATCTCGCTGATCTCGCGCTGCCGCGTCAGGCCGGCGCCGATCGAGCGGCTGCCCTGCGGGTCGCCGCGCTCCTTCAGATCCAGCCCGGCGCAGAAGGCGGCGCCGGCCCCCTGCAGCACCACCACGCGCACGTCGCGGCGCCAGTAGAGCCCCACGAAGAACTCGCGCAGCTCGGTCACCAGGTTGCGGCTGAGCGCATTCAGGCGGTCGGGCCGGTTCATGGTGGCCCAGACCACCTCGCCCTCTTGGCGCAGTTCCAGGTCGGCCATGATCAGAGTCCTTTCAGCCAGTCGAGCAGGAGGGCGGTCACCTCGTCGGGCCGCTCCTGCTGGGTCCAGTGGCCGCAGCCCGGCAGGACATGGACGCCACGCAGGTCAGTCGCGAACGCCCGCATCAGCGCGCCCGGGTCCGGGATGCGGCCGAAGCCGTTGAACGCCGGGTCGCGGTCGCCGCCGATCAGCAGCGTCGGCATCGTGAGCTTGCGGTCCTTGAACTGCTGCAGCCAGGCGAAGTCGCGCTCGTGATTGCGGTAGCGGCTGATGGGCCCGCGGAATCCGGACTGCTCGAACTCGGCCACGTAGTAGTCCAGCTCCTCCTCGGTCAGCCACGCGGGGAACTCGCCGGGATCCATCATCCCTTCCAGCAGGCTGGCGCCGTGCTTCTTGGCGGGCCATGAGCCGTCCGGGGCGTCGCCCGAGATGCCGAAGTAGAACTTGCGCAGGAAGTCGCGGACGTCCTTCTCCGCTTCAGCCTCGGGCGGCCCCACCTCCTGGAACCAGGCCTGGTAGAAGAAGTGGCCCTTGTCGGTGAAGAGCTCCTTGAAGACCTCGCTGAAGGGCTTGTGCGGCACGCCCGTGAAGGGCACCGACAGGCCGGCCACCGCCTTGATCTTGTCGGGCCGCGACAGCGCCGTGTTCCAGACGATCGGCGCGCCCCAGTCATGCCCCATCAGGATCGCCTTGCCGTCGTCCGACAGCGCGTCGATCACGCCGGCCACGTCGCCGGTCAGGGCCTCCATGTCGTAGGCTTCGATCGGGTGCGGTTTGTCAGACCCGCCATAGCCCCGCACGTCGATGGCGGCCACCTGGTAGCCGGCTTTCGCCACAGGCCCGATCTGGTCGCGCCACGAGTACCAGCTCTCGGGGAAGCCGTGGACCATGACCACCAGCGGCCCCTCGCCCTCTACGGCGGCGCGGATCCTGACCTTGCCGGCGTCGACGGTGCGGAATTCCGGCATGCGCTTTGCGCCTCCCAAACGCTTGTTGGGCGCATGCTTCGTCTCCGCGCGAGGCACTGGCAAGACTGACCATGCGGCAGGGTGGCGTGGGGGTAGTCTGCCCCCGGGATCAAGGAGGCGCGCATGGACACGGTGCTGGTGGCGGGCGCCACGGGACTGGTGGGCGAGGCGGCGATGACCGCCTTCGCCGCGGCCGGCTGGCGCGTGATCGCGACGTCGCGCCGGACCCCCGACCCCATGCCGCCGGGCGACGTCCGCCACATCGCCGTCGACCTCACCGACGCCCAGGCCTGCCAGGCGGCTTTCGAAGGCCTCTCGGACGTCACGCACGTCGTCTACGCCGCACTGTATGAGAAGCCGGGGTTGCTCGCGGGCTGGCGTGAGGCCGACCAGATGGAGACCAACCTCTCCATGCTGCAGAACCTGATGACGCCGCTCACCCACGCCGCCAGAAGTCTGCAGCACGTGACCCTGCTGCAGGGCACGAAGGCCTACGGCGCGCACCTGAAGCAGCCGCCGCTCCCGGCACGCGAACGGGCGCCGCGCGACGACCACGCCAACTTCTACTGGCTTCAGGAGGACTGGCTTCACGCCAGGGCGGCGCAGTTCGATTTTGCCTGGACCATATTCCGGCCCCAGATCGTGGTCGGCGCCGCCTGGGGCGCGGCTATGAACCCGCTGTTGGCCATCGGCGCCTGGGCCGCCCTGCGTCGTGAACAGGGTCTCCCACTGGCCTACCCCGGCGGCTCCGCCCACGTCATGGAACTGGTCGACCCGAGGTTGCTGGGGGACGCGTTCCTTTGGGCGGCCCGGTCCCCCGCCGCTGGAAACAACACCTTCAACATCACCAACGGCGACGTTTTCGCTTGGCCCGAGGTGTGGCCGGCTATCGCCGACGCCCTGGGCATGCCGCTCGGCCCGCCCGAACCGACCCGTATCGCGCCCCTCCTGGCCGCGAGCGGCGAGGCCTGGGCCGCCCTCGCCGCCCGGCATGACTTGCGCCCCATCCCGCTGCCCGCCCTGCTGGGCGAGAGCCACCACTACGCCGACGCCCTGCTACGCCCGGGCGTCGAGGCGGTCACGCTTCCGATTCTGGTCAGCACCATCAAGCTGCGGCAGGCCGGCTTTCCCGGCTGCTACGACAGCGAGGACACCCTGCGCCACTGGCTGGGCGTCATGGCCGAACGCCGGCTGCTTCCGCGCTAGAGCTGCGGACAAGAGCCTGTTTCATCCGTGCTGGCGGCGTCGCCGGATCGAAACCGGTTCTAGCGGGCGGCTCCCCCGGCCTTTGCGTCCTCTTCCTGCTGGCGCGCGCCCAGAAGGATGTTCCGCAGCGAATAGTTCCCCTCGTGGCAGGCGTGCTCGTAGATCGGCGTCCTGGCGCGGAACCACGAGAACTCGGCCAGCCAGGGCCCGCTGAACGTCTTCGGGTCGACCACCGTGAACTGGTACAGCATCTCGCGATCCGAGATCGGGGTGAAGCGCTCGACCACCTTGGCGTCCCCCGACACCAACAGGGTCGGCGCCAGGCGCACACGGTCGCTGTCCGGCATGCCGATCGTCTCCACCACCAGGGTCTCGCCCTCCCAGTGGCCGATAGAGCTACCGAGGCGCGACCACAGCGCCTTCGGCGCGTGCGGCTTGTTCAACGCGATGATGCGCACGTCGTCGCCGTACTCGGAGTGGATCGCGACGTGGTCTGCGGTCGCTACGATCTGGATCTGACTGTCCAGCGAGAAATTCACCAGCGGCGCCTGTCCCGACCCGACCAGGCAGCGCTCGGCGTTCGGCCGCTGTTCTGGATTGTCGTAGCTGCCTGGCGGCGGCGGGTCGCTGAGCGACTTCCGGGCCTCCGGGGTGTAGGGGAGGATCCCGTCGGCCGGCTGGATCACCACGCGCGAGCGTCGCTGTCCGCGCACGATCGGCAGGCCATCGGAGTGCTCCACCAGCATCGGCAGCTCGGGATCCAGGTCGGCGGCGAACTCAGCCGCCAGCGCGGCCCCCACCTTGGCCGCGAGGACCTTCGCCTCAGCCTCCGGAACGACCAGCGCCGTGGCGCCGGCCGGCGTCTCCATCGGGATGGTGAAGTTGATCGCCCAGTCGCCGTCGATCGTGCGCTTCCCCGCCTGGGCCAGGGTCGCGGATGGAAACATGCAAGCGCAGGCGAGCAGACCTGCCGTGATCGCAAACCGCATCGACTGGCCTCCCCTTGTGCGGCCTATTTGGCGACCGAACGCCGTTCTCCACAAGGAGAGTCTTTGCCCGCACCCGTCGCCTGCGGGTTCCGGCGACCGCCCGTCGCTGACGGGGCGTCACCGTTGACCTGCTCGTCCCCCAGGCGAACAGTCGCCAGCCAAGAGGAGGAGCGCCCATGGTCTCGCTGGCCGAAAAGAGCGCCGGGTTCGAACACACGCTGGTGACCGTGGAAGACCACGTCGCCACGATCACCCTGAACCGGCCGCACCGCCGCAACGCCCTCAACTATCCGGCCTACGACGAGCTGGAGCAAAGCCTGCGGACCGCCGCCGCCGACCCTGACGTCCGCTGCGTGATCCTCACCGGCGCGGACCCTGCCTTCTGCTCGGGCGACGACGTCGGCGAGATCATGGCCGGACCCAAGCCCGTCTCGCGGGCCCCGATGCCGGTCACCTTCAACGCCACGCCCGCGGCCATCGCGGCCCTGGAGTGCGACAAGCCCATCATCGCCGCGGTCAACGGCGCCGCCGTCGGCTGGGGCATGGAGCTGGCGCTCTTCGCCGACATCCGGCTGGCGTCCGAGAAGGCGAAGTTCGGCGAGCTGTTCGTGAAGCGCGGGCTGGTCTGCGACGTGGGCGGCTTCTATCGGCTGCCGGCCATCGTGGGCCCGGCCAAGGCCGCCGAGCTCCTGTTCACCGGCGACATCTTCGACGCCGCCGAGGCGCTGCGCATCGGTCTCGTCAGCCAGGTGACCGCGCACGACGACCTCCTGCCCAAGGCCCGCGAGCTGGCCGGCCGCATCGCCGCCAACCCGCCGCTGGCGGTGCGCCACCTCAAGGCCGGCCTCAGCAAGTATGCCTACGGCGATCCGCGCGAGATCGGGGCCTGGGCCATCGAGAAGATTCGCCTCCTGATGCAGACCGAAGACCACAAGGAAGGCGTCGCCAGCTTCCTCGAGAAGCGCCAACCCGTATTCCAGGGACGTTGAAGACCATGACCACCCGATCCGTCGCCGGCTCCGTCGTCCTGGTCACCGGGGCCGCGTCAGGCATGGGCCGCGCCACCGCCGAAGTCTTCGCCGCGGAGGGCGCGCACGTGGCCGTGACCGACCTGAAGCTCGAGACCTGCGGCCCCGTCGCCGAGGCCATCCGCCAGTCCGGCGGCAGCGCCGAAGCCTGGGCGATGGATGTCTCCGATCCTCAGGCGATTCAGGACGTGGTCGACTCCGTCGCACTGAAGTTCGGGCGCCTCGACGCGATCGTGAACAACGCCGGCATATCCGCCTTTTCGCCCATCGATTCAGAAGACTACGACCGCATCTGGAGCCGTGCGATGGACGTCCTGGTCACGTCGCACCAACGGATCATCCGCGCGGCGCTGCCCTACCTGCGACAGTCGCCGGCCGGCCGCATCGTCAACATCGCCTCGACCGAAGCCCTGGGCGCCACCAGTCGCGACAGCCCCTACTCGGCGGCCAAGGCGGCGGTCACCGGCCTGACCCGGGCGCTGGCGGTGGAGCTGGGTCCCGAAGGAATCACGGTGAACTGCATCTGCCCCGGGCCGATCCTCACCGGGATGACCGACGCCATTCCCGACGCCGACAAGCAGACCTACGCGCGGCGGCGCACCGCCATGCGCCGCTATGGCCGGCCCGAGGAGGTCGCCCACATGACGCTCAGCCTGTGCCTGCCCGCCGCGTCGTATATCACCGGCGTCACCATCCCGGTGGACGGCGGCCTCATGGCGCGCAACGCCTGAGGCCGCGGCGCCTCAGGCGGCGACGGCCGCGGCCCGGCGGCGCAGGATGGCGCCCGCCGCGCCGAAGCCCATGATCATGAGCGCCCAGGTCGTCGGCTCCGGCACCGCCGTGGCCGAGAAGTTGGCGCCCGCCGAGGCGCGGAAGTCCCGCAGTTGCCGCGTGCCGTTCGCGCCGATGATCGCAGCCTGCGGCGTCAACCCCGAGAACGAGAAGCCCAGGTCCCCGTCGATCAGCTTGTTCATCGGGATGACGCTGGAGGTCAGAGTAACGGTCCCGCCGGTCAGGCCGTACGAGTCGGCGAACCCGCCGGACGAGCCGCCCACCGAGAGCCAGCCGTTGGTGAACGTCCCGCTGAGCAGGTTCGCGCCGGTGTTGAATGTCGTCCCGTAGGCCGTCACCGGGCTCCCGCCGGTGTATTTGAAGGCGAACGAGCCGTTCAGGCCGCTCTGGCGGATCGGATTGGTGTTGGTCAGCTGCGTCGCCGCGCCCGTGGGCGCCGTGGCGTTGAACAGCAGTTGCCCCTGCAGGCCCATGACGCCGGCGTCGTTGAAGTTGAAGATGACGTTGACCCACTGGGCGCTCGCCGCGCCGATCTGCGCGGCCGAGGCGTTGGCCGCGAGGGTCGAGTTGGTGAACAGACGGCCGCCATTCCCGCCCACGCCGTCCCAGGCGAAGGTCTTGCCGCCGCCGACCTGGGTGTAGCTCGCGATCTGGACCACCGTCGCGGCGTTCGCGCCCGCCGCGAAGCCACCGGCCGAAGCCAGCACCGCCGCGGCGACCATCGCCTTCATCTTCGCACCCATCACTACCCCTTTCGACCGCCGCGGGCGGTCAGACTTGTCTGGAGGCGGACGCTTTCCGATGGCCGTTTGCCACGGGACAGAACGCCGCCTCCCCTTGGTTGCGAGTATGTGCGACGCAGCAAAGCGAACAATCTGGCGTGACGGTGGGGGCCGACCCCTACCTTTCGATCAGGATGGGCACGCCGAGGCGCCTGCTCCAGACTGACGCCCGGAACCGGGGAACGGCATTGAGCGGCAGGGGACTTTTCTACGTCAGGAGTACGCGGCTGGTGGCCGGCGCCCGCGCCGTCCTGGTCGGGTTCCTGGCCGTGGGCGTCATGTTCGGACCGGACGCGCCGAGCCTCGAGGGCGGCCTGGTGCGCCCTCTGATCGGCGGGTACCTCGCCTACAGTCTCGTCCTTTTGGCGCTCTCGCGCAGCCGGCGCTTCGCCTACCGGGTCCTGCGCCAGCCCCTGCTCCCGACCGCGATCGATCTGGGGGTCTTCACGGCGCTCTTCTACATGACGACCGGCGCCGAGAGCCCGTTCTTCAGTCCCCTCGTCTTCCTGATCGTGAGTGCGACGATCCAATGGGGGTCGCGCGGCGCGCTGTTGATGAGCCTGACCATCCTGGCGGTGTTCCTCCCGGCCGGCTGGTCGGCGGCGCTGGGCGCGGACCACGACGACGCCGCCGCGCTCTCATGGATCGTGCGGCTCGGCTACATCGTGATGGTGATGATCCTGCTCACCGGTTTCGGCCGCCACTTCGAGCGGATGGTCGAAGAGTTGTCGCGGATGGCGGATCCGGTGGACGCGGGCTTCGACGAGACCGAGCCGCCCACCCGCGAGGCGCTGAATCACGCGCTGGGCCTCTTCCGCACCCGCCGCGGCATGGTCCTCTGGACCGAAGGCGACGAGCCCTATCTGAACGTGATCGAGGTGGATGGCGGCGAATACGCCAAACGTGTCCTGCCGCCCGGCGGCGACGACTGGCTGGTGTCGCCGCGCCTGGAAGGTTCGGTGTTCCTCTATGATCGCGCCAGCGACATGGCGATCACGCGGCCGGACGGCCGATCCCGCGTCGTCAGGGGACCGCCGGTCGCGCCTTCGCTGCTGGCGACCCTGTCGTTCGAGCGGATGCTGGTGCTGCCGATCCGCGCCGATCCGCTCGAGGGTGTGATCCTGGTGCTCGACCAGGAAGAACCGGCCACCGAGGACCTGGCGTTCGGCGCGATGGTGAGCGCCCAGATTTCGGTCGGTCTGCAGCGCTGGCATGCCCAGATGACCCACCGCGCCACCGCCGCCAACGCCGAGCGTGTGCGCCTGTCGCGCGACCTGCACGACGGAGTCCTCCAGTTCCTGGCCGGCGCGGCGATTCAGCTCGAAGGCCTGTTGCGCGCCGGCAACCTGCCCGTTGCGGCCAAGGTGCGCCTGCTGGGCCTGCGACAGGCCCTGACCGAGGAACAGCGCGAATTGCGCACCTTCATCACCGCCATGCGCCCGGCCCGATCCAACGAGCCGGCCAAGCCGATCGACCTTCGCGAGGAGTTGGAAGAGCTGGCGGACCACCTTTCACGCTACTGGAACATCTGCGTCCTGGCTGACATGGCGTCGGACAGCCCGATGGTGTCGACCCAGACCGCCTACGACATCGGCCGCATCGTTCGGGAGGCCGTGGCGAACGCCGTGCGCCATGGGCTGGCCCGCAATGTCACCGTCCGGACCCTGACCGGGCAGGGCCGCCTCAGCCTCGAGATTGTCGACGACGGGCACGGCTTCGGCTTCCAGGGCGAGATGATGGATGAGGACCTCAAGAAGGCCGCCGTCGGCCCGCGTTCGCTGCAGGAGCGGGCCAGGGCCATGGGTGGCCGTGTCCGGCTGGCGAGCAGCCCACGCGGCGCAAGCGTCGGCATCGACCTGCCCCTGGAGAAGATCGCCGCATGACCACCCTGCTGATCGCCGACGACCATCCCCTGATGCGTGACGCGGTGGCGGGCCTCTTCGGACCGCCCTACGAGGTTGTCGACCGCTGCTCGGACGGGCTTCAGGCCCGCACCGCGATCCTCGCGCGGCAGCCTGACATCGCGATCCTGGATGTCCAGATGCCGGCGCTCTCCGGCCTGGACCTGCTGCGCCAGGCCCGGGCCGAGGGGTGGCCCTGCAAGATCATCCTCCTCACCGCCGGGCTGGAGCCCAAGCCACTGGTCGAGGCGGTGAAGCTCAAGGTCGACGGCCTGATCCTGAAGGACGCCGGCGGCGAGATGCTGGTGCGCTGCGTCGAGGCCGTTCTGGAAGGCGGTCAGTGGATCGACAAGGAGGCCATGAAGCAGGTGATGTCCATGCTGGCCCAGGCGCCGACGTCGACCGCCGAACTCACGCCCCGTGAGAGCGACGTGGTCCGCCAGGTCGCCCAGGGCCAGCGGAACAAGGAGATCGCCCGCAGCCTCGGCATCTCCGAGGGCACTGTGAAGATGCACCTGCATAACCTCTACGAGAAGCTGGGGGTGTCCTCCCGCACCGAACTGGCGCTGCTGGCGAAGGAGCAAGGTCTCGATTGAGCCGTTGACGGCCACGCTCCGTCGCGTCACGCGTTAGCGATGCTGCGCCTCACGCTCCTCGCTGCGTGCATCGTCCTCACGCTTGCGCCGTCGGCCGGCGCTCAGGCCTACAAGACGCCGCGGACCGCTCTGGGCCAGCCAGACCTCCAGGGGCTGTGGGATAACGACAGCATGACGCGGCTGCAGCGGCCCAAGGCGTTCAAGGCCCTCGTCGCCACGCCGGAAGAGGTCGCCGCGTTCGAGGGCAAGGGCTTCGCGCGCTTCGACAAGGTGATCGCGCCGGTCAACCCCGACGAGCCGGCCCCGCCGCCGGACGGGGTCACCGACGACGACCGCTTCGAGCGCCCGCAGGGGCTGGCCCGCGTGCGCGGCGAGCCTCGCAGCTCGCAGATCGTCGACCCCGCCGACGGCCGCCTGCCCTACACGCCCTCCGCCAAGGCCGCCGCCGAAAAGGCCCTCGCCGACGAAGAAGTCTACGACGACCCCGAGGCCCGCCCCTTCGACGAGCGCTGCCTGCTCGGCGGCGGCGGGGGAGTCGCGGCGCCGATCATCAACCGTCACCACATCCTCATCGTGCAGACCGCCGAGCACGTCGTGCTGTTCGGCGAGCAGAACCACGAGGCCCGCATCGTGCGCATGAAGAACCGCACGCCCCTGCCCGCGGCTATCCGCCCCTGGATGGGAGATTCCGTCGGCCGCTGGGACGGCGACACCCTGGTGGTCGAAACGACAGGGCTCAGCCCCAACGACCGCTGGCGGTGGAACGCCGGCGACTGGATCATGCTGACGACCCGCGCGAAGATCGTCGAGCGCTTCCGGCGCATCGCCGCCGACGAGATCCTGTACACCTTCGAGGTCGACGATCCCGGCGCCTACACCCAGGTCTGGCGGGGCGAGCACCCGATGCGCGCCACCAGCGTCCCGATCTTCGAATACGCCTGCCACGAAGGGAACTATGCGCTCACCAACATCCTGGCGGGCGGTCGCGTGAAGGACCGCGAGGCCGGCGCTGCGCCGGCTGCCGCCCGCTAGAGCGCGTTGGGCGAAGGTGGAAGCCGGTTTCGCCCCGACAGGCGCTAGGCATCCAGGCGGAAGTAGACGCTGTCGCACCATTCTCCGCCGACGCACCACGTCCGTTCCGCCCGCCCGGTCTCACGGAACCCGGCCCTCGCCAGCAGCGCCAGGCTGGCCGTGTTGCGCGGATCGACGTCGGCGGTGAGATGGTCGGTGCGGTGGGCGAAGGCGTAGCTCACGAACGCGGCCAGGGCCTCGCGCGCATAGCCCCGCCCCCAGTGCGGCCGCCCGATCAGATATCCGATCTCGGGCAGCCGCCAGGCTCCCAGCTTGCCGATGGTCTCGCCGTCCTTCTCGACGATGAAGTCGTCGCTGGTCTCGGGCGGCGCGGCGATCATGCCCTCCAGCCAGTCGCGGGTGGTCGCCAGGTCGGCATGCGGCGGCGTCGACCAGTACCGCATGGTCTCCGCATCCGACATCATGGCGTGCAGAGCCTTGAGGTCATCGGGCCGCGCCTTGCGCAACACCAGCCGCTCGGTTCGCAGAATGACGCTCATCAGCTGCCCGTGAACTTGCCCGGCCGCTTCTCGCGGAACGCCGCGAGGCCTTCGCGATAGTCCTGACTGGACGTCGCCAGCAGGAACTGGTCGCGGTCCATGTAGATCGAGGCCTGAGCCGTGGCCTGGGTGACCGCGTTCACCGCCTCCTTGGTCATCCGGATCGGCAGCGGCGGCAGGGCGGCGACCTTGTCGGCCCAGCGCCGGGCGGCCGTCACGGCCTCGCCCTTCGGCACGCCCTCATCGGCGAAGCCCCAGTTCAGGCAGGTGGCGGTGTCCACCGCCTCGCCGAACATCACGAATTGCTTGGCGCGCGAGGGGCCGACCAGGGCCGCGATTTTGGGGATCGAGCGCCAGCTCATGTTCATGCCGAGCGGAACCTCGGGCAGGCGCAGGTAGGCCCCCTCGCCCATCACGCGGAAGTCGCAAGCGATCACCAGCGCCGCCCCGCCGCCAATGCAGTAGCCCTCGATGGCCGCGATGGTGACGGCCTCGATCTCGCTCCAGGCGCGGCACATGTCGGGCCCAGCCATCACGGCCCGGCGGCTCTCGATCAGGCTCAGTGACGTCCGCTGCTGGCTGGCGTTGAGGTCTGCGCCGGCCGAGAAGTAGCCGTCGGCGCCCTTCAGGATCACCGCCCGTACGTCGGTCCGCAGGCGCAGCAGCCCAGCCGCCTCGGTCAGTTCCTCCATGAGGTCGCCGTTCAGGGCGTTGCGCGCGTCCGGGCGGTTCAACGCCACCTCGACGATGTGCTCCCGCCGCTCGACGCGGATGGTCCGCCACGGATGATCGAACAGCTTGTCGCTCAAGGCCGCCTCCCGGTGATTTGGCCCCATCTTGGAACGGAGCCGCCCCTGGGCGGTAGTCCAAACGGACTCGACCGAGACGGCCGCGGCTGAAGTCCCGACCCCGTGCCGGACAACACCACCGCCGCGACAAGCCCGCGTCGCCCCCTCATCTGGAACGTCATGGCCGCGCTTGTCCCGGCCACCTAGAATCGCCGTCGTCAGCGGGGAAAGCGGCGGCGGCTAGGCTCAACACCCTGCGCGAGCGCCGCGTATCTGGAGAAACGAACGCGAGGAAACTCAGTCCTTCTTCCCCAGCCCCAGGCGGCTGCGGAGGCTCTTCTTCGCCTGCTTCGGCGGAGGCGGATCCAGGGTGACGATATCGGATGGACGAGCTTCGGCCTTCGGCGCCGCGGCCACCGCCTCGGCTCCTGGCGTAGGATCGCTCGCGGCGATCTCCTGAACACCCAGGTCGCGATCGCAGCGCTGGTCGCGCGCCTTGGCCTCGAACACGGTCGCGGTCAGCACGGGCTGGCGTCCCGGCTTCGACGTGCTCACGAACACGGCCAGCGCGCGGCGGCCGGGGATGTTGCAATAGGTCTCGCGGGTGGCCCACTCGCCGGGCGTCCAGGCGCTCTTGGCCAACGAGAAGATCTCGGCCCGCCGCTTCATCGCCACCTGCACCGCGTCGCGGATGACAACCGGCTCCCCGGCCGTGACGCGCACCGTGCAGCTGACCGGATTCTGCCCGCGCCGGATCGAGACGTCGTCGCCGTCGATGTCGTCGACCGGGGCCCCGTCGATCACCGCCGCCAGACAGGCCGCTGTGGCCGAGCGCGCCTCCTGCACCGGATCGGCGTGAACCGCGGCGGCGGGAAGGGTCAGCAGGGCGGCGAGGATCAATGAGCGCATGCCGTCCCGTTCGCCCAGCATCGCGGCGGTCATGTGGCGATCGAACTCAACCGCACCGAGACGCTCACCCCGTGTTCCGCAGCCCCGACGCCACGCCCGCCACCGTCAGCTGGATGGCCAGCTTCAGCTGCGGGTCGTCGTCGCCCGCGCGGCGGCGGGCCAGCAGTTCCACCTGCAGATGATTGAGCGGATCGACCACCTCGGCGGCCAGGGCCACGGACTCGGCCATCTCAAGGTGGTTGTCCAACAGCCGCGTCCCGCCGCGGATCGCCAGCACCAGCTCGATCGCCGCATCGTGCTCGGCGCGGATCTTCTCGAAGATCGGCTTTCCCCGGGGGTGCAGGGCCGCGTACTTGGCCGCGATCGCCATGTCGGACTGGGCCAGCGCCACCTCCATATTGGAGACCATGGTGGCGAAGACGTTGTCCTCGGCCAGCACCTTCAGGTCGGCCGCCGACAGACCGGCCAGGGCCGCCCCGCCCGCGAACCCGAACCAGGCCGGCAGCATGAAGCGCGCCTGCGACCACGAGAACACCCACGGGATCGCCCGCAGGTCCTCGATCCGGCGGCTGGGGGTTCGCGAGGCCGGACGGCTGCCGATGTTCAGTCCGACGATCTCGGAGATCGGCGTGGCGTTCCAGAAGAAGTCCTCGAACCCCGGATCGTCGTAGACCAGCGCCCGATAGGCCGCGAACGAGGCCGCCGACAGCGTCTCCAGCATCGGCGAGGCGGGCGCGCCCTCGTCGGGCCGCGCGCTCGCCATCAGCACCGAGGCCGCCAGGCTCTCCAGGTTGCGCCGCGCTGTGGGCTGATCGCCGAACCGGCGCGAGATCATCTCGCCCTGCTCGGTGAGGCGCAGTCGGCCCTTCACCGTGCCCGGCGGTTGCGCCAGCACGGCCTGGGCCGCCGGTCCGCCGCCCCGGCCCACCGAGCCGCCGCGGCCGTGGAAGTACCAGAGGTCATAGCCCTTGGTCCGCGCCTGGGCCGACAGCGTCTGGGCCGCCTTGGCCACGTTGTGCCGCGAGGCGACGTAGCCGCCGTCCTTGTTCGAGTCGGAATAGCCCAGCATCACCTCGCGCCAGCCGGCCTCTCCGAACAGCGCCGGCGGCAGGTCCAGGGCCAGCCACTGGCGCAGCAGCTCGGGCCCGAACTCAAGGTCGCCGATGGTCTCCAGCAGCGGCGTGATGCGGATCGCGCTGCGCCCCTTGTCGCCGCCCTGCACCAGGCCGGCCTGCTTCAGCAGCACCAGCGGCTCCAGCACGTCCGACAGCGTGGCCGTCTTCGAGATGATGTAGCTCCCGAGCGCCTTCTCGCCGTACAGCCGCACCACCTCGGCCGCCGCGTCCAGCGTGCCCAGCTCGCGCATGGTCTCTTCGGAATAGTCCAGGAACGGCGAGCGCAGCGGCCGGTCGTGGCTCAGCTCCTTGGTCAGCACCCGCACCCGCTCGGCCTCGTCCGAGCCCAGGTAGTCGATGTTCACCGACGCGCGGACGTACAGTTCGTGGATCATCCGCTCGTGCACGTCGGCGTTCTGGCGCAGGTCCAGCGACAGCAGGTGGAAGCCGCAGGCGCGCGCCACCGCGATCAGGGTGCGCAGCCGCGCCCCGATCACCCGATCCCCCAGGTGCTTGCGGATCGACTGGCGGATGGTCTCCAGGTCGGCCACGAACTCGGCGGCGCTGGCGTAGGGCGCCGAGCGGCTGCCCCAGTTGGTGTCGGCCAGCTTGTCGGTGGTGGCCGACAGGCGGTTCGAGATCTCCTGCAGGGCCTGGCGGTAGGGCTCGTCCTGGCGATGCACCGACTGGTCGGTCGACGCCCCCGCCAGAGCCAGCACGCCCGGGCTGGCCGGCGCCAGGTCGGAGGTGACGGCGAGGTCGAACCACAGCTTTCTCACCTCGTCGAAATAGTGGTTGAGGATCAGCCGCGCCTGCGAGCGCAGGGCCAGCTTGAGCGTCTCGCCGCTCACGCCCGGGTGGCCGTCGCGGTCGCCGCCCAGCCATGAGCCCAGGGTCAGAGGGGTGGCCGTCTCGAACCGCTCGCTCCAGCCGTCGTACAGCTCCACCAACGCCGGCAGGATCGAGCGGCGCACGATGGCCAGCGAGTTGCGGATCTCGTCGGCGGGCGTCAGCCGCTCGGGCCGGTGCATCCGCGCCTTCCACAGCAAGGCCACCTCGCGGAACAGGTCCTCGCGCAGGCGCTTTTCCACGTGCGGCGGCAGCCGGTGAGTGCGCAGCGACATCAGCCGCGAAATCTCGGCCTCGCGCTCGACCACCGCGCGACGGCGCACCTCTGTGGGATGGGCGGTCAGCACGGGCGCCACGGCCATGCGCGGGATCAGCCGGCCCGCCGCGCGCTCGCCCACCCGGTCGGCGGCCTCGGCCAGGGTGCGCGGCAGTTCGCCTGGCAGTTCCTCGGCCTCGATCAGCCGCCGGCGGCCGGCGACGTCCTCGCCCAGGTTCGACAGCATCGAGGCGCAGGTGAACGCGCGCGCCAGATAGACCGCCTGATCCGGGCGCAGGCTGGAGAACAGGGCCTCCAGCGCCTCCTCGTCGTCCTGGCGCGCCACGTCGCGGGCGCGCTTGACCAGGGCCGCGGCTTCGTCGCCGTCGAGGTAGTCGATCACCTCCTCGAGCACGCCCTCGAGATAGTGGACCGCCTCGCCCGCGCCGCGCGGCAGGCCCTGACCCAACGCGGCGGGCGCCATCTTCATGTCCATCAGAGGCTCCCGCCCTTCGCAACTGCAGCAATCATAGCGCAAGGCCACGGGCCGTCAGCCAGGATCGCGCGATGAAACGCCGGCCAGCGCGCCGTCTCGCGCGGTCGCAGGCGGGCGATCTCCAGGGCCCCGAGGCCGTGCGCGGCGAAGACGCCGGGCTGCGCCCGCATCCGCGCCGCATCGGCCGCGATGGTGGCGAAGGCGATGTCGCGGCCCTGGAGCTCCCGCATCTCGGCCGCCGCGCGTTCGACGCTCCAGCCCAGAGCCCCCTGCCCGATGTCGGCGACCACCCGGGCCTGCCGGAATAGTCGCCAGTGCAGCGACCCGATCTCGCCCAGCGGGTCGTCGGCATAGACGCCCAGGTCCGCCGCCAGCTGCTCGGCATAGGTCGCCCAGGCCTCGGAATAGACCCCGAGCCACCGCTGCCGGGCCGGGTCGGGCGACTGCATCGACGCCTGCAACGCATGCCCGGGGCAGGTCTCGTGAAAGGCGACGCTGGGCAGGGTCCAGGACGGCCGCGCGCGGATGGCCTTCAGGTCCACATAGTAGGCCGGCGGCTCGCGGTAACCGCCCCGCCCCTTGGCCTCGTCGTCACGCGACATCCGGCGCACCTCGGCCGGCGGGACAGCCAGATCGCCGAACGCCAGCGCCAGTTTCGGGCGCAGCGCCGCCAGACTGCGGTTCATGTCCGCCACCGCCCGGTCCCGGCCGGCGTCGTCGTCCGGATAGAGGTAACGCGTGTCCGCTGCCAACTCGCGCAGCCGCTCGGCGACAGTGCCGCGGCGCAGACCCAGTCGATGCAGCAGGGTGTCAGCGCGACGCCGCAGCCGTCCCACCTCAGCCTTCGCCTGCGCGTGCGCATCCCTCGGGCCCAACGGCCCACCCCAGGCATCCGACAACGCTTTGGCATAGGCGTCATCGGCCCGCGCCGCGCCTGCGGCGGACATGGCGACGGTGGAGGCGATCACGGCGCGTCGGGTCAGCATCACGCTCCATCTAGCCCCCTGAAATCGCGAATGCTACCGGTGTCATTATGCAAATCGACCGCAGATCGCTGATGTCCCTGGCCTCGGCCGCCGCCGCGACCCCGGCCCTGGCGCAGGCCTCGGACCCCACCGAGGTCGTGAAGCTGTGGCCCGGTCGCCCGCCCGGCGCTCCCGCCGTCCTGCCCCTCACGAAGATCACCGACCGCGTCGCGACCACGGGCTGGCAGGACCGCTACGCGACCGACATCGGCGAACCGCTGATGACCGTCTTCCGCCCCGCCCGGCCGAACGGCGCGGCCGCCCTCATCGCCCCCGGCGGCGGCTACATCCGCGTGGTCATCGACAAGGAAGGCTTCGAGGTCGCGCGCCGCCTCGCGGAGGCCGGGATCACGTCCTTCGTCCTGCGCTACCGCCTGCCCAGGGAGGGCTGGGCCGACGCCTCCGACGTCCCCCTCCAGGACGCCCAGCGCGCGATACGCCTCATCCGCGCTTCGGGCTACAAGCGGGTCCTGGCCCTCGGCGGCTCGGCCGGCGGCCACGTCGCCGCCTCGCTGGCCATTGGCTACGCCCGCCCGCTCTACGCCCAGGTCGACGCCGCAGACGCCCATCCGGCCCGCCCCGACCTCTCGGCGCTACTCTACCCCGTGATCGACATGGCGAAACCGTACGCCCACACGGGTTCCCGCGAAGCGCTGCTGGGCCCTTCCCCCACGCCCCAGGCCGAGGCGAAATACTCACCGCACCGCCAGGTGACGGCCGACGCCCCGCCCACCTTCCTGGTCCACGCCGCCGACGACCCGTCCGTGCCGGTCGAGAACGCCCTCAACTATCTGGCCGCGCTCCGGGCGGCCAGGGTCCCGGCCGAAGCCCACATCTTCGAGGAAGGCGGCCACGGCTTCGGCATCCGCCTGGCCCAGGGCAAGCCCGCCGCCGCCTGGCCCGACCTGCTGGTGAGCTGGCTGGGGCGGCGGGGATTCCTCACTGCGGCCTAGGAACCGGCGGGATGTAGGTCTTGTGGCAGCCGTTGCAGCTGTCGTAGAGGCGCCCGCCGATCTCGAACGCTTTCTCGGCGTCCTTCGCCCTGGCCGCGGCCTCGCCCTCCTTCGACACGTCGATCATCATCTGGGCGAACTCGTTCCAGCGGCCCGGCCGGCTGTACTGTTTCAGCGCCTCACCCTGCGCCTGCATGACCTGAGCGCCCTTCACCGCCTCGTCCCAGCGGGCGGCGGCCTCGGCCTTGCTCTCGTTCTCGGGCGGATCATTGCCGCCGGCCCAGAACGCCAGCGCCCCCGGGTTCACCGCCGTCGCCATGATCGCCTGCACCGGCAGGTCGTGGTTCATCACCTGGGCGACGGCTTCCCCCCCGGCGAGTACGGCGCAGGCGGCGAGCATCAGGCGAAGGCGCATGTTGGAATCTCCGGTACGGCCCGGAGAAGGTAGCCGCTTACTTCGCCCGGTCCAGCCAGTCGATCAGCGTGGTCATGTTCTGGATGTACGCCCCCGTCGAGATCCCCATCGCCGGCTTGTCGGTCGGATACGGCGAGGTGTCGGTGGCGTCGCCCACGTGGGTCGTGGCGTAGTCCCCGTCCGGCGTCGTCGGCGGCTTGGCGCCCGTGTAGGGGTGGCTCGTGGCCACCAGGGGGGTCGGCCAGTAGCCCTCGCGATTCAGCCCGCTCACCAGCTTCTGCGCCTGGGCGCCGTCGACCGTCTTGCCGGCCGGGGCCTTCAGGTTGAGGTCCGAGGTCTCCAGGTCGCGGGTCGCGAAGTACTTCGGCAGCGGGACCTGGTTCTTCGCCATCAGCGGCGAGTCCCTCGTCACCTTCGCCGGGTCCGACGCGCGCAGCTTCTCCAGCCGCGCCCGCATCTTCGCCACGTCGATCTTCCGGTAGGCCCCATAGTGCGCCAGCGTCCGCTCGCGGCTGTAGTCGACGTAGTATTCCCCGTTCTCCACGTTCGACCCGCGCCGATGAACGTACAGGGGCCGGTCCGTCCCGATCTCGATGAAGGTGGGGTGCGTGCGCCCGTCCGCCGTCGGCTGGTCCAGCTTCACCTTGTCCAGCCAGTCCAGCCCCTCGCCCACCCGGGCCAGGTACTTCGTCTCGCCGGTCAGCTCGTAGAAATTCATCAGCTGGCTGAGGTTGTTCGCCGTGGTGTGCGTGGCGAACGCCTTGGGCTCATAGCTGCGCGCCGCCGCGGGCTTCAGGTCGTCGACCGTGTGCTGCAGGCCCCAGGCCGGCTGCGGCTGGCCCTGCTGGGTGACCAGGAAGCTGCCCATCGCCCGGTTCACGGCCGCCAGGGCCCGGGCGTCGCCCAGCGCCTGATAGACCATCACCAGGAACTTGATGTTCTCCCCGGCCACGTCGTCGTTGAAGGTGATGTAGCTGGTGTAGTCGGCCAGCCCGTGGTGCGCGAACTCGTGCTGCAGCGGATAGCGCTGGGGCCAGCCGCCGACCGGGTACTGGCTCTTGAGCACGAAATCGATCGCCTTCTCCAGCGCCGGCCGCCACTTGGGATCGCGCTTCTCGACATAGAGCCGCAGCAGGAACTGCATCGCCTCGGACGTTCCCGCGTCGTCGAAGGTGGCGTTGCCCCAGTAGTGCTGGAATTCCTCCATCCGCCAGGCGTTCTTGCCGTAGGTGGCGTACCAGTCCTTCATCGAGGCCTCGCCGCCGAAGTCGATCATGTAGTGCCAGCCGCCGCTCTCATGCTGGCCCCAGATCAGCGCCTCGGCCGCCTTCTCGGCGGCGCGGTAGTAATATTCGTCCCCCGTGGCGTGATAGGCGTCGAGGAACACATGGCCCATGGTGCCGGTCCCCGGCGGCTGCACCCAGATCATGCTGGGCTTGGCCTCCAGCTCGCCCCAGCGGCGCGACAGGTCGGCGGTGTACGACCACACATAGCCGCCGTTCGTGGAAACCTTCTCGACCATGAAGGTGGTCGCCGTCTTCATGGCCGCCAGCGTCTGGGCCCGGCTGGGCGACCCCTTCGCCGGCGATTGGGCCACGGCCCCGCCAGCCATCACCAACGCCACGGCGCCGATCACGCCGGCCAGCACGCCCCGCAACATACGCGTTTCCTTCCGCTTTGATTGCGGTGTAGCGCAAATTGCTACCGGTGTCATAGTGCCGGAAAGGCAGAAAACAGGGCGGATTCCATGGCAGCCGAGCTTACCCGGCGAAACGCGATGGCGGGAGGGGCTGGTCTGGCCAGCCTGGCCTGGAGCGCCCGCGCCGCCCAGCCGCAGGCCTCCCCTGTCGCCACCACCGCCCATGGCCGTGTGCGGGGTTACATCGACGACGGGGTCCTGGCGTTCCGCGGCGTGCGGTACGGCGCCGACACCGGCCCGCGCCGCTTCCAGCCCCCCGCCCCGCCGGCGCCGTGGAAGGGCGTGCTCGAGGCCACCGACTATGGCGCCGCCGCCCCCCAGCGTGGCCGCGCCGACGAACTGCGCAGCGAGGATTGCCTGTTCCTGAACGTCTGGACCCCCGCCCTGACCGGCGCGCGCCCGGTGATGGTCTATATCCACGGCGGCGCCTATTCGTCGGGCTCGGGCTCGGCCCCGCTCTACGACGGCGTCCGCCTGTGCAAACGCGGCGACGTGGTGGTGGTGACCGTGAACCACCGCCTGAACGCCTTCGGCTACGCCTACCTCGCCCGCCTGGTCCCCGAGCTGGCCGACAGCGGCAACGCGGGCCAGCTCGACCTGATCCTCGCGCTCCAGTGGGTGCGGGCGAACATTGCCGGCTTCGGCGGCGATCCCGGCAAGGTGATGGTGTTCGGCCAGTCGGGCGGCGGCGCCAAGATCGCCACCCTGATGGCCACCCCCGCCGCGGCCGGCCTCTTCCATCGCGCCGCCACCATGAGCGGCCAGCAGGTCACCGCCTCGGGCCCCGGCAACGCGCATCGCCGCACCCTGGCCTGGCTCGACGCCCTGAAGCTCAGGCCCGAACAGGCAGGCGAACTCGCCACCCTGCCCGCGGAACGCCTGATCGAAGGCCTCGCGGCCGAGGACCCCGTCCTGGGCTTTGGCGGCCTCTACTTCGGCCCGGTGCTCGACGAGCGCAGCCTGAAGCGCCACCCGTTCTACCCGGACGCCCCGGCGCAATCCGCGGCGATCCCCATGATGATCGGCAACACCCACGACGAGACCCGCGCCTTCCTCGGCGGCGACCCCACCAACTTCACCATCGGCTGGGACGGCCTGCCCGCGAAGCTCACCCAGGCCAACATGCGCGTCGATATCGACCCGGCCACCGTGATCGCCGAGTACCGCCGCCTCTATCCCGCCTATTCGCCCAGCGACGTCCTGTTCGCCGCCACCACCGCCGCCCGCTCGTGGCGCGCCGCGATCATCGAGGCCGAGGAACGCGCCAAGGCCGGGACGCCGGCCTTCGTCTACCAGTTCGACTACCCGGCGAACGGCGAGCGCCTCCGCGCCGGCCACGCCAGCGACATCCAGATGGTGTTCGACAACCTCGCCAAGCCCGGCGCGACGGCGAAGGGCCCCGACGCCCAGGCCATGGCCGACCAGATGAGCGAGGCCTTCCTGGCCTTCGCGAAGACCGGCGACCCGAACTGCGCGGCGATCCCGAAGTGGGAGCCCTACGATCTCAAGCGCCGCCAGACGTTGGTGTTCAACACGCCCTCCGCGCTTGCCGACGATCCGCGCGGCGCCGAGCGAAAACTTTTCGAGAAAGTCCCCTTCGTGCAGGCCGGGACCTGAGGCGCGAGCACATTCCCGTGATCTTTACCAATGCCTGGGGAATCCCTGCCCAAATGAACAGAACCGGCGTCCGCGACACTGCCGTCGCGCTCCGGCGAGGACATCGCGCATGAGCCGCCAACACCTGCTGCAGCTGACCCGCAAGCATCAGGACCTGGACGCGAAGATCCACAGCGAGGGGCGAAGCCCCAGCTCCGACGATCTCGCCCTCCGCGCGCTCAAGCGACAGAAGCTCAAACTCAAGGAACTGATCGTCCAGGCCGAGCAGGCGCTCTAGCGCCGCCGACGACACCCGTCAGTCCGCGCCCTCGGGACGACGAGGCTGCGAAGGGGCGTCCCGCCCCTAAGCCGCCCTCGGCGTCCCGTTCGCCTCATGGTCGAAGACTTCGAGCGTGGCGGGTCGCGGCAGGCTGTCGTCGCCCTTGAGGTGGGCCAGCAGGTAGGCCACCGCCACCACCATGTCGGCCACGCTGTACGGCTTTGGCAGCGATCCGATCGCCGCCGTCTGCGCCGACCTCGCCCGGCTTTCCTGGCCGCTGATGAACAACACGGGAATCCCCTGCGCCTTCAGATCTTCCGCCAGGACGATGCCGTCGTCGCGGCCATGCAGCCTGATGTTCACCAACGCCAGGTCGGGCTTGCAGTCCTTCACCGCGGCCAGCGCCTCCTGCCAGCGGCCCGTCAGATCCATCACGCGATAGCCGGCGTCCTCCAGCTCGTCCCGCAGGGCCATGGCCGCGAGGATCTCGTCCTCGACGATCAGCAGCGTGCTTGCCCCCTGACCTCGCGCGTCGCGCTCGTAGCCGGTCACTTGGATTGGGCCGCCCGGCCCGTGAGCGATGGCGGCGCCGGCGCGCTGTCGACCAGCGCGATGTGGGTGTGGTCGATGGAGACGCAGACCCCCGGGTTTGCGGAAGTGATTTCAACGGTGGCCTGCAGCTGCTGAGCCAGCGCCTGCACGATGCTGGTGCCCAGTCCGGTGCGGACCAGCGCCGGATCGGTGGGCAGGCCCACGCCGTCGTCGGTCACCGTCAGGGTCCAGTTCGCGCCCCGGAAGTCGCAGGCCACCACGATCTTCCCGCGGTGGTTGTCCGGGAACGCATGCTTCAGCGCATTGATCACCAGCTCGGTGACGATAAGGCCCAGGCTGACCGACACGCGGGAATCGACGACGCCCCGCCCACCCTCGACCACCAGCGACAGCAGATCGGGGTCGGCGATCATCGAGGCGGCGATGCTGCCGCAGAGCTCGGTGAAATAGGCGTGCAGCTCGACGCGGTCCTCGCCCGACCCCGCCAGCAAACGCTCCAGTGCGGCGATCGACATCACCCGGTGATGAGCGTCCTTGAGGTGACCGCGGGTCTCGGTCGAACCGGACTTGCGGGCGTTCTGCAATAGGACGCTGGCGATGATCTGCAGGCTGTTGGCGACGCGGTGGCGCACCTCCTGGAGGAGGACCAGGTTCTCGCGCATCGCAAGCGCCCGGGCGGCCTCGTCGGCGCGCGCGTCGGTGACGTCGGCGATCGCCACCAGCAGCCGCACGTTCTCGAGGTCGAGATAGTCCAGGCGCTGGGCGTGGATCACCAGTTGGCGCGCCGGCTGGCCGGAACGCTCCAGGTCCATCTCGTAGGCGGCGATCGTCGCCGCGCCCGAGCGGGTCGCCTGCAGCAGCGAGCGAAGCTTGGGCGAGGCCCACTCTCCGCCGCCCAGGCTGGCCAGCGGCCGCCCGCGCGCCGTGTCGGCATCGATCCCGAAGGCGTCGAGAAACGACCCGCTGACCGCGACGACCTGTAGATCGCCGTCCAGCAGCAGCAGTGGGCCAGGGGAAGCTTCGACCACGGCCATGCTGAGGCTGAGGGCCGCCGCCTCGGAGGGCGATGTCGGTTGGGTAGTCATTCGGTCGTTCAACGACCGGAGGCTCGCGTGGTGCGAGTCATGCCCGAGTCGACTGTCAGGGAGGCGCGGCCCGAAGGAGGCCCGCGCTATCCCCGTCAACGCGGACTCTGCGCCTCTGTTCCAGGTCGTGCGAGGTATTTCCATCGGATGAGCCTCAGCGCCCGCCGGTCGCTTGGCGCTGCGCGCCGCGCCGCCGCCGGAATGGTCCCGCAGAGCACGCGACGGTGGAGGTCGATTCACCGGTCAGGCGAGCGGCCCCAATCTGAGTAGTTTCGCCATCTGCCCTGCGGATGGATCCCTACTCGGGAAACCCAGTCGGGCGGCCCGTTACTATCGTTTGGTCAGGTTGCACCGACGACGCCCCCATGCGCTTCCCCATCTGTGATCTGTTGGGGTTAGTAATGTATCGAAGCCTTCTCGCCGCCGCCGTGACCGCCACCGCGCTGGCCGCCGCCAGCTCGGCCTCTGCGGTCGTCTGGACATCGAACCTGGAATACCAGGGTGTGAACGGTGCGGCGGAAAAGCCGTACGGCGTCGTCACGATCGAGGACGGCATCAACTTCGGCAAGACCGTGAAGGTCTCCGTGGCGCTGACCAATCCGAAGTCGCTGTTTCTCAACACCGGCGGTCCGCACGACCCGTTCCTGTACAACGTCCTGAGCGCCCCCGGCGTTCAGGTGGTCAATGCGATCAACCAGAACTTCTTCGATGGCGGCTACTCGAACCCGGGCGTCTTCGAGGCCACCCCGTTTGGTCTCTTCACCAGCAAGATCGGCATCGGTGATTGGGTCGATGGCCAGAACGTGGTCTCAGGCTTCCACTTTGTCGATCAGACTACCAGCCAGCAGGTGCTGGTCGGCTACCAGATCGGCGGCTACGAGATCAAAGGCTACGAGATTTCCGGCTACGAGCCGAAGCGCGACAAGAACGGCAAGATCGTCCTCGACAAGAACGGCAAGGCCGTCGACGATAAGAGCAAGCCGATCTACGACCAGTCCAAGCCCATCTACAACTACAACAAGCCGATATACGACCAGACGAAGCCCATCTACGAGACGAAGACCACCACCACCAAGGTGAAGGTCCTCGACTATACCTATGTGCCCGGTCACTGGGTCGAGGCCGGCAATGGCGCGAGCAACGGCGTCACCGGACCGCTGGAGTTCTACCTCCACGACGACGCCGGCCTGACGTTTGCGGGCGTGGGCTTCAACGCCGATCCCGACACCGGCAAGCTGCTGGCGCCGTTCGGGACGGGCAACCGGTTCTTCTCGAACACGGGCGGCTGGTGGTTCACCGCCGACATCTTCGATGCCGACACCGGCAAGACCTACAACGTCGCGGCCAAGGACGCGTTCTGCGACGAGTGCATCGTGAAGACCGCGGTCCCGGAACCCGGCGCATGGGCCCTGATGATCCTGGGCTTCGGCATGGCGGGCGCGCTGGTCCGCCGCCAGCGGCGCTTCGCCGCCGCCTGATAGGAACGCACCCGCCACCAGAGGGCCCCGGTCCCCACAGGGGCCTTTTCTGTGCCCGGCGCGATCGGGGAGGATTGACTCCGGCCCCCGGATATGTTCTCTTTTTGTTCATGTCGAACGCGACCGACACGGTGGCCGAACAAGCCCTGCTCCTGGAGCTCGCCCAGCTCGGCATGGGCATGGCCCGCAAGGTGCACGAAGCCGCGCTCGCCACCGACGACACCCGCGAACTCGTGGCCCTCGCCGGCGCCTACCACCACATGAGCCGCGGCGTGCGCCAGTCGCTGGCCCTTCGCGCCCGCTTCGCCGCCGGAACCGTCGCCCCTGCCCCCCGGGCCGAGGCGACACGGTCGTCCGCCCGGCCCGCCAACCAGGACGGACGCCCCGAGCGCGACGACGCCTACGAGCGCCCCGACTGGCACGTGCGCCTCGAAAAGCCCGAGGCCGAACGCCTCCACGCCGACGACGACGTCAATCGCGCGAGAATCCGCCGCGATCTGACCATCGTCTCCCGGACCCCGGCCCTGGCCGCCATCCCGGCCCTCCAGGCCCCCGCCGCCACCCTCGCCGGCCGCGCCGCCCTCCTCGGCGGCGGCGCCCTGCGCCTCGTCAACACATCCTGAGGCACGCGCCCCTCTCCCGTGCGCGGCAGCGCCGTGGAAGAGGCCGGTAGAAGGCGGCGCGACCACCCGATCATCACCACCCTTGGCCCCGAATCTAGCCTCACCTCCCCCGCGACGCGGTGGGAGGATAAGGCGCGTTGCGCAACCTCGCCGTCGGACCCTGCAGGCCTTGCTCGCCATGAGACTCTAAGGTCTAGCTCCTTCCCCTGGATCAGGGGGAACCATGCGCTCAGTCCTGGCTGCAGCCGCCGTCGTCATCGCCATGACCTCTTCGGCGCTCGCCGCCGACCTGGCGAAGGTCCGCGCCTGGCGCGTGACCCAGGAGCGCGACATCGTCCGCCAACTGGCGGATTTCACCGCGATCCCCAGCATCGCGGCCGATCCCAAGGGTCTGCAGACCATGGCCGACCGCCTGCAGGCGGAACTCGCCAAGCGTGGGTTTGAAGCCCGCCTGCTCTCCGCCGGCGCCGGCGACCCGCCCAGCGTCTATGGCGCGCTCTCCACGCCCGGCGCCAAGCGGACGGTCGTGTTCTATGCCCACTATGACGGCCAGCCGGTGACCCCCAGCCAGTGGCGCTCCGATCCCTTCAGGCCGGTGATGCGAACCGGCATCGGCGACGACGCCCGCGATATCGATTGGCAAGCTGCCACCGGCCGCCTGGATCCGGAGTGGCGGCTGTTCGGCCGCGGAACCAGCGACGACAAGTCCTCGATCGTGGCCTTCCTCGCGGCCTTCGACGCCCTGAAGGCCAGCGGCCAAAAGCCGTCCGTCAACATCAAGGTCTTCTGGGAAGGCGAGGAAGAGGCGGGTTCGCCCCACCTCGAGGCCGTGCTCGAGGCCAACCGCGACCTGCTGGCGGCCGACCTCTGGCTGATCGGCGATGCGCCGGTCCACCAGTCGCGCCTCCCCACGATCTACTTCGGCGCACGCGGCGTGATGGGCGTGGACGCCACGATCTACGGCCCGACCCGCGCCCTGCACGACGGCCACTACGGCAACTGGGCGCCGAACCCCGCGGCCATGGCGGCGCAGCTGATGGCCGACATGCGCGCCCCCGACGGACGCATCCGCATCCCCGGCTTCGACAGCGACGTCCGCCCCCCGACGCCGGCCGAGCTGAAGGCCGTCGCCGCCCTGCCCGACGTCGACGCCGCCCTGCAGCGAGACCTCGGCATCGCCGCGCCGGAAACCCGCGAGGGATTGGCCAGCAGCATCCTGCGCCCCTCGCTGAACTACCGGGGCCTGAGCGCCGGCCGGGTGGGCGCGGCCGCTGTCAACGCGATCCCGACCGAGGCGGTCCTCTCCATGGACTTCCGCCTGGTGCCGAACCAGACGCCGGCGTCCGTGCGCGCCAAGCTCGAGGCCTACCTGCGGGCCACCGGCTGGACCGTGGTCGACGCGCCGCCGACCGCCGCCCAGCGCGCGGCCAGCGCCAAGATCATCCGCCTCGCCTGGGAGGGCGGCTACCCGGCCCTGCGCTCCGACATGTCCAGCCCGCACGCCCAGGCCGTGCTGGCCGCGGCGGGCCGCGCGGCCGGCCGGCCGGTGGCTGTCCTGCCCACCATCGGCGGCAGCGTGCCGATCTACCTCTTCGACGAGGTGCTGGGGGCCCCGGTCATCGGCCTGCCCATCGGCAACCATGACAACAACCAGCACGCCGCCAACGAGAACACCCGCCTCCAGAACCTCTGGGACGGCATCGACCTCTACGCCGCCATGATGAGCGACTTGCGCTGGTAGGCCCTCACCCTCCCCGCCTCGCGGAGAGGTCGGAAGGCGCGATCGGACCGACGTCCGCTTGCCGCGCCGATCTCAGTGGCTGCAAACGACCCGTAGCGGACCCTTACCTCCCCCGCGAAGCGGCGGGAGGGGGACCAGTCGCCGAGCGCAGCGGAGAGCGACTGGTGGAGGGGGCGGGCCTCAGGCTCAGCGGAACGATTGGCCGCTGTTGGCTCAGCAGGTGGAGCCCGCCCCCTCCACCAACCGCTCTTCAGCCGGCGGCGCCGGCTTCGGCGGCCGGTCCCCCTCCCGCCGCTTCGCGGGGGAGGTAAAGCCGCAAACCACCCCTCGCTGACGTTCAGGACGGCCGCCTTCGGGCAACGGGCCGAACGTCCGGTCTGAGGCTCGGCCTCGATGTCCGCCTTAGACCCTTAGCGGACGTTCCACTGCGCAACTGGCATCGCTAAGCTCGACGCGATGAGCGAGCTAAGACATGTGCGAGCGCGTTGGCCTGAACCGGAGGTCCCACCGGGCGAGCCGTTATGGCTCCACTACGAACTCGATGAATCGGCTGACGTGGTCGTCCGCTCGGTTGACCTGTTTCCGAACGGGGCGGTCAACAGGAATAGCATCGAGGTCGAGGAGCGCGGCGGAAAGCCTTGCCCCTCACTGATCGACTGCTCGATCGCCGAAGGATTCGCTGGCGTGGAGTTGGAAGAGATCACGCGCGACGAATTCGAGGAGATTTGGGCGCGAGGCAAAGACACGCCGTTCTGGAATGTCGGCTAACCACCCCTCGCTGACGTTCGCCAGGTCGGCTTCGGGCCCCGATCTATCGCCCTACCGGATAACCCGCGCGCCCTTCGACTTGATCGCGGTCTCGACCTCGGCCGCGCGCACCATCGAGGTGTCGCCTGGCGTGGTCATGGCCAGCGCGCCGTGGGCCGCGCCGTACTCCACCGCCATCTGCGGGCCCAGGCCCTCCAGGAACCCGTACGCCAGGCCCGAGGCGAAGCCGTCGCCGCCGCCGACGCGGTCGTAGATCTCGAGGTTCTCGCGGGTGCGCGACTGGTAGAACTCGCCGCCCGCCCAGATCACCGCGGACCAGTCGTTGACGCTGGCGGTCTTGGCGTTGCGCAAGGTCGTCGCCGCCACCTTGAAGTTCGAGAAGTGGTTCGTGCAGGCCTCGATCATCTTCTTGAAGTTGGCCGGGTCGATGTCGCTGATGTGCTCGTCCAGCCCCTCGACCTCAAAGCCCAGGCAGGCGGTGAAGTCCTCTTCGTTGCCGATCATCACGTCGACGTACTGGGCGATGTGGCGGTTGACCTTCTGGGCGCCTTCCTTGCCGCCCTGACTCTTCCAGAGCGAGGCGCGGTAGTTTAGGTCGTACGAGACGATCGTGCCGTACTTGCGCGCGCACTCGACCGCCTCGATCACCGCCTCGGCGGTGTTCGAAGCCAGCGCCGCGAAGATGCCGCCGGTGTGGAACCAGCGCACGCCCTCCTCGCCGAACAGCTTCTCCCAGTTCACCTCGCCCGGGCGGATCTGCGAGGCCGCCGAGTGGCCGCGGTCGGAGGTGCCCAGCGCCGGGCGGATGCCGAAGCCCTTCTCGGTGAAGTTCAGGCCCACGCGGGTGTTGCGCCCAATGCCATCGAAGTCGCGCCAGATCAGGTGCGACTGGTCCACGCCGCCCTGCATCATCAGGTCCTCGACCAGCCAGCCGAGGTCGTTGTTCGGCAACGCCGTGACGTGGGTGGCGCGCTTGCCCCAGCACTTGCGCATGGCGCGCGCGACGTTGTACTCGCCGCCGCCCTCCCAGACCTGGAACTGGCGGGCGTTGCGCACACGGCCGTGGCCCGGATCGAAGCGCAGCATGACCTCGCCGAACGCGGCGCAGTCCCACTTGCATTCGTCCGCCTTGCGGATGTTGAGCACGTCGCCCGCCATGGTCTTCAGTTCCCTTTGATCTTCTTGATGAGCGCGACCGTCTCGCGGACGCGCGTCTCGATGCCGTCGTAGTCCTGGGCATCCAGGAGCTGCTTGGTGATGAGGTTCGAGCCGATGCCGCAGGCGACGATGCCCGCGCCGAACCAGGCCTTCAGCGACTCCTCGGTCGCCTCGACCCCGCCCGTCGGCATGATCTTGGTCCAGGGCATGGGGCCCAGGACGTTCTTCACAAAGTCGGGGCCGCCGACCGAGCTGCCCGGAAACACCTTCACGATCTCGACGCCCAGCTCCTGGGCCTCGCTGATCTCGGTGGCCGAGCCGCAGCCCGGCGAGTACGCGATGCCGCGGCGGTTGCAGAGCCGGGCCACCTCGGCGTTGGTCATCGGCCCCACGACGAAGTTTGCGCCGTTGGCGATGTAGATCCCGGCGGTCGGCGCATCCACGATCGAGCCCACGCCCATGATCACGCTGGGATCGGCCTTGGCGAAGTGCCGGGTGACCTCCAGGAACACGTGGGCGGCGAAGTCGCCGCGGTTGGTGAACTCGATGCACTTGGCCCCGCCGTTGGCGCAGGCCTGGATCACCTTCGAGCAGACCTCCACGTCCGGGTGGTAGAAGACCGGGATCACCCCCTGGTCGATCATCGCGGACAGGACTTTCAGGCGGTCACGAGCCATCGGGCGTACTCCTTGAGATGCGCGGGCCGCGCGTCAGCGCGCGAGCCAGCCGCCGTCCACGGGGACGATGGCGCCGTGCATGTAATCCGCCGCCCGGCTCGCCAGGAAGACCGCAGCGCCGGCCAGGTCCTCGGGCGTGCCCCAGCGGCCGGCCGGGATGCGCTCCAGGATCTGCCGGTTGCGCACCTCGTCGGCCTGCAGTTGGGCGGTGTTGTTGGTGGCGAAGTAGCCGGGGGCCAGGCCGTTGACGTTGATCCCCTTGGCCGCCCACTCGTTGCAGAGCGTCTTGGTGATCCCCGCCAGCCCGCTCTTCGAGGCCGTGTACGAGGGCACCCGCAGTCCGCCCTGGAAGCTCAGCATCGACACGACATTGATGATCTTGCCGCCCCGGTTGTCCGCGACCCAGCGCTTCGCCACCGCCTGGCTGAGGAAGAACACCGTCTTGAGGTTGGTGTTCATCACCGCGTCCCAGTCCTCTTCGGTGAAGTCGAGGCTGTCGGCTCTGCGGATGATGCCGGCGTTGTTGACCAGGATGTCCAGGCGGCCCGCCGCGGCATAGGCCTCGAACACCACCCGCTCGATCGGCTCGGTCGTCGAGAGGTCGGCCTTCACCTGGAACAGCCTGCGGCCCGCGGCTTCCACCAGGGTCGCCGTCTCGTCGGACGCGCTGCGGCCCACGGCGACGATGTCGGCGCCCGCCTGCGCCAGACCGACGGCGATCGCCTGGCCCAGGCCCATGTTGGCGCCGGTGACCAGGGCGACCTGGCCTGTGAGATCGAAGAGGCTGGTCATCTACTTCAACTGGCAGATGTCGAGGACGTTCATGTCGGTGTAGTCGAGGTTCTCGCCGCCCATGGCCCAGATGAACGCGTAGTTCGACGTGCCCGAACCCATGTGGATCGACCACGGCGGCGACATCACCGCCTCCTCGTTGGCCATCACGATGTGACGTGCGTTGTCCGGCTCGCCCATGAAGTGGAAGACCCGGTCGTTCTCGCCGAGACCGAAGTAGAAGTAGATCTCGCTGCGGCGGTCATGCAGGTGCGGCGGCATGGTGTTCCACACGCTGCCGGTGTTGAGGATCGTGAGCCCCAGCAGCAGCTGCGCCGACTTGCACGTCTGCGGCACCACCAGCTGGTAGATCGTCCGCTCGTTGGACGTTTCGAGCGCCCCGCGCTCCAGCGGCACCGCATCGGCCAGCGCCAGCTTCTTGGTCTCGAACGCAGCATGCGCCGGCGTCGACACCAGGTAGAAGCGCGCGCCCTCGCCCTCGAAGGTCACGTCCTTCGCGCCCATGGTCACATACAGGCAGTCGCGCGGCGCCAGCGCGTGCGCCGTCCCGTCGACCGTCACCACGCCCGCCACGTCCGAGACGTTGATGATCCCCATTTCGCGGCGTTCCAGGAACGGATGGCCCTTGGCGCTCTCGGGCTCGGTCTGGTCGGGCAGCTTGATCGCGGTCTTCGCCGGGGCGGCGCCGCCGATCACGAAGCGCTCGTAGTGGGTGTAGTTCAGCACCACCTCGCCGGCGGTGAACAGGTCCTGCACCAGGTAGCGCTGGCGGAGGGTCTCGTTGTCGACGCCCTCCATCATGTCCGGATGGGTCGCGTGGTAGATGCGCTTGAACAAGGTCGTCCTCCCGTCAGACCAGCTCTGAGGCGGGCTTGGCCGCCGGCTCGTCGAGTTTGTAGGCCCGCTTGGGCAGGTTGTAGGCGAGGTCGACGGCAGTCTCGGCTGCGTCGTCCTCAGAGATCCGATGTTCGGTCACCAGCCGCGCGAGGAAGCTCGCGTCGACCCGCCGGGCCACGTCGTGCCGGGCCGGGATCGACAGGAAGGCCCGCGTGTCGTCGTTGAAGCCGACGGTGTTGTAGAAGCCTGCCGTCTCGGTCGTCTGCTCGCGGAACCGGCGCATGCCCTCGGGGCTGTCGTGGAACCACCAGGCCGGCCCCAGTTTCAGGCACGGATAGTGCCCGGCCAGCGGGGCCAGTTCGCGCGCATAGCTGCTCTCGTCCAGCGTGAAGACGATGATCGACAGCCGCGGATCGTTGCCCAGCTTGTCCAGCAGCGGCTTCAGCGCGCGGACGTAGTCGGTGCGGGTCGGGATGTCGGCGCCCTTGTCGCGGCCGAAGGTCCCGTGGAGCCAGCGGTTGTGGTTGCGGAAGCTGCCCGGGTGGATCTGCATGACCAGCCCGTCGTCCAGGCTCATCTTGGCCATCTCGGTCAGCATCTGCGCCCGGAACAGTTCGGCCTCCGCCGGCGTGAACACCCCGCTCAGGACCTTGCGGAACAGATCGTGAATATCCACCTCCGACAGGTCGGCGGTCTGCGCCGTCGGATGGCCGTGGTCTGTGGACGTCGCGCCCATTTCCATGAACGCCGCGCGGCGGATGCGATGAGCTTCGAGGTAACCCTTCCACGAATGGACGTCCTGGCCGGTCATCTCGCCGAACCGCTCGATCTCGTGGGTGAAGTCCTCATGCTCGGGGTCCACCACCGGGTCGGGGCGGTAGGCGGTGACCACCCGGCCCTTCCAGCCCGACGCCCGCATCGCCTTATGGTGCGTCAGTGGATCGGTCGGCGACTCGGTCGTGGCCAGCAGTTCGATGTTGAACCGCTCGAACAGCGCGCGCGGCCGGAAGCCCGGCGTCGCCAGGGCCTCATTGATGCGGTCGTAGTAGAGATCGGCCGTGGCGCTCTCCAGCGCGACGTCGAACCCGAACACCTCGGCGAACACATGCCCCAGCCAGATGGCCGACGGCGTGCCGCGAAACAGGTGCTGATTGGCCGCGAAGATGCGCCAGGCGGCCCGAGGGTCGGCGCCGGACGGCCCCTTGCGCGACGGCACGCCCAGGCTCTCAAGCGAGACGCCCTGTGAATAGAGCATGCGGTAGAGATAGTGGTCGGGCGCCAGCAGAAGCTCGGCGGCGTTCGCGAACGGCGCATCGCCCGCGAACCACTCCGGGTCAGTGTGCCCGTGAGGGCTGATGATCGGAAGGGTCTTCACGGCGGCGTACAGGCGGCGCGCCACGGCCCGGGTCGCGGGCTCGGCGGGAAACAGCCGATCCGGATTGAGCTGCAGAGGCCTTGTCATCCGGCCGTTTCCTCCTCGTTCTGAGCTAGGTAACCGGTGTCATTTCCCGGCGCAAGCCATTTGCGTCCTGGCTGACCGACTACCGCATGGCGGCCGGAATGTCGCGTTCGGAGTAAATTGACACCGGTTACCTTCTGCCACAATGTGCGCGCGACCCGGCCGGACAACGGCCCAACGACAACGCCGTGCGCCTGGAAACAAGGGCCGGCCGGAGGACGACAACTCGTGACCGTTCCCGCGGCGACGCCCGCGACTGCGTTTGACCCGGCCCAGGTCGCCCGCCAACTGGTGGGTGCGCGCCGGGCCGCGCGCGCCCTCCCCGGCTTCCCGGGCGACCTGCCGGCCGGCATGGCTGAAGGCTACCGCGTTCAGGAGGCCGCCATCGAACTCTGGCCCGAGCCCGTCGTGGGCTGGAAGGTCGGCCGCATACCGCCGGAGTTGCAGGCTGAGCTGGCGGCCGAGCGCGTGATGGGTCCCGTATTCGCAGGCCATGTCTGGACAGCCGACCCCGCCACCCCCACGCCCCTGCCGGTGATTCCGGGCGGGTTCGCCGCCGTCGAGGCGGAATACATCTACCGAATGGGACGCGACGCCCCGGCCGACAAGCTGGAGTGGACCCCCGAGGAAGCCCTCGACTACGTGGGCGACCTGCTGGTGGGCGTCGAGTTCGCCGGCAGCCCGCTGGCGACCATCAACGTCCTGGGGCCCCGGGTGGTGGCCTCGGACTTCGGCAACAACGCGGGCCTGATCCTGGGGCGCGTGGTCCCGCACTGGCGCGCGCGGCCCGACGAGATTCCGCCCTGCCACGCCTGGGTCGAGGGGAAGCTGGTGGGCGAAGGGTCGCCCGCCTCCATCCCCGGCGGCCCGCCCGCCTCGCTCGCGTTCCTGATGGCGGCCTGCGCCGCCCGCGGCCGTCCCCTGAAGGCTGGACAACTGGTGACCACCGGAGCCGCCAGCGGCATCCATGACATCGAGGCCGGACAAGCGGCCCGCATCACCTTCGGCGACCTGGAAGAGATCCGCTGCGTCGCGGTTCCGGCCAGGCCCGTCGAAGCCCGGGAGGAGTAGACCGAAATGACCGCCGAAGACGCCGCGCGCGCCGGTCCCACCGCCGCAACCGGCCGATATCGCTGGGTCGTCGTGGCCCTGTTGTTCACCGCGATGGTGATCAACTACGTCGATCGTCAGGCCCTGGGCCTGCTGAAGGCCGACCTCACCGCAGAGTTCGGCTGGAGCGAGACGAATTACGCCGACCTCGTGTTCTGGTTCCAGTGCGCCTACGCCGTCGCCTACCTCGCCTGGGGCCGGATCATCGACAGGATCGGAGCCCGTTTCGGCTTCGGCATCGCCTTCGCCATCTGGCAGATCGGCCACATGGCGACTGCCGCGGCCACCTCCTTCGGCGGCTTCATCGCGTCGCGGGTGGTCCTGGGCCTGGGTGAAGGCGGCGCCTTCCCGGCCGGCATCAAGTCGGTGGCCGAATGGTTCCCCAAGAAGGAACGCGCGCTGGCGACCGGCATCTTCAACGCCGGCACCAACATCGGAGCCATCATCACCCCGCTGCTGATCCCGGCGCTGACGCTGACGTTCGGGTGGCAGATGACGTTCATCATCACCGGACTCATGGGCTTGGTCTGGCTGCCAATCTGGCTCCTGGTCTACCGCCGCCCGCGTGAGCACAAGAAGGTCTCGGCGGCCGAACTCGCGCACATCGAGAGCGATCCGGCTGACCCGGTCGAGAAGGTTCCGTGGGTGAAGCTGCTCGGCTATCGTGAGACCTGGGCCTACGCGATCGGCAAGTTCCTGATCGACCCGATCTGGTGGATGTTCCTCTTCTGGCTGCCCGACTTCCTGGGCAAGCGCCATGGCCTCGACCTCAAGACGTTCGGCCCGCCGCTCGTGGCCATCTACCTGCTCTCGGATGTCGGCAGCGTCGGCGGCGGCTGGCTGTCGTCGCGGTTCATGAAGATGGGCTGGTCGATCAACCGGGCGCGCAAGACCACCATGCTGATCTGCGCGCTCCTGGCCGTCCCGGTCGCCGGCGCGGCGCTGGCCTCCAACCTCTGGGTCGCGGTCCTGATCATCGGGGTCGCTACCGCCGCCCACCAGGGCTTCTCGGCCAACCTCTACACCCTGCCCAGCGACGTCTTCCCGCGGTCGGCCGTCGGCTCGGTCGTCGGCATCGGAGGCATGCTGGGCGCCGTGGGCGGGATGGTGTTCTCAAAGTACATCGGCGCCGTTCTCGAAGACCTCGGCACCTACACGCCGATCTTCGTGATCGCCGCCTCGGCCTATCTGCTGGCCCTGCTGGTCGTGCACATCCTCACGCCCAGGATGGAGCCGGTGAAGATCTGAACCCGCTCGTTCAGGAAACCAAAACGCCGGCGTCTCACGACGCCGGCGTTCTTGCTTGAGCGATGGCGACGGGGCCCTACTGCCCGCCCGGGACGCCCCCCGCAGGGGTGGGCGTCGCGCTGGCCGTCGGCGCAGCGCCTCGGCGGCCGCGCGGCATCATCTTCAGCGCCGCATCCAGCTCCTTCTGGTCGACGCCGCCATCCTTGTTGGCGTCGATCATGGCGAAGTACTTGTTGATGTTCTCGCCCAGGTTCCCCTTGAGCTCGGCGGGCGTCAGCTTGGCGTTCATGTCGTCGTCCATGACGCCCATCATCAGCCCGGCCTGCATCAGCTTGTCGTTCTCGGGCTTCTGGTTGGCAACCGTCTCGTCCGTCCAGCGGTAGTGGAGGTAGAGGGCCAGCATCTCTTCCGACGACTGCTCGCCCCAGGTGACCCGCTTGGTCGGGTCGGGATTGGACGGATTGCGGGTCGAGTTGTCGAAGGTCCAGCGGGTGACCACCTTCGAGCCCGCCGGGATCTTCAGCGGGTCCTTCAGGAAGTACTCGTACTGCCACTCGAACTCGTAGCGCGGCAGGGACAGCAGCTTCTGCTCCTTGCCGTCCGGATAGATCACCGCGACCTGCACCGAGCCGCCGCGGTGGTGGGCGTGCGGGGTCAGCCCGTACAGCACCATCTCCTTGGGCACGGCGATGTACGCGCTCTCCTGATGCCACTCCTCGCCCGGCGGGATCACCAGCGAGAAGTCGAAGATGCCGAAGGTGCGCAGCACGTACTTCGGCTCCTGCCCTTTCGGGTAGAAGTAGAGGCCCATCTGGGTCTTCTCGACGGTCTCCCTGCCGTAAGGCGTGTAGTGGTTCTGGAAGGCGATGCCGCCCGACGGCGGCACCCAGGTGCCGGTTCCGGGGGGCGAAATGTTCGAGCCACGACCCGGGCCGTAGCCGCCCAGCGACGCGCCCCACTGCGACTCCGTCGCCGTGGCGCCGGGCTTCTGTTCGCCGTCGACGACACCGGTCAGGATGTGGTGCACCACCTGGCGGTCGGTGACGCGGAAGGTGGTGGCCTTCATCCAGCGGCCTTCGGTAAGCACGCTGGGCACCACCGGGCGCTGGTATTCCATGACGCCGGTCGCCGGGATCTTGGCTTCCGGAATCTCGACGATGACGTCCGGCTTGCCAAGGGGCCAGTCCGGAGCCTCGAACTTGATCTTGGCCAGCGGGTCCTCGCCCTTGCCGCGCGGCGCGCCGGCCTCGACCCAGTGGACCAGGGTCTTGATCTCGGCCGCGGTCAGCCGGTCGTCGTGGGCGAAGGCGCCCACGGTGGGATCGGCCAGGTAGGGCGGCATGCGCTTGGTGCGGATCACCTCGCGGATCATCGGCGAGAAGCCCTTCACCTGCTCATAGCTGTTGAGCGGCATGGGCCCGATGCCGCCCGGCTGGTGGCAGGTGGCGCACTTCTTCTCGACGATCGGAGCGATGGTCGCGGTGTAGCTGATCTTCTCGTGCGCCCGGCCCCGCTCGGGGAAGGCGATGGCGCCGCCGGTCGCCGCGCGCACCACCAGCGAGGGCTTGTTCCCGGCCACCAGGGCGTCGAGCGTGGCGGCCGCGCCGTCCACCGGGCCGCGATAGGCCACGGTCCACGATTTCGGGTCGACGACGATCACCTCGGCGGCGCGGGTGACGTTCAGGCCCTCGCCGATCAGCTGGTCGTAGTCGAACAGGATGGGCATGGAGATGCCCAGCGCCTTGGCCTCGGGCGCCACCTTCTCCCGGGTCTCGCCCAGCTTCGAGGCCAGCATCATGACCTCGACGCCTTTGGTCTTGTAAGCGGCCTTCAGCGCCTCGTACGTCGCGGCCTCCTTGCGCACGGTCGCATCGCCCGAGGCATATGTGATCAGCACCACCGCCTTGGCGTCGCCCATCCGGTAGAGCTGACGGGCCAGGTAGTGCTGGTCGGGCAGGACGAAGTCGTCGACCGCCTGGGCCGCCGGGCCCTGCGCCGTCGCGCCGCCGGCCAGCATAGCGCCCATAGCGGCCGTCGCGAGCAAGGCGGCCAGCCCGGCTCGCGTCATGTTCTTCGAAATGGCCATCGACGGCTCCCCCAGCGGTTCTTCCCAGTGCTTCGCGCCCGGACTTGTCTTAAGTCTCATCGCGCCGCCGGCTTGACGCCGCCACGAAGCACTTACGATATACACTGGATCATAACGGGGTGCAGCCGCTCTATGTCAATCGCCCTCGACGCCCGGATCGTCCGCACGCGCGCCGCCCTGCGTCAGGCCATGGTCGACTTGGCCACCGAGAGCGCGCTGGACGAGATCACCGTGCGCGCCATCGCCGCCCGCGCCGGCGTCGGTTACGCGACCTTCTTCCGTCACTATGCGGACAAGGAGGCGCTGCTGGCCGACGTGGCGGATGCGCTGACCGGAGACTTCCTGACCCAGGTGCGACCGCTCCTGCTGCAGAAGGACCGCCGGGGAGCCGCCCGCTCGCTGTGCGCCTTCGTCCAGGACAACCTGCCGATCCACCGCGCCCTGATCGCTGGCGGCGCGGGCGAGACCGTGCGCGCCGGCATGCTGCGCCAAACCCTGGAGACCCTGGGCCGCGCCCGTTCGTCGGCGTCACAAGATCCGCTGGACGAGATGCTGCTGTTCCATCTCACCTCGTCGATCCTGAACCTGCTGGCCTGGTGGCTCCGCAACCTCGACCGCGTCGACGCCGAGACCATGGCCGAGATCATCGAGCGGACGGTGCTCACGCCGGTGGGAGCGCTCCGCAAGCAACCGCCGGAGGGGCTCGGCGAACCCGGCGGCTAAAGACTCACCTCTTCGCGGGCGGGGCCGTCGACTCCCGCACCACCAACGACGGCAGGCGGCTCTTCGGGTCGCGGCTGTCGTCTTCTCGGCCCATCAGGCGTTCCACGGCCAGGCGGCCGATCTCGCGGGTGGGGGTCCGCACCGTGGTCAGGGTGGGCCAGAGGCGAGACGCGATCTGGAAGTCGTCGAAGCCCACCACCGAGACGTCCTCGGGCACCCGGACTCCCAGTTGACGGGCGGCCTGCAGGACGCCCGCGGCCATCTCGTCGTTGCCCGCGAAGATCGCGGTGGGACGGTCGGCCATTTCCAGCAGTGCGCGGCCGCATTCGACGCCGGATTCGTAGGTATAGGCGCCCTCGGCCACGTAGGCCTTGGCCAGCGACAGGCCGCGCTCGTTCAGCGCCTCCTCGAAGCCCGATCGCCGCTCGTGCGAGGAGCGGAACGTCGGCGGGCCCGAGAGGAACGCAATCTTCGTGTGGCCTAGCTCGGCCAGGTGGGCCGCAGCCTCGCGTCCGCCCAGGCGGTCGCGGGTCTCGATCATGTGGTCGGGCGTATCCAGGGTCACCGAGGCCACGCGGACGTAGGCGCAACCGATGTCGGCCATCAGCTTGGCGGCCCGCTCGTCCTCGGACACCGACGGCGTCAGCACTACCCCGTACAGCCGCTGGCGCTCGATGAACGCGCGCAGGTCGTCCAGGAACGTGGGGCTGGAGCGGTCGCAAGGGTGCACCACCAGCTCGAAGCCCGAGTTGCGCATGCCGTCCAGCAGCCCGAGCTGCATGTTCACGACGTACTGCGGGTTGGGGTTGTCGTAGACGAGGCCGATCAGGAACGCGCGCCCATAGGCCAGCCCCCGCGCCTGCGGGTCGGGCGCGAACCCCAGTTCGGCGATAACGGCCTGGATCCGCTCGCGTGTGTCGTCGCGGACGAACGGCGAAGCGTTGATCACCCGCGACACGGTCTTCTTCGAGACCCCGGCCAGGCGGGCGATATCGTTGATCGTGGGGCGTCGCCGCAGGCCTTCGGAGGCCCCCTCTTCGGGCGTGGGCGACTTGCTCATCGGAGACTTCACGGGGGTTGTGACCGATCCTTCGGGCCGACTGTTAGCCTTCATATCCCCTGCGCCGCGCCGGGCCGCAACCACAAGCCTGAAGCAGGTCCGCCTTCCTATGCAGATTAGGTGACACCGGTTACCATCTACAAATGCTTCGGAACGGCCTTCCCCGTTGATGCGTCTCTGCAGTTCCACGCTCGCTCGGGTGCCTCCGCCGATCGGCCTACCGGCCTATAATCGCGAGCTGGCGCGGATCGGCGTCGTGCACTTCGGACCGGGTGCTTTCCACCGCGCGCACCAGGCCTGGTACTTCGACCGGATGCTCTCACGCCGGCCCGACATGGCGGTCTGCGCTGTCTCTTTGCGAACGCCGGACGTACGTGATGCGCTGACGCCGCAGGACGGGCTCTACACCCTGGTCGAGAAGGACGCCGCGCCGGCGCTGCAGGTCGTCGGTTCGATCCTGCAGGTGGTCGTGGCGCCCGAGGATCCGGCTCTGGTCTTCCGCCGTCTGCTCGAGGCCCGCTATGTGACCGCGACGGTGACCGAGAAGGGCTACTGCCTGACCACCGAGGGCGAACTCGACCTCGAGCATCCGGACATTCGCCGAGATCTGGGACGGCGCGAGCACCCGCTCAGCCTGATCGGCTGGATCGCCGAGGGCCTTTCGCGGCGCCGCCGTCATGATCTGCCGGCGTTCACGGCCATCAGTTGCGACAATCTCTCGGATAACGGGCTGAAGCTGCGCCGCGCCGTGGTTCGGTTCTGCGAGGCCCGCGGCGACCGGGAGTTGGCCCGCTGGATTGAGAGCGAGGCCCCCTTCCCGTCCAGTATGGTCGACTCGATTACGCCGGCCACCGACGAAGCCCTGCGCCAGCAGGTGCGCGCCGCCCTGGGCCTGGAAGACGCCTGGCCGATCCAGCGCGAGCGGTTCGTACAGTGGGTGGTCGAGGATCAGCTGGGGGCCGACGCCGAGCTGTTCCGCGAGGCGGGGGTGACAGTCGCCAGCGCGGTCGCCCCGTTCGAGCGCGCCAAGCTGAGATTGCTGAACGGCGCCCACTCCACCCTCGCCTACGCCGGCCTGGGAATGGGCTGTGAGACGGTCTTCGACGCCATGAACCATCCGCGTCTGGCGGGCTTCGTCGAGGCGATGATGCGCGAGGATATCGCCGCCAGCCTGCACGCCCCCGAGCTCGACCTGCCAGACTATGTGACCCGCATCCTCGCCCGCTTCCGCAACCCTGCGATCGTGCACAAACTGTCGCAGATCGCGTGGGACGGCTCGCAGAAGCTGCGCTTCCGGCTGCTCGAGACGATCACCGAGGCGCTGGCGGACGGCCGGCCGATAGGGCGACTGGTCGTCGGCGTCGCCGCCTGGATGCGCTTCGTGGCGCATCAGGCCCGGGCCGGCGGCGTCATCGTCGATCCGTTGGCGGAGGTTCTGACCGGGATTGGGCGGGAGTGTGACGGCGGCAAGGACGATGTCGGCCGTTTCCTGGCCCTGCCGGAGGTGTTCCCGGCCGCGCTCGCCGCAGACGAAGCCTTCCGGACCGCCGTGACCCAGGCCTATGTGGGTCTCGGCTCCGATCCGGACAGGGTGCTCGCGAGCTAGCCTCCGCCCCCTGCGCGAAGGCGTCGGGCCGGGCTCATGCCGCCGCCCGCAGGGCGCAAAGCTGGGTGGCGATCCGCCCCACCAGGGCGTCGGGCGACAGGCCCAGGCTCTCGGCGATCCGGCAGAATTCCAGCAAGTCCACCCGCCGCTGGCCGCGCTCGATCATCGCAACGTGTGAGCCGGTCTTGCCCAGCCTGGCCGCAAGGGCCCGTTGGCTCAGCCCCGCCTCGCGCCGCGCCCCGATCAGCACGTCGCGGACTACGCCATACTCGTCCGAGAACACGGGGTTCGGCCGGCGCGCCATCCTGACAGGCTGAAGCGTCAAGTTGTTGACACCGGTGTCACAGACAGACATGTTCCCTCCAGTATTCTGGCGTTCGCCTCCTATGGAAGCGAGTCTCAGGGTAGTATGACACCGGTGTCATTGCAACATGAGCCGGTTGGGAACCACTAAGCCGCGATACAGTGGCGCTCGGGGAGTGAGACGATGACTGCGACGACGACGCGGCTGCGCATGCTGGCCTGTGGGGCTTCCACCCTCATCCTCGCCGGCCTGGCGGGTCCGGCCTTCGCCCAGGCCAGCGCCGACGAAGTGCAGGAAGTGGTGGTGACCGGCTTCCGCGCCAGCCTGGCCAGCGCAATCTCGGTGAAGAAGGCCGAAACCGACATCGTAGACGTCATCAACGCCGAGGACATCGCCGACTTCCCCGACCTGAACCTGGCAGAGAGCCTTCAGCGCATCCCTGGCGTCGCCATCGACCGCGACGGCGGCGAAGGCCGCACGATCACTGTGCGCGGCCTTTCCTCCGACTTCACCCGCGTCCGTCTGAACGGCCTGGAAGCGCTGGCCACGACCGGGGGCAAGGACGGCTCGGGCGGCGCCAATCGCGGCCGCTCTTTCGACTTCAACATCTTCGCCTCGGAGCTGTTCAACCGCCTGACGGTGCGCAAGTCGCAGTCCGCCGAGGTGGAGGAAGGATCGCTGGGCGCGACCGTCGACCTGCGTACGGCCAAGCCGTTCGACTACGGCGAGGGTGTCGTCGCCGTCGGCGGACAGTACGGCTACAACGACCTCTCTAAGAAGTGGGACCCGCGCGGCACCCTGCTGCTCAGCGACACCTGGTTCGACGGCAAGCTGGGCGCCCTGTTCTCGCTGGCCTACGCCAAGCGCACGACCCTTGAAGAAGGCTCGTCCACCGGCCGCTGGGAGAACCCGAGCGTCCCCACCAACTCGGCCGGCTGCTTCCAGACCCCCGGCCCCTGCAACGTGCCGGTGGGGACCTATTCGAACGTCAACTCGGCCTGGCACCCGCGGATCCCGCGCTATGGCCGGCTGACCTACGACTGGGAGCGTACGGGCGCGACCGGCGCGATCCAGTTCAAGCCCACCGACAGCACCACCTTCACCCTCGACGGCCTCTACGCCCTGCTCGACGGCAGCCGGCGCGAGAACTACCTCGAGGTCATCTCGTTCAGCCGCTCGGGCCAGGGCAACCCGCAGACCGACGTGCGCAACCCGGTCTTCGACTCCAAGGGCCATCTGGTCTCAGCCACCTTCGACGACGTCGATGTCCGAACTGAGGACCGCTACGACCGGCTGAAGACCGAATTCAACCAGATCGCCTTGCAGATCGATCACGAGTTCAATGACCGCTTCCGCGGCTCCCTGCTGATCGGCCGGTCCACGTCGATCCAGAACAATCCGGTCCAGACGACCATCTCGTTCGATCGTTACGACAGCGACGGCTACCAGTACGACTACACGCAGAGCCTGAAGCAGCCCGGCTTCAACTACGGGTTCGACGTCACCAACCCGGCGTCCTGGACCTTCGGCACGACACTGGCGCTGGGCGATGCGTCTCTCATCCGCATGCGGCCCAATAAAACGGTCAACGTGCTGAAGAACGTGCGCGCCGACCTCGAGTTCGACGTCAACGACGTGTTCCAGGTGAAGGGCGGCCTGCTCTACAAGGAGTACGACTTCCGCACCCAGGAGCAGCGTCGCTTCGTCCTGGGCGGCATCACCGAAGGCGCCGTGGCCCTGCCGCCGGGCGTCACCATCGCCACGCTTTCCAAGCTCATCACTGGTTTCGGCAAAGGGCTCAATCTGCCGGCCGGGACGCCGACGTCGTGGCTTTCGCCCGACCTGGAAAAGGTGGCCGAGGCCCTGGGCATCAACTGCAACTGCATCAACCAGTTCGGCGATTTCCGCCTATCTGGCGACAACCAGCGTGGCGCAAACCGCGACGTCGAAGAGCGCGACTTCTCGGCCTACCTGCAGGCCGACTTCGACACCGAGATCGGGGGCATGCCCGTGCGCGGCAACATCGGCATCCGCCATGCCCGCACCGACCAGGAAGCCCGCGGCTTCGTCGGCGTGAACTACGTCAACGTCGCGCGCAGCTACAAGGATACGCTGCCCTCGCTGAACGTGGTGGTCGAGCCTGTCGACAACGTCATGGTGCGCTTCGCGGCGTCCAAGGTGATGTCGCGGCCGCAGCTGCCGAACCTGACCCCCGGCGGCACGATCAATAACACCGCGCGCACGCTGAACGTCGGCAACCCGCTGCTCAACCCGATCCGGGCCGATACTTTCGATCTCTCCTTCGAGTGGTACCCGGACAGCGAGACGCAGTTCACCCTGGGCTTCTTCTACAAGGACCTGAAGAGCTACATCCAGAGCGCTGCGTCCACGATCCCCTTCTCGGAGACGGGCCTGCCGACCAGCCTGCTCTCCAACGGCAACACAGCCGACACCATCTTCACGGTCACGCAGCAGCAGAACACCGACGGCGGGTCGCTCAAGGGCCTGGAAGCCAGCATCCAGCGGCCCTTCACGTTCCTGCCCGGGCCGTTCGACCGCTTCGGGGGCATCGTGAACTTCACCTACGTGAAGTCCGACATCGAATACATCACCAACGCGGCCGCCAACCCGCCGACGACGGTCGTCCAGCCGCTGGTGGGCCTGTCGCCCTACTCGTTCAACGCGACGCTCTACTACGAGTATGAAAAGGTGAAGGCTCGCGTCTCCGCCTCTTACCGCGACGGCTACCTGTCGACGGTGCCGGGCGGCAACGGCAACGACGTGCGGGGCAAGTTCTCCACCCTGAACTTCGACGCCTCGGCCAGCTACGAGGTCACCGACAAGCTCACGCTGTCGGTCGAGGGCATCAACCTGACCGACGAGTTCGACGACCGCTGGATCTCGTCCGAGCGCAAGAGCTCGGAGGAATACGTCCACACCGGCCGGCAGTTCTACGTGGGCGTGCGCTACAAGTTCTGAGACTCATGTCGAAGCTTACCCGCCGCACGGCCTTCGGCGCCCTCGGCGCGGCCGCCGCCCTCCCCGCGGCGGCCGCAGCGCCCACGTGGCGTCGCGGCGTCGAAGGGCAGCGCACGGCCGACCTCGGCGATGGAACGTTCCTGAACCCCATCGTCGCTGGAGACCGTCCGGATCCCACGATCCTTAAGGACGGCTCCGACTACTATATGACGTTCTCGTCCTTCGAGGCCTATCCCGGCGTGGTGATCTGGCACTCGCGGGACCTGGTGAACTGGGCCCCGATCACCGCGGCGCTCAAGACGCCGATCGGCTCGGTCTGGGCCTGCGAACTGATCCGGCACAACGGTCGCTACTACATTTACATTCCGGCCCGGTATCCGGACCGGCGCTCGATCTACGTGATCTGGGCCGACGATATCCGCGGGCCATGGAGCGAGCCGATCGACCTGAAGCTGCCGGCCCACATCGACCCGGGCCATGCGGTGGGCGAAGACGGAAAGCGCTACCTGTTCCTGTCAGGCGGCGACCGTGTGCGGCTGACCGACGACGGGCTCTCCACCGACGGTCCGGTCGAGCACGTCTACGACCCGTGGCGTTACCCGGCGGACTGGGACGTCGAGGGCTTTGCGCCGGAAGGACCGAAGATCACTCGGCGCGGAGACTGGTTCTATCAGATCACGGCCGTCGGCGGGACGGCGGGGCCGCCCACCGGCCACATGGTCATCGTCGCGCGCTCGCGCTCGATCCACGGCCCCTGGGAGAACTGCCCTCACAATCCCGTCGTGCGCACCGTCTCACGCGATGAGAAGTGGTGGTCGAGAGGCCACGCCACCCTGGTCGAAGGGCCGGCCGGCGACTGGTGGATGGTCTACCACGGCTATGAGAACGGCTTCTGGACCCTGGGCCGCCAGTGCCTGTTGGACCCGATCGAATGGACCACCGACGGTTGGTTCCGCGCCAAGGGCGGCGACCTGTCAAAGCCCCTCAGGAAGCCCCGCGGCGGCAAGCCGGGTCCGCATGGCCTGGCCTTCTCAGACGATTTCACCGTCTCGAAACTGGGCGTGCAGTGGGGGTTCGCCGACCCGGCGCCCGACGAGCTCGCCCGTGTGCGCTTCGACAACGCCCTGGTGTTGACCGCGCGCGGGACGGCGCCGAAGGACTCCCCGCCCCTCACCTTCATCGCGCCCGACCAGGCCTATGAGGTCGAAGTCGACATCGAGATTCCCGCCGACGGCTCGGCCGGGATCCTGCTGTTCTACGACAAGCAGCTCTACTGCGGCCTGTCCTTCAACCAGACGGCCTTCGTCACCCACCAGTACGGGATCGAGCGCGGCCGCCCCGCGAATCCGAACGGGCGGCGCATGCGCATCCGCATGAAGAACGACCGCCACATCGTCACCTTTCACACCAGCCCTGACGGACGGACCTGGACCAAGTTCGATCGCCAGATGGAGGTGTCAGGCTATCATCACAACGTCCGCGGCGGCTTCATGGCCCTGCGCCCCGCCCTGTTCGCAGCCGGCCGCGGCGAGGCCCGGTTCAGGCGCCTGATCTATCGCGCGTTGCCGTAGTCGGGCTGAAACCGCACCACTGTGGCGCCTGCGCCATTGCATTTCGCCGCGGTTTGGCTACCCTGCATGACACCGGTGTCACTGATGGCGCCACCGGTAGCAATGTCGACTATTCGGCGACGGCCGGGAGAACACCGGCGCATGGGGAGGGTATGCTTATGGTCCGAACGGGCGAAATGCGTCTGCGCCAACTGGTTTGCGGCGCGTCCATGCTGGCCCTGGGCCTCGGCCTCGCAAGCCAGGCTGCCGCCCAGGCGGCCACAGCCCCCGACGAGGTCGAAGAAGTCGTCGTCACCGGCTTCCGACAATCCCTGGGCGCTGCGATCGCGGTGAAGCGGGAGTCCGTCTCGTCCGTCGACGTCATCGTCGCTGAGGACATCGCGAAGTTCCCCGACCAGAACCTGGCCGAGTCTCTCCAGCGGATCCCCGGCATTTCCATCCAGCGCGACGGCGGCGAAGGACGCGCCATCACGGTGCGGGGTCTGTCGGGCCAGTTTACGCGGGTTCGCGTCAATGGCCTGGAGGCCATCGCCACCTCCACAGACGGCGCCAGCCCCAACCGGGAGCGCGCCTTCGACTTCAACGTATTCGCGTCCGAACTCTTCAACTCGCTCGTCGTGCACAAGACCGCCGAGGCCTCGCTCGACGAGGGTTCGCTGGGCGCGGTGGTCGATCTCAACACCGGCAATCCCCTCGCCGGCAAGGATGGCCTGACCTTCGTGGCCTCAGCCCAAGGGCAGTACAATGATCTGAGCGACAACATCGGCCCACGCCTGGCCGGGCTGGCCGCATGGCGGTCTGAGGATGGTGTTTTCGGTGCGTCGCTATCGGTCGCCTATAGCGAGAACGATACGCTCGAGCTCGGCAACAACACGGTCCGCTGGGCGCAAGCGAGATTCGACTCTGTCGATGGCGTGCGCTGCTTCACGACGCAGAACAGTGGCGGGACCTATGTCCCGGGCGCCGCCTGCAACGCCGCTGCCCTGGCCTTCCATCCCCGTATCCCGCGCTACGGCAACATCGGCCACGATCGTGAGCGACTGGGTCTCACCGGCAGCCTCCAGTGGGCGCCTACAGAACGCACGAAGGTCTCGTTCGACGGCCTCTATTCGCGGTTCCGCGAGACCCGCACCGAGGCGTGGGCAGAGGTGTTGTTCCGCTCGAACGAACGCGCGATCGACGCCCGAAACCTGACCATCGACACGGCAACCAACAGCATAATCGCGGGCACGTTCGACGATGCGTGGGTGCGGACCGAAAACTACAAGCGCAAGTCGCAGACCGAGTTCTACCAGCTCAGCTTCAACGCCAGCCACGAGTTCACGGACACCTTCCGCGCCAACGTCCTGGGTGGTGTCTCGAAGTCGGATGCCGACATCCCGGTCGAGACGACTTTCGTCTACGACGACCGCGACGCCGCCGGCTACCGCTACGACTACACCGACGCGCGTAGCCCCCTGCTCGCCTTCGGCACGAGCGTCACGGATCCGGCGAGCTTCCAGCTGGCGGAGATCCGCGACCGACCGTCCAACAACACCAACAAGTTCCGGACCCTGTCCGGGCGCGTGGAATGGGACATGACCGAGGGCGTGCAATTCGTGGCCGGCGGTGTCTACCGCCGCTTCGACTTCGACCTCGAGGCCTATACCCGCGACACGGTCGTGTGCCCGACCCGGACGACGGCGGGACCAGACGTCGTGCGCAGCACGATCACCTGCACGCCGTCCAGCGTGTTCGGACCGACGGCCGTCTACGGCTTTGCAGCGACGCAGGCGCTTAGCAAGACCGTGAACCTCGGCAACGCTGGCCAACCCACCGGCACGACGACGACCTGGATCATCCCCGACATCGACGCCGCCGCCGCCCTCACCGGCCTTTACGGGCGCACCGCCGCGCCCGACACCGGCAATATCCGCTCGGTGCGCGAGGAAGACACCGGCGGCTACCTGCAGGCCAATTTCAAGGGCGAGATCGGCGGCCTGCGCTACGCGGCCAATGCCGGCGTTCGCTACATGGAAACCGACCAGTCCTCCACGGGCCTTAACAACGGCGTCGCGGTGACGGTAAAGCGCAAGTATCACGACTGGCTGCCGGCCGTGAACCTCGCCCTGTTCCCCACCGACGACATCATCATCCGCGCTGCGGCGTCCGAAGTGATGACGCGGCCGAACCTCGGCAACCTTACGCCCGGCGGCACGGTCGATGGCTTCAACTACCGTGTCACGTTCGGCAACCCGAACTTGGACCCGTTCCGGGCCAAGGCCTACGACGTTGGTCTAGAGTGGTACTTCGCACCCCAGGCGCTGGCGTCAATTGCGGTTTTCAAGAAGGACATCCAGTCGTTCCCGCTTGGCGTCACCCGGACAGGCACCTTTGCCTCGACGGGCCTGCCGACCTCGATCATCAACCCGAGCTCGCCCGCGGCATCGAACGTGGAGGGCCAGGCCTGGACCATCTCCACCATTGAGAACGGTACCGGTGGCAGCCTCAAGGGCGTCGAACTGGCCATCCAGGCGCCATTCAGCTTCCTGCCGAGCTTCTGGTCGAACTTCGGCGGCATCGTGAACGCCACCTTCGTGGACTCGAACGTCACGTACCGGGTCTCTGGTCCAGCCACCACGCCGGGCGGCGCTCTCCCCGGCCTGGACGTCGACTCCACGCTGTATGGCCTGGCTAAGCGGGCCTACAACGCGACGCTCTACTATGAAGAGGGCAAGTTCAGCGCCCGTGCGTCGATCGCCTACCGTTCCGGATTCATCGACAACGCCTCCGGCACCGGGAACGTCTTCGAGGGCTACAACTCCTCAGTGAACGTCGATGCCTCCGTAAAGTATCGGGTCACGGAGCAACTCGAACTCTCAATCGAAGGTATCAACCTGACCGACGACTACCGCGACCGCTACGTCGATAAGCAAGCCAATCGGGCGTACGAGAACAACCACTTTGGCCGCACCATCATCTTCGGTGTTCGCTACCGCATGTAGTCTGGAAGCCAGCTGTCACAGCAGCCCCAGACAAGGCCGGGCTCAGCACGTCGCCCGGCCTCCTTCCGGGCATCGCTAGTCGACGGCCAGCGCCTCGATCTCGGCCGGCGAACAACCGAACTCGGCCAGCAGCGCGCGCGTGTGCTGGCCGATGTCGGGCGCCATGCGCGGGGGCAGCTTGGCCTCGCCCTGAACCTGGAAGGGGCTGTCGACGGTCCGCAACCAGTGGTCCGAGAACTCGGGGAACAGGCCGTTCGCCTCGATCTGGCCGTCGGTGAAGTGGTCGTAGATCGTCGCTACGATGCCGAAGGTGACGTCGCCCTCGGACAGGATCTTCGACCAGTGCTCGTAGGGGTGCTCGGCGAACGTGGCGTCGAACCGGGCGACCAGGTCCGGGCCGTTCATCAGGCGGGCCTCCGGGGTCGCGAACAGCGGGTCCTCCAGCCATTCCGCATGCCCCACCGCCTTGGCCAGCAGCGGCCAGTCGCGGGCGGGATTGGTGCTGACGATGATGAAATGACGGTCGTCGCTGGCGCGATACATCTCGTTCAGCGCGCCCCGGTCGCCGCGCTTCGGCCTCGGCGCCAGCTCGTAGCCGCACAGCGCGGCCTGGACCTGGCAACCGTTGGCCCACAGCCCGTTCGCCAGCAGGGAGGTGCTGACCTCCGAGCCCTCGCCGGTCAGCTGGCGCTTGTAGAGCGCTGTCAGGATCGCGCCGTACATCGCCATGGCCGTGGGGTGATCGCCCATCCCCGGCATCGAGATCGCGGGCTCGGCGCCAGCGGTCGGGCGGACCAGGTCCATCAGCCCCGATCGCGCCCACCAGACGGTGGCGTCGAAGCCGGTGCGGTCGCGCTCGGGCCCGTGCTCGCCGTAAGGCGTGAGCGACGCGTAGATCAGCCGCGAGTTCAGGGGCATGAGGTCCTGGGCGCGCACGCCCAGCCGCTCGCGCGCAGGGAACGGGATGTTGGTGATGAAAACGTCGGCTTTGCGGACCAGCGTCCGCAGCACGGCCTGGGCCTCGGCCCGACGCAGATCCAGCGCTAGGCTCTCCTTGTTGCGGCTGTCGAGCGCCCAGAAGTAGTCGACGTCATCCGGCGTGCCGCGCAGGCGGAAGAGGTTGCGATAGGCGTCGCCGATCCCTGGCGGCTCGATCTTGATCACCCGTGCGCCGAAGTCGCTCAGCACCGTCGCCGCCGCCGGCCCCGCAATGAAGCTCGCGCAGTCCACGACCAGCAGGTCGCTGAAAAGGCCTGTCGACATGGGCCCGCCTCCCCGAGTTCAGGTCGCGTCTCTGCTCAGCGGCGCGCGACTCCGCGGCATTAAGTTGGCATGCCCGGGCGTCAGTCCAGGGGGCGGCGACCAGCTCAGTCGGTCGGAGGTTCTTCCGCGGCCTGGTCGGAATCCTCGGCGGTCTGTTGGCTCGCCACCTGAACCGGCGGCGCGGGCGCGGGGGCAGCGGGCCCCACGGGGATCGCCTGGTTCGGGACTCGCTTCAGCGCCGTGCTCATGAACTGGCGCCACATTTCGGCCGGCGCGGTGGCGCCGCTGATCCGCCCCATGGGCTTGGCGTCGTCGCGGCCCATCCAGGTGCAACTGGCCAGATAGCCGGTGTAGCCGCAGAACCACGCGTCCTTGTAGTCTGATGTGGTGCCCGTCTTGCCGGCCAGGTCATAGCCCGGCGCCGCGGCGCGGCCGCCCGTGCCCGCAACCATGACGGTGCGCATCATCTGGTTCAGCTCGCTGAGCGCCGGGTTGGCGATGGCCGGGACCGGCGCGGGGGGCCGCTTCTGATAGATGACCTGGCCGCCCGAGCGGATCCGCTCAATGCCATAGGCTTGCACTCGGTTTCCACCGTTCGAGAACGCGGCATATGCCTGGGTCATCTCCAGCGGGGAGACCAGGGTGGTGCCGAGCGCCATGGCCGGGTCGGTGTTGACCGCGGACTGGATGCCGATCCGCCGGGCGGTCGCGGCGATGTTCGGGCGGCCCACTTCGTCGGCCAGACGCGCGGCGACTGTGTTCACCGACTTGGCCAGCGCCAGCTCGAGCGTGATGGGCCCGAGATAGCTGCCGGCGTCATAATTGCTGGGCGACCAGCCGTTGATAGTCACCGGCTCGTCGACGACCTCGGTCGTGGGCGTGCGCCCCTGCTCCAGAGCGGTCAGGTAGACGAACGGCTTCCACGCCGAGCCCGCCTGCCGCCGCGCATTGACGGCGCGGTTGTAGGGCGCGGTGGCGTGGTCGGTTCCGCCCACCAACGCCCGCACACGCCCCTGCCCGTCGATGGCCACGATCGCCGCTTGGTCGGTGGCCTGCGCCTTGTACCGCGCGACGACCGACTTCGCAGCCTCGCCCGCGGCGCGCTCCATCGCCTGGTCCAGCGTGGTCTCGACGATGAGGTCGCGGTTCGGCTTCGGGACCATCCGGCGGACTTCGCCGTCCACCCAGTCAACGAAGTACTGCGCCGCGCCATTCGGCGCGGTTTTCCACACCCGGGGCTTCTGGCCCTTGGCCTTGTCGCGTTCGGCCGCGGTGATCACTCCGTTCTCGACCATGACGTCCAGCACCAGGTTCGCGCGTTCCAGACAGGCCTCGTACTGGTTGATCGGGTCGTAGTTCACGGGCGACTTCAGGACGCCCGCCAGCATGGCGGCTTCCTTGATCGAGAGCTTCGCCGCCGGCTTGTTGAAGTAGCGTTGAGCCGCGGCTTCGTAGCCATAGGCGCCGGCGCCGAAATAGGCGCGGCTCATGTACATCCCGAGGATCTGGGCCTTGGAGTAGGTCTTCTCCAGCTCGACGGCATAGACCAGCTCGATGGCCTTGCGCTCCAGCGTGCGGTCCTGGTTCAGGAACAGCAACCGCGCGGTCTGCTGGGTGATGGTGGATGCCCCGCGCATCCGCCCGCCGGTCAGACCGCCCACGACGGCGCTGGCCATGCCGCGCGGATCGAACCCGGTGTGCTCGTAGAAGCGGCGGTCCTCGATGGCGACAATCGCGCCCGGCACGTGCTTGGGCAACCGGTTCACGTCGACCGGCGGCGCATATCGCCCGCCCCGCACACCGATCACGGCGCCGCTGCGGTCGACGTAGGTGATCTGAGGCTGCCGCTGGATGGCCGGCATGCGCGGCAGCTCGGGCCCCTGCGCGGCCAGGGCCAATGCGGCGAGTTCGGAGATCAAGGCAGGCGGCTCCAGGTACGCGTCCCGGGCCTTCTCTCCCCCGCCCCGCGCTCAGGGCCAACATAAATCGCGGTAATGCGACCCCGCTGCGCAGCATCGGGACCGCATCTGCACTGGTTCTGCTAGCGCGCGAGGAAGCTCTCGAAGCCGCCGAAGATCATGCGCTTGCCGTCAAACGGCATGTCGGCGGCAGAGCCCTTCATCCGCGGGTCGGCCATGACCTTGGCGTTGACTTCGTCGCGCTTCGCCCGGCTCTCGTACGTGATCCAGGAGAACACCACCACCTCGCCCTCCTTCGCCTGCACGGCGCGGGGGAACGAAGTCAGTTCGCCCAGCGGCACGTCGTCGCCGATACACTCGACGTAGCTGAGCGCACCGTGGTCCATCCACACCTCGCCGCCGATGCGGGCCATCTCCTTGTACGCCTCGAGGTTCGCCCTCGGCACCGCCAGCACGAACCCGTCCACATAGGGCATCTAACCCTCCTTTACGCTCGTCCTGGACCCAGGACGTTCGACCCGCCGCCATTCCGACAATGGAAACCAGGCCATCGGCGTGACCGTTGCTTGCTGGCAAGGCTCATGACCGTCAAATTCAGGCGTCCGGGGTCGCCCCGATTCCCGGGCCGTTCTGCAAGGAGACCACCCGCGTGGCTGAAGGCATCCGGCGCCGCCGGCGGGTGAAGATCGTGGCCACCATCGGGCCCGCCTCGTCGAGCCTCGAGCGGCTGGAGGAGCTGTTCCGAACGGGCGCAGACGTCTTCCGCCTGAATTTCAGCCACGGCAGCCAGGATGGCCACGCCGAGGTCGTCGATCGCATTCGCAAGGTCGAGAAGAAGACGGGCCGCCCGATCGGGATCCTAGCCGACCTTCAGGGCCCCAAGCTCCGGGTCGGCCGCTTCGCCGGCGGCGGGGTCGTGCTGCAGTGGGGGCGCACGCTGCGCCTCGACCTGCAGGAGCGGCCCGGCGATGGTCAGCGCGTGCAACTGCCGCACCCTGAAATCATGGCGGCGGCCTCTCCTGGCTCGGTTCTGCTGCTCGACGACGGCAAGGTCCGCCTCGAGGTCACCCGCCAGACGCCCGACTTCCTCGACACCCGCGTGATCGTGGGCGGACGCCTGAGCGACCACAAGGGCGTCAACCTCCCCGGCCTGACCCTTCCGATCCCGGCGCTGACCTCCAAAGACCGCTCGGACCTCGCCTTCGCGCTCGAGCACGGGTGCGATTACATCGGGCTGTCGTTCGTCCAACGGCCAGAGGATGTCGCCGAGGCTCGGGAGCTGGTCGGGGACCGGGCCTTCATCCTGTCCAAGATCGAGAAGCCTGGCGCACTGCAGTCCATCGACGAGGTGATGCGCCTGTCGGACGCCATCATGGTGGCCCGCGGCGACCTGGGCGTCGAACTGCCGGCCGAGGACGTGCCGCTGATCCAGAAGCGCCTGATCCGCGCCGCCCATCGTCACGGAAAGCCGGTCATCGTTGCGACCCAGATGATGGAGAGCATGATCGAGAACCCCGCCCCCACCCGGGCGGAGGCCTCGGACGTGGCCACCGCGGTGTTCGACGGAGCCGACGCGGTCATGCTCTCAGCCGAGAGCGCCACGGGCAAATACCCGGTGGAAACCGTGCGGATGATGGATCGGATCATCGCCCGCACCGAGGAGGACGAGGACCTCAAGGCGGCCCGCGCCGCGGCCCGGCCCACACCGGACAAGTCGGCGGGCGACGCCATCTGTGCGGCCGCTCGCCAGGTGGCCGAGACGATCGAGGCCAAGGCGATCGCCGCCTTCTCCCTCTCGGGTCGCACGGCCATCCGCATCGCGCGCGAACGGCCAGACAGCCCGATTCTGGGCCTGACCCCCAGCATCCAAACCGCGCGGCGGCTGGCGCTCGTCTGGGGCGTCCACGCCCTGACGTCTGACACCACCCACACGATGACCGAGACGGTTTCGCAGGCCGCCGCGCTCGCGTTGAAGAGCGGCTTTGCAAAGCGGCGCGACGAGATCGTGGTGATCGCGGGCATCCCGTTCGGGAAGTCCGGCGGCACCAACTCGCTACGCGTCGCAAAGGTGACCTGATCAGAACGTCCAACGTTCCGACGGGCTCGCATCGGCCGCCGCTCACGCAGCCAGCCCCGCCTCATGGCGGCTCGCCTTGGCGCATTTCACGACGACCGGCTGGGGATTCGGCATTGCAGGGTCGCTGTCAGAGCCCCACGCCACGCCCATCGAGCGCAACGGCGCGCCCAGAAGGCTCGGGACCTGCCCTCATGGCGCCAGAATCAAAAAAGCCTCCCGAAGGAGGCTGTCCAATGGCGAAACGAAGCTTTGGGTGCGGGGACAGGATTTGAACCTGTGACCTTCAGGTTATGAGCCTGACGAGCTACCGGGCTGCTCCACCCCGCGGCAAAGCCTTGCTGGCATCGTGAATTGAAGGGTTCTGGATCCTGATCCGCTTGATAGACCTGGCGGCGACCTACTCTCCCGCGCCTTGAGACGAAGTACCATCGGCTCTGAGAAGCTTAACGACCGAGTTCGGGATGGGATCGGGTGGGGACTTCTCGACAAAGCCACCAGGTCAATGAAGCGGATCAGATTTGAGAAGACATCAGAGCTGCTCTGCAAAGCGCTCATAAGTTTTACTAAGAACGATCAAGCCGATCGAGCGATTAGTACCAGTAAGCTCCATGCCTCGCGGCACTTCCACACCTGGCCTATCAACGTGGTGGTCTACCACGGCTCTCAGCGAAGCCTTGTTTTGAGGTTAGTTTCCCGCTTAGATGCTTTCAGCGGTTATCTATTCCACACTTAGCTACCCTGCTGCGCAGCTGGCGCCACGACAGGTCCACCAGAGGTGTGTCCATCCCGGTCCTCTCGTACTAGGGACAGATCCTCTCAAGCTTCGTACACCCACGGCAGATAGGGACCAAACTGTCTCACGACGTTCTGAACCCAGCTCACGTACCACTTTAATCGGCGAACAGCCGAACCCTTGGGACCTGCTCCAGCCCCAGGATGTGATGAGCCGACATCGAGGTGCCAAACTTTGCCGTCGATATGGACTCTTGGGCAAAATCAGCCTGTTATCCCTAGAGTACCTTTTATCCGTTGAGCGATGGCCCTTCCACGCGGGACCACCGGATCACTATGGCCGACTTTCGTCTCTGCTCGACTTGTCAGTCTCGCAGTCAGGCGAGCTTATGCCATTGCACTCGACGAGCGATTTCCGACCGCTCTGAGCTCACCATCGCGCGCCTCCGTTACACTTTAGGAGGCGACCGCCCCAGTCAAACTACCCACCACGCCATGTCCCGGGACCGGATAACGGCCCTCGGTTAGACGTCAACGACAGTAAGGGTGGTATTTCAAGGATGGCTCCACCAGAGCTGGCGCCCCGGCTTCATAGCCTCCCACCTATCCTACACATACGGTCGCTAACGCCAAGGCGAAGCTATAGTAAAGGTTCATAGGGTCTTTCCGTCTGACCGCGGGAACCCCGCATCTTCACGGGGAATTCAATTTCACTGAGCCTATGCTGGAGACAGTGGGGAAGTCGTTACGCCATTCGTGCAGGTCGGAACTTACCCGACAAGGAATTTCGCTACCTTAGGACCGTT